>NZ_SPDV01000031.1 GCF_004564275.1 Sphingomonas parva (ex Maeng et al. 2020)
GAAGGACTCGGCGCCTGGAAATAGACTCCCCCTCTCCCTGCTCGCTACGCTCGCTTCCCTCTCCCCTGAAGGGGAGAGGGAGTCACGCCTCGCTCACTCCTCGCCCTTGTAGATCCTGATCAGGCGGTCGAGCATCGCGATCGCTTCGTCGCGCGGGCGCTGGAAGGTGTTGCGGCCGATGATCGAGCCGTTGCCGCCGCCGTCGCGAATGTCGCGGGCATCCTGGTAGACGGCATCGGCGCCCTTGGCTGCGCCGCCCGAGAAGACGACGATGCGGCGGCCGTTGAAGCAGCTCTGCACGACGTGACGGACGCGGTCGGCCTGGGCCGACCAGTCGGTCCCCTCATAGGGCTTCTGCGCCTCCTTCTGCTCGATATGCGCGGAAGGCAGCTTCACCTTGATGATGTGCGCGCCGAGCAGCGCCGCCATGTGCGCGGCATAGGCGCCGACGTCGAGCGCCAGCTCCCCGTCCTTCGACAGCTTGCCGCCGCGCGGATAGGACCAGATCACCGTCGCGATGCCGACCGCCTTCGCCTCGGCCGACATCTCGCGAATCTCCTCCATCATGTCGAAGACGTTGTCGGCGCCCGGATAGATGGTGAAGCCGATCGCCGAGCAGCCGAGGCGCAGCGCGTCGTCGACGGTGCCGGTCACCGCCTGATCGCTCGAGGTCGCCCAGCTGTTCGAGCTGTTGACCTTGAGGATTGTCGGGATCTGGCCGGCGAAGGTCCCCGCCCCCGCCTCCAGCGCGCCGAGCGGCGCCGCATAGGCCGAGAGGCCGGCGTCGATCGCCAGCTGATAATGGTAATGCGGATCGTAGGCGGGCGGGTTGACCGAGAAGCTGCGCGCCGGTCCGTGCTCGAATCCCTGATCGACCGGAAGGATGATCAGCTTGCCGGTGCCGCCGAGCCGGCCCTGCATCAGGATGCGGACCAGGTTCGCTTTGACGCCCGGATTGTCGCTCTCGTAATTCGCGAGGATCGACTTCACGGCCGGTGTGATGCTCATCTCACTCTCCCTTGGATGATCGTGCTTTTTTCGAATGATCAGGCGGTCTCGAGCGCCTCGACACCGGGCAGCGCCTTGCCTTCCATCCATTCGAGGAAGGCGCCGCCGGCGGTCGACACGAAGCTGAACTCGTCGGCCACGCCGGCATGGTTGAGCGCGGCGACCGTATCGCCGCCGCCGGCGACCGAGACCAGGCTGCCGCTCTGGGTCAGCGCCGCGGCGGTCTGGGCGAGCGCCACCGTCGCCGCGTCGAACGGCACCGTCTCGAACGCGCCGAGCGGCCCGTTCCACACCAGCGTCCGGCAGGTCTTGATCGCATCGGCCAGCGCCTCGACCGCGGCCGGCCCGACGTCGAGGATCATCTCGTCCGCCGCGACCTCGTGGACGTTGCAGGTCCTGAGCGACGGCGGATTGGCCTCGAATTCCTTCGCCACCACGACGTCATAAGGCAAATGGACGGTGCAATTCGCCCGATCGGCGGCCTCGAGGATCTCGTTGGCGACCGGCGTGAGGTCGTGCTCGGCCAGAGACTTGCCGACGTCGACCCCGCGCGCGGCGAGGAAGGTGTTGGCCATGCCGCCGCCGATGATCAGATGGTCGACCCTGGCGACGAGATGGCGGAGCACCTCGAGCTTGGTCGAGACCTTGGCGCCGCCGACCACGGCCGCGACCGGCCGCTCCGGCGCGCCGAGCGCTTTCTCCAGCGCCTTGAGCTCGGCCTCCATCGCCCGCCCGGCGTAGGCCGGCAGCAGGTGCGCCAGCCCCTCGGTCGAGGCATGGGCGCGATGGGCGGCCGAGAAAGCGTCGTTGACGTAGAGATCGCCGAGCGCCGCCATCGCGCGGGCGAGCTCCGGATCGTTCTTCTCCTCGCCCTTGTGGAAGCGGGTGTTCTCGAGGATCGCGACGTCGCCCGGCTGCATGTCGGCGACGTTCGCCGCCGCCATCTCGCCCTGGCAATCGCCGACGAAGCGGACCGGCCGGCCGAGCACCTCCTCATAGGCGCGGGTCACCAGCGACAGCGACATGTCGGGCCGCCTTTCTCCCTTCGGCCGGCCGAAATGGGCGAGCAGCAGGACGATCGCGCCGCGATCGGCGAGCTCGGTCACCGTCGGCAGCGTCGCCCGCAGCCTCGTGTCGTCGGTCACCTTGAGATCGGCCATCGGCACGTTGAGGTCGACGCGCACCAGCACGCGCTTGCCGTGCACGTCGGAGAGATCGTCGAGCGTCTTGAAGGTCATCGGCTTCCCTTGAACGAAACGGGGCGGCCCGACCGGACCGCCCCTTCCTCTTACAGCAGCTTCGCCATCGCGCTGGCCGTATCGACCATGCGGTTCGAGAAGCCCCATTCATTGTCGTACCAGGAGACGACGCGGACCAATTTGCCTTCCAGCACCGCGGTCTCGAGGCTGTCGACGCTCGACGAATGCGGATCGTGATTGAAGTCGATCGAGACCAAAGGCTCCTCGATGAACTGGAGGATGCCCTTCAGCGGCCCCTCGGCGGCGGCGCGCAGCGCGCCGTTGACCTCGTCGAGCGTGGTGTCGCGCTTCGGCGTGAAGGTGAGATCGACCAGGCTGACGTTCGGGGTCGGCACGCGCACCGCCGAGCCGTCGAGCTTGCCCTTGAGCTCCGGAAGCACCTCGCCGACCGCGCGCGCGGCACCGGTCGTGGTCGGGATCATCGACATCGCCGCGGCACGCGCCCGGCGCATGTCCGGGTGGATCTGGTCGAGGATCTTCTGGTCGTTGGTGTAGCTGTGGATCGTGGTCATCAGGCCGCGCTCGATGCCGATCGCATCGTTCAGCACCTTAGCGACCGGAGCGAGGCAGTTGGTCGTGCACGATGCGTTGGAGACGATCGTGTGGCCGGCCTCGAGCTTGTCGTCATTGACACCGAAGACGACGGTGAGATCGACGCCCTTGGCCGGCGCAGAGATCAGGACTTTCTTCGCCCCTGCAGTGAGATGCGCGCCGGCCTTGTCGGCAGACGTGAAGAAGCCGGTGCACTCCAGCGCGATATCCACCTGGTTCTGCGCGTGCGGCAGCTTGGCCGGGTCGCGCTCGGCGGTGACGTGGATTCGGCGGCCGTCGACGATCAGGTCGTTGCCCTCGGCGCGGACCTCGCCCTTGTAGGTGCCGTGCACGCTGTCGCGCTTGAACAGCAGGGCGTTTGACTGGGCATCGGCCAGGTCGTTGATCGACACCAACTCCAGCCCGCTTTCCGGCTTCTCGAGAATGGCGCGCGCGACGAGGCGCCCGATGCGGCCGAAGCCGTTGATCGCAACTCTGGTAGCCATCTCACTGATCTCCCTTGTTTTCGAGCGCCGCGATCACCTGCGGCACGATCGCTTCGGCAGTGAAGCCGAAGCGGCGGAAAAGGTCCTCGGCCGGGGCCGACGCCCCGAAGCGGTCGAGGCCGATGTTGAGGCCGTGGCGGCCGGTATAGCGCTCCCAACCGAGCGTCGTCCCCGCCTCGATCGAGACGATCAGCGCATCGGCCGGCAACAGGTCGGCGCGATAGGCGGCGTCCTGGGCGTCGAACAGGGACCAGCAGGGCATCGAGACGACGTCGGCCCCGATCCCCTGCCCCTCCAGCGCCTCTGCCGTCTTGACGGCGACCTCGACCTCGGAGCCGGTCGCGACCAGCACCACCCGGCGCGCCGCGCCGGCGCCGCGCAGGCGATAGGCGCCGCGGGCGCAGAGATTGTCGCTGCGGCCGGTGCGGAGCTGCGGCAGATTCTGGCGGGTGAGCGCGAGCAGCGACGGCCCGTCGGCGCGCGCGAGCGACAGCGCCCAGCATTCCGCCGTCTCGACCGCGTCGGCCGGGCGATAGACGGCGAGGTTCGGGATCATCCGCAGGCTCATCAGATGCTCGACCGGCTGGTGGGTCGGCCCGTCCTCGCCCAGGCCGATCGAATCGTGAGTCATCACGTAGATCGCCCGCACCTGCTGCAGCGCCGACAGGCGGATCGCCGGCCGGCAATAATCGGCGAAGACCAGGAAGGTGCCGCCGTAGGGAATGACGCCGCCGTGCAGCGCCATGCCGTTCATCGCCGCGGCCATGCCGAACTCGCGGATGCCGTAATAGATGTAGCGGCCCGAATAATCGTTTTTCGTCAGTGGCTTCTGCGCCTTCGTTTTGGTATTGTTCGAACCGGTGAGATCGGCCGAGCCGCCCAAAGTCTCCGGAATGGCGGCGTTGATCGCCTCGAGCGCCATCTCGGAGGCCTTGCGGGTGGCGATCTTCTGCGGCGTGGCGGCGAGCGAGTCGAGATGGGCGGCGAGGCCGGTGTCGGCCGGCAGCCGTCCCTCCATCCGCCGCACCAGCTCCTCGCGCTTCGGGGAGGCGGCAAGCCGGGTGCGCCACGCCTCATGCGCGCCGGCGCCGCGGCGGCCGGCGGCACGCCAGGCGTCGAGGATCGGCTGCGGGATGTCGAACGGCTCGCTGTCCCACACCAATTGCTTGCGGGCCGCGGCGACCTCGTCGACGCCGAGCGCGGCGCCGTGCGTCGCCGACGTGCCCTGTTTGTTCGGCGCACCCCAGCCGATGATCGTCCGGCAGGCGACCAGCGACGGGCGCGGATCGGCCGCGGCCTCGGCGAGCGCGGCGCGGATGCTGGCGAAATCGTGACCGTCGCACTGGGCGACGTGCCAGCCATAAGCGCGATAGCGCGCCGCGATATCCTCGGACGTCGAGAGATCGGTCGCGCCGTCGATCGTGATCCGGTTGTCGTCCCACAGCACGTTCAGCCGGCCGAGGCCGAGATGGCCGGCGAGGCCCGCCGCCTCGTGGTTGACGCCCTCCATCAGGCAGCCGTCGCCGGCGATCACCCAGGTGCGATGGTCGACCAGATCGTCGCCGAACTCGGCGTTGAGGTGGCGCTCGGCGATCGCCATGCCGACCGCCATCGCCACCCCCTGGCCGAGCGGGCCGGTGGTCGCCTCGACTCCGGGCAGGAGGAAGTTCTCGGGATGGCCGGCACAGGGGCTGCTCAGCTGCCGGAAGTTGCGGATGTCGTCCATCGTCGGCTGGGCGTAGCCGGTCAGGTGGAGCAGAGCGTAGATCAGCATCGAGCCGTGCCCGGCCGATAGCACGAAGCGGTCTCGGTCGTGCCAGGCGGGATCGGCGGGATCGTGCTTCAAATGCTCGGTCCACAGCACGGTGGCGACGTCGGCCATGCCCATCGGCATGCCGGGATGCCCCGAATTGGCTGCCTGGACAGCGTCCATCGCCAGGGCGCGAATGGCGTTGGCGAGCAGTCTCGTTTCGGCAGCCATGATGATTCCCATGAAGTGGAGCGCCCGGCGGGCGGGCGGGGCAGGCTCCAGGATCGGCCCCGCTCGCCCGTTCCTTTAGAGGCGGCGCGTCTTGCGTCAACACCGGCGCGGCGGCTACCGGCCGCGCCGGACGATCGCACGCGCGGTCGTTTCCCTGCCGGGACGAACATGGTAGAAGGGGCGATGGCGCAGAGGCGAGCGATAGACGCGATCGGCCGGATCGAGGAGGCGCTCGCCCGCATCGAGGCGGCGGCGGACTCCGCGCGCGCCGCCCAGCCCCGGCCGGAACCGGACGGCGATGCGGCCGAAGCCCATCAACGCCTGCGCCGTGCCCATGACGCGCTGCGCTCCCGGGTCGAGGGGGCGATCGCCCAGATCGACCGGCTGATCGGCAGCGAGAGCGCCGGCTGATGCCCAGCGTCGAGATCGAGATCGGCACCCGCCGCTACCAGGTCGCCTGCCGCGCCGGCGAGGAGGACCATCTCCGCGCCGTTGCCGCGATCGTCGACCAGAAGGCGCGCGACGCCGCCGGGGCGCTGGGCGCGCTCGGCGAGACCCGCCAGCTGCTCATCGCCGCCCTGCTGCTCGCCGATCAGCTCAGCGAGCGCGACGGCGAAGCCCCTGCCCCGCCGCCGTCCGCTCAGCCGGCCGCCGAAGCCGGCGCGGGCGCCCAGGACGACCCTGCGGTCGCCGATGCGCTCGAGCGCCTCGCCGAACGGATGGAGCGCCTCGCCTCGAGGCTTGAGACCGGCGGCGCCAGTCCCTACATTGCACGTTGACGGGTACTGCCCGGTACGAGCTTTTGCGAACATCCCTGAGGCGATAAAGACATCCTCGGGGGCTGTCCCTGGCCGGATCCTGGTCCGGTCTAAATGGTCCCCACCTGACGTTCTGGCGTCAGAGGATATTCCAGCAAACGGCCATGGCGGTCCCGTCACTTCCCGTCCCCCGCGCGGCAGCGCGTCCCGGCAGCGAAGCCGCTCTTGCTCGCGGGCGGCCGGAAAAGAATCGCGCCGCAACCGTTCAGCTGCCGACATGAATGCGAATCCCGACAAACACGCGCTGCGCGCCCACGCGCTCGAGGAGCGGCGGCGGTACGCCCGCTCGCTGGCGCCCGCACTGCGCGCCGAGCTCGAGGCCAGGCTCGCCGAGACCGTCCTGCCCCATCTGAACGGTGCCCGTATCGTCGGCCTCTACCATCCGCTGAAGGACGAGATCAGCCCCTATCCGATCCTCGAGCGGCTCGGCGGCGGCCGGCGCGGCGCCCTGCCCTGGTTCCTCGATCGCGACGCGCGGATGCTGTTCCGCGAGGCGCCGGCGACGGAGCCGAGCCCGTGGGGCGTGCTCCAGCCGCCCGCGTCCGCCGAGGCGCTCGCCCCCGATACGGTGATCGTCCCGCTCGTCGCCGCCGACCGCCGCGGTACCCGCATCGGCCACGGCAAGGGCCATTACGATCGCGCCCTCGCCCATCTGCGCGAGGGCGGGCCGGTGTTCACCATCGGCATTGCCTGGGAGCACCAGATCCTCGATGAGCCGTTCGACGGCGATCCCTGGGACGTGCCCCTGGATGCGCTCGCAACCCCTGGCGAATGGATCGACTGCCGATGAACCCGACCTGGCGCAAACCCGCGGGAATCTTCCTGATCCTGCTGCTGATCGCGGTCTGGGCAATCCTGGTCACCGCCGGCGCCGAGCTGATCGGCGAGACCCCCTGGCCGCTCCAGGCGCTCTATTTCATCGTCGCCGGGATCATCTGGATCGCGCCGCTCAAGCCCCTCCTCCAGTGGATGGAGACCGGGCGCTGGAGACGGCCGCGGGGCTGAGGCTCGTTTTTGATGTCTTGAAAGCGGCTCGACCCCTTCTTCGGGGGAGCCATTCGGCCAGGAGAGCGTCGCCTAAGCGACTGCGTCTCCTGGATAATGGCGCGAGTGACGGGGCTCGAACCCGCGACCTCCGGCGTGACAGGCCGGCGCTCTAACCAACTGAGCTACACCCGCGTTGGAGCGGGCAACTAGGGGACGGTTCGGAACCTGTCAACACGCTCCGTCGGGCTTTTTCACGCCGGGCGATTTTCCTCGCCATGCTCCTCGTGATGGCCGCCGGTGAGCGTCCCTTCCTCGAACAGGAAGCCGGCAATGTCGGGCCGCCCGGCGGCGTCGAGCACGGTCTTGGCGATGATCAGCAGCGGCACCGCGAGCAGGGCGCCGGTCGTCCCCCACACCCAGGCCCAGAAGCTCAGGGCGACCAGGATCAGCAACGGATTGATCGTCAGCCGGCGGCCGACCAGCATCGGCGTCACCAGATTGGCCTCGATCAGGTGCAGCGAGGCGAAGGCCAGCGCCGGCAGGAAGGCGTACCAGGGATCGGTGAACGCCATCAGCCCGCCCAGAGCGAGCAGCAGCACCGAGGCGATCGGGCCGAGATAGGGCACGTAGTTCAGCACCGCGACGATGCCGCCCCACATCAGCGGCGTCGGCATGTCGAGCAGGTAGAGGACGAAGGAGACGACCAGGCCAAGGGTGACGTTCACCACGGTGATCGTGCCGAGATAGGTGGAGGTCGCGTCGACCACCTGCTGGATCGCCCGCGCCGTCGTCATCGCGCCGTCGAAGCTGGTCCGCGCGACGATCGTGCGCCGCCGCATCGCCGACCATCCCGACAGGAAGAAGAAGATCACCAGCATCGCGAAGAACATCTGGATCGCGGCGTGCGGCGCCGAGGTGGCGATGATGTCGAGCAGCGAGTTGGGAGTCTCGACCGCCACCGTGCGCGGCGCCTCGGCGCCGGCGCCGAATTCGTCGACGATGTCGTTGATGAAGCGTTCGAGGTCCGAATAGACCTCGAGCAGCGGCGCCAGCGTGTCGCGGATCCGGCCGATCCGCTCGGGGACCAGCCGCACCCATTCGGCCGCGGGCAGCACGATCGAGGCGATCGCGATGTTGGCCGCGACGATGAACAGCAGCAGGCAGACGAAGGCCGCCAGCCCCGAGGGAAGGCCGCGCCGCTCGAGCCACTCGAGCAGCGGGACGAGCGCGATCGCGATCACCAGCGCCGCCGTCACGGGCAGGAAGAATTCGGCCCCGGCCCGCAAGGCGAACGGCACGGCGAGCGTCAGGCCGGCCCCGGCGATCAGGGTCAGCGCAGCGAGCAGCCGGTCGCGGCGATAGCTGTCGGATTCGCTTTCGTGATGATGGGGCTCGCTCGCTTTCGCCTCGCCCGGCGCCCCCGGTCCCTGCAACCTGTTCATTCGCCTCCGCGATCCTGTCTCGGCCGGCCGACGCCGCCCTGCCGCTCGCTTCCCCTTGAAGCCTCGCCAAGCGTTAACAGCCGCGGCGCGCGAAATCACGCGCCGTGACGCCGCGTCTCGCGGGGGCGGCGGACCGGTCGCGCCTGCGGACGTTTCCGGCGTCGACAGCCTTCGCTGCGGCTTGTTATGGAGCGACGCCGTTCCGTGACGAGAACGAACGCACTGGGAAACGGATGCGCGACTGGGCAGAGCAACCTGCCGTCCTTCGGGCGGCGCGATGAGCGAACCGGGCACGGGATGGCGGGACGGCTCCCTGGCGGCGCCGGACGCTCGCGCGGCGGGTGCGCGGCGCGACGAGGCGGGGGAGCAGGCCGTCGATCGCGAGCAATTGCTGCACGAGGCGCTCCGCATCGCCGGCGTCGGCGCCTGGGACTTCGATCTGGCCAGCGGCGCCCTGAGCTGGTCGCAGGAGACCTTCCGCATCTTCGGTGTCGATCCCGCAACGACGGTGCCGACGATGGCGCTCGTCCAATCGATGATCCACGCGGACGATCGCGCCCGGTTCGACGATCGGGTGAATTACGCCCGCGAGACCGGGATGATGTACGAGGAGGTGTATCGGATCAACCGGCCGGACGGCGCGATCCGCACGCTCCGGAGCCGCGCCCAGGTCGTGTTCCGCGGCAGCCGCCGCAACAGCCGCTTCCTCGGCGTCACCCAGGACATCACCGAGAAGGTCGAGACGGAGGCGAAGCTCGCCGCCGAGCACGCCGTCGCCGAGAAGCTCCAGGCCGATCTCATCCACATCTCCCGGGTCAGCGCGATGGGCGCGATGGCCTCGGCTCTGGCGCATGAGCTCAACCAGCCGCTCGCCGCAATCCTCAATTATGCGTCCGCCCTGCGCCGCCTGACCGACGCGACGGCGCTCCAGCCGGTCGACGAGGCGGTGGAAGCGATCAGCGACAATGCCCATCGCGCCGGCGAGATCATCCGCCGCCTGCGGCTGATGACCACGCGCGGCGAGGTGATCAAGGCGCCGATCGAGCTCACCCCGTGCCTGGTCGAGGCGGCCCATCTCGCGCTCACCGGCGCCGACGTGCCGATCGTCTACGACATCGCGCCCGATCTGCGCATTCTCGGAGACCGGGTCCAGATCCAGCAGGTGATCGTCAATCTCGTCCGCAACGCGGTCGAGGCGATGGCCGGCGCCGCGGAGAAGAGGATCGAGATCGCCGCGCGCCGCGACGGGCCCTGCGCGATGATCGTGGTGCGCGACACCGGCTGCGGCATCCCCGCCGAGCTGCTTCCGACGATCTTCGATTCGTTCGTCTCGACCAAGGACGACGGCATGGGCGTCGGCCTGGCGATCAGCCGCACCATTGTCGAGGCGCACGGCGGCCGCATCGCCGCCGAGCCCGGCCCGGGCCGCGGCACCGTCTTTCGCCTCACCCTGCCGCTGGCGCCGGGCTGAGCCGAGACGTCAGGCGCGGCGGCTGCGCATCCCCCGCACCTGCTTGAGCGACGGATCGGCGAGGAGCCGCGCATAATCGTCGCTGTCGACCGGATAGGCCGCGACCCGGCCCTCGCCATCGTGGTGCAGGCCCCAGCCGTGCTGCTTCACCAGCGGCGAGGCGCGCAGGCACGCCTGGGCGCGCGCGAAGAAGGCCGCGCGCTCCATCGCCTCGCCGCCGCTGCGCCGGACATGCACCTCGAACAGCAGGTCGTCGCTGGTCAAAGCGTAGGGCCGGGCGCGGAGCAGGTCGAGCTGGAGCGCGGCGACCGTGCCCTCGCGCGGTAGGACGCCGCTCGTCGACGGGCAGTCCGGAGAGACGGCGATGAACGTGTCGAGATAGTTGGTCGTCATCCGCCCAACGAAGGCGACCGGCGCCGATGCGTCAAGCCGGTGGAGCCGTCCCTCAGCCGCGCCAGTCGATCCAGGCGCCATAAGGATGGCAGGTCGCGAGGATGCGGGTCTCGCCGCCTGGCCAGCAGGTCAGGCGCAGCTGCACCTCGCTGCGCGAGGGAGTCCATTCAAAGCCGATCCAGGCGAGCGGCCGCTCGTCCGAGGCTACGGCGCCGGCGCGCGCGATCGTCTCGACGAGCGCCTGCCGGTCCGCCTCGCCGAGATATTGCAGCACCATCGAGTGAAAGACGACGCGGCAGACATCGCCCTGCGGCGCCTGCAGCCGCGCCCGCAGCCAGGGCAGAGCGTCGGCGCGATCGATCCTCGGCGGGTGGTGGCGCGCGAGGGCGAGCGCCGCCTCGAGCCGCTTGGCCCGCTCCGGCTGGTCGGCCCAGACGAAGGAGAGCAGCCGCTCACGGGTCGCCTCGTCAGCGGGGTCGAGTGGCTTCAGGTCCACCCCGCGCGCCGCGGCGATGTCGATCGGCGCCGCGCAAGGGGCCGGTCCACGCCATTCGGGCGCGATGCGCACCGGCGAATCGGCGGCGCCCGCCGCGACACCGCCGAGATCGTAGCGGTAGTGCGCGAGGTTGAGGTTGAGCCCGCAGCTCGATCCGATCTCGATCAGCTCGAACGGCTGGCCGAAGCGGCGCCGCGCCGCCATCAGCGCCGCCGCGATCGCCGCGGCGCGCGCGACTTCGTTGGTCTGCGGCGGATCGCGCATCCACTCGGCGATAAAGCCGTCGGCTTCGGCCAGCGCCGCGCCGACCGCGCCGTCGTAATCGTCATGCTCGCGGCGGTAGAGCGCCCTCAGCACCGGCGGCAGGCCGCGGCGGGCGAGAGCGTGAAGCGCGCCGTTGAACCGCATGGCCAGCGCCGCCGCCGACGGATCCGAGGGCCAGGCGGCGATCAGCGCGGCGGTCTGCGGCGCCCGACCGAGCTGTCGCTCGCCCGCTTCCAGCACTGCGGCCACGAACGAGGAGCCGAGCGCCCGGGCGATCTCGGCCTGGCGTCCGAGCTCACCCCGGACCGCGACGGCCGCCATCATATTCATATTCACTCCTCTTCGCCGTGCGCCGGACCTCCGGCGCACGGCACGTCCTGATGTCCGGACAGGCTCAGGCGGCGACCCGTCGACCGCGGCCCGAGCGGGCGGACGCGGCGCCCTGCGCCCCGCTGCCGGTGTCGAACCGGCCGACCAGCCGCGCCAGGCCGGTCGCCTCGTCGGCGAGGCTGCGGGCGGCCGCATTGCTCTCCTCAACCATCGCCGCGTTCTGCTGGGTCACCTTGTCCATCTCGGTGATGGCGGTGTTGACCTGGGCGAGCGCGGTCGATTGCTGATCGGCGGCCATCGCGATCTGCGACACCAGGCCGCTGATCTCGTCGACCGAGCCGATGATCCGGCCGAGCGCCTTGCCCGCCTCGCCGACCAGGGCGACGCCGCCGTCCACCTGCTTGGAAGAATTGGTGATCAAAGTGCCGATCTCCTGCGCCGCGTCGGCGGAGCGCTGGGCAAGCGCGCGGACCTCGTTGGCGACGACCGCGAACGCGCGGCCCGCCTCGCCGGCATGCGCCGCCTCGACCGAGGCGTTGAGCGCCAGCAGGTTGGTCTGGAACGCGATCTTGTCGATCACCTCGATGATCTTGGTGATCTCCTGGCTCGACGTCTCGATCTCGGCCATGGCGGCGACCGCGTCGGCGACCACCTTGCTGCTCTCGCTGGCATCGGCCTGGGTGGCGAGCACGAGCTTGTTGGCCTCGTTCGCGCCGACCGCGCTGTTCTGCACCGTCGTAGTGATCTGCGTCATCGCCGCCGCCGTTTGCTCCAGCGTCGCCGCCTGATGCTCGGTGCGGCGGGAAAGATCGTCGGACGCGGCGCTGATCTCGCCGGCGCCGCCCTGGAGATTGGCAGTCGAGCGGGCGATCGTCTCCATCGCGGCGCGAAGCTCGCTCACCGCTGCGTTGAAATCCTCCTCGAGCTTGCGATAGTCGCCGGGGAAGTCGTGCAGCGAGACGGTGAGATCGCCGGCCGAAAGCCTGCCGAGCGCGTCGGCGACCTCGGCGACGACATGCTGCTGCGCGGCATCGGCCGCCGCCTTCTCCGCGCTCGCTCTCTCCTGCGCGATCGCCGCGTCGCGGAACACGCCCACCGCCTTCGCCATCGCCCCTATTTCGTCGGAGCGATCGGCATCGGGCACGGCGATGTCGTTCCGGCCGGCAGCGAGTTCGGCCATCGTGCTGGTGAGGTTGGTGATCGGCTGGGCAATCAGCCGGCTCAGCATCACCGCTAGGGCAATCGCGATGCCGATCAGCGCGATACCGCCGATCGCCAGCACGACGAGCGCGGTGGAGATCGCGGTACGCTGGCGGGCGGAATTCTCCTCGATCAGCGTCTGCTGGGCATCGCGGACGTCGCGCAGCGGTAGCACCGCGGCGCTGGTCAGCACCGCCTTGCCGGCCGCGCGGACCTCGGCCTGCGCCGCGTCGCGCTCGCCAGCCTTGACGCGCGCGATCAGGCGGTCGCTCCACTGCTTGCGCCAGGCGGCGGTCTCCTCGCGGGATTTGAGGACGGCGTCCTTGAGTACCGGATCGACCAGCATCCGCTCGAGCTCGACCGTCACCTTGTCGTACTCGTCGCGGCCTTCGTAATAGGACTTCAGGTACGAGGCGTCGCCGGTCACCAGATAGCCGCGCATCTGGCTGTTCTGGCGCAGGATCGCCGTCTCCAGCGCCAGGGCCTTGGCGTGGATGGACTGGCTTTCGTTATTTCGGTCGGTCGTCGCGCTGATCGACATCACGTTCACGTAGAACACGATCATCATGATCGCCGCGGACGCGCAGATCGTCAGGAAGGCGAGGCCGAGCTTCCTCGGGATCTTTACCGATTTCAACATCTTGGAACCTTCAAAGGCGACCGGGCGGCCGGGGCGCGAAACAGCGCCCCGGCCGCCCGGCCCAGCTCAGAACGAGAAGCGGAGCGAGGTGGAGATCGTGCGGCCCGGAATGGTCCGCGCCATCACCACGTTCGTCGCGGGGATCGTCGCCTCGGCGATCTCCGCGATGCCGACCGTGTCGAACAGGTTGTTCACGTTCAGCATCAGCTGCACCCGGTCGCTCGCCCGCAGCTGGGCGAACAGGTTGACCGCGGTATAGCCCGGCATCTTCAGCAGGTTGACGTCCTGCGCATAGCTGTCGGTGGTGCCGACGATGTTCGCGCCGATCGAGAAACGGTCGGTCTGCACCTGCGGCGTCAGCTGGAAGATCAAATCCGCCTGGTGACGCGGCGTGTTGCCGATGATCGCCGGGTTGAACACGTCGTCCCTGATCTCCGCCTTGGTGTAGGTCGCGCCCGCCGTGAGGCTGAACGGACCGCGGCGGATGCTGCCCTCCGCTTCCACGCCATAGGCGCGGTAGCTGCGGATGATGCGCAGCAGCGTCGGCTGGCCGTCGGCGCCCGAAGCGATCTGCAGGTTCCGCTCGCCGGTGTCGGCAAGGAAGCCCGTCAGGTTCAGCGCCATGTCCGACTGGCGGAACTTCACGCCCAGCTCGGTCTGCTTGACCGTGTCGAAGCCGTCCTTCTTGTCGGTGAGGCTGCCGGTGACCGCGCTCACCGCCGGGGTGAACAGGATCCGGTCCGCGCTCGCCCGGCCGCCGCGGCTGTAACGGGCGAAGACGGCCAGCGGCTCGGCGATGCGGTAATTGATGCCCGCCGAATAGCTCAGATAGTGGTAATCGTAATCGACCGGCGCCGGGCTGGTCAGCGGCAGGACGCTGGTGCGCGTCTCGGCCGGCGCGATGACGCCGTCGCCGTTGACGTCCACCGGGCGGATGCCGATCCGACCACCGCCGAGCTCGGAACCGAGCAGCGAGCCTTCGGCGCTGCCGTAATCGTAGCGGATGCTGCCGCCGATCGCGACCTTGCCGATATGGTAGTTGAGCGAGCCGTAAGGCGCGTTCACGTGGTAATCGACGTCGAAGTCGCGGCGGTAGCCGGCGTTGTTGTTGGCGATCAGCGCGCTGTAGGCGAAGATGCCGGCCTGGGTCTGATGGATGCCGGTCGCCGTCGTGATGTCGATCAGCGCGGCGTCGCCGCCGCCGTTGACGTCGCTCACTGCGGAGCCGAACAGCCAGGCGGCGTCGACCTCCTGCATCGACTTGTAGAAGCCGGCGGTCGCCGTCAGCTTGCCGCCGCCGATCTCCCAGACACGGCTGGCGCGCAGGTCGTTGGTGGCGTTGTCGACCCCGTCGACCTGGAAGTTCATCAGCAGCGACGGCACGAGCAGGCCGTTGCCGTTCAGCGTCAACGGATCGGCGATCGCCTGGCCGGCATTGGGGCCAGTGGCATAGCTCAGCCGCGCGCCGGGTCCCCCCAGAGTGGGGGCAAGCAGGGCCGCCGGGACGGCGCGCAGGCCGAACAGCTGGCTGATGTCGGCCGAATTGTTCGAGAAGCGGAAGCGTTCGGTGACCGTCCAGCCGCCGATGTCGAACTGGGATTCGAGCCCGACCGCCTTCTGCGTGACGTGCATGCCGTCACGGAAATCCACGCGCTTCGTCTGGTTGGTGCGGTCGAGGGTGAGAACCTGGCCGAGGTTCCGCGACTGCAGGCTGTCGCGGCCGATGTCGAAGCCCGGCACGCTCTCGAACCTGGGATCGTCGTTGGTGCCGGTCACCCGCACCGGCGCCTGCATGTAGGCGGGCGTACGGTCGTCGAGCAGCTTGGCATGGAGCCGCACGTAGCCGCCGTCGAATTCCTTGGTGACGTTGAGCTTCACCTGGCCGCCCTTGTAGGCGGTGTAGCCGACGTCGCGCGGGCCTTCGCCGCTGCGGTAGAAGCCGCCGACGTGGAAGCGCAGCGTGTCGTTGATCCGGCTGCCGTAGTCGAAGTCGAGCCGATAGTTCTCATAATCGAGCCCGGCGGTGGCCTGGACCGCGCCGCCCTCGACGTCGCCGGTCTTGGAGATCAGGTTGATTACGCCGCCCGGCGAGTTGGACGCGAAGGTCGAGGCGGAGCCGCCGCGGATCGTCTCGATCTGGGCGAGGTTGAGATCGGCGCGCAGGAACAGGTCCGGCGAGACGTAGGCGAGATCGCCGAACTCGAGCACCGGCAGGCCGTCTTCCTGGAATTGCAGGAACTTGGAGCCGCTCGACGCGAGCGGCAGGCCGCGGATCGAGTAGCTGGCATTGCCCTCGCCGCTGACGTTCTCGGCGCGGATGCCGGGGATGTTGCGGAACACCTCGGCGAGCGAGCGGGCGCCGATCTTCTCGATCTCGGCCGCTTTCAGCGAGCTCGTGGACGTAGCGCTGTCGAGCCGGTCGCGGCCCTTGGCGACGCCGGTCGAGAAGACTTCCTTCTCGGGCGTCTTGGAAGCAGAGGCTTCGCCGTCCTGGGTGAGCGTCGAAGCCTCGGTCGCAGCCATCGCCGGAGAGACGAGCGCGAACGAGGCGACAGTGAGCAAGAAATTGTGTTTACGCATGAAGGTCACTCTATCCTGTGGAAAAACAAAGGTTTGCACTCGGCCGCCGGACGAGCGAAGGGATCGCCGGAGACGATCCGGCGTGCTGAACGGCAGCTTTGGGTGAGGTCAGGGATGGGCGAGCCGGGCGCCGGAACGGCCCCCGGATCACAGCGTCGATCGGGTCTGCAGAGCCGCCGTGGCGACGGTCAGATCAGCGGCCAGGGCCTGCCTTGCACCTCTTCCCGAAGGAGAGCCGGAAAAGCCCATGGCCCAACGGCGGTCGACGGAAGATCGTGGTCTGCCCCATCGCGGGCGTTATGCTATCGATATGCCCTCATCTGGAAAATCGTTTTGGTCCAGTCCCTTCTGGATGAGGTTATAGGCGGGTCCGGACGCATGCGGATCGCTCCGCGCTTCTTTTCACGATTGTCAGCAAGGGCCGCAGAGAGAGACCTAGTGTTCGCTACGGTAGTCTCCGGCCGTGCTGGAGCGCGCCCGTCGGGGGCGCCTCTGGCGGCGCGGGGACGCCGGGAAGGCTGCGCCGATGCGCAGCGGCGGATCGGTCGGGAAAGTGGTGCCCCCGGCCGGAGTCGAACCGGCATGCCTTGCGGCGCTCGATTTTGAGTCGAGTGCGTCTACCAATTCCGCCACAGGGGCACTGAGGCGCTGCTAGCCGACCGCGCCGCCGGCTGCAACCGCGCCGCTTATCCTCCCTGTCCGCGGAGCGGATGGGAAGGGGGACCGCGCGAAGCGCGGTGGAGGGGCCGCGCGGATCGACAGGACCCCGGCCCCTCCACCACCACTGCCGTGCAGCCGCGATGCGCGTCAGCCGACCGGCGCCAGCGCGGCGTCCGCGGCGATGCGGCCGGTCTGGACGGCCCCGTTCATATAGCCGGGCCAGGCGTCGGACAGCCACTCGCCGGCGAACAGCAGCGGCCCTGCGGCGCTTGCCCTGGTCTCGCCGCCCTCCTCCAAGGTGAGCAGCGCGCCGAAGCGGGTGAGCTGGCCGGGGCGGAAGCCGATGTACGATCCGCGCGCGAGCGGGTCCTCGCTCCACCGCGTCCGCCGCAATATGCCGTTCGGCGTCGGCAGCGACAGCAGCGGCGCGGTGCGGCGGTGCGCGGCCGCCGCGACCTCGGCCGTCCCCTGGCCCGCCGCGGCCGCCACCTGGCCGCCGCCGAGCAGATAGGTGAGCGCCCCTGGCGCATCCGCGGCGCGCTGCGAAGAGGCGGCATCCCACGCTTCGGAAAAGCCCTCGCTCGACCAGATGGCGCCGTCGCCGCCGAGCGTGCGCCGCCACGCCGCCTTATCGTAGCCGACGATCACCTTCTCGTTGGCGCCGAGCCGCACCTCGTCGATCAGCGCGCGCCACGGCGACGGCAGCGGCCCCTCGATCCGGAGCTCGCGCAGCAGCGGCGCCGGCAGCGCGAGGATGGCGCGGTCGGCGAGGACCTCCTCGCCGTCGGCAAAGGCGAGCCGCACCCGTCCCGGCTCGACGGCAAGCCCCGCGAGCCGCTTGCCGAGACGGATCGCCGGCGCCATCCGCGCCGCCAGCCGCTCGGCGACGCGCCCGGCGCCGCCGTCCACCACCCAGCGCTCGTCGGAGAGGCTGAGGCGGGTGAAACGCGCGCCGTCGACGGTCGGCAGGTTGAACAGCAATTCGAGCGCCGACGCCTCGACCGGCTCGAGGCCGTATTCGGTGCGGATCCCCGCCTCCAGCGCATCGCGCGCGTCGCCGGCCGCGAGCCCTTGCCGATCGAGATAGGCGGTGACCGACAGAGCGTCGATCTCCCGCGCCACCGCCTCGTAATCCCGGTCGAGCCGGTCCGAATCCGCGGTGATCGCCGCGGCGACCGCGCGCAGCTCCTCGGCCAGCGCCGCCTCGGGCACCTTTCGGCTATCGCGGCCGATCTGCACTTCCTCGCCGCGTGCGCCGGCGCGGCGGTCGATCAGCCGCAGCCCCGCCGCCCGGACCAGCGCGCGCATGTCGCGATGGTCCGAATTGACCAGCTGGCCGCCCTCGTCGAACGCATGATCGGGGGCGAACACGCCGCGCACGCTGCGCGTCCGGCCGCCGACCGCGCCCCGCGCCTCGTAGAGAATCGCGTCCGCGCCCGCGGCCCGCAGCCGGCGGAGCGCGGCGAGGCCGGCCAGGCCGCCGCCGACCACGACGATCCTCCTGCCGGCGGCGCGGCTCCAGGCGGGCGTGCGGGGAAGCAGCAGCCCAGCGCCGGCCATGCCGAGGGCGGCGAGCACACGCCGCCGCGTCACGCCGTCGTCTCCGGTGGAAACCGGCCGCGGTTCGCCTGCCGCCGCGAGGTTCAGCGTCCGCGCCCGCTCGAGCGCGCGCCACAATCCTGTCCCTGCCCGCATCGTCTTACCCCGCTGTCGGCCAAGGATCTCAGACGGCGCGCGCGTTGTGAAGCCAAATGCCGTCAGGCCGGCACTGCAGCCCTGCTCATTTCTTCACGACCGGAGCGGTCTCGGCGGCGGCCGCCGCGCGCAGCGCCTTCCACATCGCCCGCTGGTCCCAGCGGATCTGCAGCGGGACGACGCCCCGATAGGCTCCGGCATGGACATGCGGCGCGTAGGACGGCCCGTTGTTGCCGACCCTGGCGACGACCTGCCCCGCCGTGATCCGGTCGCCGACCGCCACCGCGAAATCGCGGACATGGGCGTAGACGACCGTCAGCCCGTCCGCGCGGCGCATCTGCAGCATGCCGGCCGGCGGGCGGCCCCTGGTTCCCGGCGCATTGACCCGATCGTTCGGGAACAGCCCGGTGACCGTGCCGTCGAACGGCGCGAGCACCTCGGCGCCCCAGGAATACCAATCCTCGTTGCGCTTGCCGTCGGTGCGGTAGAAGCGGCGAAACCCCTCGTCGTCGCGGCCGATCACCTGGCAATCGGTGCCGAGCGCATCGCCGACCACGGTCGGCTCGCCGGCGGCATGCTCGCCGCAGACGAACATGCCGGCGAACAGCGGTGCGATCAGCACCGCCTCGATCTCCCCCGCCGGCTCCTGCGCCGCCGGAGGCTCCTCGAACGCTGCGCGCGGCGCCGCCGGCGCCGCTCCCTGCAACAGCAAGGCCGAAACCATCGTCAGCACCATTCGTCCCCTCCCCCATCAGCGACTGCAAGAGACGCTAGTCGCCTGCGATGCCGCAGGAAAGTGGTTCGAGGCGCAGGGGTTTTTCGGCGCCGCAAGGTGCGGCGGCCGCCTTCAGCGTGGCGCTCGCGCGGTCTTGAAGTCGAGGATCTCGCCTGCCCCGCGGACCGTGCAGCGGTAGCTGAGTGTCCGGCCGCGGCCTCGCGGCGGCACGATCGTGCCGGTGATCAGATAGGTGCGGTAGCCGGCCAGGCGCAGGTCGCCGAACGTCGCAGCGCCGAGCGTCGCGGCGCGGGCGCGGCAGGCGGCGATCGCCACGCTCTCCTTGCTGATCCGCCCCATGCCCTGGCCGCCCTTGCCGCCTTGCGGCGCGACGGCCGGCGTGTCGCGCCGGAAGGTCGCCGGGTCGGGCTGGACGCCCTGGGCCGCGGCCGACGACAGGCCGGCGAGCAGCAGCGAAGCGAATGCAATCATCATCCCTCCTCGGCGCCCGGCGGCGCCCTCTCATCGTCCCCATTATGCCGGTCAGGCTGAACGGCCCACGAACACGACCGGCGTCGCCGCGGCAGGAAAAAGGCGCCCGAGCGGGGCCCGGGCGCCTCTTCCTGCGATCGTCCCGGGCCGCGCGGGCCCAAGACGACGCTCGTCAGACCAGGATCAGGTCGGTCGAGTTGATGTGCGGCGTGCTGACGAACGCCATGGCGAAGTCGTAATCGCCGCCGTCGACGTTGCCGACCAGCACGCTGACCTGGCCCGAGAACGGGCTCTTGCCGTCCACTCCGTCGATCTCCATGCCCAGCGCCTTCTCGGCGGCGTTCATGTTGCCGAAGTGGCGGATCGAGAGCTCGCCGGCATCGTTGGCGTTCGCCGTGCCGACGAAGGTGAACGACTGATGGCCGTCGAGCGCGGTGTTGGCGTCGATATCGGTGAGGTCGATCTTGTCGCCCGCCGCGAAGTCGAACACCACGTCGAGCGAGACCGGCCCGGCCTTCGAGCCGACCTTGCCGTCGCCCAGCCCGGCGACGAACACGTCGTTGCCGGCGCCGCCGAACAGGAAGTCGAGCCCGTCGCCGCCGATCAGCACGTCGTCGCCCGCACCGCCGACCAGCTTGTCGTTGCCGTCACGGCCGAGCAGAGTGTCGTTGCCGCCGTTGCCGGTCAGCGTGTTGGCGGCGCTGTTGCCGATCAGCAGGTCGCCGGCGCTGCCCCCAGTCGCGTTCTCGATCACGACGTTCCGGGCAATGGTGAAACCACCATAGACTCCGTCGGCATGGGAGACCACGCCGGCGCCGGTCGCCGAGAAGTCGATCGTCGCGGCAGTCAGGTCTATCGTCGCCGACTGGCTGCCGTTGTGGACGATCGTGTCGTTGCCGCCGGCATCCCAGATGGTCTGGAAGTAACCGTCGCCGGCATTGACGTTCGGCAGCACGTAGGTCGTGTCGCCGCTGTTGGTCGTCGTGTTGGCGCCATACTTGATCTGCAGCATGGCGATGTCGAGCGCCGAGAGGCCGCCGTTATAGCCTTCGTCGATCTCGAGCCACACGCCGAGGTCGTCCGCATACCACGGCACGCCGTAGGGATCGTTGGCCGGGTCGAGCGGCCAGCCCGGATTGTAGGACATCACCGTGTAGACGCCCTGGTTGAGGTCGTAGGCGCCGTAGGAGTCGAACGCGCCGAACACGCCCGGGAGCACGCCCGATCCGCCGCCATTGTCGTGCGGATGGGCGAGGCCCATGCCGTGGCCGAACTCGTGGACCAAGGTGTAGAAGGCGTAGCCGCCCTGCTCGAGGCCGCCGTTCTCGCGATTGGCGGTGTCGACCGAGGGGCCGTCCTCGTCCCAGCCGAAGCCGTCGCGCCAGAAGACGCCGACGCCGGCATTGGTCTCGCCCGGCGGGTTGAAATAGCCGAGCACGCCCGGCGTGTCGCCCGGCGTCGTGTTCTTGATCACCAGCTTGAAATCGGCTTCGGCGGCGTTGGTCGTCACCTGGTAGGTGATCGGCAGCACGCTCTGATATTGCTGGAAGGCCTTCATCGCCTGCTGCTGCTCGTACGCATTCCAGCCGAGCGAGGTCTCGCCGTCGAACGTCTCGCCGGCCTGGGCGAAATAGACCTTGATCACGCCGTCGGCGGCGCCGGGCACGACGTTGTCGTCGCCGCCCCAGTTGATCGCGTCGAGCGGGTTCATGCCGCTGAGGTCGAAGGTCTTCACGCTCACCTCGTAGCCCGAGGTCGCCGCCGCGCCGGCCGCGCGGGCGCTGGCCACGTCGTGGCTGACGCGCAGATAATAGGTGCCGCTCTCCGGCGCCACGAAGGCGATCGCCGCATTCTGGTCGCTGGACGAGATGTCGCCGCTGAACCCGTAGACGGTGGTGCCGTCGGCACCGGTCAGGTGCAGGCGCAGGTCGGCCTCGGTGCCGGGCAGATAATCCCAGCCGCCGGAGACCTGGAATTCGTAATATTGGCCGGCATTCAGCTCGACCTTGTAGAAGTCGACGTCGTTGAACGCCGTCGCGGCGGTGGCGCCGGTCGCGTCGATGAAGCCGAGCGTCGAGGAGCCGACCGCGACCGCCTGGGCGCCTGCCGGCGTGTTGGAGACGTCGGCGCCGCGCTGCGCGACGGCGAGCGTATAGTCGCCCGGAATGCCGTCGTGGGTCGCGTCGAACCACGGGCCCGCCTCGACATAATAGACGCCGGTATAGGTGGCGGTGAAGGTCAGCAGCGCGTTCGAGCCGGTGCCGCCCTCGTCATCGGCGAACACCGCCTGGCCGAGGTTGTTGTAGACGTAGATCTGGGGGTCCGGCATCGCATCGGGCCCGGTGCCGTTCATCGAAATGACGTAGGTCTGACCGGCGACGACGTTCAGCGTGTAATAGTCGAGGTCGTTGCCCGGATCGACATGGCCGTTGCGCGGGGTACCCGGCGTGATCGGCTGGAAATCGGGTTCGTCCGCGAGCGCCGTGGTGCTCGCCCCCAGGAACGCATTCATGTGCTCCGCGATTTCGCGCGCGGTCGCTTCACCCAAACCTCTTGCCATCCGTAGTCTCCTTGGAATCGTCGATCGTGTCGTCCGAGAGATAGCGGCAGCGTGCGTTCCTTCATTCGTTCGCCGATGAAGCTCCACGCACGTGCTCGGCCGGGTCTCCGCCCGTTATCCGGTTTTCTGAGAGGGTCGGCGGGAAGCGCCCGATCGCATCGGGCAGGCTTCCGCAGGTTCTGGTCCCCAAAGTCACCCCGAGTCCGCTAAGTGATTGAGGCTCTGTTAGATTCGCAAGCCTGTCAATCCCGAAACGGAACCATTTTCGTTCCCGCCCCTCCTCTACTCGTGTCCCGGGGAAGGACGGCGGGGATTCGGCCGAAGAAGCTCGCCGCGGCTCGATGCAAGGAGCAGAACGGGATAATTCGGGGACACTATACTTAATTACGGGGCGCCTGCCGCCGGTAGCTCAAGGCCTGATAATTCGGGGACACTATACTCAATTGCGCGGCGCCTGCCGCCGGTAGCTCAAGGCCTCGGCGACGTGGACCCGGTGCACCGCCTCGCTTCCCGCCAGATCGGCGATCGTCCGCGCCACCCGCAGCACCCGGTGGAAGCCGCGGGCGGAGAGGCGCATCGCCTCGGCGGCCTGGGCGAGCAGCCGGCGGCCGGGCTCGTCGGGCGTCGCGACCCGCTCGAGCAGGTCGCCGTCGGCCTCCGCGTTGCTGCGCGCGCCCTCGCCGTCGTAGCGGGCGACCTGCACCGCCCGCGCCGCCGCGACCCGCGCCGCCACCTCGGCCGAGCCCTCGGCCGGCGGCGGCAGGACGAGATCGGCGGCGGCGACGGCATCGACGTCGACATGGAGGTCGATCCGGTCGAGCAGGGGTCCGGAGACCCGCGCCTGATAATCGGCGGCGCAGCGCGGCGCCCGCGAGCAGGCCAGCGCCGGATCGCCGAGATGGCCGCAGCGGCACGGGTTCATCGCCGCGATCAGCTGCACCCGCGCGGGAAAGGTGACATGGGCGTTGGCCCGGGCGACGCTGATCGTCCCGGTCTCGAGCGGCTGGCGCAGCGAATCGAGCGTCTGGCGCTGGAATTCCGGAAGCTCGTCGAGGAACAGGACGCCGAGATGGGCGAGGCTGACCTCCCCCGGCCGCACTCTCAGCCCGCCGCCGACCAGGGCGACCATCGAGGCGCTCTGGTGCGGCGCGCGGAACGGCCGGGTGCGGACCAGCTCCCCGTCGGACAGCGTGCCGGCGACGCTGGCGATCATCGTCACCTCCAGCGCCTCACCCGGCGTCAGCTCGGGGAGGATGCCCGGCAGGCAGGCGGCGAGCAGCGACTTGCCGGCGCCGGGCGGCCCGGTCATCAGCAGATTGTGCCCGCCGGCGGCGGCGATCTCGAGCGCGCGCTTGGCGCTCTCCTGCCCCTTCACCTGGCGGAGATCGGGCCCGGCGGCCGGCGCCACCGCCCGCCCCGGCGGCGGCGGGGCGAGCACCGACTGGCCGCGGAAATGGTTGAGCAAGGCGATGAGATCGGGCGCCGCGAGCAATTCGACGTCCCCCGCCCAGGCCGCCTCCGAGCCCTGCGCTTCGGGACAGATCAGCCCCAGGCCCCGCGCGGAGGCGTTGAGCGCGGCGAGCAGCACGCCCGGAGAGGGCGCGATCCGCCCGTCGAGGCCGAGCTCGCCGACCGCGACATAGCCGGCCAGCATCTCGGCATCGATCGCGCCGAGCGAGGCGAGCAGGCCGAGCGCGATCGGCAGGTCGTAATGCGAGCCCTCCTTGGGCAAATCGGCGGGCGAGAGGTTGACCGTGATCCTTTTCGGCGGAAGCCCGAGGCCGAGCGCGGCGTGCACCCGCTCCCGGCTCTCCGCCACCGCCTTGTCGGGCAGGCCGACGACCAGGAACTTGGGCAGGCCGTTCGAGATCTGCACCTGCACGTCGACGGCGCGCGCCTCGAGCCCGAGGAAAGCCACCGTCGCGACATGTGCCACCATCGATCCGCGCCCCACCGCAATTTCGTTGGTGGGCGGAGTGTCGCAGGCGGCGGCGGGGGCTGTCGAGCCTTTCTTGCATGAGCCGCCGGCGGCTGCACCGCCTGCTCCAAGCACGTCATCCCGGCATAGGCCGCGATCTCGGGTCGAGAGAGCGAGACGTCGATGGCGGGCGCCGGCCGGCCGACGCGCAACCGAGCGCCCCGCCCCTTGCCCGATCCGCCCGCGCAGCTAATCTCCAGCGCAGATCGTGGGGAGGGGAACGCATGGAGCGACGCCGCAAGAGCTGGTTCGCACCGAAACGCTACGGCTACGGCTCGGGGCTACCCGTGGCCTGGCAGGGCTGGGCGGTGCTTGCCGTCTATCTCGCCGTCGTCCTCGCCGCGCCGTTCCTGCTCCCTGTGCTGCTCCAGATCCTGGTGATCATCCTCGCCACCGCCGCCCTGCTCCTGATCTGCGCCAGGACCACCGAAGGCGGCTGGCGGTGGCGCAGCGGCGGGTGAGTGGCGCTTCGCCCCAGCGTCTTGCAGCTTAGCGAAACGTCTCCTCAACGCCGTTGAGCGTCTCAGCCCGTTGTAATTTCCTCGAGTGGAGCTTCAGTCGGAGCGCCGCCGAGATCGCCATCCCTACGGCGTAGCCGATCAGAGGAACATTAGCGATCGAAACAGGGCGACCGTCTGCCATGCCAAACGCAGCGATGGTGACGATCACGACAAAAGCCAAGGCTGAGCTTACAGCGATCGCAACCACAGGGTCGTCGATGACGCGGCGCAGAATTGCCCGATCTATAGCCGTCGAAATGAGGGTACCGAAGATCAGAGCGCCCAGGATCGCGCCAACCACGTTTGAAAGCCAATAGACCATGATTGATCCTTCGCTTGCAAAGTCGGAGCCTCGCTCAAGAGACTGAACTTGGCAACCTCCGTGCCGTGCTCAGAATGTCGGCCCAACCGAAGGGACGGTCCGACACTCGCGACTGCTGCCGGTTTGCAATCCCTCCCCCGTCATGCTCTGAACCGTCGCAGGGGGACGGGGGGATGACGCCAGCACAGATCGACGTCGCATTGCGGCTCGCCGCGATCGTCATCCTGCTCCTGCTTGCCTGGCTGCTCTTCCGGGACCGGGCGCGGATCGGCCTGCCCGCCTTGCTGTTCGCGCCGATGGCGCTGTGCCTGTCCGGCTTCGTCGCCGGCAACACGCCCGATCCGGCCCTGCGCCCCGCCGGCACCGTTGGCGCCATCGCCCATTTCGCCAGCGGCTGCACCGTCGTCTTCCTCTGGTATTTCTGCCTCGCCTGCTTCGATCCGCGCTTCCGGCCGCGCGGCGCGGTGCTCGCCGCCGGCCTGCTCTGGCTGGCGCTCGCCGCCGCGGACCGGCTGACCGCCCTTCCCTTCCTCTCGCCGGTGCTGGTCGCGCTCGGCTTCGCCATCGTCGCCCATCTCGTCTGGCGGCTATGGGCCGACCGCGAGGGCGATCTGGTCGAGCGGCGCCACGACGCGCGCATCACCGTGGCGCTGCTGCTCGGGGGGCTGCTGCTCGCCGACCTGCTCGTCGATCTCGTCCTCGGCTTCGCCTGGCGGCCGCGCGCCTTCGCCCTCGCCCAGAACGCCACGGTCCTCGGCTTCGGCCTGTGGCTGGCAGGGCGGATCCTGGACGCGCGCGCCGGCGTGCTCAGCTTCGACTCCGCGCCCGAGACCTCGTTATCGGCCCGCAACGAGATCGCGGACGCTGCCGCCGATGCGGCGCTGCACGCGCGCCTCGCCGCCCTAATCGAGGACGGGATCCACCTCGATCCCGATCTCACCTTCGCCGGCTTCGTGCAGCGGATGAGCGCGCCCGAGAAAGCGGTTCGACGGCTTGTCAACCACGCGCTCGGCTTCGACCATTTCCGCGCCTTCCTGAACCATCACCGCGTGGTCGAGGCGAAGCGCCGGCTCGGCGATCCGGCGCGCGCGTCCGACAAGGTGATCGCCATCGCCCTCGACAGCGGCTTCGCCTCGCTGCCGAGCTTCAACCGCGTCTTCCGCGAGCTCGAGGGCTGCACGCCGAGCGCCTATCGCGCGGCGGCGCTGGCCGGCGCGGCCGCGCCGCCGCCGGAGAGCCGGCCGGGTTTCGAGCAACGATCGGCCGTCTTTTGATGCGCGGCCGCCGCCCCCAGCGGGCATGGCGGGGCGTCCTCAACAGCATGCGAGACTGACGTGAACGGCGTGATCGGACTTGGCGGAACCCTGTTCATCCTGCTCGCGCTCGGCGGGCTGCTCGGCCTCGCCGACCGCGGCCGCTTCGCACCCCGCTGGCTGCTCGCCGCCGCCTTGCTGGTGGCGATCAACGATGCCTTGCTCACCCGCGTCTACGGCCTCCTCCCGGACCTGATCGGCGGCGAGCGCAACTGGCAGGGCAAGATGCTCGCCCTCGCCGCGACGCTGGCGATCGCGGCGGTGATCGGCTGGCGGGAGGTGGGCGTCACCCTCGTTCAGGAACCGGGCAGCCTCAGGCGCGCGCTGCCGGTGCTCGCGCTCTATTGCGCCCTGTTCGCGGCGCTCGCCTTCGCCTTTCCGAGCGAGCCCGCGAGCGGCGAGGAGATCGCCTTCCAGCTGACCATGCCCGGGCTCGAGGAGGAGGCCTTCTACCGCGGCCTGCTGCTCTACTCGCTCTACCGCGCCTTCGCCGGCCGCGTCCGCCTGCTCGGCGTCGATTGGGGCTGGGGCGCGATCCTGTCCTGCCTGCTGTTCGGCCTCGTCCACGCCTTCGGCTATTCGGACGGAGGCTTCTCGCTCGATCCGCTCGCCCTGGCGCTGACCGGCCTCCCCGCCTTCGTCGGCGTGTGGCTGCGCCTGCGCACCGGCAGCCTGCTGCTCCCGGTCGTCATGCACAATTTCGGCAACCTCATCTTCCTGCTGATCTGAGGATGGACAGCGGCCCAAGCTTCGGCGGAACGCCGCCGGTCCGCACCGTCTAGCGGCAGCGATAGTCGGCGGGCGCAAGGCCACTGCGATTCGCGATCGTTTCGACCGCCCCGCCACAGGCCTCGCGCGCCTGCGCTTCAGCCTCGATCGTCAGGTTGAACATCAGGCCATCGCCGCCGTCGCAATCGAAACACGTCTCGACTCGCGGCGGCGCGCGCTGCGGTTGCGCGGCGCGAATGCGGTCGGCGCTGTCCTGCCGATCGCAGCCGCACGCGCCGGCGACAAGCAGGAGGGCAGCGGCGCGCGCGCCGGTGCCGAGCCTGGTCACGGCGCGGGGTTCCGCGTCAGCAGCGCGCTCTCCTCCTCCGCCACGCCGTTTTCGCGATAGGTCTCGCTGCGCTTCAGCGTCTGCGCGTCGATCGGCTCGATCCAGAAATCGTGGAGGTGGCTGCTCGCCTGGGACGGCAGGTTGGTCGCATCCGCGAACGCGAAGTGCATTCGTCCCGAGCGCTCGGTGCGCGTGAGCCGCAGCCGCGGCTGGTTGCCCTGCGCGCAATAATGGGTGGCGAGCAGCCGCGCGCCGTCGCGATGGTAGACCGTCATCGTCTCCCGTCCCGACGGCGATCGCCAGGTCTCGACCAGCACGCTGTCGTTGGCGATCAGCCGATAGCTGATGTCGAGGCGCCGGCCGCTCGAGCTGATCCCCTGCCAGCGCCCGACCAACGGCTTGAGCGGCGCGAGCGGATCGGCGTCGCCCTCGGCCCCGGCCGGGGCGGCGGCGAGCAGCATGCAGCCAGCGGTCGCGACGATCAGCGAAATAGTGCGCATGCTTCCTCCCCGGATCCGCGCGAAATCTGCCCCCGGTCCGCGCGCGAGGCAATGCGCGGCGCTGAGTGCCGCCGGGCCACGCTGCTGCCGCCATCGCCTCCAGATCCGCTCCGGCGAGCTTGACGGACGCCGCGCGGCGCTCTTTGCTCGCGGCGGCAACCACCGCCGTTCTCGGGATGATGCCGATGAGGAATGCGATCGTCTCTTGCCTCGCCGCCGTGCTGTTCTTCGCCGCTCTCGCGACCGGCTCGAGAGCGCTCGGCTGGGTGGATCATCCCGTCGATCCGATCCTGCTGCTGTGGCTGGCGGCGGCGATCGCCGGCTATCTTCTCGCCAGCTGGGCGAAGCAACGCGGGCGCAAGCGCTGAGCGCTCCGCCGCGCGCCCAAGCTAGTCCCGCTCGCGCGTCATCTCGATCATCGTGCGGCGGAAGCCGGCGGCGCCGAACAGCCGCTGCGCCGGTGCGTTCATCTCGGCGGTGGAGAGCAGGATCCGCGGCGCGTCCAGCGCCTCGAGCGCGGCGATCGCCGCGTCGAGCAGCCGCCGGCCGATCCCCTCCCGCCGCCGGCCCGGATCGACGACGAGATCGTAGATCACGCCGGCCGGCCCGCGCAGCGCCATATAATCGTTTCCCTCGACGCCCGCATAAGCATAACCGAGCACCGCCTCGCCCTCCGCGGCGACGAGCAGCACCACCTCCGGCCGCCGGCGCTGCTGATCGAGGAACGCCGCATAGGCCGCCGGCGTCCCCGGCGTCGGCGCAATGAAGCGGCGGGCGTCGAACCCATGGTGCACCGCCACGAGATGGGCGCCGAGCCGGCCGAGCGCGGCGGCGTCGCCCGCGGCGGCAGGGCGGATGGCGACCGCTGCGGGGGGATCGGAGGCCATCACGCACGCTCCCCGCGGCGACCGGGCACGGGACCGGCCTGCTTCTCGTAGAGGGGGTTCACGAGGTGCGGCCCTCCGCCTGCCCGGCACCGGCCTCGCGCGCCTCCTCCCCGTCCGGCTCCTCGCCCCGCTGGAACAGGGCGCCGAGCTCCTCGAGGTCGAGGTCGCGCTCGAGATCGTGCAGCACCTCGTCCTCGATCAGCCCCTCGCGGTGCAGGCGGATCAGCTCGGCCCGCCCGGCCGCGACCGCGGTCAGGATCACGCCGAAATGCGCGCGGATGCTGGGCATGAAATTGCCGGCATCGCCGGCGTAGCGCTGGGTGGCGGCGTCGCGCTTGCGATATTCCTCGAGCAGGCGCGGATGGCGCAACGCCCCCTCCGCGTCATAGGCGACCGCCTCGACCGCATTTCGCTTGGCGTGGGCGATCGCCGCCTCGGCAGCGGCCATGTCCATCGCCGCGGGCGGATCGCCGTCGACCAGCCCGAGGCGGCGGATCAGCCAGCCGAGGCTCGATCCCTGCACGACCACGGTCGCCAGGATCACGGCGAAGGCGGTCACCAGCATCAGGTCGCGTCCTGGCATGTTGCCGGGCAGGGACAGGGCGACGGCCAGCGTCACCACCCCGCGCATGCCGGCCCAGGCGAGCACAATGGCCTGGCGCGGGCCGAGCGGCCGGGCGCGCGCCAGCCCCGCCCGCTTCATCACGCCGCGGACGGCGTCGCAACCGAACACCCACACGAATCGCGTCAGCAGCACGGCGAGGACGATCGCCAGCACCGGCATCGTCATGGCGGTGAGCGCGGCCTCGAAGCCGACCCGCTCGAGCACGCCGCGCAGCGAGAAGCCGATCAGGATGAAGACCAGGGCCTCCAGGCTGAAGACGAGCGTGCGCCAGAAGGCGCTGCCCTGCATCCGCACCCGGGCGGGAAGCACGACGTGCTGGTGCCAGCCGAAGACGATGCCCGCGGCCACCGTCGCGATCACGCCGGAGACGTGGGCCGCCTCGCCGGCCAGATAGGCCGCCCAGCCGAGCAGGGTCGCCGTCGCGACGATCAGCGTCTCGTCGTGCATCCGGCGCATCACCGCGATCCAGGCATAGCCGACCGCCGTCCCGACCAGGGCGCCGCCGATTGCGAGCAGCACGAAGCTTCCCGCCGCGGCGCCGGCGTCGAAAGAGCCGGTCAGCGTCGCCGCGACGGCGAAGCGGAAGAGGACCAGGCCTGTCGCGTCGTTGAGCAGGCTCTCTCCTTCGAGCAGCGCCTGCAGCCGCCGCGGCAGGGTCAGGCGCTGGAGCACGGCGCGCGCGGCGACTGCGTCGGGCGGCGAGACGATCGCGCCGAGCGCGAAGCAGGCGGCCCAGGGCAATGCCGGGATCAGCAGGTGGACGACCAGCCCGACGACGAGGGTGGTGAACAGCACCGCGCCGACCGCGAGCGAGAGGATGCCGGGAAGGTGCCGCCGGAAGCGGCCGAAGGCGGTGTAATAAGCGCCGTCCATCAGCAGCGGCGGCAGGAACAGGACCAGGGCGAGCTCGGGATCGAGCGATATCTGCGGGATGCCGGGCAGAAAGGCGAGCGCGCCGCCGCCGACCAGCAGCGCCGCCGAGGGCGGCAGCCGCAGCCGCGACGCCGCCCAGTGCAACGCGATCACCGTCGCCAGCAGGACGAGAACCAGCTCGAACGTCTCGACCGGATGCATCAAGGCCCCCCAGAGCAGGCCGCACGGCGGCGGCTGCCGCCTCTATAGACGACGTCCGCCCGCTCCGCGCAACCGCCGCGACGGGCGAAAAGGTCAGCTTCATCGGCGGAGCCAGCCGCGTCGATCATGGCGCTGGCACGTAAGGATGTCAGGCTTTCCTAGCACATCAAAATGTCCGCTTCTCTCCTCTTGACGTGCGAAGATGTTCATGTTATGTTCCACCTCCTCCCGAGAGTATCGCGTTCCGCTCTTTGATCGCGTGAAGAGAAAAGTGGCGCTCCGTCGAGGCGGCGGGGGAGGTCGTGCGGCGCGGCCTCGCTCGCCCCTCGCCGCCTCCCGCGTTCGCCGGTCCCGGCAGGCGCGGCGGCCGGCTCGAAGCAACATACCCCCACCGTCCCTGAATTTTTCTGTTCTTTACAGGGAAAACAGGCCGCCGGCCGGTCGTGGCGCCGCGGCGGGCAGACGCGGCGCGCGGTTCGGCCTCGGACACGAGGAGACCGCCAGATCAGACCCTTGCAACATGGTGCCGTAATCTTTTTTCGGCTTCGGCCGGCAAGTGCCCGCACGCGCGCGAAGCCTCCACGCGCCGGCCGGTTTTCACGATATTCGCCCCACTCACGCTGGCCCCCGCGCCAGGTGCCGGCGCAGCCGAGGAGAGGCTTCGCGCGGCCCGCTTCCGCCGCATTCGACCGTAAACAACGGTCGATTTACGGTCGCCCTCCCCCGCTCAGCCGCGCTGGCGGAGCGAGTCGCGGATCTCGCGCAGCACGACGAGCTCGTCGGACGGCACCGGCGTCTCGGCCTCGGCCGGCCCGCGCAGCCGGGCCGCGACCTTGACCAATTGATAGATGACGAAGGCGAGGATCAGGAAATTGACCACCGCGGTGACGAACTGGCCGTAGCCGAACATCGCGACGCCGGCCGCCTTCAGTGCCGCATAGCTGGTCGGGTCGCCCGTGAAGCCGGCCGGGATCGGTCCCAGGCGAATGAAATGATTGGAGAAGTCGAGACCGCCGAACAGCGCCCCGATCAGCGGCATGATCAGATCGTCGGTCAGCGAGGTGACGATCGTCCCGAACGCCGCGCCGATGATCACCGCCACCGCCAGATCGAGCACGTTGCCGCGCGCGATGAACTCCCGGAATCCCGCCATGTCCTTCCTCCCTGCTCGCGAAGAGGCGGACAGCCTAGTCCGGCTGCCGCGCGCGCCGCAATCGCGGTTCCGGCATCCCCGTGCCCGAGCGGGGTCAGCGCGCCGGGCGGATCAGCATCATCACCGTCCGGCACCCGCGCAGGCAGACGGCGCCGGCGCGGCGCGCCGTGCTGGAGACGGCGCGGAGCCGTGCGCCTGCGGAGAGAAGGCCGAGGCCGACGATCGCGTCGATCAGCGTGGTGATCTCGAAAGCGGAGACCCAAGCGAGGATCTCCGGCAATGCCATCGACACGATCCTGGCGCCGTCCCCGGCCATCAGCCAGACGAGGAACGCGCTTCCTCCTGCCAGGCCCGCGCCGACGGCCATCCTGCCGATGCTCACGCCCCCGTTCCCCAGCCACCCTTCCGGCGGCGCAGCCCCGCCGCTGCGGGCAGCCAGAGCGGCGTAGCAGGCGAGCAAGAGGATCAGCACGAGGGACGGCAGGGTCCGCCAGAACGCCGCGACGATCATCCGCAATCCTCCCCCATCGGCGTCCCCGTCTGGGCCGGGGAGTGCTTCGCATGTAGGGGGAAATTTCGCCTCCGCAATCATGGGCTGTCTTGCAGGGCTGACACACCCTCCCCACCTCCGCCGCCATGAGCATCGCTGAGCGCTGGCACGCCTGCACCCGCATACCGGCCGTCCGGACGACCCTCGTCGTCATCGGCTTCACGCTGATGATCCTGGCGCCGCTCGCCGGCGTGCTCCCCGGCCCGGGCGGCATCTTCGTCTTCGCCGCCGGGCTCGCCCTCGCCCTTCGCTACAGCGAATGGGCGAAGCGCAAATACGTCGCCTTCAAGCGGGCGCACCCGAAGAAGGGCGCTTGGGCCGATTGGGGCATGCGGCGCCGCAGCGCGCTCCGCCGCCAGGCCCGCGACAAGGCCAGGGCGGCCGACGATCGCCTCGGCGCGGCGGAGCAGGCCGATAACGCGCGGCGCGCCGACGCGGCGGCGGGCCTCGCTGCGATCGAACGCGTCGCCGCCGTCGAAACGGCCGAGCGCCTGGTCATCGTCGAGACGCTGGAGGTGGTCGCACGGGGGCCGCGCGACTCGAATGCGGATGGCGAGGACGGCGATGCGGGCGAAAGCGGCGATTCCCGCTCGCGGGCGCGTTCAGGGTGATTGACTTTCCCGGTGCCTTTGCCTATCCGCCCGGCCAACAGAGGCCGCCCGTCTTGGGTGGCCCTTTCAATTTCAGATCTAAGGGAATGAGCGATGAAGCGCACCTTCCAGCCGAGCAATCTCGTGCGCAAGCGCCGTCACGGCTTCCGGGCCCGCAAGGCGACCGTCGGCGGCCGCAAGGTCCTGGCTGCCCGCCGCGCGCGCGGCCGCAAGACCCTGTCGGCCTGAGCCCCGGCTCCAGCGACTCCTCCGCCGGGCAGCCCTATCGGGTCCTTGCCCGGCGCGCGGATTTCCTCGCCGCCAATCGCGGGCGGCGCGCGCCGATGCCGGGCTTCGTCCTGCTCGTCCACCCGCGCGGGGACGATGATCCGGCGATCCGGCTCGGAATCACCGTCACCAAGAAGATCGGCGGCGCCGTCGTCCGCAACCGGATGAAGCGACGCTTCCGGGCGCTCGCCCGCGAGCTTCTGCCCGTGCACGGCATCGCCGGCGCCGATCACGTGCTGATCGGCCGCGCCGGCGGGGTCGAGCGCGACTTCGCCCTGCTCCGCGACGAGCTCTCCCGCGCCTTGCGGAAGCTGGGCCGATGATCGCGAGGCTGCTCATCCTGATCGCGCGCGCCTGGCAGATCGGTCCGTCGCGGGTCCTGCCGCCGAGCTGCCGCTACCGGCCCAGCTGCTCGGCCTATGCAATCACCGCGCTTCGGCGCTATGGGGCGCTGCGCGGCAGCTGGCTCGCCGCGAAACGCCTTGCACGTTGCCACCCCTGGGGGGGTTCCGGCTGCGATCCTGTACCATGAGGGGAATATTCGGTGGACGATAAGCGCAACATTGTCCTGTTCGTCCTGCTCTCGGCCCTGATCCTGATCGGCTGGACCTTCCTGTCCGACCGCTTCCTGCCGACCGCCAATCCGCCGGCCACCAAGGTCGTCGATGGCAAGTCCGTGCCCTTGCCCAAGCCGCAGGCCGATCCCACCGCCGATTCGCCGGCCGCGATCCGCAACCGCGAGGTCGTGCTGAAGGAGACGCCGCGGATCGCGATCGAGACTCCGCGCCTCAAGGGCTCGCTCAATCTGAAGGGCGCGCGGATCGACGATCTCGTCCTCACCCAGCACACCGAGTCGATCGCCAAGGACAGCCCGCCGATCCGCTTGCTCTCGCCGGCCGGATCGCCCGACGCCTATTTCGCCGAATTCGGCTGGACCGGCGACGGCCTTGCCGCGCCGAACAAGGACACGCTCTGGACGGCGAGCGGCAGCCGCCTCGCCCCCGGCGCGCCGCTGACCCTGCGCTGGGACAACGGCAAGGGCCAGGTCTTCGAGATCGTCCTCTCGGTCGACGACGGCTATCTGTTCACCGCCCGGCAGCGGGTCGCCAACCGCGCCGGCGGCGCCGTCGCCGCCCGCCCATATTCGCTGGTCAGCCGCGCCACCGCCTCGCGCGATCCGGACAGCTGGACCAGCCATGTCGGCCCGCTCGGCGTGTTCAACGGCAAGGCCGATTACGACACCGATTACAAGGATCTCGCCGTCGGCGCGCGCCAGCCGCACGCCACCACCGGCGGCTGGCTCGGCTTCGGCGACAAATATTGGCTGACCGCGCTCATCCCCGATCAGGGCGCGAGCGCCGAGGCCGCCTTCACCCACGGCCGCTCGGGCAGCTTCCAGGCCGATCTCCAGGGACCGGTGACGCTGATCAACCCGGGGCGCGCCGTCGCCACCGAGACCCGCTTCTTCGCCGGCGCGAAGGAGATCGACCTGCTCGAGCATTATCAGAACGATCTTGGCATCACCGAGTTCGAGCGTGCGATCGACTGGGGCTGGTTCGGCGTGTTCATGGCGCCGATCTTCAAGCTGCTGCGCTGGCTCTACGCGGCGATCGGCAATTTCGGCCTGGCGATCATCTGCCTGACCATGATCGTGCGCGCCTTGATGTTCCCGATCGCCAACAAGCAGTTCAAGTCGATGGCGGCGATGCGCGTGCTCCAGCCGAAGATGAAGGCGCTGCAGGAGCGCTACAAGGACGACAAGCCGAAGCTGCAGCAGGAGATGCTGAAGCTCTACCAGGAGGAGAAGGTGAACCCGATGGCGGGCTGCCTTCCGATCCTGATCCAGATCCCGATCTTCTACGCGCTCTACAAGACGCTGATGGTTGCGGTGGAGATGCGCCACAAGCCGTTCGTGCTGTGGATCAAGGACCTCTCGGCCCCCGATCCGCTGACTCCGGTGAACCTGTTCGGCTATCTCGATTTCACCCCGCCCTCGTTCCTGGCGCTCGGCGTGCTGCCGATCCTGCTCGGCGTCACCATGTGGCTGCAGTTCAAGCTGAACCCGCCTCAGGCCGATCCGGTGCAGCAGCAGGTGTTCGGGATCATGCCCTGGGTGCTGATGTTCGTGATGGCGCCGTTCGCGGCCGGCCTGCAGCTCTACTGGACGGTCAACAACATCCTGACGATCATCCAGCAGAAGTGGCTCTACAGCCGCCATCCGGGGATGAAGGCGGCCACCGCGCCGGTCCCGGAGACCAAGTGAGCGACGATCGCGGTCTCGAACCGGCCGGCGGCGCACCGCCGGCCGACGGCGCCGCCGACCAGGCGGCGGCGCTGGACGAGGCGGCGCGCAAGCTCTTCTCCGGACCGATCGCCTTCCTGAAGTCGGCGCCGGCGCTCAAATTCCTGCCCGATCCGGGCGTGCCGGAAGTCGCCTTCGCCGGCCGCTCGAACGTCGGCAAATCGTCGCTGATCAACCGGCTGACCAACCGCACCGGCCTCGCCCGCACCTCGAACACGCCGGGGCGGACCCAGGAGCTCAACTTCTTCGACGTCGGCGATCCGCTGCGCTTCCGCCTCGTCGACATGCCCGGCTACGGCTTCGCCAAGGCGCCCAAGGACGTGGTCAAGAAGTGGCGCTTCCTGGTCAACGATTACCTGCGCGGCCGCGCGGTGCTGAAGCGGGCCTTCGTGCTGATCGACAGTCGCCACGGCATCAAGGACGTCGACCGCGAGATCATGAAGATGCTCGACGAGGCGGCGGTCAGCTACCAGCTCGTCCTCACCAAGGCCGACAAGGTGAAGGCGACCGAGCTCGCCGCCGTGCACGAGGCCACCGCCGGCGAGGCGCGCAAGCACGTCGCCGCCTTCCCCGAGGTGATCGCCACCTCCAGCGAGGGCGGCATGGGCATCGACCACCTCCGCCGCGCCCTGCTCGACAGCACCGGCTGACCGACCCCGGGGCCCCCCGGACCTCCCGCGATGCGCCAGGCAGCTCGCGCGCAGACTCGCGAGCGGCCGCGTCCATCAGCTCTGCAACATTCGAAACAACAAAGCCGCGCGCCCGCCATAGAGCGGCAATGGACGGCGCCTAATCCTCTTTCCACGGCCATTCCGGCCGCAGGAAAGGGCGGGACGAAGCCCCCGCAAAGATGAGGAATGATTCACACTGTATTTCGCGCCGGTGTCGCGCTGAGCGGCGCGCTCCTGCTGGGCATTGCGCCGGCCGGGCTGAACGTCGCCAGCGCGGCGAGCCCGCTCCTGGCCGGGGAAGAGCCGGGCCAGGCCGTCGCCGGGACGCCGGCCGCCCTCGGCGTCGGCGCCACTTCGGCGCTCGCCGCGCGGAGCAGCGCCTGGACCATCCCCGCCGCCGCCGTCGCAGCGCCGAAGCCGGCGCCGCTCGACGAAGCCGCCTCGCTTCGCCCCGGCGCATTCGTGTGGCAGCCGGAGCGCGCCACCGTCGGCCCGGTCGAAATGGTCGTCAGCATCCCGCTGCAGCGCGCCTATGTCTATCGCGGCGGCACGCTGATCGGCGTCACCACCGTCTCCACCGGCAAGAAGGGTCATTCGACGCCGGTGGGCAAGTTCGACATTCTGGAGAAGAGGAAGACCCACTTCTCGAACAAGTACAACAATGCCCCGATGCCGTTCATGCAGCGGCTGACCTGGGACGGAGTCGCGCTCCACGCCGGCCATATCCCCGGCCACCCCGCCTCGCACGGCTGCATCCGCCTGCCGCTCGCCTTCGCCCGCAATCTGTTCGGCGTGACCCAGGTCGGCGCGTCGGTCCACATCCTCGCCACCGCGCCCGAGCCGCACGAGGCGCTCGCCATGATCCGCGAGAGCTACACCGGCATGGGCGGCCCCGACGAGGAGGCGGTGGAAGGCACCGATTGAGCCGGATTGCGCCGCCCGCCTAACCCTCTAGGGTCCGCCGCTGAATGGAGGTGCCTGGTGGAAGACGGTCTCGGGACGGTGATTGCCGGCATGGAGCGGGAGGACGGGCTGTTCAGGGCCGCCCTTCCCGCCTGCTGGATGCAGGGACGGACGGCCTATGGCGGCGCCTCGGCGGCGCTCGCCCTCGCCGCAGCGCTCGCTGCCGAGCCGGACCTGCCGCCGCTGCGCTCGGCCCAGATCGCCTTCGTCGGCCCGCTCGGCGGTGCGCTGGAGATCCGCCCCACCCTGCTCCGCCGCGGGCGTAGCGCGAGCTTCGTGCGCGTCGACGTCGCCTCGGACGGCGCGCTCGGCCTCGCCGCCACGTTCCTGTTCGCCGCCGAGCGGGAGTCGCAGATCGCGCACCAGCCGGAACCAATTGTCCCCTCGCCGCATGGTATGCCGATCGAGGGGCCGGCCGACATCGCCTTCGTCCACAATTTCGACCATGCGGAAGCAGGGACCGTCGCGCGCGGCGAGCCTCGCATCCGGCGCTGGGCACGGCTGAAGGACCGGTCCGGCCTCTCGCCGGCGCTCGAGCTGGTCGCGATCGCCGACGTGCTGCCGCCGCCGGCGCTGATGCTCGCGCACCGCCCCGGGCCGATCAGCACCACCACCTGGCAGCTCGACCTGCTCACCCCGGCCCCCTCCACCGAGGACGGCTGGTGGCTGCTCTCGGCCGAAGCGGACATGGCCGAGCGCGGGTTCAGCAGCCAGGCGATGACGGTTCACAACGCCGATGGTGCCCTCATCGCCGTTGCCAAGCAGAGCGTCGCCCTGTTCGTCTAGGCTGGGTTGACCGGTCGCACCCGCGCCGCGGGCCAGCCTGCGGCGTCGAGCCGCAGGTAGACGCTGTCGCACCAGACGTCGCCGATCAGCCACGTCTTCGCCTTGCGCTCCGTCTCCCGGAAGCCGAGACGCGCGAGCAGGCGGAGCGAAGCACGATTGCGCGGGTCGACGTCGGCGACGACGCGGGCGAGCCCGTGTACTGCGAAGGCGCGGTCGAGCACCGGGCGCAGGGCCTCCTGGGCAAATCCCCTTCCCCAGACCGCCGGATCGAACAGGAAGCCGATCTCGGGAAAGCGGAACAGGCCCGCCTTGCCGATAACACGCCCCTGGTGCTCGACGACGAAATCCTCGCCCTCGCCGTCTGGATTGTCGATCATCGACTGCAGCCATTCGCGCGACTGATCGAGCTCGCGGTGCGGCAGGCTCGACCAATAAGCCATCGCCCGCGCGTCGCTCAGGATGAAGTGCAGCGCTTCGAGATCGCCGGCCCGGGCCGGACGCAGCAGCAGCCGCTCGGTCCGGATCTCGGCCATGTCAGGCCGTCCTGCCGCCGCTCGCGGCGACGACGCGGCCACGGCGGAAGGAGCGCTCGCTTCGCCCGAACAGGTTTGCGCGCGGCTTGCGGCCGGCGGCCTCCGCCGCCTCGACGGCGCGCTGCAGCCTCTGGATACCCCAGGACCCCCTCTCGCAGCATATGCAGGTGCAGGGCGGCTCGCCATTCGCCCCCGGTCGGTAGCGCCATCCCACGACCTGCGGCATCGCCTTGACCCTCAGGATCTCGGCCGGGCCGATCGCCCGGGATAGGAGGACCTCGAACCCTTCCGGCGACGCCGGCATGCGACGGCGCTCGCGCACGGCACGCGAGGCGCGATCCGCCTCCCGGGCCTGCGACGCCGGCCGCTTCTCCGCCTCGAGCATCAACGCAGCCGCTTCCGCCGCCGTCATCTCGACATGTCCCTTGTCGAAATGCCCGACGCGGACGATCTCCTCGTCCGGGATGCGAAAATAGATGGCGACGATGGTGCCGCCGCCGGTGCGCCGCAACTCGCGCAGCCATTGATGCGAGATCTGGAAATCGCGCGTCACCGGGAGCGCGTAGATGGCGTGGCGCCGCCAGCCGTCCTTCTTGACGAAGCGGATGCCGCCGCGCCGTATCGCCGGCACGTTGCGGTGCGACGTCAGATGGACAAAGACCGGCATCATTCCCCCCGAAGAGCAGGCCCTGTGTGGCCGAGCCCGGCGCGCCCTTCAAACGCCGATCGCCACCTGGCGACCGGCGCGGGGACGCGGACGGACGATGCGCTGTGCGGCGATCAGGTCGCCTTGTCGCCGGCCTCGCCGACCGACTTGATGTCCTCGCCGGCGCCCTTGACGGTGTTGCACGCGCTGAGCGCGAGACCGCTTCCGATCAGCAGCAAAGTCACGATCTTCCGCATCATAAGCCTCACTCCTCTCACCGGAGCAAAGCGAACGCGCGCGAACTCGGTTCCCTTTCGGCGCCGCTTCAATAGCCCATCAGCGCCAGCACCTCGCGGCGGCTGCGCTCGTCCTGGCGGAACACGCCCATCATCCGGCTGGTCGTCATCATCACGCCGGGCGTGTTGACGCCGCGGGCGGTCATGCAGGCGTGGCTCGCCTCGATGACCACCGCCACGCCCTGGGGCTTGAGATGCTCCCAGACGCAATCGGCCACCTGGGCGGTGAGACGCTCCTGCACCTGCAGCCGGCGCGCGAAGCCGTGAAGGACGCGGGCGAGCTTGGAGATGCCGACGACGCGGTCCTGCGGCAGATAGGCGATCGACGCCTTGCCGATGATCGGCGCCAGATGATGCTCGCAATGCGACTGGAACGGGATGTCCTTGAGCAGCACGATCTCGTCATAGCCGCCGACCTCGTCGAACGTGCGGCTGAGATGATGGGCCGGATCCTCCTCATAGCCGCGGGCATATTCCTTCCAGGCGCGGGCGACGCGCAGCGGCGTGTCGGCCAGGCCTTCGCGCGACGGATCGTCGCCCGCCCAGCGGATCAGCGTCCGCACCGCGTCCTGCACGTCCGCCGGCACGTCGATCTTCGGTGCCGGTGCGACGAGGTCGCCGTCGCTCAGATGGTCGCTGTCAGCCAAGATGGTCTCCTTCGGGCGGCGCTATAGCGGCAGCCGGGCCGGCTCTCCAGTGCTGCGCTCCGCTCCGCCCAGCACGATGTAGCCGATGCTGAAGCTCGCCACGTTCCACGAGGCGTGAAGGAGGATGACGAGGAGCAGGCTTCCGCTCGCCAGATAGGCGAGGCCGAGAACGATTCCGGCGAGCGCCGCCCAGATCATGCCTCGCAGCCGCTGGTAGGAATGGGCACAGCCGAACAGCAAGCCGGTCACGACGAGCCCGCCCGGCGTGCCGAGCACAGCGGCGGCATACCAGAGCAGGAAGCCGCGAAAGGCGATCTCCTCGCCGAAGCCGGCGGCGAGCGAGGTCACCCAGCTCGCCGCAAGCTCGGCGCGCGTCCTCGGCATGATCCAGGCGTAAGCGCGATAGAGGGAAACTAGCCACAGCCGCAGCGCGCCGCGCCGGACGAGAAGAACCAGGATGAGCAACGCCGCCGTCCAGAGGCCGGCCCAGAGCACGGCATCGGGGCCGCCGGCCCAGTCGTGACGGCCGAACGCGCGGAGCGGGCGCCCCGCGGCCCACCAGGCGAGAAGGGGCAGCCCGCCGAACAGCACCGCCGTGGAGACGCCGGTGCCGTAGAAGCCGAGACGCGTGGAGCGCTCGGGATCGATGGTGACGAAGAGCTGGGAGACGCAGGCTGCGGCCAGCACCGCCGCCAGGATATGGTCGATGGCGGTCAATCGGCCTCCGCAAGCGATGACGGCGCGGCGGTGGTGACCCCGACAGGATTCGAACCTGTGGCCCTCAGATTAGGAATCTGATGCTCTATCCTGCTGAGCTACGGGGCCGTCCACCTCCGCCCGAGTTAGGCGCGGAGGCGGCGCGGGTCAATTCTCCTGGCCGGGCTCGATCACCGGGAACGGCAGAGGAGCGATCGCAATCCCCTCCTCGACCAATGCGGCCGCGTCGGCGGGCGTGGCGCGGCCGTGGATCGCCCGCGCCTCGGCCTCGCCGAGATGGATCGCGCGTGCCTCGTCGACGAAGCGATCGCCGACGCTCTCGCTCTTCTCGAGCATCTGCCGCTGCAGCGCGGCCGCCGCCGCAAGCATCGCCTTGATCGCTTCCGGCTCCGCGGGCGCGGGCGCCGCGGCGGGCGCCGATACGGCTGGGTCGCGCCGCGTGTTCGCCTTGGCGGGAACGGCGGGCGCCATCGGCGCCTTGCCGACGTCGTCCGAGCCGCACAGGGGACAGGAGACCAGCCCCCGCGCCTTCTGATCGTCATAATCGGCCGACGAGCCGAACCAGGCTTCGAAGACGTGCGCGCCCGGCGCGCATTTCAGGTCGAACACGATCACCCTACCCGCTCCACCGCCGGAATCGGGCGCCGGTGACGGATCGCGGGAAGCCGGCTGCGCACCTCGGCGACTCGGGCGAGGTCGATGTCGGCGAAGCCGACGCCCTCGCTGCGCCCCATGTCGAGCAGCACCTCGCCCCAGGGATCGACGACCAGGCTGTGGCCATAGGTCTCGCGGCCGTCCTCGTGCCGGCCGCCTTGGGCCGCGGCGACGACGAACACGCCGGCTTCGATCGCCCGCGCGCGCATCAGCACGTGCCAATGCGCCTCGCCGGTCGGCACGGTGAACGCGGCCGGGATCGAGAGGATCTCGGCACCCGCGTCGGTCAGCGCGCGGAAGAGGTCGGCAAAGCGGAGATCGTAACAGATGGCGAGGCCGAGCGGGCCGACCGGCGTCTCGACCACCTGCGCGCGTTCGCCGGGCGCGTAGCTCGCCGACTCGCGCCAGCTTTCGCCGGTGGCGAGATCGACGTCGAACAGGTGCAGCTTGTCGTAGGAGGCGCGGACGGCGCCCCGATCGTCGATGACGAACGCCCGGTTGTTGAGCCGCCCGTCTTCGCGCTTCAGCGCCAGCGAGCCGAGGTGGACCCAGATGCCCGCGTCCGCCGCCGCGGCGCGGACGGCGGCGAGGACCGGATCGTCCGCCTCGCTGCGCAGCTTCTCCGCGCCGCGGGCGCGGTCGCGGTCGAGCAGGCCGCTCATCTCCGGCGTGAAGACCATGCGGGCGCCGCCCGCCGCCGCCTCGGCAATCGCGGCGACGAGAGCGCGGGCATTGGCCTCTGGATCGATGCCGGTGCGCGCCTGGTAGAGGGCAATGCGGGTGTTCATTGCGCCGAGGTGCTGCCGAGGCTCCTCCCTGTCAATGCCGGGATGGCACGGCGCGCCCGCGCGCCGCCCCCTCAGGCGGCGGCGCCGCCGTTCAGCAGCGGATCGAGCCCGCCCCGGCGGTCGAGCTCGGCGAGATCGTCGGAGCCGCCGATGTGGCGGCCATCGATGAAGATCTGCGGAACGGTGAAGCGGCCGTTGGCACGCTCGATCATCTCGTCCCTTTTGCCGGGAAGCGCGTTCAGCTCATATTCTTCGTAACTTGCCCCCTTCTCCTCGAGCAGCCGCTTGGCGCGGGCGCAATAGGGGCAGGTGAACTTGGTGTAGATCTCGACACGGGCCATGTTTCACTCCTGGCTGCCGAGCGCAGGTGCTGCGGCGCCGATTGCATGTCAACGGTCGAGCGAACAACGGGCCTCTGCCGGATTATGTCCGTCAACAGCCCCGGAAAGAGCCTCACGGGGCTTCGGGGCCGTTCCCCGTCCCGGTCATCTCGCGCACGACGCGGGCCCAGCACAGCATCTCGACCGACGCGGCGCCCGCGCGTTTCAGCACCTTCGCGCAGGCCCCGCCGGTGGCGCCGCTGGTGAAGACGTCGTCGACCAGGATGATCCGTCGTCCGGCCACCGCACCGGCATTCTCGACCGCGAAGGCGCCTCGAACCGCCTCGGCGCGCTCGCGCCGGCCGAGCCCGCGCAAGGGCGGGGTGTGGCGGGTCCGGCGCAGCAGGCCGGGCGCGGCCGGGATGCCGCTGCGCCGGGACAAAGAGGCGGCGATCAGCGCCGCCTGATTGTAGCCGCGACGCCAGATCCGCCAGCGATGGAGCGGCACCGGCACGAGCAGGCCCGGCGGCTGACCGTCGGGGCTGCGCAGGTGCCGCGCCATCAACCCGGCCAGAGTCTCGGCGACGCCGGGGCGGCCGCTGTACTTGAGCTTGAGGGCGACCTTGCGGGCGACCTCGTCATAGGCGACGGCCGCGCGCAGCCGGTCGAACGGCGGCGGTTCGGCGAGACAGCGGCCGCACTCGGCCCCCGCGCCGGCCGGATAGGCGAAGGGCAGGCCGCAACGCGCGCAGCACGGCTCGGCGAGGAAGACCAGCTTCGACCAGCAGCCGAGGCAGAAGCGGTGCGGATCGGAGACGATGGTGCCGCAGGCCGGGCAGCGCGGCGGCAGAGCGAAATCGAGCAGCGCCCGCGCGGTGAAAAGTACACCCGCCTGCGCCTTTTCCGCCCACATGATGGAACCCTTTTCCATTCCGTGCGAATTAGCCACGCCGGTCATCGGCAGTTCAGGCAGGCTGCGCCCGCCGCGATTTCAAAAGAACAGAACAAAGGGGTAGTCTCCGCGTGACCGCAGACCTGTTTCTCCTCGCCGTTGCCGCCGCCGCGCAAGCCGGAGCAACCCAGCCGCCGCTGCCCGAGGCGCAGGCGCCGGTGGCGGCGCCCGTTCCCGAAGCGGCGGTGCCCGAGGCCGGCGCGGAGCAGCCCGCCGCCGAGACAGCGCAGCCGCAAGAAGTGGAGGAGCCCGCGCCCGAGCTGGACGAGGAAGGCGAGGAGATCGTCGTCACCGGAACCCGGCTGCGCGGCGCCGTCGACACCGACATTCCGCCCGAGATCCAGCTCGACCGGCGCGACATCCGCGCGCTCGGCGCCAGCAACATCGCCGAGCTGCTCACCGCGCTCGCGCCGCAGACGTCGAGCGGCCGCGGCCGCGGCGGTGGCGGCCCGGTGGTGCTGCTCAACGGCCGGCGCATCTCCGGCTTCGGGGAGATCCGCAACTATCCGCCCGAGGCGATCGAGCGGGTCGACATCCTCCCCGAGGAGGTCGCGCTCTCCTACGGTTACCGCGCCGACCAGAGAGTAGTGAACATCGTGCTGCGGCGGCGCTTCCGCGCGGTCACCGCCGAACTCGAAGCCGGCGGCCCGACCGCCGGCGGCCGCGCGAGCTACGAGGGAGACATGAACGTCCTCCGGCTCAACAACAACGGCCGGTGGAACGTCGACGTCGAATACGAGAAGAACAGCGCCCTGTTCGAGAGCGAGCGCAACATCGTCCAGGCAACGGGCGGACCGAGCGACCCGGCGGTGCCGAGCCTCGCCCCGTTCCGCACGCTGGCCCCGGCGACCGAGAATTTCTCGATGGCGGGCACGCTCAACCGCATTATCCTCGGCAACGTCTCGGCGACGGTGAACAGCCGGCTCGAGCTCTCGAGCACCGAAAGCCAGTTCGGACTGCGTTCGCTCAGCGTCGACATCCCTGCGTCGAGCCCCTTCTCGACCGGCGCGGACGAGACGCTGTTTCGCTACCTTCCGGCCGCGGGGCCGCTGACTCGCGAGAACGAGAGCAAGAACGCCCATGTCGGCGTCGCGCTGAACGGCGACGTCCGGCCCTGGCGCTGGTCGTTCACCGGCAATTTCGATCGAAACAGCAGCGAGGGCTTCACCGGACGCGGGCTGGACGAGGAGGCGATCCAGCAGCGCATCAGCGCCGGCGATCCGAGCCTCAATCCGCGCGCCGACCTGCCGATCGAGCTTTTGCTCGGCCAGCCTGCGGACCATGTCCGCACCACCAACACCAATGCCAATGCCGAAGCCCTCGCGAGCGGCCCGGTTCTGCTCCTTCCCGGCGGCGAGGTGCGGACCAGCGTCCGGGCGGGCTTCGACACGCGTGATTTCGAAAGCTGGGCGATGCGCAGCGGCGTCGTGCAGGAACGCGACCTCTCGCGCGACCGCACTCATGCCCAGGCCAATCTCGACATCCCGCTGACCAGCCGGCGCGAGGGCTTCCTCGACCCGATCGGCGACCTGTCGATCAACTTCAACGGCGAGGTCGAGCATTTCTCCGATTTCGGCACGCTTCGCACGCTCGGCGCCGGCGTGAACTGGCGGCCGATCGAGATGCTCAGCCTGATCGCGTCGGTGACCGACGAAGAAGGCCCGCCGGGGATCCAGCAGCTCGGCGACCCGGTGCTGCTCACGCCCAACGTCCGCGTCTTCGACTTCGTTCGCGGCGAGACGGTCGACATCAGCCGGCTCGAGGGCGGCAATCCGGGCCTCACCGCCGACAATCGCCGCGTGCTCAAGCTCGGCGCCACCCTGCGCCCGCTCAGCGGCGCCAAGGACCTGTCGATCACCGCCAATTATACCGACACGCGGATCGACAATCCGATCGAGTCCTTCCCCACGGCCACGCCGGAGATCGAAGCGGCGTTCCCGGAGAGGTTCGAGCGCGACGCGAGCGGCCGGCTGCTGCGCATCGACTCCAGGCCGGTCAATTTTGCGCGGTCCGAGCGGCGCGAGCTGCGCTGGGGCGTGAACCTGTCGCTGCCCTTCGGTCCGCAGCAGCAGCCGGGCCGCGGCCGCTTCGGCGCGGGCGGCTTCGGCGGCAGGCCCGGCGGTGCAGGCGGCGCGGGCCGTGCGGGTGGCGCGGGCGGTGCCGGGGCA
>NZ_SPDV01000032.1 GCF_004564275.1 Sphingomonas parva (ex Maeng et al. 2020)
GCCCTCACCCTCCCACCCGGCTGTCGCCGGGCGGGCCCCTCCCTCTCCCCTGAAGGGAGAGGGGCTCTGCGTCCGGGCTTCTTCCTGCCCTCTCCCACTTGGGGAGAGGGAGGGGCCCGCCGCGAAGCGGTGGGAGGGTGAGGGACGATGAGCGATCGCTCCTTTCTCGACTGGCCGTTTTTCGACGACGGGCACCGGGCGCTGGCCGAGCGGCTCGAGACCTGGTGCACGGCGGAGATCGACGACGCGGAGCCGGAGGATGTCGATGTCGCCTGCCGGGCGCTGGTGCGCAAGCTCGGCACCGGCGGGTGGCTCCGCTATTGCGTCCCGGCCGCGTACGGCGGCGTCCACGCGCAGCTCGACGTCCGCTCGCTGGCGCTGATCCGCGAGACGCTCGCGCGGCATTCGGGGCTCGCCGACTTCGCCTTTGCGATGCAGGGGCTCGGATCGGGCACGATCAGCCTGTTCGGATCGGAGGCGCAGAAGCAGGCCTATCTCCCCGCCGTGGCGCAGGGCGAGAAGATCGCCGCCTTCGCCCTCACCGAGCCCGGCTCCGGCTCGGACGCGGCGGCGATCGAGACGGTCGCCGCAGAGGCCGATGGCGGATGGCGGCTCGCCGGGGCCAAGACCTACATCTCGAACGGCGGCATCGCCGATTATTACGTGCTGTTCGCCCGCACCGGCGAGGCGCCCGGCGCGAGGGGCATCTCCGCCTTCCTCGTCGGCCGCGACAGCGCGGGGCTGGACGACAGCGAGCGGATCGAGGTGATCGCGCCGCATCCGCTCGCCACCCTGCGGCTGGACGGCGTGCGACTGCCGGCCGATGCGCTGATCGGCGAACGCGGCCGCGGCTTCGCCCAGGCGATGGCGACGCTCGACGTCTTTCGTACGACGGTGGGCGCGGCGGCGCTCGGCTTTGCCCGCCGGGCGCTCGACGAGGCAAGCGCGCATGCGGTCGCGCGGCGCCTCGGCAGCGGCACGCTGGCCGACAATGCGATCACCCAGGCGAAGCTCGCCGAGATGGTGCTCGACGTCGAGACCTCCGCCCTGCTCGTCTATCGTGCTGCCTGGCTGCGCGACGTGAAGGGCGGCCGCACCACCCGGGAGGCGGCGCTCGCCAAGCTCCACGCGACCGACAGCGCCCAGCAGGTGATCGACAAGGCGGTGCAGATGTTCGGCGGCCTCGGCGTGACGCGCGGCGTCGCCGTCGAGCGGCTGTATCGCGAGATCCGGGCGCTGCGCATCTACGAGGGAGCATCCGAAGTGCAGAAAGTGGTGATCGCCCGCGCCCATCTTGCGGAGCAGGGCGGATGAGGGCGCTGCTCCCGCCGGGCTGGCCGCGCCCGAAAGGCTATTCCAACGGCATCTCGGCGCGCGGCCGGATGATCTTCACCGCCGGGGTGGTCGGGTGGGATGCCGAAGAGCGCTTCGCCGCCGGCGACCTTCCCGGCCAGTTCGGTCAGGTGCTGCGCAACATCCTCGCCATTCTCGAGGAAGACGGCGCGGGACCCGAGCACGTCGTGCGCATGACCTGCTACGTGACGAGCCGCGACGCTTATGTGGCGGGACTGGCGGAGATCGGCGCGGCGTGGCGCGAGACGATGGGCCGCCACTATCCCGCCATGGCGGTGGTGGAGGTCTCGGCGCTGGTCGAGCCGGAGGCGCTGATCGAGATCGAGGCGACGGCGGTGGTGCCCGAATGATGGCACCGACGGCGCATCTCGACACCTTCGTGCGGGACCGCCTGCCCCCGCCCGAGCTTCAGCCCGAATTCCTGTTCGACCTTCCCGAGCTCGCCTATCCGGACAGGCTCAATGCCGCCGTCGCGCTGATCGGCACCGGCGCGCCGGACGCGGTCGCGGTACTGAACGACGCGGGACGCTGGACCTATGCCGAGATGCGCGACCTCTCCGATCGCATCGCCCGGCTGCTCGTCGAGGAGGAAGGCCTGGTGCCCGGCAACCGCGTGCTGCTGCGCGGCCCGAACGGGGCGATGCTGTACGCCGCGTGGCTCGGCATCCTCAAGGCGGGGGGCATCGTCGTCGCGACCATGCCGATCCTGCGTCCGCTGGAGATCGCGACGATCCTCGAGCGCGCCCAGGTTTCCCACGCCATCGTCGACGGCCGCTGCCTCGCCGACTTCGCGGCCGCCGCGGCGACGACGGGGCTGGTGCGATCGACCCTGGTCTACGACGGCGACAGCGGCAATGGTGCGCTGGAGACGCGGCTCGACGGGGTCGCACCGGGCTTCACCCCCGTGGCGACCTTTCGGGACGACGTCGCGCTGATCGCCTTCACCTCGGGCACCACCGGCAAGCCGAAGGGCTGCATCCATTATCATCGCGACGTCCTCGCCTGCGCCGACAGCTTCGCGCGCCACCTGCTGACGCCGAGCGCGTCCGACCTGTGGGCCTGCTCGGCGCCGATCGCCTTCACCTTCGGGCTCGGCATGCTGCTGATCTTTCCGTGGCGGTTCGGCGGAACGGCGGTGACGATCGAGCAGCCCGGCCCCAAGCCGCTGCTCGATGCAATCGAGCGGCACGGGGTGACAATGCTCGCCACCGCGCCGACCGCCTACAAGGCGATGCTGGCGCTGGCGCCCGAGCGGCGCCTCACCTCGCTGCGCGCCTGCGTCTCGGCCGGCGAGCATCTCCCCGCCGCGACCTGGCGGGCATGGCGCGAGGCGACCGGCATCGGCATCGTCGACGGGATCGGCGCGACCGAGATGATGCACATCTTCATCTCGGCCAGCGGCGGCGACATCCGCCCCGGAGCGACCGGCAGGGCCGTTCCCGGCTACCAGGCCTGCGTGCTCGATGCGGACGGCCGGCCGCTCGCGCACGGCACCGGCCGGCTGGCGGTGAAGGGGCCGACCGGCTGCCGCTATTTCGACGACGAGCGCCAGCGCCTCTACGTGCAGCGCGGCTGGAACGTCACCGGCGACACCTATCGCGCCGACGAGGACGGCTATTTCTGGTATCTCGCCCGCTCCGACGACATGATCATCTCGGCCGGGTACAATATCGCGGCGCCGGAGGTGGAGAATGCGCTGTACGGCCATCCGGCCGTGCAGGAATGCGCGGTGATCGGCGCGCCCTGCGACGAGCGCGGCCAGATCGTGAAGGCGTTCGTCGTTGCCGCGCCGGGCGCGGAGCGCAGCCCTGCCCTCGCCGTCGCGCTTCAGGAGCACGTCAAGGCGACAATCGCGCCGTACAAATACCCGCGCGAGATCGAGTTCGTCGATGCGCTGCCCAAGACCGCCACCGGCAAGCTGCAGCGGCATGTCCTCCGCCAGGGAGACGTTCCCCCGGCCGCCTGACCGGAAAGAACCTGCCGAGCGCCTGTCCCCGGACGGGACGCCGGCTTTTACGGGACTTTCGCCCAGGAGCAATCGCCTCGCCGCCGCGCTATCTGTGGCTTGTTCATCCGTCGAGGAAAACGTGTTCGAGTTCGACAAGCATCGGCCGATGCGGGAGGCATCCCGCCCCCGCCACAGCTACGTCCCTGCGGGGGCGCCGAGCCGACGCGCCTTTCTGCTGTGGGGCGAGCATTGCACCGAATGCGCCGCGCCCGATTGCTATGCCTCCTGCAGCCTCTACGAGGCACGGTCCGACGGCCGCTGCCGCCGCTTCGAATATGGCGTCTATCCCAACCCGCATTTCGCGCGCGACGGACGCCCGGCGGCGGAAGTCGTCTTCCGGCGCTGGGGCAAGATCGAGGCCCAGGCCAATCTTCGGCTGCTGCCGAGCGGCGTGGTCGCCGCGGCCGAGCGCGTCGCCGGGACGCTGGTTCCCTGGATCGATCGCGCCGGAACGCTCGTCGCGCGGCTGACCGGCGACCAGCGCTGGTCCTGGCTGAGCTATTCTTTGCTCGAGCGGCTCAACCGCCGCTTGCGGCGCGCCCGTGCGACCGAGCCCGATGCCTTCGTTGCGGAAGTCTACAATCCGGGAGAAGCGCCGGTCACCCTGCTGCTGTCGATGGCGGTCGACCGCAGCGGCTGCGATCCGGAGGCGCGGCCGGAGCAGCTTCCTCGCCCGTTCCTGCGCACCCTCACCCTCAATCCCGGCTACAATCGCGAGGAGGTGCCCGCCGGTGCGTTCGGCCAGCTGATCAGCGCCGGCCTCGCCTTCAGCATCGCCCTGACGCCGGGTGCCGAGGACGGCGCCCAGCTCGTCTTCCTGGCGCTGGACCTCGTCAAGCAGGGCGCCCGCTCGGTGAAGAGAGCGCTTTCGCCCGCGCAACCTGCGGCCAAATGCGTGATCTTCGACCTCGACAACACCCTGTGGGACGGCGTGCTGCTCGAGGGCGGCGTGCGCCTGCGCAATGGTGTGGGCGAAATCTTCCGCGGGCTCGACGAGCGCGGGATCCTGATCTCGGTGGTCAGCAAGAATGCTCCGGAGGATGCGCTCGCGCAGCTCCGCCGGCTCGGGCTCGAAGACTATCTGCTGCATCCCTCGATCGGCTGGGGGCCGAAATCGGACGGCGTGCGCCAGATTGCCCAGCGGCTCGATATCGGCACCGACAGCCTGATCTTCGTCGACGACAATCCGTTCGAGCGGGAGGAGGTCGCCGGCGCCGTGCCGGGCGTGGAGGTGCTGCCCGATACCGCGCTGTTCAGGCTGCTCGAGCATCCGCGGCTGCAGGGCGCGGTCACCGAGGAATCGCGCCGCCGGCGGCTGATGTACAGGGAAGCGAGCGCACGCAGCGAGGCGGCTGCCGCTTATGGCGACGATTATCTCGATTTCCTGCGTGCCTGCGAGATCCGCGCCGAGATCCGCCCGCCACGCCCCGATGACCGCGAGCGCATCTCCGAGCTCGTGCAGCGCACCAACCAACTCAATTTCTCTGGCCGCAAGTACCGCCCCGACGAAGTCGAGGCGCTGCTCGCCGATCCGGAGCGCGAGAGCTATGTCGTCCGCTGCTCGGATCGCTACGGCGACTATGGGATCGTCGGCTTCTGCCTTGCCCGGTTCGAGGGCGAGACGCTGCGGATCGACGATCTGATGCTCTCCTGCCGGGTGCAGGGGAAGTTCATCGAGGAGGCACTGTTCGCCCACCTTGCCGCCCGGCCGGGCCGCCGCGTCGCGCGCATCGCCGTCAATTACGCCCAGACGGCGCGCAACGGCGCCGCCCGGGCGGTGCTCGACGCGCTGCGCTTCGTGCGGAGCGAGGACGGCCTGCTCTACGGAATGGTCGATGCCGACGGCGCCGCCGGCGAGGTCGTCACCGTCGAGGGCAGCTGGGAGCCGGCGCTCAGTCCGATCGCCTGAGCCTTTGGCGGGCGGGCGCCTCGCCGCCGACGCGGATCAGCAGGCCTGCGCCTGCGCCTGCCCCTCGCCGGCAGCCGGCAGCTTGCGGATGCCTTCGAGGCATTTCGGCGGCGCCGGTTCGCCCTCGGCCTTCTTGCCGAGCGGGGTCGCGGGCTTGGCCCCGCTGGAGGGCAGGCCCGACAGTGCCCAGTGCAGGCTGGCGGGCGCCGGCTCCTTGCTGCGCGCCAGCGCCGCGTCGGTCGCCGCCTCGCGGGTCATCGGCTCGTAGCGCCGGATAACCGGCCGGTTCTTGATGTCCGAGGTCAGCGAGCCCGGCGCGGAGGCAGGCACGACGCCCGGCGGCAGCGTCGCGGTGCCGGCCGCGGCGGCCTCGGCGGCGGCGAGCGCCGCAGCCTGATCGACGCTCAGCTCTTCGGCATCGGCGAGCGAGGCGGGATCGGAAGTGAGATGGCGCATCAGCGCGATCTGCGGCTCGAGGCCGGTCGCCTGGAAGCGGAACGCCGGCGGGCGACCCCAGCCGCCTTCCCAGCGGTAGAAGATGTGGGTGCCGACGTTGGCGAGCTTGGTGAGGCTCGAGCTCCAGTAAGGCACCACCCAATTGGTGTGATAATGCGTCGCCCAGCCGACCGGCGCATAGACCTTGCCGGCGAGCGCTTCCTCGGCGACCTGGCGGGCGCGGGCCCAAAGCGAGGCCATCGGCGTGCGGCGGATCGCGCCGTCGCAGGTGAAGGTGAACTGGCAGCCGGTGGCACGCTCGGAACCCTGGAAGACGACGCCGCAGACGCTGCGCGGGTAAGCGGGGTGACGGACGCGGTTCAGCACCACCTGGGCCACCGCGCGCTGGCCGTCGAGCGGCTCGGTCGCGGCTTCGTAATAGATCGCGGCGGTCAGGCACTCGGTCGCCCGGAGGCGGTCGAGGTCGCTTGAAAAGCGCGCCTTGAACGCCCGCGCGGCCGGATTGGGAAGGTCGGAGATCGGCACGGCGGCGTTGATCGCCTTGGCGTCCTCGGGTGCGACGTCGCGGAAGCGCATCGGCTCCGGCTGCGGCGGCGTGCCGAGCCCCGGCACCACGATCCGCCCGCCGCGGGCGTCTCCGCGCGCAATCTCCCTGGCCGGCTGGAGTCCCGCCAGGCTAAAGGCGGCGAGCAGGTAAAGCAGAAACGTGAGCGCGAGCAGAAGCACCGCCGGCCAGTTCCGCTTCGGCGAGACCGGCAAGACAAGTTCAGGCAGTGCGGCAGTCGACAACAGCATCCACTACTCCCGAAAGGACGCGTTCCTTGAGGGCCGGTCCGATCGCTGACAAGACCGATCCGGTAGAACGGTGCTCCGTTACGGCAAGAGACTCGGAAATATACGCCACCCGCTACGCCGGCGAAATGGGCAGGAATTGCGGCATTTGCAAGGCTTTGCCCGGGAGCGGCCGGCCGGCGCCGGCTCAGCGGCCGAGGTAGCGGGCCCGGAAAGCGTCGGCAAAGGCGGTCAGCCGCCGCTCCGCGATCGCCTGACGGAGGTCGGCCATCAGCGCCTGGTAGAAGCGGATATTGTGCTCGGTCATCAGCATCGCGCCGAGCATCTCGCCGGCGCGGACCAGGTGGTGCAGATAGGCGCGGGACCAGGTGGTGCAGACCGGGCAGGCGCAATCGGGATCGAGCGGGCTTTCGTCCTCGGCGAATTTGGCGTTCTTGATGCTGATCGGGCCCGAGCGGGTGAAGGCCTGGCCGGTGCGGCCGGAGCGGGTCGGCAGCACGCAGTCGAACATGTCGATGCCGCGCTCCACCGCGCCGACGATGTCGTCCGGCTTGCCGACGCCCATCAGGTAGCGCGGCCGGTCGGCGGGAAGCATCGGCGCGGCGAAATCGAGGGTGCGGAACATGATCTCCTGCCCCTCGCCCACCGCCAGGCCGCCGACCGCATAGCCGTCGAAGCCGATTTCGATCAGCTTCTCGGCCGAGATCCGCCGCAGGTCCTCCTCCATCGCGCCCTGCTGGATGCCGAACAAGGCGGCGCGCGCGGCATGCTCCGCGCCCGAATCGAAGCCGTCGCGCGAGCGGCGCGCCCAGCGCATCGAGCGCTCCATCGAGGCGGCCGCCGCGTCGCGCGTCGAGGGGTAGGAGGTGCATTCGTCGAAGGCCATGACGATGTCGCTGCCGAGCAGGCGCTGGATCTCCATCGACCGTTCCGGCGTGATCATGTGCGCCGAGCCGTCGAGATGGCTCTTGAAGCGCACCCCCTCCTCGCTCTTCTTCGTCAGCTCGGAGAGGCTCATCACCTGATAGCCGCCGCTGTCGGTGAGAATCGGCCGGTCCCATTGCATGAAGCGGTGCAGGCCGCCGAGGCGGGCGACGCGCTCGGCGCCAGGGCGGAGCATCAGATGGTAGGTGTTGCCGAGGATGATGTCGGCCCCGGCGGCGCGGACGTCGGCCGGCTTCATCGCCTTGACCGTGGCGGCGGTGCCGACCGGCATGAAGGCGGGCGTGCGGATCTCGCCCCGGAGCATCGAGATCGTGCCAATGCGGGCCGCGCCATCGGTCGCGGCGATCGAGAAGGAGAAACGGGAGGTCACGGTGGCGCCCCCTAGCGGAACTGGCGACGGAGGTGAAGGACACGCTTTCCCACGCCCGTCATCCCGGCGAAGGCCGGGATCTCCGGCCGGAAGGGCGCGGCATCGATGGGGCACTCCAAAAAGCCCGGCGCGAGTTCTCGCCGAGATCCCGGCCTGCGCCGGGATGACGGATCTGGATGAGCTCACTGTTCCGGCAGCAGCAGGCTCGCGTCGCCGTAGGAATAGAAGCGGTAGCCGTTCTCGATGGCATGGGCATAGGCCTGCTGCATGCGCTCGCGGCCCATCAGCGCCGAGACCAGCATGAACAGGGTCGAGCGCGGCAGGTGGAAGTTGGTGAGCAGCCCGCCGACCGCCCGGAAGCGATAGCCGGGCGTGATGAAGATCGCGGTATCGCCCTCGAACGCGCGCAGCAGCCCGTCCTCGCCGGCGGCGCTCTCGAGCAGACGCAGCGAGGTGGTGCCGACGGCGACGATCCGACCGCCGCCGGCCCGCACCGCATTCAGCCGGTCTGCCGTTGCCGCGTCGATCCGGCCCCACTCGCTGTGCATGCGGTGCTCGTCGGTGTCGTCGGCCTTGACCGGCAGGAAGGTGCCGGCGCCGACATGGAGGGTCAGGGTCTCGTGACCGATTCCGGCCTCGGCGAGCGCGTCGATCAGCCGCGGGGTGAAGTGAAGCGCGGCGGTCGGGGCGGCGACGGCGCCTTTTTCCCGCGCGAACATCGTCTGATAGTCCTCGGCGTCGCGGGCGTCCGCCTCCCGCCGCGCGGCGATGTACGGCGGCAGCGGCATGCGCCCCGCGCGCTCGAGCAGGAGCTCGACCGGCTCCTCGCCCTCGAACGAGAGCAGGATCGCGCCGTCCTCGCTCCGCGCGCCGGCGAGCGCGGTGACGCCGTTGCCGAAATCGATGCGGTCGCCGGACCGCACGCGCTTGGCGTTCCGGACGAAGGCGCGCCAGTCGCGTGGCCCTTCGCGCTTGTGCAGCGTCGCGCCGATCCGGGCATCGCCGCGCCGGCCTTCGAGCTGCGCCGGAATCACCCGCGTGTCGTTGAACACCAGAGTATCGCCACGGCGCAGCAGCCGGGGAAGTTCGGAGACGATGCGATCGTCGAGCGCGTCGGCCCCGACGAGGAGCAGCCGCGCGCTGTCGCGCGGATCGGCCGGCCTCAGCGCGATCCGCTCGGGCGGCAGCTCGAAATCGAAGAGGTCGACTCGCAATTCAGGAGACTATTGCGCGATCGTTCCCGCCGGCACCGGCACCGCCGCAGGGGCCGGAGCGGCCGGGGCGGCCGCGGCGGCGAAGTTCGGCGGCGCGACATTGTCGGCGGCGATCGACGCCTGGAGGATCCGCGACGGGCTGGCGGGTGGCTCGCCGCGCTCGATCGCATCGACGAAGTTCATTCCGGAAACGACGCGGCCGAACACCGTATACTTGCCGTCCATGCTGAGGCGCGGCGCGAACATGATGAAGAACTGGCTGTTGGCCGTGTCCGGCGCGTCGGTGCGCGCCGCGGCGAGGGTGCCGCGCAGGTGCGGCAGGCCGTTGAACTCGGCCTTGAGGTCGGGGAGGTCGGACCCGCCGGTGCCGTCACCCTTCGGATCGCCGCCTTGGGCCATGAAGCCCTCGATCACGCGGTGGAAGGCGAGGCCGTTGTAGAAGCCCTTGCGCACCAGGGTCTTCATCCGCTCGACATGGCCGGGGGCGACGTCCGGGCGAAGCTGGATGGTGACGCGGCCGCCGGTCGAGAGATCGAGCAGCAGGGTGTTCTCCGGATCGAGCGGCGGCGGCGCGGGCGGCGTCGTGAGAGGCTGGGCGGCCAGCGCGCCAGCGAAGAAAAGCCCCATCAACAGGGCGACAAGTGCCTTGATACGCATGATTTTTCCCATTTCCCCGGAGTGGCTGCATTGTGCCCGCGGGGTTCGTCGGGATCAAGAGCCTTTGCGGCCCATGCGCTCGACACGTGCGGCGACGTCGATTGCGACGGCGGGCGTCACGAACCTGCCGATCTCGCCGCCATAGAGGGCGATTTCCTTCACCAGGCGCGAGGCGATCGGCTGGAGCGACACGTCGGCCATCAGGAAGACGGTCTCGATCCGGTCGTTGAGCTGCTGGTTCATCCCCGCCATCTGATACTCATATTCGAAATCGGCGACGGCGCGCAGGCCGCGGACGATCATCGAAGCACCCTGCCGCTCGGCAAAGTCCATCAGCAGGGAATCGAACGAGACGACCGAGAGATCGCCCTCGATGCCGGCGATCTCGCGCCGCACCATCGCCATCCGCTCCTCGACCGTGAACATCGGCGACTTGGACGGATTGGTCGTGACGCCGATCACCAGCCGATCGACCAGCTTCGCCCCCCGGCGGATTATGTCGATATGGCCGAGCGTGATCGGATCGAACGTGCCCGGATAGACCCCTGTTCTCATGTGCCCCTCGCGGCCGCAGTTGACTGCGGTCCTTTGACATCCTGTTCCCCGTTCGGGCTGAGCCTGTCGAAGCCCGCTGCCCCTCAGTCACCGATGAACGAAGGGGTGTCTTCGACAAGCTCAGGCCGAACGGTGGGTGGAAATCCCCCGAGCGGGACCTTCTAGCCGCTCGCTGGGCCTTTGTCGAAGCGCTGCTGCGCGATGCCTCTCAATGGTCCCGCTCGATGGCGAAGCGGGCGATCGCGCGGAGGAGATCGGCCTCGGCGCCGTAGCTGGCGAGATATTCGGTGGCCTGGGAGACGAGCAGCTCCGCCTGCTGGCGGGCGCGATCCCGTCCGAGCAGGGTGACGAAGGTCTCCTTGCCGCGCTCGCGGTCCTTGCCGACCCTCTTGCCGGTCTTGGCTTCCTCGCCTTCCTCGTCGAGCAGATCGTCGGCGATCTGGAAGGCGAGCCCGACGTCGCGGGCATAGCCGCGCAGCTTCGTCCGGCCTTCCGGCGGGACCCGGCCCATGATCGCGCCCGCCTCGAGGCAAAAGCCGAACAAGGCGCCGGTCTTGAGCTGCTGCAGGCGGGTGACGGCGGTGAGATCGAGCGTGTTCTCCGCGGCGGCCATGTCCATCATCTGGCCGCCTGCCATGCCCGACGGCCCGGAGGCGCGGGCAAGCTCGGCGACCAGCTCGGCGCGGACGAACGGATCCTCATGGCTCGCCTCGTCGGCCAGGATCTCGAAGGCGAGCGCGTGCAGCGAATCCCCGGCGAGCACCGCGGTCGCCTCGTCGAACGCGCGATGGAGAGTCGGCTTGCCGTGGCGCATGGCATCGTCGTCCATGCAGGGAAGGTCGTCGTGGATCAGCGAATAGACGTGGATCGCCTCGACGGCGAGGCCGACGCGGAGCGCACGGGCGCGATCGACGTGGAACAGCCCGGCCGAGGCGGTGACGAGCAGCGGCCGCAGCCGCTTGCCGCCGCCGATCGCGGTGTAGCGCATCGCTTCGTAGAGCGGCGCACGCGGATCGGGCGGCACCGCGAGCAACTCGCCGAACAGGCCGTCGATCTCCGCGCGAATCTGCCCGAACGCGCGGTCGAGAAGGGCTTGCGCCACGGGTGGGCCGCTCAGGCCGGGTCGAAGGGCGCGGTGCCGGTCGGCTGGCCGTCGCGTCCTACCTGGATCTTCTCGATGCGCGCCTGGGCCGCCTGCAGCCGCGCCTCGCATTGCTGGCGCAGCCGATCGCCTTCGCCGTAGAGCTCGATCGACTCGTCGAGCGAGGCATCGCCGCTCTCGAGGCGACGAACGATCTCCTCCAGGCGCTTCAGCGCGGCCTCGAAGGAGAGCTCGGAAATGGCTTGGGACTGGTCCGACATGGCGCCTGCTTTGGCCCCCGCGCCCGACAGGGTCAAGCGCCGGGCAGGAAGGTGCCCACCGCCTTGTCGATGACCAGCTTCACGAAGGCATCGCGCAGCCGCTGCAGCCGCGCCGCCTGGACTCCCGCAATCCGCAGCGCGCGCAGCTTGAGCAGCGACTTCGCGCCCTTGACCAGCATCTCGAATTCTCCCTGGCTGATCTCGCCTTTGGCGAGGGCCTCGGTCCAGGTCTTCAGATCTGCCGCCTTGGCTTGCAGGAAGGCCTGCATGTCGGTCGTCGCATCCTGCTTCAGCCCGCCGACGAACTCGCCGACCAGAGGGGCGATCCCTTGCTTCACGCCATCGATAAAGTCATCGAACTGGGACATGGCTGACGGCTCCGGCTATTGAGCGGACACGCACGCGGTGTTCTTTTCCTTGTTCGCCTCGAGGCAGATGATCTCGTCGAAAGCGTCGCCGATCTGGCGGAGCTGGGCGGCCATTGCCGTGCTGCTGACCGTGCCCTGACGCTGCCAGACCACCCAATATTCGCCGGCGAGGCCGCCGTCGGGATCGTTCATCGTCTGCCACTGCGCCGCGCTGAGCTTGTTCTTCGGCATTCCGGCGGCGAACTCCTGGGCGGCCATCAGCTTGATCTTCAGCGCTTTCACCTCGTCCTCGTGGGCCGAATAGGGATCGCCCGATTCCGCGATCATCGCCAGCGTCTCGGCCTTGAGCGAGGTGGCGTTCTTGTAGGCCTCGAGGCTGTAGGGTGCGATCAGCGTGCCGCAGGCGGCGACCCAGACCAAAGCCAGAGCGGCCGCGAGTACACGCCGGGCGTGCCAGATGCGGGAGACGCGCCACGCGCCGTATCTCTGCGTCATCTTTCCCCCCCACGAGTCGGGATGACCCCGGCCGAAGTATCCACCCGCGGCCCGAGCCGCGCAAGACCGGCACCGCGACGCTTGTCTCCACAATGGTGCTCTTCTAGCCGTCCCCCGAAACGGGAGAGCGACGAATGCTGAAACGTCTTGCCGCGGCGGCGTGGCTGCTGGGCCTGGCCGTCACGGCGCAGGCGACCGAATGGCCGAACGGCGCGAAGGCCGCCGTGGTCCTGAGCTATGACGACGCGCTGACCTCGCAGCTCGACCATGCCCTGCCCCTGCTCGACGCCGCCGGCTTCAAGGCGAGCTTCTTCCTCGCCAACGTGAAGGAGGCCGACGTGCCGCGCTGGCGGGCGGCGGCGGCGGCCGGACACGAGCTCGGCAACCACACGATCTTCCACGCCTGCTCGGCCGCCAGCTTCCCCGCCGATCCGCGCTACACCAGCGAGGCCTATACGGTGCCGAGCATGCTCAAGGAGATCGCGCAGCAGAACGTCCTGCTCGCCGCGCTCGACGGCCGGGCGCGACACGGCATGGCAACGCCGTGCGGGCAAAGCGTCGCCGGCGGCACCGATTATCTCGAGCCGCTGCGCGCCGCCGGGCTCGTCACCTACGTGCGCAGCGTCGAGGCCTCGCCCGACGACCTCCGGCGCGACGCCGCGAGGATCGATCCGATGCGGGTGCCCGCGCGCGGCTTTCCAGAGACCGTGTCCGGATCCGAGCTGATCGCCTTCGCCGAGCAGGCGCGCAGCGGAGGCGGCATGGCGGTCTACGTCTTTCACGGCATCGCCGGCGATTACCTCCAGACCAGCGACGCCGCGCACAAGGCGCTGATCGGCTGGCTGGCGGCGCACCGCAAGGAGGTGTGGGTGACGACGCTGCAGGCCGCCCTGGACTGGGCGAGGACGCATCCCTGACCAGACCGCCCTGCTGCGCGAATTGCGCGGGACCGTCGGCCGCCGGCATGTCCTGACCGGCCCGGCCGCGACGCTGCGCTACCGGCGGGGCTATCGCCACGGCGAGGGCGGCGCGATCGCGGTCGTCCGGCCGGGCACCCTCGTCGAGCTCTGGCGCGTCGCCCAAGCGGCTGTCCGCACAGGAGTCGCGATCATCGTCCAGGCCGCGAACACCGGCCTGACCGGCGGATCTACCCCGGACGGCGACTATCCCGGCGGCGTGCTGATCGTCTCGACCCTGCGGCTCGCCCGCATCCATTTGCTCGACGGCGGCAGGCAGGCGCTGTGCCTCCCCGGCACCACCCTCTCCCAGCTCGAGCGGGCGTTGAAGCCGCTCGGCCGCGAGCCGCATTCGGTGATCGGCTCTTCCTGCCTCGGTGCCTCGGTGCTCGGCGGCGTCTGCAACAATTCGGGCGGCGCGCTGGTGCGGCGCGGACCGGCCTATACCGAGCTCGCCTTGTTCGCCCGGCTCGCCGCCGACGGCACGCTCCAGCTGGTCAACCACTTGGGCATCGCGCTGGGCGAGACGCCGGAGGAGATGCTCGCCCGGCTCGAGAGGGGCCGGTTCGACGCGGGCGACGTCGCGCACGATCCGCAACGCCGGGCGTCCGACCAGCGCTATAGCGAGCACGTCCGCGACATAGACGCGGAGACGCCGGCGCGGTTCAACGCCGATCCGCGCTGCCTGTTCGAGGCTTCGGGGAGCGCAGGCCGGGTGATCGTCTTCGCCGCCCGGCTCGACACCTTCCCGCGCGATGCCGAGACGACGACCTTCTACGTCGGCACCAACGATCCGGCGGAGTTCGCGGCGCTCCGGCGGCGGCTGCTCGGCGGCAAGGCCGCGCTGCCCATCGCCGCCGAATATATGCACCGCGACGCGTTCGACGTGGCCGCCGCCTATGGCAAGGACAGCTTCCTGGCCGTGCGCCACCTCGGCACCGATCGGCTGCCGGCGCTGTTCGCGCTGAAAGCCCGGATCGACCGCCTGGCGCGGCGCTGCGGCGGCCGCCGCGGCGAGGGCTTCGCCGACCGGCTGATGCAATGGGCCGCGCGCCTCGCGCCCCGCCATCTGCCGGCGCGGATGCTCGCCTGGCGCGACCGTTACGAGCACCACCTCCTGCTCAAGATGCCGGGCGGCGGCGGGGACGCCCGGGCCTGCCTCGACGCGCTGTTCGCGGCGTCGGAGGGCGGCTATTTCGAATGCACCCCGGCGGAAGCGGACGCGGCCTTCCTGCACCGCTTCGCCTGCGCCGGCGCCGCGATCCGCTATCGCCTGGTCCACGCGGACGCGATCGAGGATCTCGTCGCGCTCGATTTCGCGCTGCCGCGCAACGAGCAGGACTGGACCGAGACGCTGCCGGCGGCGCTGGAGAAGGACATTCCGGTGCGGCTGCGCTACGGCCATTTCTTCTGCCACGTCTTCCACCATGATTATCTGGTGCGAAGGGGCGCCGATGCGGAGGCGGTAAAGGCGGGCCTGTGCAGCATGCTCGACGCTCGCCGCGCCCGCTACCCGGCCGAGCACAATGTCGGCCACCTCTATCCGGCGGCGGCGGAGCTCGCCGCTTTCTATCGCGATCTCGATCCGTGCAACCGGCTCAATCCAGGGATCGGCAAGACGAGCAAGGCGCCCTTCTGGGGCAGAGACGTGCACGCGCGGTGACGTGGAGGGCGCCTCTCGCGCGTCTTTTGCGACGCGTTGCGAGACTCGCCGTCTTCACGCCCGCACCGCCCGCCCCTCGCGCTCCGCCTGGAGCTGCTCGAGCGACTTGCCCTCAGTCCGTGGCGCCCAGATCAGCCCGATCGCGCCCGAGGCGACGAGGAAGCCGGTGAGGATCCAGGCGAGCGTGGTGAAGCTGGTCGCGGCGAGCGTCGGCACGGCGAGGCTCCAGATGCCGAGGCCGATCCGGACGATCGCGAAGGTGAGTCCCTGGGCGGTGGAGCGGATCTCGGTCGGGAAGAGCTCGGCCGACCAGAGCTGGAAGAAGCTTTGGGCGCCGAAGCCGCCCGCCACGCCCATGATCACGACATGGGCGACGACCACCTCCAGCCGGAAACCGAAGATCGCCAGCAGCGCCATGCCGACGACGTGCAGCGCCGCCGAGATGCCGAACAGCAGGCGCTGGTTCACCCGGTCCGACAGCGTCATGAAGATGAGCAGGATCGAGAACATGCCGATCAGGAAGTAGCTCGCCGGCAGCATCGTCGCGGTCCACACGGGCAGGTTGTTCTGCTCGATCAGATAGGGCGTGAAGAAGCCGTTGTAGCCGGCCCAGAGGTTCCACAGGCCGTACATGGCAGCGAGGAACAGCATCGAGCCGAGATAGGGCGGGCGCAGCAGCGCGCGCCAGCCGGCGCTGCGCGCCGCCGGAGTCTCGAGCCCCGCCGCCTGCGCCTCCTCCCAGCGCCGCGATTCGCGCATCTTCGCGCGCAGGAAGGTGAGCGCCAGGGCGAGCACGAACAGGTGGCCGAACAGCCAGCGCACGCCGTCGATGCCGAACGGCTGGAGGAAATAGGCGGCGGTCAGCACCGCGACCGGGCCTAAATACCAGAGCAATTGCGCCACCCCGGAATGCGCGCCCCTTTTCCTGTCCGGCGCCTGCTCCGCGATCAGCGACCAGGACGCCGGGATGTCGGCGCCGACCGCGAGGCCGACGAGGACGAAGCCGAGCACGATCATCCACGGCGCGCTGGCGAAGACCAGCCAGAGCATGCCGAATGCGTAGAACAGCATGTCGTATTGGTAGATCTTCTTGCGCCCGAAGCGGTCGCAGAGGATGCCGCCGATCAGCGCCCCGACGCCGGCCGAAATGGCATTGGCGCTGAACGCGCCGATCAGGCCGATGAACGTGTCCGAGAGGCCGTGGATGTCCTTCCACAGGGCGAGGGCGACCGATCCGGCGACGATCGAGCCGGCGTCGATGTAATTGGCGAGCCCGGCGAGGATCGTATCGCGCCAGCTCCCGCTCTCTTCGTCCTGCGCCATTCCTGCCCCCTGTGCGGCCTCGGCGACGCTGCCCGATAATCCCAATATCTGCAATCGCAGATCAGATGGCGGTACACTCCAGCCTCCGTCACCCCCAGCGGCGCGATGGCGGACAGGCGGCGCCAAGCCCTGCTAAGGGCAGCGTTGAATTTTGCTCGCCTGCTTCGGCCGGGCGCCGCCGCTAGGGTGGATCGAGCAAGGGGGAGGATGGATGATCCGGCCGTATCTGCCGTTGAACGCGCTCAGGGCCTTCGAGGCCGCGGCCCGGCACCTCAGCTTCACCAAGGCGGCGATCGAGCTTTCGGTGACTCCGGCCGCGCTCAGCCATCAGGTTAAGGGGCTGGAGGAGCGTCTCGGCAAGCCCCTGTTCCACCGCCTGCCGCGCGGCCTCGCGCTCACCGACGAGGCTCTCGGCCTGCTGCCGGTGGTGCGCGATTCCTTCGATCGCATGGCGGAGTTCATCCTTCGCCTGCAGGACGGCGGGAAGCGCCAGATCCTGTCGGTCGGCGTGGTCGGCACGTTCGCGGTGAAATGGCTGCTGCCGCGGCTCGCCCGGTTCCGGGAGGCGCACGACTGGATCGATCTGCGCCTGAGCACCAACAATAACCGGGTCGATCTCGCCGAGGAGGGGCTGCACATGGCGATCCGCTTCGGCGACGGCGCGTGGCACGGCACCGACGCCATTCCCCTGTTCGATGCGCCGGCGACGCCGCTGTGCGATGCCCGGACGGCCTCCCGGCTCGCTGCACCGGAGGATCTTCGCCGCGAGGTGCTGCTCCGCTCCTACCGCGCCGACGAATGGCCCGCCTGGTTCGCCGCCGCCGGGCTCGAATGCCCGCCGCTCACCGGCCCGGTGTTCGATTCGGCGGCGCTGATGGTCGAAGCCGCGCTTTCCGGCGAGGGCGTCGCCCTTGCCTTTCCGCGCCTGTTCGGACCGGCGCTCGCGGCAGGATCGCTGCGCCGCCCGTTCCACCTCACCATCACCACCGGATCCTATTGGCTCACCCGGCTGAAGAGCGCGCGGCCGAGCGAGGCCGGCGCGGCGTTCGAGGCCTGGCTGCTGGACGAGGCCGCGCGGGAGACGTCGCAGCCCGGATGAGGCGGCGCCTCAGGCGGCGCGCCACCACCAGATGCCGTCGCGAACCTCGCGCACGGCCCTGCCCTCGACCTCGAGATGGCGCAGATGGGCGAGCGCCTCTCCGGTGGCGAGGCCGATCACCCTGTCCTCGATCCGGCGGGCGAAGAGCGTGCCGAAACAGTCGACCGCGCGGCGCGGCTCGTCGAGCCGGGCATGCAGCGCGTCGAGCCTGCCGCGGTGCCCCGCCTCCAGCGCATCGAGCCGGGCATGGAGGCCGGTGAACGGCTCGCCGTGCGAAGGCAGGACGAGGAGATCGTCGGGGAGGCCGCGCAACCGGTCGATCGACGCGAGCCATTCACCGAGCGGGTCGGCTTCGGGCTCGCTGAGGCCGAGCGAGACGTTCGAGGTGATCTTGGGCAGCACCTGGTCTCCGGCGATCAGCAGCTTGCCCGCCTCGTCGAGCAGGCAGACGTGCTCGGGACAATGGCCCGAGCCGGTGACCACCCGCCAGGTGCGGCCGCCGATGGTCATGGCGTCGCCGTCGCGGAGGCGGACGAAACCGACCGGGACCGGCGAGACCATGGCCGCGAACCGGCCCCAGCCCCGCGCCGCCTCGTCGGCGATCCTCTCCTCGCTCCAGCCGGCGCCGCGCCAGAAGGCGAGCGCCTCGCGGGGCGGCGCGTCGCGCACGTCGGCCGTGAGCATCCGCGCGTAGAGCCACTCGCCGCGGCTCATCCACAGCGGCGCCGCGAAGCGCTCGCACAGCCAGCCGGCGAGGCCGACGTGATCGGGATGAAAATGGGTGACGATCACGCGGGTGACGGCGCGGCCGGCGAGCGGCCCGGCGAGCAGAGCCTCCCAGCCGGCGCGGCACGGCGCGATGTCGAGGCCGGTATCGACCAGCGCGACGCCCTCGCCGTCGTCGAGCACCCAGACGTTGATGTGGTTGAGCGATCCGGGGACGGGAAGCCGCGCCCAGCCGAGCCCCGGCGCGATCTCGATCAATGCGCCTTCCGTCGGCGTGCGGCGGCCGAACGGATAGGTGAGATCGCGATGGGTGTAGGGCTCGCCCGAGGCGACGAGCGAGATGTCCGGGGCGGCGGGTTCAGGCGTCGGAGGCTGCATCGGCGATCATCCTCCCTGTCCGCGAAGCGGATGGGGAGAGGGACCGCGCGCAGCGCGGTGGAGGGGCCGGGAAGACCGGCCGCACCCCCGGCCCCTCCACCAGGCTTCGTCTGACGGCTGCTCTGCAGCCGGTTCCGGCTCTCGGCATGCCGCCGGCATGCCGACCCGTCTACACCCCCGCCCCATCAGTCTGCGGCTGACAGGGAGGATCAATTCGTCAGCTCTTGAACGGATCGATGAAGCCGGCGTTCGCGTCCTCGGCGGCATGGGCGGAGTCGGCGTCGCGCGCGGCCGCCTCGCGCTCGCGGCGCAGCTCCTCGATCAGCGCCTCGCGATCGCCATCGAGACGGGCGTCGCCCTGCGGCTGCTCGATGCCGGCCTGCTTGGCGGCCTTGGCGACAATCGCATCGAGCTCGCGCTGCGAGCAGAGGCCGAGGGTCACCGGGTCCTTCGGCTGGATGTTGGCGATGTTCCAGTGGCTGCGGTCGCGGATCGCGGCGATGGTCGTGCGGGTGGTGCCTATCAGCTTCGAGATCGCGCCGTCGGAGATCTCCGGATGGTTGCGGATGATCCAGGCGATTCCGTCCGGCTTGTCCTGGCGCTTGGAGACCGGCGTGTAGCGCGGGCCCTTGGTGCGGCGGGTCGGATCGGGTTCCTTGTGGATGCGCAGGCGATATTCCGGATCGTCCTGGCCGCGCTCGATCTCCTCCTGGGTGAGCTCGCCGGCGCGGATCGGATCGCGCCCGGTCAGCTTGGTCGCCGCGGTGTCGTCGGCGATCGCCTGCACCTCGAGGATGTGCAGCCCGCAGAATTCGGCGATCTGCTCGAAAGTGAGGGAAGTATTGTCGACCAACCAGGACGCGGTCGCATGGGGCATGAGCGGCTGGGCCACGGATCGTCTCTCCACAAACAATAAGGGCCGCCCCTTCCCGGAGCGGCCGAACGTTGTCCGAGACTTAGTGCAGGCGGCCAGCGAGGGCAAGCCGAATGGCTCCCGCGGACCGGAATTTCGGCAAGATTGTGGCATCCTGCAGGGCGTCCGGTCAGCCGCCCATTGCGACGTAACCCGGCTCCCCCGCCATCCGATCGAGCCAGCCGCCGATCGCGGGAAAGGCGGCGATGTCGAAGCCGCCTTCCCCGGCAACATGGGTGTAGGCGTAGAGGGCGATGTCGGCGAGGGTCGGCCGATCGCCGACCAGCCAATCGCGCAATGCGAGGTGATCGTCGAGCAGCTTGAGCGCCGCCTCCCCCGCCGCCTGCTTGGCCGGGATCTGCGCGCGCTGCGCCTCGCCCAGCCGGTCCTCGCCGACGAAGGCGCGCCAGAAGCGCAGGGTCGCGACGTTCGGCTCGTGATTGTACTGCTCGAAGAACATCCAGTGCAGCATGTCGGCGCGGTCGAAACGATCCTCCGGCACGAGCCTCGTGCCGTCGGCGAGGTAGAAGCAGGCGGCATTGCTCTCCGGGATGAAGCGATCGCCGACCTGCAGCACGGGGATGCGGCCGTTGGGATTGATGCCGGCGAGGAATTCGGGCGTGCGCGTCTCGCCTTTCGCGATATCATATTCGCGCCGTTCGAGCGGCACGCGGAGCAGGGCCGCGGTGAGCCGGATCTTGTAGCAGTTTCCGGACTGCGAATATTCGTGCAGCACGAGGCGCTCGGTCATGATTGGATCTCCGCATTGGCGACGGAAGGCCGACTTGCCCGCCATGCTCGCTTCTCCGGCGGTGCGGCACAAGGCGTCACAACCAGGCGGACTGCCGATCGACGATCCGCTGGAACCCGGCTGCGAACGACCGTGCCCGGGCGCGGAGCAGGAGCAACCGTCCTTCGGCGGTCCGGGTGAATACCAGCCGCGACGTGCCGACCCGGCGCTGCCACGCCTGATGGAAGTGCTCTGCCCATTCGCGTCGGCGCGCGATCGCCGAGGGCACGGCGTGATAATCGACTCTCCTGCGTTGGCCCAGCCAGCTCGTGCGGACGAGGAGATAGCGAGGGTTCCGCACCGGCCCGAGGATCTCGGCGATCGCCTCGATCACGGCCCGCTCGGTGGCGCGAGAGACATCGTGCACGATGATGTCTCGGCGCCCGTCGATCCCGCGCCCGACCTCGAACCAGGCGGCTTCGCGCTCGAGATCGGAGACGAGCCCTGCTTCATTGAGGCCGTCGAGCACCGCCCTGCCGACCTGCTTGAGGCACCCTTCGAGGGATCCGTTGCGGACGAGCAGCCAGCCGGCGCGCGCCAGCTTCGGCAGCGCGGCGAGCCCTGCGGCCGCGGCGAGCGCGGTCGCGGCGACGCCGATCCCCGACGGGCCGTCGATCCCGCGCATCTCGTCGGCGGCCGCGATCGCGCCGCTGCTTGCGGCGCTCGCGCCGAGCCAGCGCAGGGTATCGCGCCAGGCCAGGATCCGCGGCGCATAATTGGCGGCGGCGATTTCGCGAACGTGCGCGCGCGGCGAGGCGTCGCCGAGCGACGTCGCCCACCGCTCGGCGATCCAGGATCGGTTCCCGGCGATCGCGAAGGTGCGCGCATTCCAGCCCTCGATAGCGCCGGGCGTGACGGCGCCGAGCCGCATCACTCCGCTGTGGATTCGCGGCGCGCCCCAATTCGAGATTCCTTCGAAGGCGCGGAAGCGGCGCATCAGCAGCTCGATGTCCGATCCGATTTCCTCGCCGTCATCGAGATACCCCCAATCGAGCCGCCCGCGCCAATCGTATGGGGCGCCGGATGAAAGGTCGTCCACGGTCGCGAGGTGCCAGATATTGGCGACCTTTCCAGGACGCTCGGGGTCGATGCGGATGGCGCGGCCGCGCATCTGATTGGAGAGCATGAAGGCGGCGGCGTTGCTGGCGAGGACGAGACTGTTCACCGCCGGCGCGTCCCAGCCTTCGCCGAGCAGTGCCTGGGTTCCGATCAGGATGGTGAACGCGCCTTGCGCGAAAAGACACGTGACGAGATCGACCAGCTGCGCCGCGGCGGCGCCGGATGCGGTGACGCGGAGATGGCCGGGACAGGCCGGCAATTCGCTAAGCTGCAGCTGCTCGGCCGGAAGACCTCGCCGCTCGGCCAGTGCCCGTAGCGGCCGTTCGGCGAGCGCGGGCAGGATGACCAGGCTGCCGGTCAGGACAGCCAGACGCTGTCCCTCGATGCCGGCGCGCCGCAGGGTTTCGAAGATCGGCACGACGCCCAGCTTCGCAGGGCGGAACTCGGCCGAGGCCGAGCGCGGCAGGTCTGCCGCGCGCACATGATCGGAGAGCACGACCATGCTGAGCCCGGCACCGAGGCTCGCGGCTTCGGCGCGGGCGATGTCGACGATGCTGTCGATCTTGGCGAGGCTCCCGGCGACCATCCTGAACATCGCCCGGCTTCCATGGAGCCGGACTCTCCGCCCCTCGAGCAGCCCGAGCGCGTCCAGCCTGTCGCGCAAGGCATTCCGGCGCTCCCGTCCGACGTCGAACGTCTCGGCGAAACGAAACAGCAGCCCGTCGAGCAGCATCTCGAGCCAGAAGGCGGACGGCATTGCCACCTCTCGGCGGTCGATGCCGAGCAGGGCCAAGGGCGCTGGCGGCAGCCGTCTTCCGGCCGCCGCGAGCTGGACCAGGATGGCCGAGAGCATCTGCGGCGCCTCTAGAATCGCTTCGATGTGCGCGCCCGGATCGCTGAGCCAGGGATGGGCCTCGAACGCATCGAGCAACGGCTGGTCCAAACAGAGCTCGGCGGCGATCGCCGCGAGGCTCCGCCGACGACGATCGAGCAGGGAGAGCGTGTCCGCATCGGGGCCGGAGAAGATGACGTGATCCTGGTGCGGGCAAAGATCGCCGTTGCGCACGAGCTCCGGCACCCCGATCTCCAGGTCGATCGGGCCGCACAGGGCGTCGTAGCGTGCCCATTCCGAATAGGGTGCGTCATAGGGCGGCGTGGCGGTCAGCGCGACGAGGTGGGCCCCCGGCAGGGCGTCGACCAGCGCCTGGAGCGCGTTCCACCACTCGCGGCGCAGATGGTGCGCCTCGTCGAGCAGCAGCGACACCGGACCGATCGCCTGAAGCGAGGCGATCAGCCGCGCGAAGCGATCGGACTCCTCGTCCGCCCAGAGAGCATGCAGCGCCTGGTAGGTCGCATTGGTCATATCCCGAGGCACCTCGAGATCGGCCGACACCTCTTCGCCGCTCGGCGCTTCGGGCAGGAAGTGCGGAACCAGACGGCTGGGCCATTGGTCGCGAATGGTCCTGGTCGGAGAGAGGACCAGAGCCGGCCGGCCGAGGCGGCGCATCAGCTCGAGTCCGAGGACGGTCTTTCCCGAGCCCGGCGCGGCGACGACGTGGAGCCTTTGGCCGGCGAGATGCGCGTCGATCTCTTCGAGGGCGCGCTGCTGATAGTCGCGCCAGGTGCCGGAGAATTGCATTCGCGCCAGCAGCGGCGCCGGTGTCGCCTCTGCTGCCGCGGTGCTCACGCGACCGTCAGCACGATCTTGCCGACATGGGCGCCATCCTCCATCCGGCGGTGCGCGTCGGCGGCCTCGGCGAGCGGAAAGACGCTGTCGACGACCGGGCGGATCTCGCCGGCGTCGAGCAGCGGCCAGACCCGCGCCCGCAGCTCGGCCGCGACCCGCGCCTTGAAACCCTCGTCGCGGGCGCGCAGCGTCGAGCCGGTGAGGGTCAGGCGCTTGCGCATGACCGGCCAGAGCGGGACCTCCGCGGCGGCGCCGCGCTGCGCGGCGATCGAGACGTGGCGCCCCTCCTCGGCGAGGCAGGCGATATTTCGCGGCACATAGTCGCCGCCGACCATGTCGAGCACGATGTCCACGCCCCTGCCCGCGGTGATCGCCTTCACCTCGGCGACGAAGTCGGCGGCGCGATAGTCGATCGCGTGCGCGGCGCCGATCTCGAGCGCGCGCCGGCAGTTGTCCTCGCTGCCGGCGGTGACGATCACGTCGAGGCCGAGCGCCCTGCCGAGCAGGATCGCCGTCGTGCCGATGCCGCTGGTGCCGCCGTGGACGAGGATCGTCTCGCCCGCCGCGGCGCGGCCGCGCTGGAAGACGTTGCTCCACACGGTGAAGAAGGTCTCGGGGAGCGCGGCGGCCTCGGCCATCGTGAAGCCGTTCGGAACAGGGAGGCACTGGCGGGCCGGCGCCGCGCAATATTCGGCATAACCGCCGCCGGAGACGAGCGCGCAGACCCGGGCGCCGAGCAGCGCCGGATCGGCACCGTCGCCGAGCGCGACCACCTCGCCCGCCACCTCGAGCCCGGGGATCGACGGTGCGCCAGGGGGCGGCGGATAGAAGCCGAGCCGCTGGACGACGTCCGGCCGGTTGACGCCCGCGGCCTCGAGCCGGACCAGCACCTCGCCCGCTCCGGGCTGCGGCACCGGCCGCTGCACCGGGACGAGGAGCTCGGGTCCGCCGGCTTCGGCGGGATCGATCGCGGTCATCAGGTCGGGCAACGTGGTCATCGCGCCACGCTCGCCGGGAAAGCGCTGCCGCGCAAGGCCCGGCGAGTCGCAGCCAGTTGACAGGAAAGCGCGCGCGGCAGAATCTCGCCGCGATGGATCTCGACGAACTGTTTCCGGACAAGCCCAAGGACCCGCTGACCCTGCTCGTCCGACAGGACCTCGACCCGCTATCGGTGGATGAGCTCCATGCCCGGATCGCCATTCTCGAAGAAGAGATCGGACGGGTCCGCGCCAAGATCTCCGCCGCGGTCGATCATCGCGCAAATGCGGAATCGCTTTTCAAAAAATGAAACCTTTGGGGGAACATTCTCCCGACGCCCCACCTTTTTCAGGCACCTGCTTGATCGGGCCGGGAGAGACCCAACATCAGGGCAAAGGGCCCGCAGCGCTTGCGGGCAGTAGGAGTTGTCAATGCCGTCATTTGCCCGCGAACTCGAGCAAACGCTGCATACGGCACTCGCCGAGGCGAGCGGCCGCAAGCACGAATATGCCACGCTCGAGCATCTGCTTCTCGCGCTCATCGAGGACACCCACGCCAGCCGCGTCATGAAGGCGTGCGGGGTCGATCTCGGCGAGCTGCGCGAGGCGGTCCGTCTCTACCTCGACAACGAGCTCGAGGCGTTGAAGGTGGAGGGCGATACCGATCCCTCGCCGACCAGCGGCTTCCAGCGCGTCGTCCAGCGCGCCATCCTGCACGTCCAGTCCTCCGGCCGCGACGAGGTGACCGGCGCCAACGTGCTGGTCGCGCTCTTCTCCGAGCGCGAATCCTACGCGGTCTATTTCCTCCAGCAGCAGGACATGAGCCGGCTCGATGCGGTGAGCTACATCAGCCACGGCGTCGGCAAGGGCGAGACCGCGTCCGAGCCGCAGGAGGTGAAGGGCACCGACGAGGGCAAGCCGGAGGAGGGCAAGAAGAAGTCCGAATCCGCGCTGAAGCAGTTCACCATCAACCTCAACGAGAAGGCGCAGAGCGGCCGCGTCGATCCGCTGATCGGCCGCGGACCGGAGGTCGACCGGACCGTCCAGATCCTCTGCCGCCGCTCGAAGAACAACCCGCTCTACGTGGGCGATCCGGGCGTCGGCAAGACGGCGATCGCGGAAGGCCTCGCCCGCAAGATCGTCGAGGGCGACGTTCCCGACGTCCTCAAGGAAGCGGTGATCTACTCGCTCGACATGGGCGCGCTGCTCGCCGGCACCCGCTACCGCGGCGATTTCGAGGAGCGGCTGAAGGCCGTCGTCACCGAGCTCGAGAAGATGCCGAACGCGGTGCTGTTCATCGACGAGATCCACACCGTGATCGGCGCCGGCGCCACTTCCGGCGGGGCGATGGACGCGTCCAACCTGCTGAAGCCGGCGCTCTCCGGCGGCACGATCCGCTGCATCGGATCGACCACCTACAAGGAGTTCCGCAACCACTTCGAGAAGGACCGGGCACTGCTCCGCCGCTTCCAGAAGATCGACGTCAACGAGCCGACGATCGAGGATACGGTGAAGATCCTGGCCGGTCTCCGGACCGCGTTCGAGGAGCACCACAACGTCAAGTACACGCCCGACGCGATCAAGGCGGCGGTCGAGCTCTCGGCGCGCTACATCAACGACCGCAAGCTGCCGGACAAGGCGATCGACGTGATCGACGAGGTCGGCGCGATGCAAATGCTGGTGCCGCTGTCGAAGCGCAAGAAGACGATCACCACCAAGGAGATCGAGAGCGTCATCTCGACCATGGCGCGAATCCCGGCGAAGAGCGTCTCGTCCGACGACAAGAAGACGCTCGAGCATCTCGAGCGCGACCTCAAGCGGGTCGTCTTCGGCCAGGACAAGGCGATCGAAGTGCTGGCCTCGGCGATCAAGCTCAGCCGCGCCGGCCTGCGCGATCCCGACAAGCCGATCGGCAACTACCTCTTCTCCGGCCCGACCGGCGTCGGCAAGACCGAGGTGGCGCGTCAGCTCGCCGCGATCATGGGCATCCCCCTGCAGCGGTTCGACATGTCCGAATATATGGAGCGCCACTCGGTCAGCCGGCTGATCGGCGCGCCCCCGGGCTATGTCGGCTATGATCAGGGCGGCCTGCTGACCGACGCGGTCGATCAGCATCCGCACAGCGTGCTGCTGCTCGACGAGATCGAGAAGGCGCATCCGGACCTGTTCAACATCCTCCTGCAGGTGATGGACAACGGCAAGCTCACCGACCACCACGGCAAGACGGTCGATTTCCGCAACGTCATCCTGATCATGACGACCAATGCGGGCGCCAGCGACATGGCGCGCGAGGGCGTCGGCTTCGGCAACATCACCCGCGAGGGCGAGGACGAGGAAGCGATCAAGCGGATGTTCACGCCGGAATTCCGCAACCGGCTCGATGCGGTGGTGCCGTTCGGTTACCTGCCGACCGAGGTGGTCGCCCGGGTGGTCGACAAGTTCATCCTGCAGCTCGAGCTGCAGCTGGCCGATCGCAACGTCCACATCGACCTCGACGACGAGGCCCGCAAGTGGCTCACCGCGCGCGGCTACGACAAGCTCTACGGCGCGCGCCCGATGGGCCGCCTTGTCCAGGAGAAGATCAAGCAGCCGCTGGCCGAGGAACTGCTGTTCGGCAAGCTCATCCACGGCGGCGAGGTCAAGGTGACGATCAAGGACAACGCGCCCGTCTTCGAGATCATCTCGGCGCCGCCGAAGGCCTCGAAGAAGAAGGGCAAGAAGTCCGACGGCGATCAGGAGCAGCCCGAGAAGGGCGCGGCCGAACAGGCCTGATCCGAAGCGCCGCGCAACCAGCAAGGGCTCTCTCCGCAAGGAGGGGGCCCTTTCTGCTTTGGCCTCCCTTGGAAGGGGAGGTGTCAGGCGGAGCCTCACGGAGGGGTATCAGCGCAGTCGAATAGGCCGCGCGGGTGGAGAGGCTGACACCCCTCCGTCGCGCTGACGCGCGACACCTCCCCTCCAAGGGGAGGATCGGATCGTTCTGCGGCTTTCGCGGCGGGGCTCCGCCGGTTACGATCGCGGCGACAGCCAAGAGGAGCCACGATGACCGAGTCCCTCACCTTCTACACCAACCCGATGTCGCGCGGGCGGATCGCCCGCTGGATGCTCGAGGAAGTCGGCTGCAGCTACGAGACGGTGCTGCTCGAATACGCCACCTCGATGAAGGACCCGGCCTATCTCGCGATCAACCCGATGGGCAAGGTGCCGGCGATCCGGCACGGCGACACGGTGGTTACCGAAGGCGCGGCGATCTGCGCCTACCTTGCCGATGCCTTCCCCGATGCCGGCCTTGCCCCGGCGCCGGGCAACAAGATGCGGGCGCCTTACTATCGCTGGATGTTCTTCGCCGCGGGGCCGGTGGAAGCGGCGGTGACCGGCAAGGCGCTCGGCCTGCTCGCGCCGCCGGAGAAGAGCGCCATGGCCGGCTACGGCAGCTACGAGGCGACGATCGACGCGCTCGAGCAGGCGGTCAGCGGCCCCGGCCCGTACATCTGCTGCGACCAGTTCACCGCCGCCGACGTCTATGTCGGCGCGCAGATCGGCTGGGGCATGCAGTTCGGCACGATCGAGAAAAGGCCCGCCTTCGAGGCCTATTTCGCCCGGCTTCGCGACCGCCCGGCAGCCAAGCGCGCCGCCGAGCTCGACGACGCCCTTGTGGCGCAGGTCCAGAACCGGCCGCAGCCCGCGCAGAGCTGAGCGATCGGCCGTCCCCTGCCGCTCGGCCGGAACTGCAATGAAAAAAGGCCCGGCGTCGCCGCCGGGCCTCTTGCTATGCGGCTTCCGCCCAGCCGTCAGTCGCGGCTGCCGAGGAACTGGAGCAGGAAGGTGAACATGTTCACGAAGTCGAGATAGAGGTTCAGCGCCCCCATGATCACGACCTTGCCGATCATGTCGGTGCCCGCGACCTGGAAATAGAGGCTCTTGATCCGCTGCGTGTCGTAGGCGGTGAGGCCCGCGAAAAGCAGCACGCCGATCGCGCTGATCGCCAGGTTCATCGCCGGCGACTGGAAGAACAGGTTCAGCAGCGACGCGACGATCAGGCCGACGAGGCCCATGATCAGGAAGGTGCCGAAGCCCGAGAGGTCCTTCTTCGTGGTGTAGCCCCACAGGCTCAGCGACAGGAAGGCGGTCGCCGTGGCGAAGAAGGTGATCGCGATCGAGGAGCCGGTGTAGACGAAGAAGATCGACGCCATCGACAGGCCCATCACCGTCGCAAACGCCCAGAACAGCGCCTGCGCGGCGCCGGTCGACAGACGGTGAATGCCGAAGCTGAGGACCATCACGAAGGCCAGAGGCGCGAAGATGATCAGATATTTGAGGATGCCGGGACCGAACAGGATCGATTCCGCCGCGCCCGAGCGGGCAAACAGCAGAGAGACGACGCCGGTGAGCAGGACACCCGACGCCATGTAATTGTAGACCGACAGCATGTAGGACCGCAGGCCCGCGTCGAAGGCGACGCTCTCGCGTCCGGCCGTGGTCGCCGTAAACGGCGATGCGGAGCCGCGCGGGTCAAATCCATTAGCCATTTCGAACTCTCTCCTTTGGCGGCGAATGGTCGCCGTGACCTGCAATATCGTGCCGTTGCGGCGAAGGTTCAAGGAAAACCGGTTCGCGCCGCCCGGCTGCTGGGCTAGAGAGCGGCGCGATGATCCGCCTGTTCGTCGCCATCCGGCCGCCTGCGGCGATCCGCGAGCGCCTGCTCGGCCTGATGGGCGGCGTGCGCGGCGCCCGCTGGCAGACCGACGACCAGCTCCACCTCACCCTCCGCTTCATCGGCGACGTCGACCGTCACCAGGCCGAGGACGTGGATGCGGCGCTCTCCAGCCTCCACCACCCGCGCTTCGATCTCGCCCTCGACGGCATCGGGGCTTTCGACCGGCGCGGCGCGCCGACGGTGTTGTGGGCAGGCGTATCGCCGATCGCGCCGCTCAAGTCGCTGCACAAGAAGATCGACCAGGCATTGGTCCGCGCCGGTCTCGAGCCGGAGCGCCGCGCTTATGCCGCGCACATCACGCTGGCGCGGATCGCCCGCGGCGGCGGCCCGGTCGAGCCGTTCCTGGTCGGCGCCGGCAGCGTCTCGAGCCCGCCCTTCCCCGTCGATGAGTTCGTGCTCTGCCAGAGCCACCTCACGCCGGCAGGCGCGGTCTACGAGACGGTGGCGCGCTACGCCCTCGGCTGAAGCTTCGGCTCAGTCCGCGCCGTCCAGCGCGGCGAGCAGGCGCTCGACCATCCCCGCATAGCCGGCGCCGAACAGGCGAAGGTGCACCAGCGCGGGGAACAGCTGATAGGCCGGTCGCCGCGCTCGCCAGCCGGGCTCGAGCGGGCCGTAGGCCTCCCAGAACGCGGCGTCGGGCGTGTCGAAAAGGGTGAGCATCGCCAGATCGACCTCGGCATGGCCATGATAGCAGGCCGGATCGAGCAAGGCGACCAGACGGCCGCCGCGGACGAGGATGTTCCCCGACCAGAGATCGCCGTGGAGGAGCGCCGGCGCCGGCGCGGCGGGAAGCAGATCGGCGATGACGGAGCCCAGCGCCGCGATCCGCTCCCGCCACGGACGATCGAGCACCGAAGCGGTCGGAACGAGCCTCTGCTCGAGCCAGAAGGCCGGCCATTCGGAGCGCTGGCGATTGTCGAGCGCGACGGTGCCGAGCGCGTAATCGACCGGCCAGCCGTAGCTCTCCCCTTGCTTATCGTGGAGCCTGCGCAGCGCCGACCCGATCGACCGCCAGGCGGCCGGGCTGAACACCCGATCGTTTTCGACATGCTCGAGCATCAGTACGCCGCCGAGCTCCCCCTCGACCGCCGGGGAGGGAACGCCGGCGGCGGCGAGTCCGCGCAGCATCGCCGCCTCGCTCGCCGCGGCCGGCCCGCCCTTGGCGACGCTCAGCCGACCGTCGGGGCGCCGGACGAGCAGGACCTCGGAGAGATCGCCGCCCGCCAGGTGCTCCATCCTCTCCTCGGCGAGGCCGGTCAGCGCCGCGACGCGGCGCGCGAAGGCGCTCAAGCCGCCTCGCCCGCGATGGTGCGCGCGAGCCCCCGCGCGCCGGCGACGGCATCCGCCCAGGCGAGGTCGAAATGCTCCGCCTCGCCATGATAAGGATCGGCCACCGCTTCCCCCTCGCGCCCTTCGACATGATCGAGCAGCAGCGACAGCCGGGCCCGCGCGCCCTCGGGTCGCAGGCGGCGGAGGGTGGCGAGATTGTCACGATCGAGCGCGACGATGTGATCGAACCGATCGAAATCCGCGGCACGGACCTGGCGCGCACGGAGATGGGCGATATCGGCTCCGTTGCGCGCGGCGACCGCGATCGAGCGACGGTCGGGCGGCCGGCCGACGTGCCAGTCGCCGGTACCGGCGGAGTCGACCTCGACCTCGAGCCCCCGCCGCCGCGCCTCCGCGCGGAACGCCGCCTCGGCAAGGGGCGAGCGGCAGATGTTCCCGAGGCAGACGAACAGGACAGAGACCATCGTTTCCCAAGCCCGATTGTCAAAAGGCCGGGCTGTGCTAGCCAGATGCAGAGACAATAACAACGAGGGGGGACGGCGATGCGGCGAGCAGAGGCGACACCTGCCGGAAACGCCGTCTCGTCGCGCGTCGCGGCTTATGCCTGGTACGCGCTGTTCGTCCTCGTCCTCGTCTATGTCGTCAACTTCATCGACCGGCAGATCCTCTCGATCCTGGTCGGCGACATCAAGCGCGACCTCGGCGTCTCCGACGCCCAGATCGGCTTCCTCTACGGCACGGCCTTCGCGGTCTTCTACGCTCTGTTCGGAATTCCGCTCGGGCGGCTGGCGGACAGCTGGTACCGCGGCCGGCTGATGGCGATGGGCCTTGCGCTCTGGTCCTCGATGACCGCCTTCTCCGGTTTCGCCTCGACCTTCGGCATGCTCGCCGCGGCGCGGATCGGAGTCGGGATCGGCGAGGCGAGCGCCTCCCCGGCCGCCTATTCGATGATCGCCGACAGCTTCCCCAAGGAGCGCCGCGCGACGGCCCTGTCGATCTATTCCAGCGGCCTCTACATCGGCGGCGCGCTGAGCCTGCCGATCGGCGGGCTGATCGTCAGCCGCTGGACCAGGGCCTTTCCCGATCCGGCGGTCGCGCCGCTCGGCCTCGCCGGCTGGCAGGCGGCATTCCTGGCGGTCGGCATTCCCGGCCTCCTGCTGGCATTGTGGGTGCTGAGCCTGCGCGAGCCGCTGCGCGGCGCGTCCGACGGCATGGCCCAACCCGTGGTCCGGCCGAATGCCTGGGGCGATTTCGGCCGCGAGCTGATGGCCATCCTGCCGCCGCTGACGCTGCTCAGCGTCTCGCGCATTCCAGGCGCGCTGAAGACCAATGTGATCGTCCTCGCGATCGTCGTCCTCGGCGCCTTCGGGCTGATCCGCCTCACCGGCGACTGGCCGCAATGGTCGGCCTACGGCCTCGGCGTCTACGCGGTCTTCTCATGGATCCAGTCTCTCAAGGCGCGCGACCTTCCCGCCTATCGGCTGATCTGGGGCAGCCCCGTTGTCGTGATCCTCGCCCTCAGCTTCGGCAGCATCGCCTTCGTCACCTACGCGACGTCCTTCTGGATACCGCCTTATGCCGAAGCGACCTTCTACGGCGGACCGCTGGCGCCCGCGCATTACATCGGCGGCATGACCGCCAAGGAGGAAGTGGGCCTGATCATCGGCTGGTCGGCCGCCTTCGCCGCGGCGACCGGCGTCATCGTCGGCGGCTATGTCTCGGACCGGTGGCGGCAGCGCGATCCGCGCGGGCGGCTGTTCGTCAACATGGCGAGCGTGGTGCTGCCGATCCCTGCGGTCGCGTTCATGCTGACCACCGACAGCCTCGCCGCTTTCTACATCGTCAATCCGATCGCCCACATGTTCGCCTCCGCCTGGGTCGGCGCGGCGGTTGCGACGCTGCAGGACCTGGTGCTGCCGCGCATGCGGGCGACGGCGGGCGCGACCTACATCCTGGGCACGACCATGGTCGGCCTGGCGCTCGGCCCCTATTTCGCCGGGAAGATGTCGATGCTCACCGGCGGCCTCGGCACCGGCATCGCCTGTCTGTTCGTGATGCCGCCGCTCACCCTGCTGGGCCTGTGGATCGGCGCGCGGCGGATCGCCGCCCTCGAGGCGGAGAAGATCGAGCGCGCCCGCGCGGCGGGCGAGCCGATCTAGACGTCAGCCGCTCTTGCGCGCCGCCTGATCGGCGGGCGACAGGAAGGCGAGGCCGACGGCCTTGCCGTCCGTCCACTTGAGCTCGGCCGAAAGCATGGTTCCGTCCTCGAGCTCGACGCACAGGCTCCGCGATTCCTCGATGCCGGACGGCGCGGCGCCCATCACGCCGCCGTCCGAGATGTTCTCGATCGCGAACGGATGCGGCGAACCGTCGACGAACAAGGCGAGAACGCGTCCTTCGCCCGGGCGCCGCTCCTCCCGCCGGTTGTCGCGGCCCTTCCGCTCCGCGGCGCCGCCGACGAAATGAAGGGCGACGGCCTTGCGGGCCGGCGCGATGTTGAGCTCGCTCCACTCGAGGGGCAGCGCGGTGCCGCAGATGCAGCATTCCGCGGTGATGCGGCCGACCAGCCACTGCGCATGGCCGCAGCCCGGACAGCGATTGGTCTCGTTGGCGCGGAACAGCACTTGATAGCCTCGCGCCGACAGATCGAGCTCGAAGCTCCGGCTCGGGACGATGGGGCTTATGGCGTTCACGATCGACTACCTCTCGAAGCACGCGCCGGAAATGGACCGGCGCATTCCTCAGCTACGGGAGGAAGCCTTTCCAAGAGCTTACCTTTTGCGTCAGGGCCGGCCCGAGGGCGCCGCCCCGCCGATGCCCGGCGACGGCGGCGCCCGATCGGCCCGGCACCCGACCTGGAATTGGCTCAGCCGAGCACGCCGCAGGCGATGCGGTTGCCGGAATTGCCGGACGGGTCGGTCCGGTAATCGTCGGCGCTCTGATGCACCACGACGGCGGCGCCGTCCGCATCGAGCAGCGCGCTGGCGCCGCCGGTCAGCGACGCGTCGGGGATGGTGTATTCGAAGCTGCCACGCCCGTCGGTGCCGACCAGCAGATTGGGCAGATCGCCCTTGTGCATCCCCTGCGGATTGTCCTTGCCGTGCTGCCGGCCGGTCGGATTCCAGTGCGGCCCCGCGGTGGTGAAGGCCGGCGGATCGCAGCGCCCGGTGACATGGACGTGCGCGCCATAGGCGCCCTGCGGCAGCGCGACCGATTCCACGCGCACGCGAATGCCGTCGCCGACCTCTTCGGCGGTCGATTGCGCCACGACGCGGCCGGTGGCGTCGCGGATCTCCGCCGACACGCTTGCGGGGCCGGCGTCGGACTGCGGCGACCCTTCGTCACCGCCGGTCGCGCAGGCGCCGAGCGCCAGCACGGCACTTCCCAGGATCAGAGTCCCAAGCTTCATCATTCGTCTCCCTTCCACATCCAGGCTGAACGAGCCGCCGCCGAAACGGTTGCCGCGCGCGCCTCAGCTCCGCTGCGCGCGACCGACCGAATGGAGGCGGAGGCCGGCCTCCTCCACCTCGGCCGGGGGATAGACATTGCGCAGATCGACGAAGATCGGCTGCTTCATCGTCCGGGCCAGGCGGGTGAGATCGAGCGCGCGCAGCACGTCCCATTCGGTGACGAGGACGACGGCGTCGGCGCCTTCGGCCGCCTTGTAGGGGCTCTCGAAGAACTCGACGTCCGGCATCAGCGGCCGCGCCTGCTCGATACCTTCCGGATCGTAGCCGCGCACGTTGGCGCCGGCGTCCTGCAGCGCCTGGACGATGCTGAGCGACGGCGCGTCGCGCATGTCGTCGGTGTTCGGCTTGAAGGTCAGGCCGAGCAGGGCGACGGCGGCGCCGCGCGCATCGCCGCCGAGCGCCTGGATGACCTTGCGGCCCATCGCCCGCTTGCGCGCCTCGTTCACGGTCACCACCGATTCGACGATGCGGAGCGGCGTCTGGTAATCCTCGGCGGTCTTGAGCAGCGCCAGCGTGTCCTTGGGGAAGCACGAGCCGCCATAGCCGGGTCCGGCGTGGAGGAACTTGGGGCCGATGCGGTTGTCGAGCCCGATGCCGCGCGAGACGTCCTGCACGTCCGCGCCGACGATCTCACACAGGTCCGCGATCTCGTTGATGAAGGTGATCTTGGTCGCGAGAAAGGCATTGGCGGCATATTTGGTCAGCTCGGCCGTGCGCCGGCCGGTGAACAGCAAAGGCGCCTTGTTGAGGTAGAGCGGACGATAGACCTCGCGCATCACCTCGGCCGCTTCCTCGTCGTCGATGCCGACGACGATCCGGTCGGGCCGCTTGAAGTCCTCGATCGCCGCGCCCTCGCGAAGGAATTCGGGATTGGAGACCACCCAGGCGCGGGCATCGGGGCGCACCTCGCGCAGGATGCGCTCGACCTCGTCGCCGGTGCCGACCGGAACGGTCGACTTGGTGACGATGACCGCCGGGCCGGTCAGCGCCTCGGCGATCTCGCGGGCGGCGCCGAACACGTAGCTCAGATCGGCATGGCCGTCGCCGCGGCGCGACGGGGTGCCCACGGCGATGAAGATCGCCTCGGCGCCGGCGACGCCTTCCTGCAGATCGGTGGTGAAGGACAGCCGCCCGCCCTTCACGTTGGAGGCGACGAGCCGATCGAGCCCCGGCTCGTAGATCGGCATGATGCCCTGCTTCAGGGAATCGATCTTCGACTGATCCTTGTCGACGCAGACGACGTCGTGGCCGAAGTCGGAGAAGCAGGCCCCCGACACCAGACCGACATAGCCGGTCCCGATCATTGCGATGCGCATTGAAGTCCCCTGAAGGATCTAGAAAGAAGCCCGCTTATCCACCGGCTTCGGCAGAAACAACCGCTTCAAGGAAAGGTTCGAACGCCGCGCCGCGGCGTCCGCGAAGCCCAAGAAAAAAGGAGCCGGTCCCGAAGGACCGACTCCCAATTTTCGTGTCTTCCACCCGAGAGTGGAAGCCCTTCTTACCAGCCGGAGCCCGGGCCGAAGGTGATCTCCACGCGCCGGTTCTGCGGCTCGCGGACGCCATCGGCGGTCTCGACCAGCGGACGGCTCTCGCCGAACGCTTCCGTGGTCATCACGCCGTCCGGCACGCCGCGACCGGCGAGGTAGGAACGGACGTTCGCGGCACGACGCTGCGACAGACCGACGTTGTACTGATCCGAACCCGAACGGTCGGCGTGACCTGCGAGCATGACGCGGGCCTGGCCGGTCTGCTGGTAGGACGACGCTGCGTTGTCCAGGATCGCCGCAGCCTGCGGAGTGATCTCGTCCTTGTCCCAGTCGAAGAAGACCATGAACGGACCGATCGGAGCCGGCTCCACAACCGGCGGCGGCGGCGGCGGCGGCGGCGGGGGAGGCGGCGGGGGCGGCGGCGGCGGCGGCGGCGGCGGCGGGGTCGGCGCGCCGAAGTTGAAGGTCAGACCGCCGAGAAGGCTGTGCGACCGGAACTTCGATTCCGCCGGACGACCGTTGAACGCGACCATCGTCAGATCGTCGACGTTGAAGAAGCGATACTTCACCGTCACGTCGATGTTGTCGCTGATCGCCTGACGAACGCCGGCGAAGACCTGCCACGCGAAGCGCGAGTCGGAGTCGTCGAGGAACGGCGCCGAATTGTCGAACACGCGAAGGTTGTTGTACTTCACGCGGGCGATACCGCCACCGGCACCGACGAAGCCGCTGAGGCCCTCGTCGTCACCGAAATCGAGCACGCCGTTCAGCATGAAGCTGAGAGCGCTGGTGCTGCCGCCGGCGAAATCGCGGGTGGTCGGGAAGGACGAACCCTCGCCCGGAAGGCGAATGGTGGTCCCGAAGCTCTCGAGATCGGCCTTCTTGTAGGCGACTTCGCCTTCGAGGCGGAACGCCCCCATGTCATAGCCGACGAACAGGCCGCCGTCGTACCCATACTCATGGTCGAGCGACATCACGTTCTCAACGGTGTTGATGTCGACGTCGGTATCCTCGACGATCATCGCACCGAATTCGCCGCCCACATACCAGGCGCCATCGCGCGCAAATGCTGGAGTTGCGAGCAAGGTCGATGAAAGCGCCACTGCGATGGCGAGCTTCCGCATAATCTTCCCCTTTCTATTGCGTCCCAACGGGAACGACACTGAACTCATTACGGTAAGCGGAGTTTCCGCGCAAGCACGCTTATCCCCACCAATGTTGCCGAAACGCCTCAGTACAGCGGAACGCATGCTGAGGCCCCTCGCCAGACGGCCCCTCTAACGAGAGGGCCATGGCTTGGTTTCATAGCAGGAACAAAAATTTCGAGGAAATCGGCCGGTGTGGTATTTATGTCGCAGTGCAGCACGTCGGAGAGCTTGCCGTGTCTCGCGGATTTCTCTTGTTGTCTTAAGCACTTGCGGCAACCCCGGCGGGTGCTGCGCGGCTGCCTCCGCGCTGTCGGGTCGAGGCTCGTCGCGGCTGCCGCGTGTGCCGATGGCCTGCACCATTCTGGATGAGGTCGCCGCCGGCACGCGGCGGGCCGACGGATGCAAGAAAGAGCTTCCCTTTTGGCGCGTACGGGCCCAGTCTCTTCCCAGTCAGGTTAAGTGATTGGAGTCCGCCGATGATTTCGATTACGCTTGTGACCACGCTCGCCCTTGCAGCGGCCGCCCCGAGCGCCGCGCCCTCCGCCCAGGCGCGGAAGGTCTACGGTGCCTGCATCCAGAAGGTGATCAAGGCCAAGACGGCCGACAAGCTGAGCGGCGACGCGTTCACCGCCGCGGTCAAGTCCACCTGCGCCAACGAGGAAGCGGCATTCGTCAAGTCGCTGGTCGATTATGACGTCGCCAGCGGGCTGAAACGGGCCGATGCCGAGGAAGGCGCACGTCTGCAGGTGGAGGATTATCTGATCAACGCCAGCGACACCTACGCGACCTACGCCGACCCGAAGTAGCGGGTCCGGCCGGCTCCGCGGAGGGCAAATTCGTCTGCATCCAAACGCTTAGCACGGCGTTGAGGCGCGAATGATCAAGCGCCTCCCCTGTCCTGCCGTTCTCGCGGCCCTGCTTCTCTCCGCCTGCGGGACCAGCCCGGCGCCGGTCGCCGATCCCGTCCAGCTCGAGCTCGCTCTGGCGACGATCAAGCAGCAGGAGAGCGGCACGGCCGCCCGGCTGCAGCAGAAGGTCGCGGGCGCCGACCGCGTCGCCTCCACGGTCACCAGGGTAAACCCGGGCCACCTCGATCCGAACGTCGCCGTCGCCCTGCTGCGCTGAGGCCGGGCACGGGCCACTCCGCGCGGCCGGCCGCTAGAAGGGGCGTTCGCCCTCGACGTTGCCGGCGGTGAGATAGCGGCAGACGAGGATCTCGTTCTCGGCGCCCTCGGCCAGCGCGCAGCCGACCCGGCCGGTGTCCCGCCACATCAGCTGGGTATAGTGGCCGACGTCGTCGACGTTGCCGGTCCGGCTGTTCGCCGGAAAGGCGCCGGGGAGAAAATGCTTCTTCTCCTCGACCCACATGCCGACCATGTCCTCCGGCGAGAAATAGCCGGTGGTGCCGAGCCACAGATTCTCGCCTTGCGGATCGGGATCGTCGGGGTCGTCCGGCGAATGCTCGATGTCGTCGATCTCGGCGAGCGCGGCGCCCCAGTCGGCCGCGTCGTCGGCGAGCGCCGGGTCCCAGTGCAGCGGTGCGAGGCCGGCTGCCGCACGCTCGCGATTGTGGGCCGCGAGCAGGCGGGCGTCGAGACTGGTCAGCCGCCCGGTCGCGCCGCCGAGCAGCGGCGCGGCGAGCACCAGCGCTGCCGCCACGGCGGCCCGGCGCCACGATCTCCGCCCCTTGTCCATGAACGAAGGATCGCGCGCGCCTGCTTAGCGCCCGCTTGCCGTTCATGGTTTACGCGGCGCTCACCTTCGCGGCGCTCAGTCCTTGCCGCGAGTCTCCTGCTCGATCCGCACGGGGCTGGCGCCGCCGGGCGGTCGGTCGGTGCCGGTGCCGCCGGATGCCCGCACGCCGCCCATGCCGCCGGGCGAGCCGGCATCGACGCCGCCCAGGCCGTCCCCCGCCGCGCCTTCGCTGCGCGTCAGGCTCGCGTCGCCGGTCCCGGAGCCCGCCCCGGTCATGCCGGTGCCGCTCGCCCGGGCCTCGTCGCCTTGCCCGCCGAGCCGATCGGCGAGATCGTCGCCCTGGCCGGCGCCGCCGCCATGTCCGCCTTCGCCGACGGTGAGCCCGCCGGTATCGTCACGGCTGCCGCGCGCCACGCCGGCGGCGCCCGGGCCGGCGCCGGTTCCGCCGACCTCGGGCTGGCCGGTGCCGGCCGTGCCGCCATCGACGCCGCCGCCGGTGGTCCCCGCCGTCGCCGGCGCGCGCGGCGAGCCTTCGCTGCTGCCGGAACCGGCGCTCGCCTCCGCCACCGCGTCCTGGCGCGGACCGCCTTCGCCGTCGGTGCTCTCCGCCGGGCCGCCTCTATCTTCGTCCGATATCATCGCATCCTCCAACGTCTATCGGGAGGGCAACGAAGGCGGAGCGAGGCGGGTTCCTATTCGGCGGCCTCCGCATCGGGATGCAGCTCGGCCGGGACCGGGAACAGCTCCGGCCCCTTGGCCGCCGTCCGGGCGGCGCGGCGGGGCGTCCGCTCGGCGGGCGCCCTGGGCGCAGCGACGGCCGGATCGGCGACCGTCTCCGCCGCCTCGGTGCCGGCAGACGCTGCGCGGACCGCTTCGGCCCGTGCCGAGCAGGCGCCGTGATCCGCCGGACCCTTGCGGCGACGGAAGCGGCCTTCCACCTCGGCGCCCGGCGCGATCCCGAGGCTTTCGTAGAGAACGTCGCCGGTGATCCTGGCCGACGCCTCGAGCGCCAGCGTTCCCGCCTCCACGGCGCCGTCGACCAGGCCCGCGAGCCGGGCGGCCTCGGCGACGATGTTGCCGTGCACCGCGCCGCCCGCGCCCTGGCTGAGCTCGCCGCACCGCACGTCGCCATGGACGGCGCCGTCGATATGGAGCCGTCCGGCGGTCGTGATATTGCCGGTGAAGACCGCGTCGGCGGCGATCGTCGAGCCGGGGCGCTCCGGCTGTCTGGCGCTGCGTGAAAACATCGTCCGAGCCCTCCCCTTGGCCTCCGCATCATGGCAGCTTTGCCAAGCCGATCAAGCGCCTGCGCTCGCCGCCGGCTACAGCAACATCCCGTAAATGACAGCGACAGCTTGCCGCCCCTACCAGCGCTGCGGGGCATTGTTGCCAACAGGGACCGAAGGGGGCCGCCACGGCGGCCGATCCGCAAGAAAGGGAGTATCATGAAGTTCCATCTCGCAATCACCGGCGCGGCGAGCCTGCTCGCCGTCGCGCCCGCCGCGGCGGCCGATTTCTCCGGCCTGCGCGCCGAGGTCACGGCCGGCCGGGCCAGCGACGCCGTCAAGGCCGACCTCAACAACGGCGCGAGCCCGTTCAGCCGCAAGCAGGACGACGTCTCGTTCGGCGTCGAGGCAGGCTACGATCTCGATCTCGGCTCCGCCGTCGTCGGCGGCTATGCGGGCGTCGATTTCCCGAACGTGGATTCGTGCGACGCGGCGTTCGGCTCGGACGAGTTCTGCTACACCGCGAAGCGCAACTACAATCTCGGCGCGCGCGCCGGGTTCAAGGTCGGCGGCCCGATCCTGGTCTACGGCAAGGCCGGTTACTCGAGCGGCCGGTTCAAGGCGGTGTACGAGAACGTCACCGATCCGACCCGCGATTTCGACGGCACCGACAACCAGCGCGGCCTGCACTTCGGCGCCGGCGCCGAGGTCGCGATCGCGAGCTTCTACGCCAAGGCGGAATATCTGCGGACCAATTACGACGAGGGCGATCTCGGCCACGACGTCGCCCGCAACCAGATCAAGGTCGGCGCGGGCATCCGCTTCTGAACTCTCCCTCCCCCGCCGCCGGTCCGCGCGGCGGGGGAGATCAACTCTACCTGAGCGGCCAGACCGCCAGGATCAGCGGCACGCCGGCGAGCACGACGAGCAGGCTGAGCGGAGCGCCGAGACGCGCATAATCGCCGAAGCGATAGCCGCCCGGGCCCATCACCAGAGTGTTGCACTGGTGGCCGATCGGCGTGAGGAAATCGCAGCCGGCGCCGACCGCCGTCGCCATCAGGAAGGCTTCCGGTCGGTAGCCGAGTTCGCCGGCGAAGGTCGCGGCGATCGGCGCCATCACCAGCACCGTCGCCGCGTTGTTGAGGAACGGCGTCACCGCCATGGCCGCGACCATGATCAGCCCGACCGCGCCCCAGGCCGGCAAGCTGGACGCGGTGGACGACAGCCAGCCGGCGATGAGATCGGTCGCCCCGGTGGTGCGCAGCGAATCCGAGACCGGGATCAGCGCCCCGATCATGATCAGGATCGGCCATTCGATCCGCTCATAGGCCTCGCGTGCCGGCAAGGCGCCGGCGAGCATGATCAGCGCCGCCGCGCCGAAGAAGGCGATCGCCACGGGCACGAGCCCGGTCGCCGTCAGCGCCATCGCGCCGGCGAGGATGCCGATCGGCACCAGGCCGCGGCGGGCGGCGCCGAGCCGCAGCTGGCGCTCGGCGAGCGGCAGGCAGCCGAGGTCGCGAAGGCGCGCCGGCAGCGCCTCGAGCGGCCCCTGGAGCACGATCACGTCGCCGGGCGCGAGCACGATGTCGCGCAGCCGGGTGATGATGCGCTCGCCGCTGCGCGAGACAGCGAGCAGGTTGACGCCGTGCCGGTCGTGCAGCGCGATCCGCCCCGCCGCCTCGCCGGCGAGGACGGAATCGCGGCCGACCACCGCCTCGATCACGCCGACGTTCGAGGAACCGCTGCCCGCCGCCGCCTCGCGATGCTGGCCCTCGAGCTCGAGCCCGGCGACGGAGATCGCCCGCTCCAGCGCATCGGGCTCGCCCTTCAGCGTCACCACGTCGCCCGGATTGATCACCACGTCGGGCAGCGGCCGCGCGCTGCGCCCGTCGTAGCGATGGATCCCGGTGACCTCGATCTCGCCCTCGACCATGTCGCGAAACTCGGCGACGGTCCGCCCTTCCAGAGGCGAGTTGGCGGGCACCTCGGCCTCGGTGGCGTAATCCTCGATGTCCAGCGCCTCGCCGAGGGTCGGCGCGGCCCGGCGCCCGGCCGGCAGCAGGCGATAGCCGAAGCGCAGGAAGACCAGGCCGATGGCGGCGAGCCCGAGCCCGACCGGCGTATAATCGAACATCGAGAAGGGCTCGCCGGTCATGTCCTCGCGCACCCGGCTGACGATGATGTTGGGCGAGGTGCCCACCAATGTCATCAGCCCGCCGAGCAGCGATCCGAACGCCATCGGCATCAGCAGGCAGGACGGCGAGCTGTTCGATTTCCTGGCCATCTGAAACGCGGCGGGCATCATCATCGCCAGCGCGCCGATGTTCTTCACCAGCGCCGAGAGGATCGTGACCGAGCCGACCAGCACGGTGAGCTGGGTGCCGAGGCGCTGCGTGCCTCCGGCGAGCCGGGAGAGCATCGCCTCGATGACGCCCGAGCGCTCGACCGCGGCCGAGATCACCAAGGCAGAGGCGACGATGACGACGATGTCGTCGGAGAAGCCGGAGAAGGCGTCGTCGGGCTCGACGATGCCGAGCGCCAGGGCGGCGAGCAGGGCGAGGATCGCGACGAGATCGTAGCGGACCCGGCCCCAGATGAAGAGCAGCATCATCCCCGCGAGGACCGCGAAGGCGAGGATCTGGGGGGTGGTCATGAAGGACTTTCAGGAGGCAAGGTTGCGAGGCGTAACGCCGCAGCGATGCCGCGGGTCCCGCGGGCGTCCAGGCGAATGCAGCAACCAGGCACGAAGAAGGGCGCGGCCTGTGGACCGGTTCACGCGGGCGGCACCCCGCGCCCCGCGCCTCTCCCAGATCACGTCATTCCGGCGAAAGCCGGAATCTCGGGGAGAGTAGACCCAGCCGCAAAGGGAGCGCTCCCCTGACCTGAAGTGCCTCTTCCGACCTGAGATTCCGGCTTGCGCCGGAATGACGGGCTGGGCCTGACGCCCTTTCCAGGCGCCGAGCCTCCGCGTCTTCGCGGCTTTGCGAGAGCCCCTCTTCTTCCTGCCTTCATCCGGCAGGGCCCGTCGCGGCCCACAAAAAAGGGGCGCGATCCCCCGGACCGCGCCCCTTCTTTTTCCTGCGGAACCCGCGCTCAGTTCGACGCGAGCGCCGTGCCGCGATCGTCGAGGGCGGCGAGGACCTTGGTGTCGCGGCTGTACATGTCGTCGTAGCGCTTGAGATCGCCCTCGTCCGTGCCGGCCACGGTGAAGTAGACGATGTACACGGGGATCGGCGTGGCGACGTTCGCCTGCACCGTCTTGCCCGACTTCACCGTCTCGTTGACCTTGTCGCGGCTCCACTCGGTGCCGTCGAGCAGCGTGGCGGCGAAGCCGACCGCGTCCTCGGTGCGGATGCAGCCGTGGCTGTAGGCGCGGGCCTGCTTGTTGAACAGGTTCTTGGCGTTGGTGTCGTGCAGGTAGATGGCGTGCGGATTGCCCATCACCAGCTTGACCTTGCCGAGCGCGTTCGACGGCCCCGGCGGCTGGCGATAGCGGACCGCGCCGCCGGCGCTCTTGACCGAGACATAGCCCTTCTTGCCGGCGACCTCGCGGGCGATGCTCGACGGCACTTCCCACCAGGGGTTGAAGATCGCGCCGGTGATCGTCGCGTTGAGCGACGGCGTCGGAGTCTTGATCGCACCGGCGACCGCCCGGCGGCGGTCGAGGGTGACGCCGCTCTCGACCAAAGCGACGGTATAGGCCGGCACGTTGACGATGACGTATTTCTGGCCGAGGTCGCGCGGCAGCCAGCGCCAGCGATCGAGATTGGTGCGGATCTTGCCGCGGCTGCCCTCGTCCTGCGCCTTGACCAGCGCCGTCTTCAGCGCCGCATATTGCGGATGGGTGGGCAGCAGGCTGCGAAGCGCGTCGCCGACCGTCTCGCCGGCCACCGCGCGATCGAGCAGCGCCTGCTGATCGTAGACGTTCCAGCTGTCGTCCTCGACATACCAGTCGATGCGCGCGGCGCCGCGGACGTGGCCGAACATCAGGTCCGAGGCGACCTTGAGGAAGGTCTCGGTCGCGACGGCGCTCAGCCGCTCGTCCTTGGCGTCGATCGCCTGGCGAAGCCGCTCCGGATTGTAATCGGCCGGGTCCAGGCCCTCCTCGCCGATCGCCTCGACATAAGCGAGCAGCTCCTGCGCCTGCTTGCGCTTCCACTCCGCGGCGACGACCGGGGCCGGCGCCGCCTGGACGGTCGGCGTGGCGGCGACGGGGGCCTGCACGGGCGCGGGCGCGGGCACCGCATTCTGTGCATGGCTGGCGGCAGCCGTCGAGAGCAGGACAAGCGGCAGAGTGATACGGCGGTACATGGCGGTTTCCCTAAGATGGACGGCCGCAGATCCCCTGGCGGCTCGGGTCCTATCGTGGACGTTGCTTTAACCTGCCCTGACTTTTCCTTCAAGAAGGTGACAAGCTGCGGAAAAGGAAAAATAATTCGGCCCGGCACCTGGGGTGCCGGGCCGTCTCTCCCTTACCGTCGGCGAATGGTGGCTCAGCTGCGGTCGGTGGTGACGACGTCGCGGCGGACGAAGCCGAAATAAGCGGCGGCCGCGGCGAGGAGCAGGTGCAGGACGACGTCGGCGCCGTAGAGCGGCACGAAGCCGAAGGTCGTGTCGAGCCCGGGGATCAGGCCCATCACCGTGAACAGCGCGTAGATGATCGCGACGCCCTTGGCATAGCCGCGCGCCGCCCCGAAGCTGCGCGACGCGGCGAGGCCCCAGAGTCCGAAGATCAGATGGACGATGTTGTGCAGCGTGTTGACCGGGAACATGCCGAGCTCGTGGCCGTAGCCGTGAGTCATGCTGAGGCCGGAATCGGGTGTCGCGGCGGTCGTCAGGCCGGGGATGAAGCCGCCGATGCCGACGATCAGGAATACGATGCCAAAGATGAGCGCGAAGGTACGGGTGTTCATCGGACGATCTCCCAACGTATGAAAACCTACGCGTCGGAGCCCCGCCTCCGATGCGGAAAGCGCGGGCCCGAGCCGCCGCGGGATCACAGCGCGGAGGCGATGACGGTAGAGCGACGCTCGCCGGGCAAAGTTCCCGCTGCGAAACGACCAATGGCCGCCGCGATCTTCTCGCCGCCCACGGCCGAGGGCTCGATCGGATTGGCATAATCCTCGTCGCGGTCGCAGATCAGCCGCAGGTCGATCAGCGCCGCGCCGGCGGCGAAAGCGGTGCGGCCGATCACGTCGTTGAACAGCGACAGCGCGGTCCGGATGATCCTGTGGTCCGGCGCCGAGGGCGGCGTGTCGTAAATCGTGCAGAAGGCGGCGGGCAGCCCGCGGGCAAGCACCGCTTCGGCGACCTCGGCATAATCGCGCGCGAAGCGGCTCTGCGCGATCTCGAGCAGCGACACGGCCTCGGCGACGCTGCCGACGCTCTGCGAGAGGAGATGCGACGCGCCGAGGGCGTCGTTGCCGCCGGCGCTGACGACGAGGTGGGTGGCGTCCGCCGGCAGCCGCGCCAGCTGCGCCAGCACGCCGCGCGCCACCGCCCCGTCGACGGCGAGCAGGCTCGCCTGCCAGTCGAGCGGAAGCCTGGTCCGGACCTGGCGGACGACATCGGGGCCGCCCCGCACGTAGGCGAGGTTGTCGAGGATCGAATCGCCGAGGAGAATGACGTGGCCCATGGCGGGCCCAAAGGCTCAGCCGGAGATCAGGTCCCGCACGGCGGCGGCGAATGGCGCGCCACCGGCCGGATCGTAGCCGAGGTAGAGATCGGGCTCGATCAGCTCGATCTCGATCAGCAGCGGCCCCCCGGCGCCGCGGACGAGATCGATGCGCGCGTAGAGCAGGCGCTCGTCGATCGCGCCGAGCACGGACGCGGCAGCCGCCATCTCGTCGTCGCGCGGGAGGTGCCGCGTGATCACGCCGTCATATTCCGGCTGGACCCGGAAATCGCCGGGCTGGGGCCTTTTGGCGATGGCGTGGCTGAACCGCCCGCCGAAGAACAGCAGGGAGACCTCCCCCGCCGTCTCGATCTCGGCAAGGTAGGGCTGGACCATGGCCGGACCTTGCGGGCCGCCGTCGAGCGGATCGCCGGGAGACCAGCGGATCGTCTGCCAGGCGCCGGCCGAGACCTGCGGCTTGGCGACGAGCCGATCGGCGCCGAAGCGCGCGGCGGCGCTCTCGAGCAGGGCGCGGTCGAGCCGCTCGGCATAGAGGGTCGGCACCACCGGCACGCCCTTTTCGGCGAGGCGACCAAGATAGGTCTTGTCCGAATTCCAGATCAGCACGGAGGCCGGATTCTGCAGCCGCACCCCGGCCGCCTCCCAGCCGCGCACCGTCTCCACCCACAGATCATGGGCGCGCGGATAGCCCCAGGCGAGCAGAGGCAGGACGAGGTCGAAGCCGGCGAGGTCCCCCGCATCGGTCCAGACGCGCTGCTCGACCGAGGCGCCGGCCGCGCGAAGCGGCGCGGCATTGGCTTCGACGACGTCGGCCCAGCGCGATTCGAAGTGCAGGTCGCCCGGATCGGGAGTCAGGATGGCGATGCGGCTCATCGGCTCACGGCATGTTGAAGTTGATGCCCTGCGCAAGCGGCAGGTCGCGGCTGTAGTTGATCGTGTTGGTGGCCCGCCGCATGTACGCCCGCCACGCATCCGAGCCGCTCTCGCGGCCGCCGCCGGTCTCCTTCTCGCCGCCGAACGCGCCGCCGATCTCGGCGCCCGAGGGTCCGATGTTGACGTTGACGATCCCGCAGTCCGAGCCGGCGGCCGAGAGGAAGGTCTCCGCCTCGCGGATGTCGTTGGTGAAGATCGACGAGGCGAGCCCCTGCGGCGCGGCATTGTGCGCGGCGATTGCCTCGTCCAGCCCCAAATAACGCATCACGTAGAGGATCGGGGCGAACGTCTCGGTGAGGGTGATCGCGGTCTGGCCCGGCATGGTGACGATCGCCGGACGGACGTACCAGGCGTCGGGGGAGGCCTCGGCCTGGAGGCGATCGCCGCCCTCGACAATGCCGCCCTGCTCCCGCGCCGCGGCGAGCGCCGCCTGCATCGCCTCGAAGGCGGCACGATCGATCAGCGGGCCGACCAGCATGCCGTCGTCGAGCGGGTTGCCGACCGGAACGCCGGCCCAGATCTGTCGCAGCCGCGGCACCAAAGCGTCGAACACGCTGTCGTGCACGAACAGGCGGCGCAGGGTCGTGCAGCGCTGCCCGGCCGTGCCGACCGCGGCGAAGGTGATCGCCCGCTCGGCCAAAGCGAGATCGGCAGAGGGCGCGACCACCATGCCGTTGTTGCCGCCGAGCTCGAGTAGAGAGCGGCCGAAGCGCGCCGCGACCCGCGGCGCCACCGCGCGGCCCATCCGGGTCGATCCGGTCGCGGAGACCAAAGCGACCCTGGGGTGATCGACCAGCGCCTCGCCGGCCTCGCGTCCGCCCTGGACGACCTGCGAGAGGCGCGCCGGCGCGTCGCCGAAGCGCGCGGCGGTGCGCTCGAACAGCGCCTGGACGGCGAAGGCGGTGAGCGGCGTCTTCTCCGACGGCTTCCACACGACCGCGTCGCCGCAGACGAAGGCGAGGCACGCGTTCCAGGCCCAGACGGCGACCGGGAAGTTGAACGCCGAGATCACGCCGACGACGCCGAGCGGGTGCCAGGTCTCCATCATCCGGTGTCCCGGCCGCTCGGTGGCGATGGTGAGGCCGTAGAGCTGGCGGGACAGGCCGACCGCGAAATCGCAGATGTCGATCATCTCCTGGACCTCGCCAAGGCCTTCCTGGAGGATCTTCCCGGCCTCGAGGCTGACCAAGCGGCCGAGCGCCGCCTTCTCCTCGCGCAGCACCGCGCCGAACAAGCGGACGAGCTCGCCGCGCCGCGGCGCCGGCACGTCGCGCCAGGCGGCGAAGGCCCGGTGCGCTTGCTCGACCGCGGCGGCGACATCGGCGGCCGAGGCGGTGGCGACGGCCCCGATCTCCCCGCCGTCGATCGGCGAGCGCGAGACGAGGTCGCCGCCGGGCGGCGTCACCCCGAGGCGGGCGAACAGGGCGGCGGCTTCATCGGACGAACGGAAGGACGAGAAGGACAAGGGGGCTGGCTCCGGCAGGGACGGGCGCCTCTACCAACGCACGCCCGCCGCTGTCGAGGCGGCGTCCGGTCTGCACCGCGCCGCCGCAGGCGGCGGCTCCGGCGGAAACAGGCGCGCTCCTGCAAACAACAGGCGAATTTACAGGGCTTCGTGGCGGGTCGGCGGGCGCTACAGGACGGCCCTGCCCGTTTCCGCACGCGACCTCCCGCGCTTTCTCCGTGCTGCGCCGCACCACCGTATTTCAACCGTTCTTTACGGTCGATTTGCTGCAGTGCAGCAAGAACGGGCGAGCCCCTCGACCGACCGCGCCGGCCCCGTCCGGGCGGCGACTGGCACCGCCTCTTCGCGCCGTATCGCGCCGGCACCAAGCGCCGCCCGCGCCGGCTCTGGACAGCGCGCATTTCGCTCCACGATAGCAAAGAGCCCACGCCACCCGGCACTCTGGCCAAGGTGGAACATAACACGAACACCGGGGCGAGTCAACGTACCAGCAGACCTCCTGTTGGTAGCACACGACATGTCCGGGTTTCGTAGCAGACGATCTGTCCGGTTGCGGCTGGAGAGGTCGGATGCTGGCGGAGGTACGCATGGCGCGGATTGGCGAGGTGCTCGGTCGTTATCGGTCGGGCAGGCTGAGTTGTGTGGAGGCGGCGGATCTCCTCGGGATGAGCGAGCGGCATTTTCGCCGCTTGCGGGACCGCTATGAGGCGGACGGTGCAGCTGGGCTTGTCGACCGGCGGCGCGGCCGGGTTTCGGGTCGGCGGGCGCCTGTGGACAAGGTGGAGTGGGTGATCGATCAGTTCGTGACCCGCTACCACGATTTCACGGTGAAGCACTTCCACGAGGAGCTGCGCAAAGCCGGGTTCGATCTGAGCTACACCTGGACCA
>NZ_SPDV01000033.1 GCF_004564275.1 Sphingomonas parva (ex Maeng et al. 2020)
CCGGCCGCGCTCCTCCACGCCGGCGGCGCGGAGGAGCGGGCGCGTCACTGGGCGGCGCCGCCGCTCAGCAGCTGCTGCTTGAGGGCCGTGAACGCACCCTCGTTGCGGCGGATGTCCGAACGGGCGCGAATGGCGCGGGTGAGCTGCTCGACATATTCGTTGCCGATCACCTCGTTGAACTGGCCGCGCACGGCGTCGATCAGCGCCGGCTCCTTCGACGCGTCGCCGGGCACGATCTTGTCGAGATAGACGACGAACCAGCCGCCGCCGTTCGGCACCGGCAGGAGCCGGGCCTTGCCGCGCGGCAGGCTGAACAGCATGGCGAGCGGCGGCGGCACCTGGCCGCCCTGGCGGGCGATGTCGCGGCGGACGGCGGTGACCGGCTGGACCGGCGGCAGCTTGACCTGCGCCTCGGCGAAGGCCTGGGCAGGCGGCGTGCCGGCGTTGATCTTCGACTGGATCGACGCGGCGACGGCGCGGGCGCGCTCGGTGGCGCGGCGGATCACCAGATCCGTCTTCACCCGGTCGCGGATCTGCGCGAGCGGCGGCGCCGCGGCGGGCGTGACGTTGGTGACGATCATCACCGCGTAGCGCTCGTTCGGGGCGACCACCTCGACGACCGGCTCGGCATTCGGCTCGAGCTCGAAGGCGGTCTTGAGCAGCGGCGCCAGCTCGGCCGGCGGCTGCCAATTGGGCGTGCCCGGAGCGGCGCCGGCGGCGGTCACCGGAACGGTGTCACGGGCGGCGAGCTTCTCCTTCTGGACGACCTCCTGGAAGGTCGCGCCTTCGCCGATCGCATTCTCGATGCGGGCGGCGACGTCGGCGAGCGCGTCGGCGGCCTTCTGCTGCTCGATGCGCGTGGCGATCTCGCCCCGCACCTCGGCGAGGGTGCGGCCCGGCGTGGTCTTGATGTCGTCGACACGGACCACGTGCCAGCCGAGCGGCGAGCGCTCCGGCCCCACCGTGGCGCCCTTGGCGGCCGCGAAGACGGCGTTGGCGAGCGCCGGCGTCGCGAGGCGGGCATAGGCTTCCTTGCTCTGCTCGCCGATCGCCGTGTCGGACGGGGTGAAGCCGGCCTGCTGGGCCGCCGCCGCGAAGCTGGCGCCGCCGGCGATCTTCTGCGCGAGCGCGCGCGCCGCGGCTTCGTCCGGGAGAACGACCTGGGAAAGGACCCGCGTCTGCTTCGGCGCATAGGTCGCGGCGTTGCGCTGATATTCGGCCTGGATCTCGGCGTCGGTCGCCTTGGCGGCGTCGCCCAGCGTGTCGCGGCCGAACACAGCGTAGCGAATCGTCCGCCGCTCGGGGATGGTGTAGCGGCCCTGGTTCTTGCCGTAGAAATCCTGGATCTCGGCGTCGCTCGGCTCGCGGCCTGGGCCCATCGCCGCGGCCGGAACCGCGCCGACGACGCCCGAGCGGGTCTCGAGCAGCAGCGAGGCATATTGGCTGGCGAGCCCGCGCGGCACATAGGCGGAGCCCGCGGCGGGGAGCATCAGCTGGCGCTGGATCATCCGCTGCGCGATCTCCTGGCGGAGCTGCTGCTCGCTGATCTTCTCCTGCTCCAGCGCGCGGCGGAAGGTCGCCTCGTCGAACTGGCCGGCCAGATTCTGGAAGGCGGGGATGCGGGCGATCTCCCGGTCGACCATCTCGCGGGTGGCGCCGAGGCCCATCTTGCGGCCGAAGGCGGCGGTCGCCTCCATGTCGATCATCTGATCGGCGATCGCCTCGAGCGAGCCCTGGCGGAGGAAGGTCGCCATGTCGAGCTCCGGCTGCTGCTGGCGCAGGCGCGAGAGCTGGCGGTTGACCTCGTCGGTCAGCTCCTTGGTGGTGATCTTCTCGCCCTCGACCACGGCGATCGTGTCGCCGCCGCCGCCGCCGAGGCCGCCGAGACCGCTCCCGCCGGTGCCGAAGCCGGTGATGACGATCGCGAAGAGACCGATGCCGAGCACGATCAGCATGAGCTTGGAGACAATGCCACGACGGAACAGGGAGAGCATCTGGATACCTTGGAAGCTGGTTTGCGGCGGTCATAGAAGCGGCCGCCGGAAGGGGCAAGCTTGGCTGCGCCGCCTGCACTTGGCACCTCGCGCGGCGGTTGCTAGCAGCGGGGAGCAACCAAGGGAGAGGCCGATGCACGTCCGCCGCAAGCTCGTCGTCGGCAATTGGAAGATGAACGGCAGCCTGGCCCAGCTCGCCGAGCTGGCGCCGATCGCCGCCGCAACCCGCGCCGCCTCCGGGGTCGACGTCGCGATCTGCCCGCCGTTCACCCTGATCGCGCCGGCCGTCGCCCGCTCCGGCGGCATCCCGATCGGCGGCCAGGATTGCCATCACGAGAGCGCGGGCGCGCATACCGGCAACGTCTCGGCGGGCATGCTGAAGGAGGTCGGCGCCCGGCTCGTCGTCGTCGGCCACAGCGAGCGCCGCGCCGAGCAGGGCGAGAGCGACGAAATCGTCCGGCGCAAGGCGGAGGCGGCGCTGGCGCTGGGCCTCCAGACCATCGTCTGCATCGGCGAGAGCGAGACCGAGCGCGCCGAGGGGAGGGCGCTCGACTGCTGCTCCGCGCAACTGGGCGCCTCGATTCCCGAGCTGAGCGGCGAGGCCGAGCTGGTCATCGCCTACGAGCCGATCTGGGCGATCGGCACCGGACGGGTGGCGAGCTGCGACGACGTGCGCGAGGTCCACGCGCTGATCCGCAGGCTCCTGGTCGAACGCTTCGGCGACGCCGGGCGGCGGGTCCGCATCCTCTACGGCGGCTCGGTGCGCGGCGACAATGCGGCCGAGCTGTTCGCGGTCGACGACGTCGATGGCGCTCTGGTCGGCGGCGCGAGCCTCACCGCGGAGGGCCTGGTGCCGATCATCGAGGCGGCCGCGCACAGCTGAGCGCGCGGCGATCCGCAGAGCGCGGCCGGTTGAACCGGCGGCCCGGTTCGACTAGATCGCCAGCCAATTCCTCACACCAGAAGGTCCGGCGCACGCGGCGGGCCGCTTGAAAGCCTTGCGATGTTCACCTTCTTCCTGATCGTCCAGACCCTCGTCGCCGCCGCGCTCGTCGCGGTGATCCTGATGCAGCGCTCGGAAGGCGGCGGACTCGGCATGGGCGGCAGCCCCTCGGGCCTGATGTCGGCGCGCGGCGCGGCCGATTTCCTCACCCGGGCGACCTCGATCCTCGGCGGACTGTTCGTGATCCTCTCGATCGTCCTCGCCGGCCTTGCCGCCCTCGAGCGCGCGCCGATGCGCATCGATCCGGCCGCGGTCGCCCCCGCCCAGACTCCGGCGGGCCGGACGACGCCGCTCGGCACCCCGGGCCAGGCGCCGGCCACCGATCCGCTGACCGGCGCCGCCCGCCAGGCGCCGCCGGCCGCGGCGCCGGCGCCCGCCCCGTCGAACGGCGCGGTTCCGATCGCCCAATAACCGTCCAGCTGCGCCCCGTGGAAAATACGGGGCGCAGAAAATAATCGATCTTTGGTGATTCGCGGCCTTGCCCTGCCGCGGGCCGCCCTTCTATCCGGTGGCTCCCATGGCGCGGTTCATTTTCATCACCGGCGGCGTGGTCTCCAGCCTCGGCAAAGGTCTCATGGCAGCCTCGCTCGCTGCCCTTCTCCAGGCGCGTGGCTACAAGGTCCGCATCCGCAAGTTCGACCCCTATCTGAACGTCGATCCGGGCACGATGTCGCCGTATCAGCACGGCGAAGTCTATGTGACCGACGACGGGGCGGAGACCGATCTCGATCTCGGCCATTACGAGCGCTTCACCGGCGTCGCCGCCCGCCAGTCGGACAACATCACCACCGGCCGGATCTACCGCGACATCATCACCAAGGAGCGGCGCGGCGACTATCTCGGCGCCACCGTCCAGGTGATCCCGCACGTCACCAACGAGATCAAGGATTTCGCCCGCTCGGAGGTCGACGATCTCGATTTCCTGATCTGCGAGATCGGCGGCACGGTCGGCGACATCGAGTCGCTGCCGTTCATCGAGGCGATCCGCCAGCTCAGGAACGACATCGGCCGCAACAACACGGTCTCGATCCACACCACGCTGATCCCGTACATCGCCGCGGCCGGCGAGCTGAAGACCAAGCCGACCCAGCATTCGGTCCGCGACCTGACCTCGCTCGGCATCCAGCCCGATGTCCTGCTCTGCCGCGTCGACCGGCCGCTGCCCGAGGGCGAGCGCGCCAAGATCGCCCAATTCTGCAACGTCAGGAAGGAAGCGGTGATCCCGGCGCTCGATGCCAAGAGCATCTATTCGGTGCCGCTCCAATATCATCGCGAGGGCCTCGACGCCGAGGTGCTGCGCGCCTTCGGGATCGAGGACGCGCCGGCGCCCGATCTCTCCCGCTGGGACGACATCCTCGACCGCCTGTTCAATCCGGAAGGCGAGGTGACGATCGGCGTCGTCGGCAAGTACGTCGGCCTGCCCGACGCCTACAAGTCGCTGACCGAGGCCCTGGTCCATGGCGGCCTCGCCAATCGGGTCAAGGTCAACATCAAGTGGATCGACGCCGAATTGTTCGAGAAGGGCGACGACGTGCCCTCGCATCTCGAGCCGATGCACGCGATTCTCGTGCCCGGCGGCTTCGGCGAGCGCGGCTCGGAGGGCAAGATCGCCAGCGTCCAGTTCGCCCGCGAGCGCAAGGTGCCGTTCTTCGGCATCTGCCTCGGCATGCAGATGGCCTGCATCGAGGGCGCGCGGAACACCGCCGGCCTCGACAAGGCGAGCACCACCGAATTCGGCGAGACCGAGGAGCCGGTGGTCGGCCTGATCACCGAGTGGATGGGCAAGGAAGGCCTGGAGAAGCGCGCCGCCAACGGCGATCTCGGCGGCACGATGCGGCTCGGCGCCTATGAGGCGCGCCTCGACGGCAACAGCCACGTCGCCGCCATCTATGGCACCACCACGATCTCGGAGCGCCATCGCCACCGCTACGAGGTCAACGCCCATTACAAGGGCGCGCTCGAGGCCGGGGGCCTGATCTTCAGCGGCATGAGCCCCGACGGTGCGCTGCCCGAGATCGTCGAGCGGCCGGACCATCCCTGGTTCGTCGGCGTCCAGTTCCACCCGGAGCTGAAATCGAAGCCCTTCGATCCGCACCCGCTCTTCGCCAGCTTCATCGAGGCCGCGGTCAAGCAGAGCCGGCTGGTCTGACGCGCGTCCCGCGCCGACGGGCGGAAGCGGATTGCGCCGGGTGTGCAACGCTCTAGACTTGGCCGGGATTCGATCGGCGGGTTGAGGAGCGGGCGACATGGCGACGGGGCTGCTGACAGGATCGATGCGGGGCCTTTCCGCGCTCGCTGTGCCGTTGACGCTTGCCGCCTGCGGATCGCCTCAGGCCGCCGACAGCAACAACACCATCTCCGCGGCCGAGGCCAACGCCCTGCTCCAGGCGGCGGAGGAGAATGCGGCGGCGCTCGCCCAGGACGAGGATCTCGCCAACCGAGCCGCCGCGGACGAGGCGGCCGACATGGACGTGTTCGGCGGCAATGCCGCGGCCGGGGAGGGCGCCAACAGCGCGCCCGATCTCGCCGCCGACAACGACACCGGCACCTGAGGCCGCGCGTCTTCGCGCCGCTCTCGCCAAGACGCGACTTTGCCTCTATGGCACCGGCCGGGACGGCGGCTTCGCTTCCGTCGCTAAGCCTCGCGCGCGCCCCGGTTTTTGCCGCGGCTCACGTTGAGAAACGTGCCTCCAACGACTACCTTGGGCGAACCCGCCCCAGGGGATAGAAGGGGCCGCAACACAAGAGTTCAGGATTACTGCCCGATGGCGACGGCCACGCACCTCCTCACCCCTGAAGAAGCCAATGCCAACCCGGTGGCGGAGGCGGTCGTCGTCCGCTTCGCCGGCGACAGCGGCGACGGCATGCAGCTGACCGGCGGCCAGTTCACCCTCTCCACCGCGCTGGCCGGCAACGATCTCGCGACCTTCCCCGATTTCCCGGCCGAAATCCGCGCGCCGCAGGGCACCACCTTCGGCGTCTCGGCCTTCCAGATCAACTTCGGCTCGACCGCGATCGAGACCGCCGGCGACGCGCCCGACGTGCTGGTGGCGATGAACCCCGCGGCGCTGAAGGTGAACGTCGCCGATCTGAAGCCGGGCGGGCTGATCATCGCCGACGAAGGCGAGTTCGGCGTCCGCAACCTCGCCAAGGCCGGCTACGAGGCCAATCCGCTCGAGGACGGCAGCCTCGCCAAATGGCAGCTGATCAAGTTCAACATCTCGCAGCTCACCCTCGACGCCGTGAAGCCGTTCGGCCTCGGCAACAAGGAGGCGCTGCGCTGCAAGAACATGTGGACGCTCGGCCTCGCGCTCTGGATGTTCGACCGCGAGCGCGCGCCGATCGAGCAATGGCTCAGGACCAAGTTCGCCAAGGCGCCCGAGCTCGCCGAAGCGAACATCGCGGCGCTCAACGCCGGCCATGCCTATGGCGAGACCGCCGAGCTCGGCGCGCAGATCCCGCAGCAGCATATCGATCCGGCGCCGGCCGAGCCGGGCCTCTACCGCACGGTGAACGGCGCCGAGGCGATCTCGATGGGACTCGTCGCCGGCGCCCAGCTCGCCGGCCTGAAGATGTTCTTCGGCGGCTATCCGATCACGCCGGCCTCGGCGATCCTCCACCATCTCTCGCGCCTCAAGGAGTTCGGAGTCACCACCTTCCAGGCGGAGGACGAGATCGCGGCGATCGGCTCGGCGATCGGCGCCTCCTATGCCGGATCGCTCGGCGTCACTTCGTCCTCGGGCCCCGGCATCGCGCTCAAGGCCGAGGCGATGGGCCTGGCGATCATGACCGAGCTTCCGCTCGTCATCGTCAACTCGCAGCGCGGCGGGCCCTCGACCGGCCTCCCGACCAAGACCGAGCAGTCCGATCTCTACCAGGCGGTCTACGGCCGCAACGGCGACGCGCCGATGCCGGTGATCGCCGCGCGCTCGCCGGCCGACGCGTTCGACTGCGCGATCGAGGCGTGCCGCATCGCGGTGCAGTACATGACGCCGGTGATGCTGCTCACCGACGGCTATATCGCCAATGCCGCCGAGCCCTGGAAAGTGCCGGACATGGCCGGTTACGCGCCGTTCGAGGTCGCGTTCTTCGAGGACGCGCCGACCGAGGGCGAGGGCTTCAATCCCTATTCGCGCGACGACAGGCTGGCGCGGCCTTGGATCCGTCCCGGCACCTGGGGGCTCACCCACCGCATCGGCGGCATCGAGAAGAACAAGGACACCGGCCATATCGAATATGCGCCGGCGAACCACCAGGCGATGACCGACATCCGCCACCAGAAGGTGCTCGGCGTCGCCGACTCGATCCCGGAGCAGGACGTGACCCTCGGCGAGGCGGGCGGCAAACTCGTCGTCGTCGGCTGGGGCTCGACCTTCGGCCCGATCCACCAGGCGGTCCGCCGCGCCCGCGCCCGCGGCCTCGACGTCAGCCACGTCCACCTTCGCCACATCTGGCCACTGCCCAGGAATCTGGGCGCTCTTCTCAGGGGTTACGAGCGGATCATCGTACCCGAAATGAACAACGGCCAGCTCAAGACGGTGCTGCGCGACCAGTATCTCGTCGACGCCCGCCCGGTGAACAAGGTCTCCGGCCAGCCCTTCAAGATCGCGGAGATCGAGGCGGCCATTCAGGAAGCGCTGCAATGAACGAGATGACCAAGCTGACCGCGAAGGATTTCGCCACCGACCAGGAGGTGCGCTGGTGCCCCGGCTGCGGCGACTATGCCGTGCTGAAGGCGGTGCAGCGCACCCTGCCGGAAATCGGCGTCCGGCCGGAGAACACCGTGTTCGTCTCCGGCATCGGCTGCTCGAGCCGCTTTCCTTATTACATGGAGACCTACGGCTTCCACACGATCCACGGCCGCGCGCCGACCTTCGCGACCGGGATCAAGCTCGCCAATCCGGATCTCTCGGTGTGGATCATCACCGGCGACGGGGATGCGCTGTCGATCGGCGGCAACCACACGATGCACGTGCTGAGGCGCAACCTCGACACCCAGATCCTGCTGTTCAACAACGAGATCTACGGCCTCACCAAGGGCCAATATTCGCCGACCAGCCGGGTCGGGACCCGCTCGCCCTCGACTCCGTTCGGCTCGGTCGACCGGCCGGCGAGCCCCTGCGCCTTCGCGCTCGGCTCGGGCGCGCGCTTCATCGCGCGCGGCATCGACGTGCACAAGAATCTGCCGGACGTGCTGAAGGCGGCGCACGCCCACAAGGGCGCGGCGTTCGTCGAGATCTACCAGAATTGCATCGTCTACAATGACGACGTCTTCGCGCCGTTCACCGCCAAGGAAAATGCCGGCAACCAGCTCTGGCTGAAGGCCGGCGAGCCGATGCTGTTCCAGGGCGGCACCCGCGGCATCGCCCTCGATCGCGCCGCTCTGGCGCTGAAGGTGGTCGATGTGGTCGACGGCGACTGGCAGTCCGCCGGCGTGCTCGTCCACGATCCGCGCAACCGCTCGGTCGCCCACATGCTGGTCGAGATGCCGTTCGGCGCCTTCCCGACCGCACTCGGCGTGATATACGAGGATCCGGCGCCGACCTTCGAGAGCGCCGTCGTCGAGCAGAACGCGGCCGCCGCCAAGGGCAAGACGCCCGATCTCCAGGCCCTGGTCTCGAAGGGCCAGAGCTGGGAAGTGACGAAAGAGCCGCACGTCATCTAATCCTCCCCGGAAAGAGCCGCACGTCATCTAATCCTCCCCGCAAGCGGGGAGGATCAGCGCACCTCGAGCCGGTATCCGGTCTCGAAATCGTTCCTCAGCAGGTCGGCGATGCCGGCGGCGACCGCCTCGGGCTGCTTGATCGTGCCCGGATCCTCGCCGGGGAAGGCGCGGGCGCGCATGTCGGTAGCGGTGGCGCCCGGATCGACGATCGCGACGCGCACCGGCGAGACGTTGCGGACCTCCTCGCCATAGCTCAGCGCCAGCGTCTCGAGCGCCGCCTTGGAGGCGCCATAGGCGCCCCAATAAGCGCGCGGGGCGCGGCCGACGCTGGAGGTGACGGCGAGCAGGCGGCCGGCCGCGCCGGCGCGCAGCAGCGGATCGAAGCCGGCGATCATCGCCTGGTTGGCCAGCACGTTCAGGGTCAGGACCTTGTTGAACTCCTTGCCGTCGATCGCCGCGACCGGGGAGAGCGAGCCGAGCATCGCCGCGTTCAGCACCATCACGTCGAGGGCCTGCCAGCGCCCGGACACGGCGGCGGCGAGGCGGGCGATGCTGTCGCTCTCGGTGAGATCGAGCGGCGCGATCGTCGCGCTGCCGCCGGCGGCGTGGATCCTCTCCTCCACCTCCTCGAGCGCGCCGGCGGTGCGGGCGGTGAGGATGACATGGGCGCCGGCCGCGGCGAGCGTCTCCGCGGTCGCCGCGCCGATGCCGCGGCTCGCGCCGGTGACGAGGGCGAGACGCCCGTCGAGGAACCTGTCGGACAAGGGGAAAACTCCAGTTCGTAAGCTGCCGCAGCCCCTACGAACTGGAGCAGGATTTGGCTAGAGCGGGCTGCGGGAAGTCGCCCGCCACGCGCATGAGACCCCCCCCCACCGTTCGGCCCGAGCCTGTCGAAGGCCGCTCCTTCGGTTCTTCCAAGAAGGGGGCTTCGACGGCCTCAGCCCGAACGGAGCTTCATATCGGGCAGGAACTTACGCGTAGCGCTCCTGGAGCATGGCGAGCTGGTCGGCCGGCTCCGCTTCCTCGTGGTCGGTGAGGCGGGTCGGGTAGGCGCCGGTGAAGCAGGCGTCGCAATATTGCGGCTGCGTCTCCTCGCGCGACTCCTCGCCGACGGCGCGGTAGAGGCCCTCGATCGAGATGAAGGCGAGGCTGTCCGCCTTGATATAGTCGTTCATCTGCGCGACGTTCATCTGCGCGGCGAGCAATTTGGCGCGCTCGGGCGTATCGACGCCGTAGAAGCAGCTGTGCCGGGTCGGCGGCGAGGCGATCCGCATATGGACCTCGCGGGCGCCGGCCTCGCGGAGCATCTGGACGATCTTGAGCGAGGTGGTGCCGCGCACGATCGAATCGTCGATCAGCACGATGCTCTTGCCCTGGATCAACGCCGAATTCGCATTGTGCTTCAGCTTGACGCCGAGGTGACGGACCTGGTCGCTCGGCTGGATGAAGGTGCGGCCGACGTAATGCGAGCGGATGATGCCGAGCTCGAACGGAATGCCGCTTTCCTGGGCGTAGCCGATCGCCGCGGGAACGCCGGAATCGGGCACCGGCACGACGTAATCGGCCTGCACCGGATTCTCGCGGGCGAGCTCGGCGCCGATCTGCTTGCGCACGCTGTAGACCGAGGCGCCGTCGACGATGCTGTCGGGGCGCGAGAAGTAGACGTGCTCGAAGATGCAGGGACGGGGGCGGACGTCGCCGAACGGCCGGTGCGAGCGGATGCCGCGATCGGAGACGATGATCAGCTCGCCCGGCTCGACCGAGCGGATGTAGGTCGCGCCGACCACGTCGAGCGCCACCGTCTCGGAGGCGAAGATATAGGCGTCGCCGAGGCGGCCCATGACCAGCGGCCGGATGCCGAGCGGATCGCGGCAGGCGAGCATGCCCTCGCTGGTCAGGCAGACGAGCGAATAGGCGCCTTCGACCTGCTTCAGCGCGTCGATGAAGCGATCGAGCAGGGTGCGATAGGTCGAAGTCGCGACCAGGTGGATGATCGTCTCGGTGTCCGAGGTCGACTGGAAGATCGAGCCGCGACGGTTGAGCTCGCGGCGCAGTTTCATCGCGTTGGAGAGATTGCCGTTGTGGGCGATCGCGAAGCCGCCGGACGAGAGGTCGGCGAACAGCGGCTGGACGTTGCGGATCGCGGTCTCGCCGGTGGTCGAATAGCGGACGTGGCCGATGCCGGCCCTCCCGGCGAGCCGCCGGATGATGTCGTCGCGGTCGAAATTGCCGGCGACATGGCCCATCGCGCGGTGCGAGTGGAACTGGTGGCCGTCGAAGCTGGTGATGCCGGCCGCTTCCTGGCCGCGATGCTGCAGGGCGTGTAGGCCGAGCGCGACCAGAGCGGAGGCGCTGTCGGCGCCCCAGACGCCGAAAACGCCGCATTCCTCGCGCAATTTGTCGTCGTCGAATGGATTGGTGGTCAGCATGTCCAACTCGCCCCGCTCAGCTAAAGCTTTTGCCATCGGGACCCGCCCCCAACTCGGGTACCGCCGGGACGCCTCCCGACGGCCGCTCATATAGGGTTGCCGGCCCGCTTTGTCGCCCCATGGCGTAAACATTTGATCGAATTGAGGGGGAACGCCGCGGCGTCTGGCGATTCTTGCCTGAACCGTGGCTGGCTGGCAGGAACGGGCCGGCCCGGGCGGCCGAGGCTGGAGGAGCTGACCTATGAAGAAATCGCTGATCGCGCTCGTCCTCCTCGCCGGCTGCGGCGGCTCCGGGCCCGAGCGCGGCAACGACGCCGCACCGCTCGCCAACGGCGCCGCGCCGCACGGGCAGGCCGAGGGGCGGGCGCAGGCCACGGCCGGCGACGCCGCCGGGCCGGGCCGGCTCACCGGCCTCTACGAGAGCGGCGCCGGCGAGCAGAAGAACCAGCTCTGCATCGTCGACAAGGGAAGCGGCAGCGCCCAGTTCGGCCTGATCGTCCGCGGCGCGAACAACCACAATTGCGCCGGCGCGGGCACCGCCGTGCGCAGCGGCGCGCGGCTGACCCTGACCATGACCGGCGATTCGACGTGCAGCATCGAGGCGCGCATGGACGGCGGCACGATCAAGCTTCCTGCCGGCCTGCCGGCCGGCTGCTCTTATTATTGCGGTGCCCAGGCGCGGATGGCGAACGCCAGCTTCGAGCGATCGGGAAGCGGGACGGAGGCGGCGATGAAGGCGAAGGATCTCGCCGGTGACGCGCTCTGCGAGGGCGCCGGCGGCTGACCTTCGCGTCCGGCCAGGGGGCGGCTGCTTGACGTTGACGTAACCGTAAAGTACCCCGGCCGCCATGCCGGACACCGCTCTTCACTCCGATTTTCAGGCGCCGAGCGAGAAGACCTACACGATCACCGATCTGTGCGGGGAGTTCGACGTCACGCCGCGGGCGCTGCGCTTCTACGAGGACGAAGGCCTGATCGCGCCGAAGCGGCAGGGCCTGTCGCGCATCTACGGCTGGCGCGATCGCGCACGCCTCGCCTGGATCCTGCGCGGCAAGAGGGTGGGCTTCAGCCTGGCCGAGATCCGCGAGATGATCGATCTCTACGACCTCGGCGACAATCGCGCCGCCCAGCGCCGGGTGACGCTGGCCAAGTGCCGCGGCCGGGTCGAGGCGCTGAGGAAGCAGAGGCTCGACATCGATTCGACCATCGCCGAGCTCGAGAGCTTCATCGCGATGGTCGAGGCGGCCGACGCGCCGTCCGAATAGATTTGCCGGAGAGGATCCCATGCCGACCTACACCGCCCCCGTCCGCGACACGCGCTACGTCTTCGATCACGTGCTCGGGCTCGAGCGCTATTCGAACCTTCCCGGCTTCGAGAACGCCACGCCGGACATGATCGATGCGATCCTCAGCGAGGGCGGCCGGTTCGCCGCGGAGGTGCTGGCGCCGCTCAACCGCTCGGGCGACGAGGAAGGCTGCACGCGGCACGAGGACGGGTCGGTGACGACGCCGAAGGGCTTCAAAGAGGCCTATGACCAGTTCGTCGAGGGCGGCTGGACGACGCTCTCCGCCCCCGAGGAGTTCGGCGGGCAGGGGCTGCCTCAGGTCCTCGCCACCGCGATCAGCGAATATCTCCTCTCCGCCAACCAGGCGTTCGAGATGTACCACGGCCTCACCCAGGGCGCCATCGCCTCGATCCTGGTGAAAGGCTCCGACGAGCAGAAGGCGACCTACCTTCCCAACATGATCTCGGGCCGCTGGACCGGCACGATGAACCTCACCGAGCCGCATTGCGGCACCGATCTCGGCCTGCTGCGCACCAAGGCGGAGCCGCAGGCGGACGGCAGCTACAGGATCACCGGCACCAAGATCTTCATCTCCTCGGGCGAGCACGACCTTTCGGAGAACATCATCCATCTCGTCCTCGCCAAGATCGCCGGCGCCCCGGACAATGTGAAGGGCATCTCGCTTTTCATCGTGCCCAAGTTCCTGGTCGATGCGGACGGATCGGTCGGCGCGCGCAACGGCGTCGTCTGCGGCTCGATCGAGGAGAAGATGGGCATCCACGGCAATTCGACCTGCGTCATGAATTATGACGGGGCGACCGGCTATCTGGTCGGCGAGCCGGAGAAGGGGCTCGCCGCGATGTTCATCATGATGAACGCCGCGCGGCTCGGCGTCGGCCTCCAGGGGCTCGCCCAGGGCGAGGTCGCCTACCAGAATGCGGTGACCTATGCGAAGGAGCGGCGGCAGGGCCGCGCCCTCGTCCCCGATCTTCGCGAGGAAGGGGCCAAGGCCGATCCGATCATCGTTCATCCCGACGTCCGCCGCATGCTGATGGAGGCGCGCGCCTTCAACGAGGGCAGCCGCGCCCTCGTGCTCTGGGGCGCGCTGCAGGTGGACGTCAGCCGGAAGGCGCAGACCGAGGAGGAGCGCGAGGCCGCGTCCGACCTGCTCGGCCTGCTCACCCCGGTGATCAAGGGCTATCTGACCGACAAGGGGTTCGAGACCGCGGTCAATTCGCAGCAGATCTACGGCGGCCACGGCTACATCCGCGAATGGGGGATGGAGCAGTTCGTCCGCGATGCGCGGATCGCCCAGATTTACGAGGGCACCAACGGCATCCAGGCGCTCGACCTGGTCGGCCGCAAGCTCGGCGCCAACGGCGGCCGCGCGATCCAGGCCTTCCTCAAGCTGCTCGCCGAGGAGATCGGCGACGCAAAGGCGGCCGGCGGCGACGCGGCGACGCTGGGCGCGGCGCTCGAGAAAGCGGTCGGCGATCTCCAGACCGCGACGATGTGGCTGATGCAGAACGGCATGGCCAATCCGCTCAATGCCGGCGCCGCGGCCTATCCGTACATGACGCTGATGGGCCATGTCTGCCTCGGCCTGATGTGGCTGCGCATGGTCCGCGCCAGCGGCGCCCTGCTCGCCAATGGCGGCGAGGACGGCGATTTCCACCGCGCCAAGCTGGTCACCGCCCGCTTCTTCGCCGAGCGCATCCTGCCCGAGACGGGGTCGCTGCGCCGCAAGCTCGAAGCCGGCGCCGACACGCTGATGGCCCTGCCGGTCGAGGCTTTCTGAGGCGCCTCGCCGGCTGGCGGCTCAGTGCGACGTCGCGCCGTCGCGCGGCGGCAGCGGGTCGGTCGCCTGCGCCTGCAGCCTGGCCTTGAGCGGGGAATTCTGAGGTGCGGTGGCCAGCGCCTTCGCCTGCTTGAAGTTCTCGACTCCGATCGCGAGCTGCAGCGAGTAATCGAGCGACGTCGCGGGCGGCTGGAAGACGCCGCCGGCGGGAAGGTTGGTGAACTTGGCGGGGAACATCGGTGCGACCGGCGCCTGCGCCGTCATGTGGCATGACATGCAGGACGATGCCGGATTGTCGACCGGCCCGTTGAGCCGGCCCTGGTAACCGACGTGCGGCATGCGCACCGCCGGATTCAGCCAGGTCTCCTTCAGCGGCCCCGTGCCCGAATAGCCCGGATCGTTGCCCCACATCACGCCGACCGGCGCCACGTTGGTCCAGCCCTGGCCGGGCTTCCCGCCCGGCCCGCCGCCGTAGACGAAGGTGCCGAACACCCATCCGAGCGGCGCCCTCTTGTCCTTCACCGCGATGTCGATCTGGAGCAGGCGGACCGGGAGGATGGCGCGCGTGTTGGGCGGCTTGGCGGCGTTCACGTCCTTGTAGACGAAGGCGTTCCAGGTCGGAGCGCCGGCCAGATAGGGCACCTGGTCCGGCCCCGCCGTAGTGAAGAGCAGCTTCGCCGCCACGCTCCCTTCCGGGAGGATGCCCTGCGCCGGGTCCGGCGCGCCGTGATTGGCCCAGACGCGGCCGATCGCGGTGCCACCAGGCGCATTGTAGAAGCCGACCGCGTAATTGTTCCACATCTGGCTCTGCTGGGGCGCGAGCTCTCCAGGGTTCGATACGCGCTCGCGCGTGAGGCCGTGGACGGGCTCGCGGCCGTTGAAGCCATAATCCTGCCAGGGCGCGTTGTACCAGCGCCGGCGACTGTTCAGGGCAGGGTTGAAGCTGTCCTCGACATTGGGACGAATGTTGCCCTCGTAGAAATAGGCGAGAACCGAGGCGATATATTGCTGCGGCTGCGTCAGCGGATCGAAGGCGAGCCAGGGCTGTGCGTCCTGCGGCGCCTGCTGAGGATAGTCCTGGGCGAGCTTGAAGACATTCCCCGTCCATCCGGCGGGCAGCGCGACCGTGGAATCGCAGAAAGGCGTGGTCGGCGTGTCGCATTGGCCGCTTCCCGCGGCGAGAGACTGTGGCTTCGTCGTATCCGCTTTGGCCTCGGACTTGTTGCCGGTGTCCTCGGACTGTCTGCAGCCGCTCACCGTGACTATCGAGCCGAGCAGGCCGATCATCAGCATTTTCCGGATCATTGCTTGTCCCCCTCGCAGCAACTTGGGCGAGACTACGCGGCTTCACGGGACTCCGCAATTCGCCTCTCCCGCCGAAGTGGAGGGAAGCGTGTGCGCGGCCGGGGCGAGAGCGTCAGGCTGTCTTGCGGACCCAGTCGACCAGGGCCTGGAGGGGCATCGCGCCGGCGGTGCGGGCGGCCTCCGCGCCCTTGCGGAAGAGGATCAGGCTCGGGATCGAGCGCACGGCGTAGCGGGCGGCGATCGCGCTCTCGGCTTCGGTGTCGAGCTTGCCGAGCCGTACCTGCGGCTCGAGCACTCTCGCCGCCGCCTCGAACACCGGCGCGAACTGCCGACAGGGGCCGCACCAGGAGGCCCAGAAATCGACGAGGAGCGGCAGGTCGCTGGTCGCGGCGTGGCGGTCGAAGCTGGCGCCGGTGAGCGCGATCGGCCTGGCCTGGAACAGGGCGGCGCCGCATCTGCCGCATTTTCCCTGGCCGAGGCGCGCCTGCGGCACCCGGTTCGGCGCGGCGCAGGCGGGGCAGGTGACGATCAGAGGATCGGGCAGGCTGGGCATGTTCGCTCTCCGCCTGCGCCAAAGCGCCGGCGGCCCGGCGGTTCCGCGCGCGGTCAGGCGGTGGCGACGAGCCTGGCGGCGGGAACGGGGAAGACGATCGGCGCGAGCGTCTCGAAAGCCGGGCGGCCGATCAGGAAGCCTTGGATGTAGCGGATGCCGAGCGCGCGCAGCGCGTCGAACTCGGCCTCGGTCTCGATGCCTTCGGCAACGAGGGTGATGCCGAGGTCCCGGCACATCCGGACGATGCCCTGGACGATGATCCGGCGCGGCAGGCTGGCGTCGATGCCGCGGATCAGCTCCATGTCGAGCTTGATGATGTCGGGCTGGAAACGGGCGAGGAGGGCGAGGCCGGCATGGCCGGCGCCGAAATCGTCGAGCGCGGTGCCGAAGCCCATCGCCTGGTAGGTGCGGACGATGTTGGCGACGTGCTCCGGCTCCGCCATCCGCTCGTTCTCGGTAAACTCGAAGAGCAGGCGATCGGTCGGGAAGCTGGTCGCTGCGGCGGTCTTCAGGGTCAGCTGGATGCAGGCCTTGGGCGAATAGACCGCGTTCGGCAGGAAGTTGATCGACAGCTTCGCTCCCGTCTCCAATATGCCCGCGGCGGCGGCGACCTCGATCGCCTTGACCCGGCAGCGCTGGTCGAAGGCATAGCGAGTCTGCTCCGTCACCCTTCCCAAGATCTCACCGGCGCCTTGGCCCTCGAGGCCGCGGACCAGCGCTTCGTAGGCGAAGGGCAGGCCGGTCTCGGCGTCGACGATCGGCTGCAGCGCCATCGAGAAATCGAAATCGAGGGCGGCGCCGTCGCGGCAGCCGGCGCAGAGGGACGGGCGGGAGTCTGACATGCGGGTGTTGTGGAGGCGCAGGGTTAAGAACGCGTTCACCGCGCCCGCCGGGAGTCACTCAGGCGGCGCGGTTCAGTTTCCTGCGGTCGGCGAGGATCGCCTGGGCGGCATTGTGGCCCGGCGCGCCGGTGACGCCGCCGCCGGGATGGGCGCCCGAGCCGCAGAGATAGAGGCCGGGAAGCGGCATGCGGTAATCGGCATGCCCGAGCATCGGCCGCGCCGAGAAGAGCTGGTCCAGCCCCATCTTGCCGTGGAAGATGTCGCCGCCGACCAGGTTGAACCTCTGCTCCAGATGCCAGGGCGAGAGCGCGAGGCGGCCGACCACGGACGCCTTGAAGCCCGGCGCGTAACGATCGACATGGTCGATGATGTGATCGGCGGCCTCCTCGACCCGCGTTTCCCAGCCGCCTTCCACCCGATAGGGAAAGTGCTGGCAGAACAGGCTGGCGACGTGCGCCCCCGGCGGCGCCAGCGTGTCGTCCAGCGTCGAGGGAATCAGCATCTCGACGATCGGCTCGCGGGCCCAGCCCTCGCTGCGCGCGCTGGTATAGGCCCGGTCCATGTAGCCGAGCGACGGAGCGATGATGATTCCGGCGGTGAGGTGATCGCCGGGCTCCGGCAGGCTGGTGAAGCGGGGCAGGTTGGAGAGGGCGACGTTCATCCGGAAGGTCGCGCTCTCCGCGGCCCAGCCGGCCATCCTGCGCGCGATCTCCGGCGCCACCGCGCCGTCCGGCAGCAGTTCGCCGAACAGAAGCTTCGGATTGACGTTGGCGGCGACCGCCTTCGCCCGGTACGTCCGCCCGCCCGCCGTTGCGCCGGCGGCGCGTCCGCGCTCGACGATGATCTCGTCGACCGGCGCGTCGAGCACGATCTCGACACCTTTCTCGCGGCACGCCTTCGCCATCGCCTGGGTGATCGCGCCCATGCCGCCGATCGCGTGCCCCCAGGCGCCGGGAACGCCCGCCGCCTCGCCGAACAGGTGATGGAGGAGCACATAGGCCGAGCCCGGCGCGTACGGGCTCGCATAATGGCCGACCACGGCGTCGAAGCCGAACAGTGCCTTGACGATGTCGGAGGTGAAATAGCGGTCGAGGATGTCGGCGGCCGATTTGGTGAAGAAGTCGAGCAGCGTGCGCTGTTCCTCGAGGCTCATGTGGCGGACGCCGTTGCCGAGCTTCAGCAGCGAAAGAATGTCGGCGAGACCGCCGCCGGCGTTGGGCGGCGCGCGCAGCAGCCAGGCCCGGAGCAGGGCGACGACCGAGTCGAGCGCCGCGACATAAGCGTCATAGCCCTCGGCGTCCGCCGCCGAATGGCGGGCGATCCCGGCGCGGGTGAGGCCGTTGCGGCCGGCAAGGAGATAGTCGGGGCCGAGCGTCGGCAGGAAATTGTCGATCTTCCTGAGCACCACCTTCAGGCCGTGGTCGTAGAGCCGCATGTCCTCGATCACGCGCGGGTTGAGCAGGCTGACCGTGTAGCTCGCCGTCGAATTCCTGAAGCCGGGCGCGAATTCCTCGGTCACCGCGGCGCCGCCGACCATCTTGCGTCGCTCGACGACGGTGACCTTCATGCCCCTGGCGGCGAGGTAATAAGCGCAGACCAGGCCGTTGTGGCCGGCGCCGATGATCAGCACGTCGCTCGACGCGTGCGGGGAAGGATGGTTCATGAAGCGGCTATAGCGCTGCGCGCGCGGGGTGACGAGCGCGTCCGCCGGCTTGGCGGTCATCGGGCGAAAATGGTATAAGCGCGGCCGTTCAGCAGGGAGTGTATGCGATGCGTCTCCTGATCCTGACTGCCCTCGCCGCCGCCGTGCCGGGCAGCGCGGCCCCGCCGTCCACGCCGGAGGGCGCGCGTGCGCCTTCGAGCCGGCAGATCCCGATCGTCCGCGGCACCCTGTGCGATCGCGCCGACGTTCATTGGGCCGACAATGTCGGGTCGCCCGAGGCGCGGCCGCTCACCGAGCTGCCGCCGGGCGACACCATTCTCGCCGTCTACCGCGAGCGGGAGGACGGCTGCATCGACCCGGTGATCGTCCGCTACGGCGACCCGGGCCGCGCTCCGAGGGCGCCTGCCCCGGAGCCGGTGCGGCCCAGGGCCCGGACATGGCGCTGAAGCGGTCGGCCTAGGGCGCGATCGGCTGAGGTGGAAATGCTTCGCGCTTCCGCCGATGGCGGGAATCGCGCTCTCTTCAGATGGTCTAGGGTAGCACCGCCTTGGGGAAGCCGCCCCAGGCCTCGTCATAGTCCGCCTGCAGGGCCTCGCCGGCCATGGCGAAGGCCGTGGGTCGGAACGGCCAGCAGCTCTCGACCATGAAGGCCATCGTGCCTTCGATCTTGTGCGGCTTGAGCGCCGCTTCGGACGCGCCGCGCCAGCTGGCGACGTCGGGGCCGTGGCCGGCCATCAGATTGTGCAACGAGAGCGCGCCGGGGGCGAAGCCTTCGGCCTTGGCGTCATAGGCGCCGTGGATCAGGCCCATGCACTCGCTCATCACGTTGCGGTGGAACCAGGGCGGCCGGAACGTGTCCTCCGCCACCATCCAGCGCGGCGGGAAGATCACGAAATCGGCATTGGCCCGCCCCGGCGTGTCGGAGGGGCTGGTGAGCACGGTGAAGATCGACGGATCGGGATGGTCGAAGCTCACCGTGCCGATCGTGTTGAAGCGGGCGAGATCGTATTTCCACGGCGCGAGGTTGCCGTGCCAGGCGACGACGTCGAGCGGGCTGTGGTCGATCCTCGTGGTCCACAGGCGGCCGAGATATTTCTGGACCAGCTCGGTCTCGCCGTCCCGATCCTCGTAGGCGGCGACGGGGGTGAGGAAGTCGCGCGGGTTGGCGAGGCCGTTCGAGCCGATCGGGCCGAGCTCGGGCAGGCGGAAGAGGGCACCGTGATTCTCGGCGACATAGCCGCGGGCGCGGCCGTCCGGCAGCGCCGCGCGGAAGCGGACGCCGCGCGGAACCAGGGCGATCTCGCCCGGCGCAACGTCGATCCGGCCCATTTCGGTGAACAGGGTGAGGCGCCCGTCCTGCGGCACGAACAGCATCTCCCCGTCCGCGTTGAAGAAGAACCGGCGCATGTCGTCGGTGGCGCGATAGACATGGACGGCGCAGCCGGACAGCGCCTCCGGCCCCCCGTTGGCGACCATCGTGGCCATCCCGTCGATCAGGTCGGTCGCGGCGTCGGGATAGTCGAGCGGGCTCCAGCGCAGCCGGTTCGGCGGCAGCGGGTCGTGGAGCGCGGCGCCGCCGAACGCGGGCGCGCCGTCATAGGGCGCGAACGGGGGGTGCTCGGCCGAGGGGCGTATCCGATAGAGCCAGGCGCGGCGGTTCTCGGCGCGCGGCGCGGTGAAGGCGGTCGCCGAAAGCTGCTCGGCATAGAGGCCGAAGGCGGGGCGCTGCGGCGAGTTGCGTCCCTCGGGCAGCGCGCCCGGCACCGCCTCCGTGGCGAAGTGACTGCCGAAGCCGGTCATGTAGCCGTCCGTTGCCATGCATCCTCTCTCGTTGGTTCGACCTGCGGATCTTCCGCCCGCGCCTGGCCCGTTCATACCGTTCGCCGCGCGCTTGTCGAAGCCCCTCCGCCGCCGCTTGCGCGGCTTCGCCGATCGGTTCAGGATCGGCGCCATCGAACACGGAGGGGGCTATGTTCGGTTCTGAAATCCTCGAGGTCGGCGTCGGGCTCATCCTGATCTTCCTGCTCGTCAGCCTGATCCTGACCGCGGTGCGCGAGACGATCGAAAGCTGGACCAAGACGCGGGCGCGCGACCTCGAGCGGGCGATCGCCGAGCTTCTCGACGATCGCGACGGCACCGGCCTTCGCGCCCAGCTCTACGAGCATCCGCTGATCGGCGGCCTCTTCCCGGGCGAGGCCGCGCCGAGCATCTTCGCGCAGCAGAGCGGCAAGGTGGCGAGGAAGGGTCACCGTAACCTGCCGTCCTACATCCCCCGCGAGACCTTCTCGCTGGCGCTGCTCGACTTGCTCAAGCCGCACGCCGAGCGCCTGAAGGCGGGGCTTGGCGGGGCCGGCGAAGGGGCGCCGTCCGACAAGCTGGCCCGCGCCTATCAGGCGCTCGATCGCGCCGCCGGAGGCCAGCCCGAGCAGATCCGCAAGAATATCGAGCAATGGTATGACGCGGCGATGGATCGCGCCTCCGGCTGGTACCGCCGGCGCACCCAGCGGCTGCTCTTCTGGCTGGGCCTCGCCATCGCCTTCTTCCTCAACATCAACGCCTTCGTCATCGCCCAATATCTCTCGACGCAGGACGCGGCGCGGGCGCAGGCGGTCAAGATCAGCGACAGCCTGCTCGCCGATCCGCAGGTGGCCGGCGCGCTCAGCCGCGAGATCGTCTCCCGGGGCGCCGCGCCGCCGGCCGGCGCGCAGGCCGGGGAGGGGAATGCCGCGGCGGCGCCGGAGGCCAATTCGGCCGAGGAAAGCGCCGACGTCGGTGACCTGATGCGCGAGGCCGAAGCGGCCGCCGAAACATCGCCGCCTGCCGCGCCCGTGCTCGTGGGCGGCACGAGCGCCGGCCCGGTGCCGGACCCGAACGCGATCCGCAGCAGATTGCAGGACGAGCTCGAGAAAGCAGGGCTTCCGATCGGCTGGAACCGCACGCAATGGACGCACGTGAAGCGGCAGCTGACCGATCAGCCGTTCTTCTTCGAAGGACTGTTCTTCCTGCTCTCCTGGCTCGCCGGCTTCGCCGCCGTCGGGCTCGCCGGCACGCTCGGCGCACCCTTCTGGTTCGACGTGCTTGGCAAGGTGATGGTCATCCGCTCGACCGTGAAGCCGACCGAGAAGAGCCCGGACGAGGCGTCGAAGGACGGAGGCACCGGCGGCGCGCCCAAGGCGCCTGCGGAGGAGGAAGGGCAAGGCGACACGGGGCCGCTGCGCGCCGGCTGAGGCGGTAGCCGCCTCACTTCATCAGGACGAGCTCTTCCGCCATCGTCGGGTGGAGGGCGACGACCTCGTCGAACTGCTCCTTCCTGAGCCGGGCCTTCACCGCGATCGCCGCCGCCTGGAGGATCTCCGGCGCGTCGGGGCCGATCATGTGGATGCCGACGACCTCGTCGGTCTGGCCGTCGACGATCATCTTGTACAGCGCCCGCTCGTTGCGGCCGGCGAGCACGTTCTTCATCGGCCGGAAGTCGGCGGTGTAGATCTTGACGGTGCCGAGCCGGTTGCGCGCCTGGCCCTCGGTCATGCCGACGCCGGCGAGCGGCGGGTGGCTGAACACCGCCGACGGGATGTTCTCGTAATCGACCTTCGTCGGCTTGTCGCCGAACACGCTGTCGGCGAACGCCTGGCCCTCGCGGATCGCGACCGGCGTGAGCTGGACTCGGTTGGTGACGTCGCCGACCGCGTAGATGCTCGGGCAGGTGGAGCGATTGTCGGAATCGACCACGATCGCGCCCTTGTCGTCGAGCTCGACCCCGGCCGTTTCCAGGCCGAGGCCTTCGGTGTTCGGCTTGCGCCCGATGGCGAACATCAGGAGGTCCGCGTCGACCGGATCGCAATTGCTCATCTCGATGTGCAGCGAGCCGTCGTCGTTCCTGGTGACCCGCTCGAACGATGCGTGGAAGCGGAATTCGATGCCCTTCATCATCGAGATGGTGAGCAGCCGGTCGCGGATCGTCTCGTCATAGCCGCGCAGGATCACGTCGCTGCGGTTCACCAGGGTCACCTTGGCGCCGAATTCGTGGAAGATGCCGGCGAATTCGTTGGCGATGTAGCCGGCGCCCGCGATCACGACGCGCTTGGGCAAGGCCTCGAGGTGGAACGCCTCGTTGGAGGTGATGCCGTGCTCGGCGCCGGGGAAATCCGGCACGACCGGGGTCGCGCCGCTGGCGATCAGGATGGTCTTGGCGGTCACCGTGCGCCCATCCGCAAGGGCGATGCTGTTGGCGCCCTTCACCGTCGCCCGCTGCCGGATGATCTCGACCGCGTGCCGCTCGAGATTCTCGGAATAGAGGCCTTCGAGCCGGTCGACCTCGTTCAGCACGTTGTCGCGCAGCGTCGGCCAGTGGAAATCGCATTTCGGCACGTCCCAGCCGAACCGCCGGGCGTCGGCGAGATCCTCGGCGAAATGCGCGCCGTAGACGAGCAGCTTCTTGGGGACGCAGCCGCGGATCACGCAGGTGCCGCCGACCTTGTGCTCCTCGGCGATCGCGACCCGGGCGCCGTGCGCTGCGGAGACGCGGGCGGCGCGGACGCCGCCGGAGCCGGCGCCGATGACGAAGAGGTCGTAATCGAAGGTCATGAAGGGGCTCCAGCCGCCGGGGAAAGAACAGGTTTGGTGAGGGACGCGCTCATTCGCCGAGGGCGCGGGCGATCAGCGCCTCGGTCGAGGGATCGAAGCCGAGATCCTCGCCATTGTCGATCGCCTTGGCCATCGACTTGCCGAGCTCGACGCCGAACTGGTCGAACGGATTGATGCCGAGCAGCACGGCGTTCACGAAGGTGCGGTGCTCGTAGAAGGCGAGCAGCGCGCCGATCGTGAACGGGTCGACCCGGTCGAGCAGGATCGTCGTCGACGGCCGGTCGCCGGGATAATTGCGGTGGGGATCCTCGCTGCCCTTGCCGGCCATCAGCGCGGCGCCCTGGGCGAAGCAGTTGATCAGCAGCTGGCGGTGATGCTCCTCGTCATAGCTGTGCCCGGGCTCGACCGCGGCGACGAACTCGACGGGGACGAGGTGCGTGCCCTGGTGGAGGAGCTGGAAGACGGCGTGCTGGGCATCGGTGCCGACCCCGCCCCAGGTGATCTGCGACGAGGCGCGGCCGACCGGCGTGCCGTCCAGCTTCACCGATTTGCCGTTCGATTCCATCTCCAGCTGCTGGAGGTAGGAGGGGAGCAGCCGCAGCCGCTCGTCATAGGCGAAAACGGCGCGGGTCTCGCAGCCGCGGACATTGGCGTAATAGCGGTCGACGAAGGCCGCGAGCACCGGCGCGTTGCGCGAGAGCGGGGCGAGGCGGAAGTGGCGGTCCATCGCCGCGGCGCCTTCCAGCATCTGCTCGAACGCCTCCCAGCCGAGCGCGAGCGCGGCAGGAAAGCCGATCGACGACCAGAGCGAATAACGTCCGCCGACCGTCTCCGAGAAGGGGAGGATGCGGGTCTCGTCGACTCCGAACTCGATCGCCTTGTCCGGCGCGGCGGTGAGGGCGACCATCTGGCCGTACGGATCGGCAACCCCGCCCTGCTCGAGCCAGGCGAGCGCCGAGCGCGTGTTGAGCAGCGTCTCCATCGTCGTGAAGGTCTTGGAGGCGACCGCCAGCAGGGTGCTGTGGGGATCGAAATCGGCGACGGCTTCCTCCAGCGCCGCGGCATCGACGTTGGAAACGATCGCGGCGTCGTAGCGGCCCGCGTCCCGGCCGAGCGCGTCGATCAGGAAGTCGGGACCCAGCGCCGAGCCGCCGATGCCGATGTGGAGGATGTGGCGGATCGGCCCGAAGGCCTCGGCCTCGATCGCATCGATCAGAGCCCGCATCCGCGCGTGCAGGGTGGAGGCGCGGGCGACGCTCTCCGGCGCGCCCTGGCCGCGCTCGGCGCTGTGCTCGGCCGCGCGGCCCTCGGTCGGGTTGACCTCCGCGCCGGCGAACAGCGCGTCGCGCGCCGCGGCGAGATCCTGCTGCTCGGCGAGCGCCTCGAAGGCGGCGAGCGCGTCCTCGCCGAGGTGGGTCTTGGCGAAGTCGAAGCGGATGCCCGCTTCCTCGAGGGTCAGACGCTGGACCCGATCCGCTTCGGCGGCGAACAGCTCCTGCAGCGTCCGCGTCCCGAGCTGTCCCACGGCCTGCCACGCATCGCTCATCCGTCCGTCTCCCTCTGCTGACGCGGCGCTTATCTAGGAGCGGCCGGGGGGAAAGGATAGGGGCCGCTCGCGTCCCGCGCCTTGACCCGGTTCGGCGGCCAAGCGAAAGCGGCGGCAATGGCGACGACCAAGGCTCCCCCCAAAAAGGCGAAAGGCGGACTGGCGGAAACGACCCGTTTCCTGCTGCTCCTCTTCCTGTTCGCATTGATCCTGCGCAGCTTCGTCGTCGCGCCGTTCGTCATCCCGTCGGGATCGATGCTGCCGCGGCTGATGATCGGCGATTATCTGTTCGTCGCCAAATGGCCCTACGGCTTCTCCCGCTACTCGATGCCGTTCGGCCTCGGCGGCTTCGACGGACGCGTCCTGGGGCAGGAGCCGGAGCGCGGCGACGTCGTCGTCTTCCGCTATCCGAGCAGCGACGAGGATTATGTGAAGCGCCTGATCGGCCTTCCCGGCGACCGCGTGCAGATGCGCGGCGGCCAGCTGGTCCTCAACGGCCGCGCGGTGCCGAAGGTGCGGATCGCCGACTATCTGATGCCGCGTACGCCGAACAGCCCGTGCCGCTACGTCGCGCCGGAGGCGGCGCTGCCGCCGGTGGTGGAGAATGGCGAAACCTTCTGCCGTTATGCGCGCTATCGCGAGACCCTGCCGGGCGGGCGCTCCTACGAAGTGCTCGATCAATGGACCGGCGAGGGCGACGACACGCCGGTCATCACCATCCCCGAGGACCATTATTTCATGATGGGCGACAATCGCGACGACAGCGCCGACAGCCGCTATCCGCTCGATCGTGACGGCGTCGGCTTCCTGCACCGTGACCGGCTGATCGGGCGCGCGCTGATCGTCTTCTTCTCGACCGACGGCAGCGCGTCCTGGACCAGGCCCTGGACCTGGTTCTCGGCGGCGCGCCTGGAGCGCGTGGGGCGGACCTTCTGATGAGCTCGCTTCCCGACTGGCTGGAGCGCACGCTCGGCCGCCGCCCCAAAGACGTCGCTCTGTTCGAGCGCGCGCTCACCCATTCGAGCAGTGGCGAGGAGCATTACGAGCGGCTCGAGTTCCTCGGGGACCGGGTGCTCGGCCTCGTCGTCGCGACATGGCTGTACGAGCTCTTCCCGGCGGAGCCGGAGGGCAAGCTCTCCCGCCGCCTCAATGCCCTGGTCGCCGGCGAGACCTGCGCCGAAATCGCGCGCGAGCTCGGCCTCGCCGGCCATCTGCGGCTCGGCAAGCAGGCCCGCGAGGACGGCGCCTCGGACAGCGACAACGTGCTTGGCGACGTCGTCGAATCGCTGATCGGCGCCCTTTATCTCGACTCCGGCCTCGAGGCGGCGACCGCGTTCGTGCGGCGCGCCTGGGACGACAAGGTCAGCACGCGCGACAAGGCGCCCAAGCATCCCAAATCGGCGCTGCAGGAATGGGCGGCGGCGAACAACCGCAAGCCGCCCGCCTACCGGCTCGCCGACCGCAGCGGTCCGCATCACGCGCCGCGCTTCGTGGTCGAGGTCGAGATCAGGGGCGTCGGAACCGCGAGCGCCGAAGGAACGTCGAAGCAGGAGGCGGAGACCGCCGCCGCGACCAAGTTGATGGAGCAGTTGAAGTGACCGAGAGATGCGGCGTCGTCGCCGTCGTGGGGGCGCCGAACGCCGGCAAATCGACCTTGGTGAACGCCATCGTCGGCCAGAAGGTGGCGATCGTCAGCCCCAAGGCGCAGACCACGCGCACCCGGCTGATGGGCATCGCTCTCGCCGGCGAGACCGAGGTGCTGCTGCTCGACACGCCGGGGATCTTCGAGCCGAAGCGGCGGCTCGATCGGGCAATGGTCGCCGCCGCCTGGGCGGGCGCGCAGGATGCGGACCTCATCGCCCTGGTGGTCGATGCCGAGCGCGGCTTCTCGCAGCGAATCGAGGAGATGCTCGACCGGCTGAAGGATCGGCGCGAGCCGAAGATCCTCGTGCTCAACAAGGTCGACGTGACGAAGAAGGAGGCGCTGCTGACGCTCGCCGCGCAGCTCAACGAGCGGCTCGCCTTCGAGGAGATCTTCATGGTCTCGGCGGCGACCGGTGACGGCGTCGCCGATCTCAAGGCCGCGCTCGCCGCCCGCATGCCCGAAGGGCCGTGGCTGTTCCCCGAGGACCAGGTCTCCGACGCGACCGACCGGATGCTGGCGGCCGAGGTGACCCGGGAACAGCTCTATCACCAGCTCCACGCCGAGCTGCCTTACGAGAGCGCGATCGAGACCGAGAAGTTCGAGGAGCGCAAGGACGGCTCGTGCGCGATCCACCAGCAGATCCTGGTCGCGCGCGACAGCCAGAAGGCGATCGTGCTCGGCAAGGGCGGCAGCCGCATCCGGGCAATCGGCGAGGCGGCGCGCAAGGAGCTTTCGGAGCTGCTCGGGCGCAAGGTCCACCTCTTCCTCCACGTCAAGGTCAACCCGAAATGGGAGGAGGACCGGGGCCTCTATCGCGAGATCGGGCTCGACTGGGTCGAGTGACTTTGCCGGGAGCGGCGCTTGTGCGATGATCCGTCCGAGGAGGACCGTCGCCGATGTTCACGAGCCTCGCCATTGCCCTCGCCCTCGGCCAGGCCGCGCCGCAACCCTTGAAGGTGCTCGAGGCGGAATTCTACGCCTTTGACGCTGATGATCCGGATCGGGCCGAGGCGACGCGCATCGTCCCCTATGTGCCGGAGACGAGCTGCTTCGGGTGGGAGATCCGGGTTCCGCCGGCCGACCGCACGATCCGCGTTCGTGAGGTGCTGATCCTGCCGGCGCCGCCGCGAACCTGGAACACGGACGAGTCGATCACGACCATCTCAACCGACCGGAGGCGCGCCGAGACCGAGCTCGAGCAGGATCTCTCGGAAGGAATGCTCTCCAACGATTGGTGCATCGCCGACGGTGACCCCCTGGGGCGACACCGGATCGAGGTCTATGAGGGGAGGCGCCTGCTCCGTCGCTTCGATTTTCAGGTGGTTCTCACCGTACGGTTGCCGAGCATCTCGTCGACGAATTCGGGGACGAGCACGCTGGCCGCGCCGATCCGGGTTTCGTGGAAATAGGTGCTGCCGAGGCTCGGCTCGAGGTTCATCTCCAGCGTCCGCGCGCCGCAATAGCGTGCGGTCTGGACGAAGCCTGCGGCGGGATAGACCGCGCCGGACGTGCCGATCGAGACGAACAGGTCGGCGTCGCGCAAAGCATCGTCGATCCGCTCCATCTCGTACGGCATCTCCCCGAACCAGACGATGTCTGGACGGAGCATCCCCTCGGCGCCGCAGGCGGGGCAGGGCGGCTGGCTCGAAAGCTCGTCGGTCCATCGGGCGCGGGCGTCGCAGCCGAGGCACCAGGCGGAATTGAGCTCGCCGTGCATGTGGAGGATGCGCCGCGCGCCGGCGCGCTCGTGGAGATCGTCGACATTCTGGGTGACGATGAGCAGCGCGCCGGGCCATTCGGCGTCGAGCCGGGCGAGGGCGCGATGGGCGGCGTTCGGCTCCACCTCCTTCAGCCGGGCGCGGCGCGCATCGTAGAAGCGCTGGACCAGCGTCGGATCGCGCCGGAAGGCCTCGGGCGTGGCGACGTCCTCGACGCGATGGCCCTCCCATAGCCCGTCGGGTCCACGAAAGGTGGCGAGGCCGCTTTCGGCCGAGATCCCCGCGCCGGTGAGGACGACGATGTTGCGGATGTCGCGTTGGTGCATGCCGGACGTGTAGCCGAGCCGGGGGCGAGCGGGAACCGGCGGTCGTCGCGCGGCTCTTGCGTCCCGGCGCGCATCTGGCATTCTCCGCGCCGGGGAAAAGCAGGGGACCAGCCTGTGCGACGCATCCTTGTCATGCTCGCTTCGGCCGCGTGCGCGGTCGCGGCGATCGTTCTCGTGGTCAATTCCGGGCGGCCGCTGGCGACCGGCCTGGCGCTCGCCCTCGGCGCCGCGCTGGCGCTGCTCGCGCGCGCCGCCGCGGCGGCAACGCCTCCGCAGCCGGCGGACGGCGCCGCCGTGCAGCCGCCGGCGCTTCTCGACGGGCGGGTCGTGCCGGAGGATTGGCCGGCGGGGCCCTGGTTCGACCGGCGGGAGGGCGCCGTCACGCTCGGCTTCACCGTCGATCCCGACGGCCGCCCGCGCGACGTGCGGGTCACCGCATCGAGCGGCGTCGCCGAGCTGGACGAGAGGAGCCGCGAGATCGTCGTGGAACGCTTCCGCTTCGCGCCGGCGCGGGATCGCCGCGGCCGCGCAGTGGACGCCCGGGTCGAGCACAGGATCGACTGGAGCGTCGCGAGCCTCGACGGCTCGGTGGAGATCGAGGCCCCGCCGTTGATCGAGGTGGCGCCCCGGCCGGCGTGCTGAGGCCGCGACGCGCGAGGCCGATGCCCTCGTCCGGCCGACGTGCTAAGGCCGGGGCAGGCGCCGCGTCGCGCCGCGGAAAGGATCGGCATGACCGGAATGTTCGCCCGATGGGGCTTCGTGCTCGCGCTCGCCCTCGCGAGCTGCGGCCAGTCGGGCGGCGACGAAGCTGCGGCGCAGCAGCCGCGCGCCGCGCCGGGGCAGGCGAAGGCGGTGTTCGCCGGCGGCTGCTTCTGGTGCACCGAAGCGGATTTCGAGAAGGTCCCCGGCGTCGTCTCGGCGGTGTCCGGCTACACCGGCGGCACCCTGGCCAATCCCAGCTACAAAAAGGTCTCCGCCGGCGGCACTGGCCATTATGAGGCGGTGCTCGTCACCTACGATCCGCGGCGGGTGAGCTATGCCGCGCTCGTCCGCCATTTCTTCCGCACGGTCGATCCGACCGACGCCGGCGGGCAGTTCTGCGATCGCGGCGACAGCTACCGGACCGCCGTTTTCGTCGGCACGCCCGCGGAGCGGAAGCTCGCCGAGGCCGAGAAGGCGGCCGCCGATCGCCAGCTCGGCGGCAGGGTGGTGACGCCGATCGTCGCCGCAGGCCGCTTCTACCCCGCCGAGGATTATCACCAGGATTATTACAAGAAGAACCCGGTCCGATATCGTTACTATCGCTGGCGCTGCGGCCGCGACGCACGGCTCGAGCAGGTCTGGGGCAAGAAATAGGCCGCGCGGGCGGCGCTACTCGACCCGGAACTCGGTGACGATGATGCGCGCCGGCCCCGTCGCATAGACGCCGTGGCCGTAGCCATCGCCGCCGCCTAGCACGAAGCCGACCTGGTCCGCTTCGGCCAGGGCGGCGCGGAAGGCCGCCGGGTTGCTGCGCGCGCTGGAGGTCAGGATCGCGGTCCAGTTTCCGTTGAGCGGCGCGGTCATCACATGGTCGCCGGGCGTGATCGGCATCTGCGAGGCGAAGGTCGCGAACCAGCGATAGGTCTCGTACGGGCCACGCGCGGTCCAGCTGTCGCCGCGCCGCTGGAAATAGAGAGTGAGGATCGAGGGCAGGTCGGGCGCGGACGGCGGGACGATGCGCACGCCGGGAGCGGCCTCGACGCGATAGCGCATGACGATGCGGCTCTTTCCCGTCAGCGGGCCGTGCGGGAAGGTGACGTAATGGACGCTTCCCGGCGCTCGCGGCAGATCGATCTGCCAGCCGCCCCCGCGCCGCGGCGTCGGATGGAGCGGCATGCCCACCGAATGATTGCGCCCGCGGACGATCGGCCCGATCGTCCACTCGCCGGCAACGACGTGGTTGGCGGCCGCCGGCGCGGACGCGGCGGTGCCGGGCAGAGCGGCGATCAGGCCGAGCGCGGGCAGGAAGGAGAGGCGAAACGGCATCGATCGGTCCGGCATGATGGTCGGGACGATCCTTCTAGTCCTTCCGCCCTTCTCCAGCCTGAACCGTCGCGGCGGTCAGGCGTGGACCATGGCCTCGGTCGGCCGGCTCTCGCGCACGCTCCAGAGCTCGCTGCGGTAGCGCGCGAAGCAGCGGGCGCCGGCCTTCAGGCGGATCAGCGCGCCTTCGGCCATGGCGGTCGCCCGGGCCGGATCCTCGGCGACCAGCGGCCGCAGCGCCTCGCGGTTCCACGCCTCGCTGTGCTTGACGTCCAGCGTCGCATGAAGATCGAAATAGCGGCGCACCTCGGGCGGCTGGCCGAGCCGGCGCAGCCCCATCGCGGTCGCGGCGGAGCGGCCGGGCGCGGTCAGCTCGATCGCGCCGAGCGCCCCGACCGAATGCCAGGCATAGGCCCGGTTGGTGGCCATCGCCGTCATCGCGTTGGCCAAGGCGAGGCTCTCGGCGACGGTGTCCTCGATCGTCGGCGCGAGATCGAGCGCCTCGATCAGATGGCCGAGCATCGGGCCGTGCATGCCCTTGGGATTTCCGCGCCCCATCTCGTCCCAATAGTTGCGGGCGAGCTCGAGCTTCGCCTGCTGCGGCATCTTCACCTGGGTGTAGGCGACGAGATCGTCGAAGCCGGCCTCGCCCGCCGCTTCCTGCTCGAGGAACCAGTGCATCTGGTCGAGGCTCGCCTCGGCGGCGATCCAGGGGAAGAGCGGGTCGCCCTGGCCCGGACCGGTCTCGATCAGGCCCTCGAACCAGGCGATGAAGCCTTCGACATCGGTCGGCGCCGCGGCCGCCTCGGCGGAAATTTCGGCGCGAAGCGCCTCGAGAAAGGCGATCTCGACGGCGCGCATCTCGGATTCGCGGACCAGCGCCGCATCCGGGTCGGCCGGCGGGAATTGCGGCGCCAGCCGCTCGCGATTCCAGGTCGCGAGGCGGCGCTGCTGCTCGGCGGTGAAGGGGAGGGCGGGGCGATCCGCCGCTCGGGACCATTTGAAAAGGGAGGCCATTAGGTCCTTGAGAAAATAATGAAAGGTTGCAGCCTGAATGTACAGGCGAGGACAAAGGTTCCGGACGCGGAACACCGCAAAAGGGCCGGGGCGGGTGCGCCCGGTTGCGCGTCCTGCCGCGCTCGCCCATGAAGCCGGGATGATCAGCATCACTCTTTTCGGCGCGAGCGGACGGATGGGCCGGGCGATCGCGGAGGCCGCGACCGGCCGGTCGGACGTCGGCATCGTCGCCGAGGGCGGCGACGTCTTCGTCGATTTCTCGGCGCCGGACGCGCTGCAGGGCCATCTCGACGCCGCGCTCGCCGCGGGCAAGCCGATCCTGATCGGCACCACCGGCCTCGGCGCCGCGCATCGGCGCGCGATCGATGCCGCGGCCGAGCGGATCGCGGTGATCCAGGCGGCGAATACCTCGCTCGGTGTCAACCTGCTCTCGCATCTGGTGCGCGAGGCGGCGGCGCGGCTGAGCGAGGACTGGGACATCGAGATCGTCGAGATGCACCACCGGATGAAGGTCGACGCGCCCTCGGGCACCGCGCTGATGCTCGGCCGCGCCGCCGCCGAAGGGCGCGGAGTCGATCTCGACGCCGCCGCCGATCGCGGCCGGGACGGCATCACCGGCGCGCGGGAAGCGGGCAGGATCGGCTTCGCCGCGCTGCGCGGCGGCAGCGTCGCCGGAGACCATCAGGTGATCTTCGCCGCCGAGGGCGAGCGGCTCGAGCTCGGCCACCGCGCCGAGAGCCGCGCGATCTTCGCCCGCGGCGCGATCGCCGGGGCTTTGTGGCTCCACGGCAAGCCGGCGGGGCGCTATGCCATGGCCGACGTGCTCGGGCTCTGACCATGGCGATCAAGCCGCCCCGCAAGCCTGCTGCCAAGCCGCGCGCGGCTGCGGCGCCGCCGAAGCTGTCGCCCGAGGAGGTGCAGCTCTTCTACCAGCGCCTCGCCGAACGGACTCCGAACCCCGAGACCGAGCTCGAATATGTCAACGACTTCACCCTGCTGGTCGCGGTCGTGCTCTCCGCCCAGGCGACCGACGCGAGCGTCAACCTCGCCACGCGCGAGCTGTTCAGGACGGTGGACACGCCGGAGGCGATGGTGGCGCTCGGCGAGGAGGGGCTGAAGCAGCACATCAAGACGATCGGCCTGTTCAACACCAAGGCGAAGAACGTCATCGCGCTGTCGCAGGCGCTGATCGCCGATCACGCCGGCCGGGTGCCCGCCGATCGCGACGCGCTGCAGCGGCTCCCCGGCGTCGGGCGCAAGACGGCGAACGTGGTGATGAACTGCGCCTTCGGCGCGGAGACCTTCGCGGTCGACACCCACGTCTTTCGCGTCTCGAACCGCACCGGCCTTGCGCCCGGCAAGGACGTCGACGCGGTCGAGCGGATCCTCGATGCGGAGACGCCGCAGCCGTGGCGGCGGGACGCGCACCATTATCTGATCCTTCACGGCCGCTACGTCTGCAAGGCGCGCACGCCCGAATGCTGGCGCTGCGTCGTCGCCGACATCTGCCGCTACGAGCCCAAGACTCCGCCGCCCGGAAGCACCAAGGAAGCGAGAGTCATCGCCGCGAAACGGGGCAGGGCCTAGACTGCAACGGGCGCTTATTTGTTGCCGGCGCTGAGACCGTCCAGCGCCTTGCGCACCTTCTGGTTGTTGGCCTCGACATCGGCCATCAGCGCCGCGCGCAGGGCGGCGATCTGCTCCTTGGCCCCGGTCATGCCCATCGGGGAGAGATCGCCGGGGGTCTCGCCGCGGGCGATGGCAAGGTTGGTGCGGACCCGGGTGCAGAGCTTGGCGTCGTCCTCGAGCGGATCGACGATGCCGCAGACACGGCCCTCGGCGGCGGCGAGGCTCCTGGCCGCCCCGGCACGGTCGCCGTCCGCGAACTGCACCCGCGCGATGCCGTGCAGCGCCTGGGCGCCGACCGAGCGGGCGCGGCGTTCCTCGCCGGCGCTCTTGCTGCCGCTGATGTTGAGATCGGAGATGCGCAGCCACTGGCCGAACGCCTCGGCGGCCATCGCCCGCGCCGCTTTCGCCTCGGCGGTCTTGCCCTCGGCGGCGAGATCGGCGCTGCGCTCGGACCAGAAATAGCCGAGGTTCCGCTCCAGCTGGTAGCCGAGGCTGAGCGCGTCACGGACTCGCCCCTTGTCCGGCACGTCCTTGCCGAACGTCTGATAGGCGCCCTCGATCACCTCGCGCGCGGTGCCCAGCGCCGCCTTCGAATCCTCGCTGCGCCCGACCAGCGCCAGCGCCCGGTGGGTCTCGAACATCAAAGGCAGATTCTCGATCAGCGTGTGGAAATGCTTCCCGCCGTCGTAATGGCCCATCATCGTCGCGAACCCGTCGTCGAGGTAGCGAAGCGCGCTGGCCGGCTTCAGCCGCTCGATGTCGTTGCGACCGAGATCGGTGATCGTGCTCAGATAGGCCTTGAGCGCCCGGTGACGCGAGGTCTCCGTCGCGGCGGCAGCGTCGTGCGCCGCCTTGATCGCGGCCAGCCGCGCGAGGCACGCTTTCTCGACGCGCGCGCCCTCGCTCTCGACCTTTTCGGGAGACGAGGTCAGGAGCAGGTCGGAATCGAAGACGGGGCACTCGATGTCATAGGCCTTGTCGAGCAGGCGATCGGCCTCGGTCGCCGTCTCCGGCGCCGCGGCCCCGACCGGCGCGGCGACCAGCGCCGCCGCCAGCAATGCATTGAACCGGATCATCGCGTTCCCCCACGCTACAAGCGGCCGAGCCGCCGCAGCCGAGGTCTAGCATTTCGAAACGGAAGCGCAATGGAGGGGAGGGCGCCGTCCAGGACCTGCGCAAAACCTCTGGCGGTGCCGGAGAGCCTTTGCTAAGCGCCTCCCCACCACGCACTCGTAGCTCAGCTGGATAGAGCGCTGCCCTCCGAAGGCAGAGGTCACAGGTTCGAATCCTGTCGAGTGCGCCACGTCTCCTCATGTCCTCATTCGGGTCGCGGGCCAGGCGGCGCGGTGCTTCTGCGTCTTCCCCCGGCGGCCGCGGCGGCGTAGGCTCGCGCCACAGCCTCACTCGACCGGAGGTCCGATGCGCCGCGCCCTTGCCCAGCTGATCGCCGCGAGCGCGATCCTTGCGCTGTCCAGCCCCTCCGCCGCCGCCCCCGACGGCAAGAACCGCAAGATCACCGTCGAGAACCTCTCGGGCCAGGTCGTCCGCGAGCTCTATGCCTCGCCGGTCACCGCCAAGACCTGGGAGGAGGATCTCCTCGGCCAGAAGACGCTCGCGTCGGGGACGAGCATCAACGCCAACATCGACAACGGCACCAGCGAGTGCCGCTACGACCTGAAGGCGGTCCGCGCCGACGGCCGTGAATATACCCACCGCGACGTCAACGTCTGCGCGGCGAGCAAATGGATGCTCCGGGAGGAGAGCGAGACGATCCAGTAAGCGGCGGCGGGCAGCCGGTCAGATCGCCGTCTTCACCGCGGCGGTAGCCGCGTCGCCCGTGTTGGGCGTGCCCTTCGGCTCGATGAGGAGAAGGTGCGTCTCCTCCGCGGCCACCGGCCGGTGCTCCACGCCCTTCGGCACGACGTAGAGCTCGCCCGGGCCGAGATGGACGTCGCCGTCGCGCATCTCGATCGTCAGCCGCCCCTTGAGGACGAGGAAGAAGTCGTCCGTGTCCGGATGGCTGTGCCAGACGAATTCGCCTTTGACCTTGACGACCATCAGATCGAGGTCGTTCAACCGGCCGACGATCTTCGGCGACCAGAGGTCGGAGAAGGTGGCGAGCTTTTCCTCGAGGCACACGACGGACATGCTGGGCTCCGCGACCGATCGGGGGGCGGTGCCATAGAGCCACGGACCAGGCCGATCGGCAAGCGTCCCCGCGCGCCGATCCGGTGAGGCTTGGCATCGGCAGATCGATCCGCCAGCCTGCCCGCCTGGTTCGGGAGATGCGCATGACGCTGGTCAGGATCCTGCTTTCCGCTCTCGCCCTCCTGTCGCTGGCGATCGGCGGGCCGGCCGCCGCACGCCAGGAGGAGCCGAAATGGGTCGCGACCTGGGGCAGCGCCCAGCAGGAGCCCGAGCCGCACAACGCGCTGCCGCCCGGGACGCTCGACGACGCCACTCTGCGCCAGCTGGTCCGCACCACGCTCGCCGGCGACCGGATCCGGATCCGCGTCTCGAACGCCTTCGGCAAGGGCCCGCTGGCGATCCGCGGCGTCCACGTCGCGCGGGCGGCGGATCCGGCGAGCCCGCGCATCGATCCCGCCACCGATCGCACGGTGACCTTCGCCGGCGCGTCGCAGCTGGTGGTGCCGGCCGGCGCCGATTATGTCTCCGATCCTGTCGATCTCGCGGTGCCGGCGCTGGCCACGCTCGCCGTGTCGATCCATGTCGCGCGGCAGCCCGCGGTGCAGACCGGCCATCCCGGCTCGCGCGCGACCTCCTGGGTCGGGCGCGGCGACCAGCTCGCCGCCGCCGAGATCTCAGCGCCGACGCGAGTCGATCATTGGTACCTTCTCAGCGGCATCGACGTCCTCGCCGGGACGCGCGAGAGCGCGATCGCGATCCTCGGCGATTCGATCACCGACGGCTTCGGGGTGAAGCCGAACACGAATTCGCGCTGGACCGACTTCCTCGCCGAGCGTCTGCAGGCGTCCCCGCGGACCCGCCGTCTGTCGGTGGTCAACCTCGGCCTCGGCGGCAACCGGCTGCTGAACGACGGGCTCGGGCCTAATGCGGCCGCCCGGTTCGAGCGGGACGTTCTGGCGCGCAGCGGCGTCGGGACCCTGATCGTCTTCGAGGGCGTGAACGATCTCGGCACGCTGACCCGCGACGCAGCGGCGACGCCCGAGCAGCACGGGGCTCTGGTCGCCGAGATGATCGCGGCTTATGCCCAGATCGTCGCCAAGGCGCGCGAGCGCGGCATCCGCGTGATCGGCGCGACGATCCTGCCCTATGGCGGCTCCTCTTATTACCATCCGGACGCCGCCAACGAGGCCGATCGCCAGGCGATCAACGCCTGGATCCGCGCTCCCGGCCATTTCGACGCGGTGATCGATTTCGACGCGGAGATGCGCGATCCGGCCCGGCCCGATCGGCTGCGCCCCGACCTCGACTCGGGCGACGGGCTCCATCCGTCGATCGAAGGCTATCGGGCGATGGCAGCGGCGGTGCCGCTGGCGCTGCTGCGCTGAGGGAGCGGGGGGCGGGGCCTCAGGCGTTGGCGTGCGCCTCGGCGAGGGCGATCTCGCCTTCGTCATAGCCGTCCCAATAATGCAGCCGCTCGGCCGAGACCTTGATCAGCACCAGCCCCGGCGTGTCCACGCCCTGCTCGAACCAGCGGTCGAGATCCTTGGTCCAATGCGCCGCGAATTGCGCCTTGTCGCGGATCAGCGAGGCGCGCCCTTCGACGGTGAGGAAGAAGGGGCGCATCCCCAGCATCCCCGCCTTTGCCTGGTAGCCGAGGCCGACCTGCGGATCGCGCGCGATGTCGGCGACGGTGCGGCTGTCGTCGCACGCAAAGAAATAGGAGTCGCCATCGAAATCGACCTCGCGATTGTTGCTCATCGGCCGGCCGGCGAGGGCGCCGCCCTCCGTCCGCGTGGAGAGGATCGCGAAGTCGATGTCGCGCATCTTCTCCGAAACCTGGTCGAGGGTCATCTTCGCCATGGCGCGCTCCTGATCTGTTTCAGGCGCAACGCGCATGTCCGGTGCGATGTCCGCGACATGGTCCAAAGCCCGTAGCCCCCCGCGGTGGCCGCGAAGGGGCGCTATTTGATCCCGGGCGCGGAGACGCTGGTGTCGCGCCGGTAATAGCCGCCGCCGGGGGCGGGCACCATGTACGGGCCGTAGGGCGAGTAGGACGGGGCCGGCCGGCTGGTGTCGAACGGCGCGCCGGGGCCGGTGAAGGTGTCGAGGATGTTGACCGCGGTATTGGCCCAGTTCTGCCGCGAGGCGAGCTTCGACTGGAGCGTCTCGAGCTCGGCCCATTTCGCGTCGAGCGCGTCCGAGACGCTCACCCAATCGCCGTCGGGATCCGCCGATTGCATCGCCTGGACCTCGGCGGAGAGCTGCTGGAGGCGGACTCCTTCCCGCTCCATCGCGGCGTTCAGGCATTCCTCGAACGCCTCTCGGCGGCGCCAGGCCGCCTGCTGCTCATAAGGCGGGGCATTCCACAGCGCCGGCACCGGGATCGGGCAACCGACCCGCGTGCTGACCTGGTGCCGGGCGATCGTCTCGAGCGCGGCGGCGACCGGATCGGCGGGCGCCTGGGCGAAAGCGGCGGCGGGGGCGATGGCGAGGAGGAGAGGGACGGCGAGGCGTATCGGCATGAAACCCTCCAGAACGAACCGGAACCGGAACAGACTTGGCGCTCGCGGCTGAACGGCGATTGAACGCCGCCGCCTTGTCCGGCCTCGCCGCGGTCCGTAGGAGCGGCGCGTGTTCACCCGGTCTCCCCGTCGTCGCCGCGCCCTGCGCCTCGTGCTCGCCACGGGGCGCCGGTGAGCGCCGCGCTCGATCTCCACTTCCTGCTGTTCGCGAGTCCGGCGGTGATCCTGGTCGGGCTCGCCAAGGGCGGCTTCTCGGGCCTCGGCGCGCTCGGCACGCCGCTGATGGCGCTGGCGACCGATGAGCCGGTCAAGGCCGCCGCGATCCTGCTGCCGATCCTGCTCGTCCAGGACGTGGTCGGCGTCGCCGCCTTCCGCAGGAGCTGGGACGGATCGATCCTGGCCGCGATGCTGCCCGGCGCCGTCGCAGGGGTCGGCCTCGGCTACGTCCTCGCCGCCGCCGTCTCGGCCGACGCGGTGATGGCGGCGCTCGGCGCCGTCTCGATCCTGTTCGGCGCCTACCGCCTGTGGGCGGAGCGCGGCGGTCGGATCGCCGCCTCGTCCAGTTCCCCGCGCTGGGTCGGCAGCCTGTTCGGCGTGATCACCGGCTTCACCAGCCAGATCGCCCATGCCGGCGGCCCGCCGTTCCAGATGTGGGTCATGCCGCGCAAGCTCGACCGCGACGTGTTCGTCGGCACCTCGGCGATCTTCTTTGCCGTCCTCAACTGGGTGAAGGTGCCGGCCTATGTCGCGCTCGGCGAGTTCACCCGCGACAATGCGATCGCCACCGCGGTGCTGCTGCCGGTCGCCGTCCTCGCCAGCCTCGCCGGGGTGAAACTGGTCCGCCGGGTGGCGATGGAGCGCTTCTACACCATCGTCTACGTCCTGATGATCGTCGCCGGCGTGAAGCTGCTCCTCGACGGGACAGGAATAGGCTGAGAGCAAAAGCGCGTCCCCCGCAGCCAACTTCCTCCCCCTTGATGGGGGAGGGCAGGGTGGGGGTGGAGCGAGTGCAGCGCAATCCGATCGAGCCGTGCGCAAGCGCCTGAGCAGATCATCCCGGGAAGGGACCTGCCTTTGCGCCACCCCCACCCCAACCCTCCCCCCTCGAGGGGGAGGGGGAAGGGGATTGCCGTCGAGGCCGCGCCTGCGCCATGATCGGGGCGCGGAAGGGGAAGGCAAGGGCATGAGGCAATTGGTGATGGCGGCGCTGCTTGCGGCGGCGCTTTCGGCGCCGGCAGCGGCGGCCGAGTTCAAGATCGCGCTGCAGCAGGCGCCTCTGCTCCACGGCCGCGGCGGCCTCCACGCCGCCGACAGCCGCACCGCCGGCTCGCTGGTGCGGGTGATCGCGCCCGGCAGCCCGATCTCGAAGCGCGGCACGGTGCGCGTGCTGGTCATGAACCTTGGCCAGCCGGCCTTCGTCTTCGGGCCCGCGAGCGTCAGCCTGACCCTGGCCGACGGCACCGCCCTTCCCAAGGTGCCGGTCGCGGTGTTCAACCGCGGCGAGGCGCTGGTCGCGCGCGAGGTGCGGCGCGCCGGCGCCGTCGACCGGCGGGTGAAAGGCGATCTCGCCGGCCTCGCCCAGCAGGGCGCGTCGGGGCGGACGATCCAGAGCATCAGCGGCGCCGCCGGCCCCAATGCGAGCGCGGCCGGCGCCGCCGAGGCCGGCCGGCAGGACCGCGGCGCCGAGGAACTGCCCGGCGCCAGGCTGCTCGGCGCGCTCGACGGCGTGCTCCGCCCCGAGCAGGTCGGGCCGCAGGAGGCGGCCGGCGGCTATCTCGTCTTCGAATTGCCCAAGGCGCTGCGCGCGCAAAAGACCGATCTGCCGCTCACCATCCTGGTCAAGGCCGGCGGCGAGGAGCATCGCTTCGCCGCCCTGCTGAAGCGGGACTAGCGGTCTCCCTCCTCCCCTTTAAGGGGAGGTGTCAGGCGAAGTCTGACGGAGGGGTGTCAGCGTTCACGTTCGGCGGGCGTTCGTCTGCGAGGCGTGCCATCGCGAGGCGCAGTGGGCGCTCGACCAGCCAAGCCAACCCGCAAGCGCCGACACCCCTCCGTCGCGCTGCGCGATGATCAGGTCGCCGCGTCCCCGGCGCGGCTGCGGAACGCGGGGCGTTCCGCACCTGATCCTCCTCCCCTCCAGGGGAGAATGATAAAGTTCGAACTGCCCCCAGCAATTCGAGGCTATCCTGGCGGCAAGGCGACCTGAGCATGGTCCCCTCAGTCGAGCTCCATCAGCGCGATGTTGCGGAACTCGACCGGATGGCCCTCGCTCTGGAGGTAGAGCCAGCCGCGCGCGATCCGGAGCGTGCCGCCGGCGGCGGCGATCAGCGGCCTGGCGTCGGGATCGGCCGGATCGAGCTGCGCCTCCGAATAGGACAGCACCTTTTTGCCGCCGATCCAGTGGGTGATGCGGCCGTCGCGGGTCACCTCGATCTCGGCGCGCATCCAGCGCCCATAGGGGGTCGCCGATCCGGCGGCGCGGATGCAATGCTCGGTCTCGAGTCTGCCCGCCATGACCACGTTGGTGCCGGGCGTGCAGAGATTGCCCGAGGCGGGCAGGGGCCCGTCGGGGCCGAGCAGCTGCACCTCGATGCTGACCGGAAACTTCTGGTCGCGCGCCATCGTCGCCGGATCCTGGCCGAGCACCATGATGCCGCTGTTGCTGTGCTGCCAGCCCTCGACGTCGGGCAGCCACGTGCCCGTGAAGCGATAGTCGAGCCGCAGCCGGAACGCGCCGACCGGCCGCTTGAAGGCGAGATGGCCGAACCGCCCCGCGAACCGGCCGCCGTAATCCTCGTAGGACACCGCGATCGCGCCGTCCTTCACCCGGAAGGTTCGCGCCGGATCCACGCCGACCGCCTGGCCGGTGATCTTCGGGGTCCAGCCGGCGAGGCTGCGGCCGTCGAAGATCCGCTGCCACCCCGGCTTCGCCGCAGCGGGCGTGGCCGCAGCGACGAGGAGCAGGAGGGCGGCTGTGGTGAGGTGGCGCATCGGGACACTCCACTCCTCGCCGAGCTTTGCTCGGGGAGGGGGAGCGCCGCCGAAGGCGGTGGTGGAGGGGTGTCGACGCAGCGCTACGAGGGCCCCTCCACCAGCCTTCGCCTTCGGCTACGGCTGGTCCCCCTCCCCGAGGCAAGCTCGGGGAGAATTGACTTACTTCGCCTGGGCGAGGAGCTCGGTCATCTTCTTCTTGCCCATGCCGGGCAGCTTCGCCGCGGCGGCGCTCGCCTCGGCCTTGTTGGCGGCATTGCCGACCTGGACCAGGCCGACCATGCCCATGCCGACGTGCGGCAGGCATTTGTAGCCGTAGAGGCCCGGCCTGGCGAAGCGGACCACGATCTCCTCGTTGATCTTGCCCTTGAAGGTGCTGCCGCCGGCCGGGACCATGCCCGCGACGCTCTCGGCATTATGGCCCTTCTGGGTGGCGACGAACTTCACCGTGTCGCCCGGCGCCACCTTGATGAAGGCGGGCTCGAACACCATCAGCTTCCCATCGCTGCCCTTGTTCAACATCTTCACCTGCCACTCTTTGGCGGCGGCGGGCGAGGCGGCGAGGGCGAGAACGGCCAGAGCGGCCCCGAATGCGAACTTCATCATGCTTCTCCTTCTAACCCGTTCGGGCTGAGCCCTGGACGAGAGTGACTGACACGATCCTGAACTTGGCCCCTTGAAGGGGCATAGGCCGCGACCTTCATCGGCGTGCCCCTCCACCGCCTTCGCGATGTTCAGGTCGGGACTGCCCCCCGGCAGTCCCTCGCCATGCTGGGGGCATGGCGCCCTGAACATCCCCCTCCCCGAGCAAGCTCGGGGAGGAATGGATTAGATCTTCCCTTCCTTGAGGAACGAGGCGGCGTAATGGGCGCCGCGGGCGGACATGGCCATGTAGGTGAGCGACGGGTTCTGGCAGCCGCCCGAGGCCATGCAGGCGCCGTCGGTGACGAACAGGTTCGGCACGTCATGGGCCTGGTTGTACTTGTTGAGCACCGACTTGGCCGGGTCCTTGCCCATGTGCGCGGTGCCCATTTCGTGGATGCCGAGGCCGACGCCGCCATAATGCTTGTTGACGTAGATGTCGGTGCAGCCGGCCATCTCGAGCATCTCGCGCTGGTCCTTGGCGACCTGCTCGATCATCTTCTTCTCGTTGTCGCCGAGCCCGCAGTCGATGTGGACGATCGGCACGCCCCATTTGTCCTTGCGGGTCCTGTGCAGGGTCACCCGGTTCTCGGGGCGCGGCAGCATCTCGCCGAAGCCGCTGAGCCCGATCCGCCACGGGCCGGGGCGGCGCAGCTCGTTCTTGAGCTCGGCGCCGACGCTGGGCCGGCTGACGCCGCGGCGCCAATTGTCGCGCAGCACGCCGCCCTGGAAGCCGTAGCCGCGGGTGAAGCCCTCGGCCGGCTCGGTGACGTTGCGGTAGCGCGGGATGTAGAAGCCGTTCGGGCGGCGGCCGTGATGGTAGCGCGCCTCGAAGCCGCGGTAGATTCCGCCGGCGCCCATGCCGCTCAGATGGTCCATCAGATAGCGGCCGACCGCGTCGGAGCGGTTGGCGAGGCCGTTGGGGAAGGCCTCGGAGGTCGAGTTCAAGAGGATCTGCGCGGTCGGGATCGCCGAGGCGCAGAGGAAGACGACCTTGGCCTCGTAGGTGCGGCCCTGCTTGGTGTTGGCGTCGATCACCCGCACCCCGGTCGCCTTGCCGGTCTTCGGATCGTAGACGACGCTGTGCACGATCGAATCGGTGACGATCGTCAAATTGCCGGTGTTGCGTGCCGCCGGCAAAGTGGCGCTGAGGCTCGAGAAATAGGAGCCGTAGGAGCAGCCGCGCTCGCACAGCGAGCGGTATTGGCACGAGATGCGGCCGAGCTCCTCGTGCTGCGGCTGGGCCTCGGTGAGATGGGCGCAGCGGCCGATGATCAGCTTGCGGCCCGGATATTTCGCCTCGAGCTTCGCCTTGAAGTCGAGCTCGGCGTCGGTCATCGCCATCGGCGGCAGGAACTGGCCGTCGGGAAGCTGCGGCAGATTTTCTTTCGATCCGGAGATGCCGGCGAATTTTTCGACGTGATCGTACCAGGGCGCCATGTCGGCGTAGCGGATCGGCCAGTCGGAGCCGTGGCCGTCCTTGGCATTCGATTCGAAATCGATCTCGCTCATCCTATAGGATTGCCGCGCCCACATGATCGAGCGGCCGCCGAGATGGTAGCCGCGGATCCACATGAACGGCTTGCCCTCGGCCTGGGTGTAGGGATGCTCGCTGTCCTTCACCCAGAAATGCTTGGTCGCGGTCGAGAAGGCGTAGCACTGGCTCTGGATGCCGTAATGCTCGGCCGCTTCCTCTTCCGGCACCATGCCGAAATTCTGCAGCTCCCAGGGCGAGAGCGAGTCGGTGTAGTCGGCGCCGTGCTCGACGTGGCGGCCGCGCTCGATCACCAGCACCTTGAGGCCCTTCTCGGTCAGCTCCTTGGCGGCCCAGCCGCCGCTCATCCCGGATCCGACGACGATCGCATCAAACATCTAAGCTACCCCCGAAAAAGACTAGACCGCCCAGGCGCGGGTGTCGGTGCCGACGGTCACCGCCGGCTCCCACTTGCCGGGGATGAGCTCGTAGCGGAGCTCCTTCGTCGCCCCCGCCTCGGAGAGGTAGTAGACGGTGAGGAGGAGATCCTTGAACCGGCCGTAGACCGGATCGTGCGCGCCGAGCCGCTCGGCGTCGAATTTCTTGACCAGGGCGAGGCGGGCGTCGCCGCGCGCGGCGAGCAGGCCGGTGGCGCCGATCTGGTCGACCAGGGCGCGGAACTGCTCCTGCCGCTCGCCGGACGCCCAATTGGTCATCAGCGCGTCCAGCGCCTCCGGCACGCCGGCGTCCTTCGCGCCCGGCGTATCGGTGCGCGGGATCATCGTGTCGGCGAATTCGCCGAGGATCGCGAACTGGCCCGGGGAAAAGAAGCGCTCGGCCGGCGCCGCGGCTTGCGCCAAAGCGGAGGCCGGCAGGCCGGCGACGCTTCCGCCGACGAGCAGGATGGCGGCCTGGAGCAGGCTGCGGCGATCGAGCGTGGTGGCCGATTCGGCGGACGACATGACCCTCTCCCCGGGTTCTATTGTTAGCGCTCTCATATTAAGGCTGTTGCGGCTTGTCCAGCGGCGCGGGCGACGTGGCTGCGGGATTTGCCGGGATTTCAGGCATTTATACGCCGCGACAAGCGGCGATCGAAGGGAGAGCAATGATGACCAAGCTGCGCGGCCTGATGCTGCTGATGGCCGGGATTTCGGGAGTCGCCGCACTGGCGCCCGCCGCCGCGAAGGACGCCGACGGCAAGCCGCGCGTGCTCGTCTTCTCGCACACCACCGGCTATCGCCATGCCTCGATCGAGCCGGGCATCGCCGCGCTCCAGGGCCTCGGCGCCCGCGAGAAGATGACGATCGTCGCCACCGAGGACCCGAACGTGTTCAGCGAGGCCGGCCTGAGGGACGTCGACGCGATCGTCTTCCTGAGCAGCACGACCGATCCGAAGAAGCCGGAGAGCGAGTGGTTCCAGGGCGCCCGGCGCGAGGCGCTGCAGGCGTTCGTCCACCGCGGCGGCGGCGTGGTCGGCATCCACGGCGCGTCCGATTCGCACTACCACTGGCCGTGGTACGGCCGGATGATCGGCGGCCATTTCGCCCGCCACCCGCAGGGCACGCCGGAAGGGGAGATCCATGTCGAGGACCGCAGGCATCCCTCGACCAGAAGCATGCCGGAGCGCCTGCGCCGCGTCGACGAATGGTATTATATCGACGATTACGATCCGCGCTCGAAGCTGCTGGTGACGCTCGATCCCGCCTCGATCGGCGAGAAGGACGCCAATCCCAATCCGATGAGCTGGACTCGCGAGTTCGAGGGCGGGCGCGTCTTCTACACGGCGATGGGCCATACCGACGCGAGCTATCGCGAGAAGGCGTTCCTCGACCATCTCGCCGGCGGCCTGAAGTGGGTGCTGAAGAAGAAGTGAGGCCATGCCCCGGCCGGTCTCGACGGGCCGGCCGGGCAGGCGCGTGCCGGGGCGGAACGCGGCGCGGCGGTTCACCGTAGCAGCGTCGCCGGGCCGGGGCCCGTCCCGCGCCCAATGCGCCCGGCCGGAGCGCCGGTCGTCCTGCCCCCGATCCCATTCTGGAAGGCGACAATTCGATGATCCTGCTTTTCCTCCTGGCGCTGCAGTCCGCGCCTGCCGCCGCCGCGCCGGACGATCAGGAGATCGTCGTCCTCGCGCAGAAATTGCGCCGCATCGACGTCGCCATGAAGCTGCGCAAGAAGGACGGCAAAGCCGTTCTGCAGCGCTGCGCGCTGACCCGCGCGTCCGGCGAGGCGGAGCTCGACGCCATCCCCTGCGACGTCGCGCGCCTGTGCATGGCCGACGGCGTGACCTCGCGAAGGCAGCTCGAGGCCTGTGTCGAGCAAAGGTCGGAGAAGAGGATCGACGCGATCATCGCCGCCCGGCGCCTCCAGGCCGGGCGAGGTGCTGCCGGCCGGCATTAGTGCTATCGCAACCCCGGCAGGCGCATAGAGCGCTCATGGAGACGATCACCCTGCATCCGCCGGGCGCCGGGCCGCGCGCCGACACCCACCGGTCGCGGCGCACCTGCGGCGCCGCCCTGCGCCGGACCCTCGCCGCGACTCTGCTGGCAGCGGCCTGGACCACGGCGGCCGGGAGCGCGCCGCCCCCGATCGTCCGGACGGCGCCGGGTGCGGTATCGACCCTGCCGCCGCAGCGGGAGGGCCAGGTCAATGTCTATTTCCTGCCCGAGTCGAGCGCGATGCCGCCGCACGGCGCGGAGCTGCTGGGCGTCGTCGCCGAGCTGGCCGAGGCACGACCGGGCCGCATAGCGATCACCGGCCATGCCGATCCCGCCGAGAGGACGGACGCCAGGAGACTCTCCGTGGCCCGCGCCGAGCTCGTCGCCGCCGCGCTCGTCGGCCGCGGCATCGACCGGCGGCGCATCGAGGTCCGCGCCGCAGGCGCCGGCAATCCCGCCGTGCCGAGCGGCCGGAAGGGCAACGCCCGCAACCGGCGGGTCGAGATCAACCTGGGATTACCGGAGGGCTAGCGTCGGCTTTCCGAGGATCCCTCGCTCTCCGCGTCGATCCGCCGCTGCATCTGCGCATCGAGGCGCGAGCGCATCTGGCGCAGCAGCGGGTGGCGGTCGGTGATCGCGCGCCCGTAGGCGAGGTTGAACCGGTAATCGAAGCCGGGCGGGTTGGCGCCGATCAGATGCTGCAGCATCGTCTCGATCTTGTCCAAGCCCTTGGCGATCACGCTCTCCGGCGAGACGCCGGCGTCATAGTCCGCGCACAAGTCCTCGAGGCGCTGCCGAAGGTGGTCGGGGAGCGGCGCGCACAGGGTGCGAAGCGCTTCCCGCTCGCGGGCCTTGCGGCCGTCGTCGGCGGCCTGGCAGGGCGCCGGCACGTCGCCGGTCACCGCTTCGGCGAGATCGTGGACCAGGCAGATTTGCAGCAGGCGGAGGAGATCGACGCCGCCCAAATCGTCGCCGAGCAGCAGGGCGAGGAGGCAGAGGCGCCAGCTGTGATCGGCGGTGCTCTCGCGGCGGCCGCTGGCCGTCCGGCCGGTCCGCAGAGTGTCCTTCAGCGCCGCGGCCGCCTGGACGAAGCCGAGGATGGATTCCAGTCGGCCGGGATCGATCGCTTGCTCGCTGTCCATGCGCCCGGCCTAGCGCGGCGCCCGGGGGCAGGGAGAGGAATAAATTATGCGGGCCGGTCCGGGGGCGGGAAGGGGGGGCGCTCAGCCGATCGTGGTGGTCAGGCGGCCGACGCGGCCGTCGGCGAGCGGCAGGGTTTCCCAGAGTATCCGGCCGGGCGGCACCGGCACGTCCGACCGGCCGTTGCCTCCGGTGCTGAGCGCGAGCGTCTGCCAGGGGCGCTCGAACCAGCCGCGCTCGGCCAGCCCGGCCTCCGCGGCGGCGATCTCGGGCGTGGCGAACGGCCAGAGCGAGCGGCCGATCAGCTCGGAGACGTCGGTCCGCCAGCTCGCCGCCCGGCTGGGCGAGGCGGCGAGCAGCCGATGGGTCGCGTCGCAGACCAGATGGACGGGGTGCTGCGACGTCTCGACCAGCCGCCGCAGCGCCGCATCGTGGTCGCTGCCGACCGCGGCCGAGATCAGCCGGACGATGCGCGCCCGCTGCGCCGCTTCGGGCCGGTGCGCGCCGCTCTCCCAGCGCGACACGCAGCCCTGCGAGACCCCGAGCAATCCGGCGACCGCGCTCTGCTTCACCCGGTTCAGCCGCCGGAACCGGCGGAGCGCGAGACCGATCGGGAGCTCTGACAACATGAGGCCTCCTGGGGCAGGGCGGTGGGCATGGGGGCGGGGGGTCGCGAACGAATGTGCCACGCCGCGCCGGCGCCGAACAGAGGAAGGGAAATCTCGATGATACTCTACTCAGTTGCCTGCGCGTCGTCTGACGGATGTGGCTGAGAGCGCAAAGGTCGCGCAACCCAAAACCGGAAAGCCACTCACGCGAAAAGTCGATGTCGAAGAAAGTCACCATCCCATATTCGGTGTACCTTCTCCATGCTTGGCATCCAGACTGTCTACGTTGGCGCTAATCCAAGTAAAGCGCCGCAGCCCTTCTATCGTGAGATCTCGCTCGGACCTAAACGCGCCGGGCAAACAAGCTGAACTGTCTCTACGCCAGCGATTTCTTTCGCCGTGCATGAGAGGTGCTGGTAACCAAGAAGCTCTCCAGGATTAACGCGTCCATTCAGGCCTGCAAGCCACTTGTCCGCTGAGGTTCGTACTTCGAAGTGGAGATGGGGATAAGCCGCACTTGCGTTGCCGGATGTGCCAGTTTTTCCGATCTCGGATCCGCCGCGCACGAAGCTCCCAGCCACTGAAATTTCAGAAAGGTGCGCGTAGAAAGCATAGCGCGTATTAGAATCCGAGACGTTCTCGGCTCCTGCTATATTGAAGGACAACAGGATCTGTTTCCCATAGTCACCTTCGTCGCGCGTCCAGACGATGAAACCATCGCTGATTGCGTACACCGGAGTCCCTACTGGCGCATAGAGATCCCACCCTTGGTGCTTTTTCGGAGAGCCGTCGGCGTTTTGACGCACATCAGGGCCGAAAGTAGCGCCCACAACGCTCTTTAAACCGGCATCGTTGCGGATCCGCATCTCCGCGAGTGGATTGAAGAGCTTAGCTATATGCCTGGTCCCCTCGATGCTGCCCCTCGCCGGATCTGCGCACTTAGATTAGCGACTTGGACTCAGCTGTGGCTCGGTCACGTCCATACCATCTCGCGCACGACTGTGGAACTCGCGTGTCGCGCCTCGGACAGCGCCGGCATGCTTTCAACGAGGCATTCGGTAAGGAAATTCGGTGACACTCCATCCCACCGCCCGCGATTAGCCGACGGACGGGGACTGAAAGAGCTGAATCGATTGTAGTGTCACCGGAACCTGGTCATGGGCGAAGAGTGGAGTGCACCCCCTGAACGACAGATTGAAACAGGGAACAGCTCTCGATGGAGAGCGCTGATGGCGGATCTTCGCGACGACGCTTCGCTTGCGCGCGCATTCCGGCTGATGCAGATCAGGAACTTCATCGCTTCGCCGCGGAGGGCGCCGCGTGGTCCTGAAGACATTGTTTCTCGGCGTCCTCGCGGCTTTCCTCGTCGCGGCGCAGGCGCAAGGGATCGGTGACACGGTTCCAGCGTACCGGACGCAGCGCCAGGCCGGCCAGGTGCGTCTCTACTCGGACATCGTCTGTCCGCGCGGCCCCGACGGCGAGCCGGTGGTCTGCGGCCGCCCGCTCACCGATCAGGGTCGCCGCGCCCTCCACGAATTTGGCCGGTGCCTGGTTCGGCGAGATGCGGCTGGTTCCCGTGCCAGCCTCGCCGTCGCCATCGAGGGCGGAGATTACCGCGCCTCGCTGGAGGGCCTCGTGAGCAGGCAGCGAGGCTGTGCAGCCAGCGGCGCTTTGAGCTTCTCCGCAGGCCTGATCTACGGCGTGATCGCCGAGGCGCTTCTCGAAACAGGCGGATCGGGAGACGCGCTCGTCGCACGGTTGAAATCCGATCCGGGCCGCTCACCTGTCAGGGCTGCGAACGAGATCGAGTATCTTGCTTTTTGCACTGCCCTGACGTCGCCGGCGGAGGCGGTTCGGCTGTTGTCGGCTCCTCCGGCGACGGACGAGGAGCTGCAGGCTTTCCGGGCCCTGGTCCAGAGAATGTCGGCGTGCGTGGCAGCGGGAGAGGAATTGCGGCCGCGACGTCCCCTATTGCGCAGCGCCCTCGCGATCGCGGCGTACCGCCTCACCGCCCACCCCCTTGCCGCACGCTAGGTGCGAACGGACGCGTCGGGACTTCTCACTTGCGAGAATCGCTAGTGTATGATAGAACGAAGCATGAACGATGAGACGGCCGGGCGAAAGCCGAGCGCGCGTGCCGTGAAATCCCGGCCACCGGGGAGCAACCCCTCTTTGAAGGCCGGGAGCTGGAGAATGACGAGGCCGCCGCGCCGCGCGTCGCGGGGCGGCGGACCGCATCTGCCGCGTTCACATTGCAGTGCAGCGAAGACAAGGCTGATCGACCGTAAACAACGGTGAATCTACGGTCGCTGCGGTGCAGCGATGCGCGGGTGCCGGGCGCAACGCCTCGCCCGGCGCCCCTTGTATCCGGCATCGTCGGAACCGGCGCCTCAGCTGAAGGCCGCGACGACCGTCTCGATCGGTAGGAAGAGCGTTCGGCTCTCTTCCGGAAATTCCTGGAACTCGGCGCAGGCCCGATAGAAGAGCTTCGCTCGCTCGTCCTTGGCCTGGACCATCACGGCAGCGATGCCGATGCCCTGCGAAGCGACCGCGATCCGGCGAAGGGCGTCCGAGAGGATATCGCGCCGAGCCCGCGCCCGGCATGTCTCCGGTCCACCGCCAGCCGTCCGATGATCGAGACGGGGATGGCCTCGGGCGCATTGCGCCGGATCCTGCCGGGCGCCGCGGCGCGCTCGACCGCTCCGGCCGAGACGCAAAAATAGGCAACGACCCGATTGCCGTCGCACACCACGTAGGTGCGCGAGAACCGGCTCTCGTTCTTCAGCGCGCGCTGCTTCAGCCAAAGGTTGAGGGCGGGCTCGCCGCAATCGAAGGCGCCGAGATCATGCGTGGGATCAAGCGGTGCCGGCGGCGACAAGGCCATCTTCGGACGCGCTCAGGCCTCCCAGGCGGGCTTGCGGCGCAGCAGCGCCCGCAACTTCGGGCCTGGCGCCGGGGGATTGTCCAGCGCGTGGACGAAAGCGTCGTAGCGCGTCGCATCGAGCACGAAGAGCCGCTGGTCGAGCAGCACGTCGATCGCCAGCGCGCGGGCGCTGTCGACCATGAACTCGGTCCGCGTCTTGCCGAGTAGAGCGGCGGCTTCGTCGATCATCTGCCGCGTCTGCGTCTCGACGCGCAGGTTGATGCTGTTCCTGGTGTCGGCCGCGCCGCGGCGCCCGGTGACGGCGACCGAAGCCTTGGCAGCGTCGGGTGCAGGACGGGGCTTGGCCATCCTCTGCATGTGCGTGTTTGTACCTACAATGTCAATACAAGAGGGCTGCCGCTCCCCCCTCAGAACAGCTTCCTCACCGACACCGTCACCGTCCGCCCGACCGGATCGAGATAATCCTCCTGCATGCGGTTGGGGATCGTGCCGTTGCGGTCGCGGACGCGCTGGTGGGCGTCGGTGAGGTTGTTGACCTCGAGCCGGAGCTGGAGGTGGCGGGTCCAGTCCTCCCTGGGCAGGAAATGATGGACGCTGACGAAGGCGGTGACGTTCAGCTTGAAGATCGGCGAGAAACGCAGATCGGCCTCGGGATCGTCGCTGCGCACCCGGCTGCCGCCGCCGAACCAGCCGTCGAAATTCATGCCGTTGCCGAGATAGTTGATGCCGCCGTAGAAATAGCTGGTCACCGCCGGCGGCGCCCAGCCGAGCACGGTGTCGCCGCCGAGCAGATCGAGCTCGGGCGTGCCGGGGCGCAGCTGCAGGCGATCGACCAGCCGCACGCTCGGCCCCGCGCCGAGATAATAGAATGGCCGCGGCTTCGGCTTGGGCGGGGGTGGGGACGCGGCGCCACCCGCTGCGCCCGCCGGCGGCGGGGCAGGGGGCGGCGGCGACGCCTTGCCGAGCTGGCCGCTGGCGTTGAGCGTGAACCTGAGCGCGCGCTGGCGCTCGCGGAAGAAGTTGATCGGCTGGAAGCGGACCGAGACCAGACGGCCGGCCGCGTCGCGCGAGACGAGCTCGGGCAGGATCGCCTCGGTCTGCGGGGTGAGCGCATAGACGTTGCCGGTCTGGTCCGCGATCTCGGTCGCCTCCCAGGACGCGGCGAGGCGCAGCTCCCGCTTCGCGAACGGCTTCACGTTCAGGGTCAGCGAGCGGACGCGGCGGCGCTCGGCGGCGAGATCGGGATTGCCGCCCTGGACCAGGGTGACGATCTCGGTCCGGCCGGTGCCGAAATCGAAGATCGGCACGTCGGGAACGATCAGCACCGGCGAGGAGAGCGGCGCCAGGCCCGGGGCCGCCTCGCTGCGGCGAACCTGGCCGAGCAATTGCACCCGATCGACCGGCGCCCAGCTCAGCCCGACGCTGCGATCGGCGAGGGACCCGAAGCCGCCGACCCGGCGCAGCGCGACCGCGGCATTGGCGGAGAGCTCGCCGGCGAAGGACAGGAACGCGCGGCGGCGCGAGGCGAGCGGCAGGTCGAGCGTCAGGCCGGCCTCGACGCGGCCGCGGCCCAGCGCCAGGTCGAAATCATTGGTGCCGCGCGTCGCCGACCGGGCGTCGGCGCGCTCGGCCTCGGCGGTGGCGACCAGGTTGGCGTCGCCGGCGGGCAGGGCGATCGGGATGCTGGTCAATGTCGCCTTGGCGCCGGCGTTGCGGGTGCGCTGGCGTGTGCGGTCGAGCCGCCGCGCCTCCAGGAGAATCGGGGCGAGCGCCGCGAACGGATCGGCGGCGAGGGCGGCACCCGCCGCGGCCAGATCGATGCCGCGTTCGCTGCGGCCGTCGGTCTGCTGCTGGTCGAGCGCGGCGGTGACGTCCCAGCGCCAGCCGGAGACCGCTCCGCGCAGCGTCGCGCCGGCGTGCAAGGTCGTCTTCGTCTCCGCCTGGCGGAGCGGATCGGCCTCGACGAGGTAGCGCTTGAGCAGGACGTCCTGCGAGAAGGCGGCGCTGCCCGCGGGAACGAGGAAGGTCGCGGCGGCCGGGCCGGAGAGGCTGCGGTCGCGGCTGCGCTCGGCGGTGAGGTTGAGCGAGCCGGCCACGCCGCCGCCGAGCGGCGCGGCGAGCACGGTCTCCGCCTTCAGCGCCCGGTTGCGCGCGATCAGCGTCCGGTAGGGGCCGACGTCGGTCAGGCGCGGGCTGTTCGCGCCGGACGCGAAGCCGGCGAGCGTGCGGTCGGCGGGGAAAGCGGGCACCGGCGCGATCGTCACGATCCCGCCGGCGGCCGCCGACAGCGCGGGATCGATCTCGCCGCCGCCGCCGAGCCCGACGATATTGCCGATCGCGTCGAACGGCACGTCGGGATCGGGCGCGATGTCGCGCCGCGCCTGCAGCAGCGCGCCGGTGCGGCGATGCTCGAGCGCGAGGGTGAGGCGGGAATCGTCGCGGAGCCGGGTCAGATCGAGATTGGCACTGCCGCGCGCGCTGCCGCCGCGGGTCGTGGTGCCGGCCGATCCGCGCGCCTGGACCTGGCGGAAGCGACGCTTGGTGATGAAGTTCACCACCCGCCGGGTCGGCGGATAGCCGAACTTGAGGGCGACCGGCTCGGGCAGCACCTCGACCCGCTCGATCGCCTCGGGCGGCAGGCTGCCGATCTCCTGATAGCCGGAGACGCGCTGCGCATTGAGCAGGAAGATCGGCTCGGCGCCGTCGGCCGACTGGGTGACCCCCTTGATCGCGCGCAGCAGCTCGCCCGTCGTCGTCGCGCCGGTCGCGGCGACGGCGTCGCTGTCGAGCACGGCGACCGGCGCGACATCGCTCCGCACCGCACCGCGCATGCCGGTGACGACGATCTCCTCGCCGCCGGCGTCGTCGGCGGGCGTGGCGACCTCGGCGGCGTCCTCCACGGGCGCGGCGGCGTCCTCGGCCGGCTGCGCGGAGGCGCCCGTGCCGGCGAGCGCCGCGAGGATCGCCGGCCCGCCGGACACGATCCAGGACCTCGCGGTCCGCTGCCCTCCTCTACGCATCAACGCCCCCACCCGGCAGACACCCCGCGCGGATAGAGCGGAGGGTGCGGGAGGCGTCAATGGGCGACGTGCGGAGCCCCTTAGTCTTCGGCGACGTCGCACTCGATCCAGAGGGCGTCGCCCAGATGGCGCCACGCGCGCCAGTCCGTCCGGCGCCAGGTCTTGACGATGGCCCGGCCGCGCTCCCCGAGCGACGCCGGCACCGGCTCCAGCGCGGCCGGCAGCGCACCGCTCTCGATGATCTTGCTCCCGCGCCAGCCGGTCTCGTCGCTGTAGCTGGCAAGCTTCACCTCGCCGCGAAGCCAGCTCTCGATCAGCTCGCGGGCGACGGCGGTGCTGTGCACGGCCGCCGAACGCAGCGATCCGGCGGACGCGGATATCGGTGTGCACCAGCTGCCGAAATCGAGATTGATCTGATGGTCCGCCGTATCGAGCTCGATCGCGAAGAGCGGCTCGAGCGGTTCGCCCCGCACCGCGTCGATGCGCAGCCTGATCCACCCCTCATCCGAGCGAAACCAGCGACCTTCGCCGGCGATCGCCCAGTCGAGACAGGCGTCGAACACCGCTCGCGACCAATCGTCGATCGGGTCGGTCGAATGCGCCGAAAAAGGCGTTCCGGAATCGCCGTCTGACATTCAGCCGCGGTAGTCGGCCGCGCACCCGCCCGTCCAGCGCGCGGCGCCGAGCACGATCCCAGCCGCTGCCGCAACCCTCACGAGGCGGTCTGGATCGCCAGGCGGTTGCCGTCGTGCCAGACGAGGTTGCAGGCGCTGGGGCAGGCGGCGAGATCGCGTTGCCGCGCCCAGTCGCGAACCACGAAGGCCCTGGCGCCGCTGCCGAACTCGAGCCGGTCGATCTGCGCCAGGCGGACGTGCGACGGCAGCGTCCTCGCCTCGCCCCCCTCGACCGTGACCCGGTGCAGGGCCGCGCTCCCCGGTTCGGAATAGCTGACCGTCAATGGCGCGGACGAGCGGTTGCGGATCTCGATCGTCGGCGCCTGGGCCGAACAACCGGCGAGTGCGAGCAGACAAAGGCCTGAAATCCACCGAGTCATGCGGAGAAGTTCTCATGAAAACCGAAGACGTGCAAGGCCGCGCCCGGCGAGGGTCGCTCGACGGTTTCTTGCCGGGGACGCTCGTTTCTTCGATTCGGACGTCGAGACGGCCGACGCCTGCACGCCGCCGGGGAGCTGCCGCCCGGCTCAGCCCATCGCCGCCCGCGCCGCCTCCGGCACATAATCGTCGAGGCCCGGCTCGTCGAAGCCGACGGTGCGGCCGAGCTCGGCCGAACGGTAGAGCGCCATCAGCATGGCGACCACGGCGACGCCATCGTCGAACGTCTCGGCCGGCGGTTCGCCGCGGCGGAAGGCTTGGACGAAATGGCGGTTCTCATGGACGTAGCCGTAGGTCGCCGCCTCGTCCTCGATCACCGGCATCAGCCCGCGCTCGGCATTCTGCTTCTCGACCAGATCCTCGCCGCCCCGGCGGTCGCCGCTCCCGCCGAGGAAGACCTTGAGCCCCGAGCCGAGCGAGTTGAACTCCATCGCATATTCGGGCCCGAGCAGTTCGAGCGAGAGGCGCAGGCCGGCCCCGACATAGGCCCAGCTCGTCGTCGCCTCGATCACCAGTTCGTTGCCGTCCCGGTCCTCGAGCCGGACGAGGCCGCGGGCGAAATCCTCGGCCGGGCGGCGGGCATAATCGACCTCGCCGCCCATCGTCTCGCACAGCCGCGCGGCATAGTCCGGCCGCGCCCATTTCAGCGTCGCGACCGAGGCGGTGGCGGAGACCGGCGTGAGGGCCGCGCGCGGCGCGCCGGGCGGGGTGAGCAGGAAGCGGGCGACCTCGACGCTGTGGCACATCATGTCGAGCAGCACGCCGCCGCCCTGCCTGTCCGCCTGCCAGAACCAGGGCTCGTGCGGGCCGGCATGCTCTTCGGCCGCGCGGGCGATGTACGGGCGGCCGCTCTCCGGCACGGCGCGGCGCCAGACGATCTCGCGGCCGCGCTGCACGGCCGGCATGAAGAGCTGGTTCTCGAGATAGCCGTGGAGCAGGCCGGCGCCGCTCGCCAGCGAAAGCATCTCTCTCGCTTCGGCGAGGGTGCGGGCGAGCGGCTTCTCGCAGGCCACGGCGCGCAGCGCGCCCGCTCTGCCCGCGGCGACGAGATCGGCGATCGTCCGCATCGCGGCGAGCCGCGCGTGGTTCGGCGCGAGGATCCACAGCGCGTCGATCTCGCCCGATCCGAGCATCTCTTCCAGACCGGCGAAGGCGCGGCACGGGCCGAGCCCCAGCGCCTCCGCGCGCGCCGCCGCCGCCTCGCGCCGCTCGGCCCGCGGGCTGAAGATTCCGGCGACGCGGACGTTGCGCACCGCGACCAGCGCCTCGAGATGGAAATTGGCGATGAAGCCGGCGCCGATGAAGCCGATGCGCAGCGTGTCGAGCGTGGGAAGAGCCATGGCCGCAGCATGGCGGGGCTTGGGGATCAAGAGCAAGGGGCAGGCGCAAAGCCCGCGGCGGCTTCCGAGATAAGTATAGTGTCCCCGAATCAGGGCGAAGTCAGCGGGGGGCGGAGCGCGGCGCCCGGATCCGGCTTGCCGGGACCATGCCGGTCGTGGAATGAAGCGGCCCTCGGGAGGATCGGGGGAAGGATGATGATCTTCGCTACCGCACTGTTCGCATGGCTGACGCTCGCCGGAACGCCGGACGCTCGGGAGGAGGCGATCCGCAGCACCCAGGGCGACGTCGAGGGCTATGCCTACGACACGAACGTAGGGCTCAGGCGCAACGGCGTCACCTGGGGGATCGTGGACGCGGTCGGCGCCGGGCGCTGCCGCACGAAGTTCCTGCTCGAGGAGGACCATGCGGTGACCGTCGACTGGTCGGCGGTGACCGGCGTCAGGGGCGTGAAATACGAGGTGGAGCTGCTCGCCCGGAAGCCGGCCGACACCGTCGCATTCGAGCTCGATCTCGAGGACCAGGCCCGGAATTTCGGCGAGGTCTTCGCCTATCTGGTCGACGCCTGTCGCGGCTGAGCCGGTGCGCCTCGGCGCTCGACCCGGAAAAGGGGGCCGCCGACCAGGCACTGATCGCCTTCGAGATCGGGCACCGGGCGCGCGCGCGGTGGAGAGGAGAACGAGGGCTCTCCTGCCTGCGCCGCGAGTGGAGACGGCGTGGCCGAAGCGAGGGAGCGCGGCTGACCGGCTGGCGGTGCTCGGGCAGGCTTCGCCTTCATTTCAAAGGGGAATTCGGATGATGCGCTGGATCGCCGCAGGTGCGTTGCTCGCCTTGCCTGCCGCCGGGCACGCGGCGGAGCGGTGCGGCAAGGCGGCGCTCTCCGAGGGGCCGGTCTCGATCGACGTCTGGGTGTCGCAGCAGGATGCGAGCCCGCCGCGCGTCACCTGGACGCACGCCAGCGTTGCCGGCGGCGACGGGGCCTATTGGCTCGAGGGGCATTACGATCCGACCGAGACCGGCCTCGGCACTCCGGTCAGCCTCGAGGTGCGCGCCTTGACGGCGCCGCCGGCGGAGGGGGAGGGCGATCCCGAGCAGATCGTCTTTCGGGTCGATTCCGGTCCCTGGTCGGAGCCGCTCTGGGCGAACCCGCGCCGCGCCGGAGAGGGGGCGAGCGCACGCGGCGAGGTCAGCCGGCGCCTCGCCCAGGGCCGGACCTTCCCCTATCGGACCGAATGGCTAGAGGCGGCGGCGCGCGGCGACCGCTTCGACTTCCGGCGGCGCGATGCCTGGGACCGGGAGATCGGCAGCGGATCGGTCGCCTATCCGCCGGCCGAAACGATCGAGGCGCTCTACCGGGCGGCGCGCGCCCAGGCTCTGGCGAAGATGCGGCCGTGCGGCGGAACCGGCGCCGTCGTCACCGCGATGCCGGCCACCGCCTCGCCGCCGCAGCCGCCGCAAACGCCGGCGAGGCTGCAGGCCCAGGCCTGCAGCCTGTTGCGCAGCTACGAAGAGCGCGTAGCGCGGGAGCAGCCGCAATCGGGACGGCTGATGAAGATCGTGGCGCAGCCGGTCGATTGCGGCGCTCGCGTCGTGACGCGGGTCTACGAGACGAGCGGGATGCGCACGCGCGACCTGAGGGAGCTCGGCGCGACGCTGCAGCGGAGCGTCGACCCGATGTGGTGCGCGGACCGCTCGTTCCGCGCGTTCATCGGCCAGGGCTGGACCTTTCGCGTCGAGCTGCGCGCCGCCGACGCGCCGGACGTCTACACCGCCACCACCCGCGCCTGCCCGGCCTGAGCGGCCGGCGCGGCGTGCAACCGGGCCACGGCCTTTTGGCGGTGTCGGCGCTTGCGAGGCCTGGCGTTTCCGGCCACATCCCGAGGTTCAGCGATCGGCACGGACGGAGAGGGCGCTCGTGGACCAGACCAGGGGACTGGCATTCCTCGCCGGCGGCGGCGGGACCGGCGCGCTGCTGCGGGCGCGGGACTGGACCGGCTCGCCGCTCGGCCCGCCGCAGGGCTGGCCGCCGGCGCTGAAGGCGGCGGTGAGCCTGATCCTCGGCGCGGAATTCCCGATGTTCGTCGCCTGGGGCGAGCAGCTCTCCTTCTTCTACAACGACCGTTATGCCGAGATCCTCGGCGCCAAGCACCCCGACGCGCTCGGCGCGCGCTTCGAGGACATCTGGCGCGAGATCTGGCCCGACATCCGCCCGTTGGTCGAGGCGGCGCTGCGCGGCGAATCCTCCTATCGCGAGGACCTGCCGCTGCTGATGAACCGGAAGGGCTATTACGAGCAGACCTGGTTCACCTTCTCCTACTCGCCGCTGCGCGACGAGGAGGGCCGGGTCACGGGCATGTATTGCGCCTGCCACGAGACCACCGACAAGATCCTCGCCGAGACCGCGCTGGCCGGCAGCGAGGCGCTCAGCCGCCGCGTGTTCGAGCAATTGCAGAGCGGGCTGGTGGTCGGCGAGCTGGTCCGCGACGAGGCGGGGCGGGCGGTCGACTGGCGCTATCTCGACGTCAATCCCGCCTGGGAGCGGCTGATCGGCCTGCCACGGCGCGAGGCGGTCGGCCGCACCGTCCGTGAGGTGCTCGGCGCGGTCGAGCAGGACTGGATCGGGGACATCGTCCGGGTGATGGAGAGCGGCGAGGCGATCGCCTTCACCCGCCCGGTCGAGACGCTCGGCCGCTGGTACGAAGGCCATGGCTTCCGCATCGACGAGCGGCGCTTCGGAATCTCGTTCAACGAGGTCACCGAGCGGCTGCGCACCGAGGAAGCGCTGAAGGTGATCCACGCCACGCTCGAGAAGCAGTTCGAGGAGCGGACCGCCGAGCGCGACCGCTTGTGGATGCTGTCCGAGGACATGCTCGCCCGCGCCGACTACGAAGGGATGATGTCGGCGGTGAGCCCGGCCTGGACGCGGGTGCTCGGCTGGCCGCAGGAGGCGCTGCTCAGCCGCGGCTACGCCACCTTCATGCACCCGGAGGATGCCGAGACGACGCTGCAGGCCCTCGCCGAGATGGGCGAGACCGGCCAGCCGACCCGGTTCGAGAACCGCATCGCGACGCGCGACGGCGGCTGGAAGGCGATCGAATGGACGGTCGCGCCGGAGCCGGGCGGGGCGAACTTCATCGCCGTCGGCCGCGATCTCAGCGCCGCCAAGGCGCGCGAGCAGGAGCTGTTCGCCGCGCAGGAGGCGTTGCGCCAGTCCCAGAAGATGGAGGCGGTCGGCCAGCTGACCGGCGGCATCGCCCACGATTTCAACAATCTGCTCACCCCGATCGTCGGGGCGCTCGACCTCCTGCGCCGCAAGGTCGACGATCCGCGGCTGCTCCGCCTGGTCGAGGGGGCGGTGACCAGCGCCGATCGCGCCCGGACGCTGATCGCGCGGCTGCTCAGCTTCTCGCGCAAGCAGCGGCTCGAGGCGCGCGACGTGCCGGTGCGCAAGCTGCTGTCGGGGATCGCCGACCTGCTGCACCGCTCGCTCGGGCCGACGGTCGAGCTCGCCCTCGAGCTGGAGGGCGACGATCTGTTCGCCCGGGTCGATCCGAACCAGCTCGAGCTCGCCTTGCTGAACCTCGCGGTCAACGCGCGCGACGCGATGCCGGCCGGCGGCACGCTGACGATCGGCGCGCGCCGGGCCGAGGTCGATGCGCCGCATCCGGCCGGGCTGAGGCCGGGCGACTATGTCTGCATCTCGGTGCGCGACCAGGGCAGCGGCATGAGCGCCGAGACGGTGCGGATGGCGGTGGAGCCCTTCTACTCGACCAAGGAGCTCGGCAAGGGAACCGGGCTCGGCCTGTCGATGGTGCACGGGCTCGCCGCCCAGTCGCAGGGCGGGCTGCACATCGAGAGCGCGCTCGGCGAGGGCACGCGCGTCGATCTCTGGCTGCCGGCCGGCAGCCCCGTGCCCGACGTGGAGGATCCCCGGGACGCGGTCGAGCCCGACGAAATCGTGCCGCGCCGGATCCTGCTGGTCGACGACGAGGATCTGGTCCGCGCCGCGACCGCCGACATGCTGATCGATGCCGGGCATGCGGTCGACCAGGTCCATAGCGGGCGCGAGGCGCTGTCGATGCTCAGATCGGACCGTCGGTACGACCTCCTGCTCACCGATTATGCGATGCCCCTGATGTCCGGGGCGGCGCTGATCCGCGAGGCGCGCAAGGTCGCGCCGGCGATGAAGGCGCTGCTGGTCACCGGCTATGCCAGCGCCGCGACCGACGTTCCGGCCGACGTGCCGCGGATCGAGAAGCCGTTCCGCGCCGCCGAGCTGATCGCCCGGATCCAGGCGCTGTCGCACCAGGGCGCCGAGGCCGAAGCGATGGCGTGACGCGCCGCCGGCGCGCGCCGATGGCGCCGCTCAGGGCAGGATCGGGGCGGGATCGGCGCCGTTCCACGGGCGCAGCCAGGCCGTCCCGTCCCAGACGTAGGCGAGCGTCCGGTTGATCGCGTCCATCTGGGCGGGCGTGTACTGGGTCGCGTGGCAGGCGAAGGAGGCGCGGCCGGCGGCGACGTCCCGCGGCGCGACCGGCACCCGGACGGTGAGCAAAGCCTCGGCGACGCCGCTGACCCGCGGCACCGATTGCGGCGCGGCGCGCAGCCGCTCTTCGGGCAGGGACGCGTAGAACAGGCGAATGCCCGAGCGGCGGGCGTCGCCCTGGACGATCTCGGTGGTGACGTTGCCGACCAGCCGGTGATCGGGGTGGCCGGTGCCGCCCTCCGGCCCGAAGGTGACGACCACCTCCGGCCGGACCGCATCGACGATTGCGGCGAGCCTGGTGCGCAGCTCCGCCAGCCTCTCCATCGAATGGCCGAGCGACCCGTCCTCCAGGCCGATCATGTGGAGCTTGCGGACGCCGAGCCGGTCGGCGGCGCATTGCGATTCGGTCACCCGCGCCGCAGCGAGCTGCGGGCCCGCAGCGATGCCGCCGTGCGGCGTCACCCCCTTCGATCCGTCGGTGGCGATGACGAGGTGGACCTCGCGCCCCTCGCGGGCCAGGCGGGCGAGCAGGGGGCCGACCACCCGCTCGTCGTCGGGATGGGCGAAGGCGGCGAGCACGGGTCCGTCGCCGGCCGAGGCCGCGGACGCGGCGGGGACGGCGAGGATGAGCAGGGCGGCGCGGGCGGCGGTCCGGAGAGCGTGGTGCATGTACGGCAGCGTAACGAACATGCGCCGCCGCCTCAATCGGCAGACGCGCCGCGCAGCGACCACCAGGCGGCGTAGGGCGTGTTCTCGATCCGCCGCCGGTTGAGATCGGGCGCGCCGTCGGTCCACCAGACCTCGCCGCGCTCGCCGAGCGCCACCTTCGCCGCGTGGACGTCCGCCCGCGCCGCCCGCAGCGCCTCTCCGTCGCCGCCCGCGAGCGCCGCGCGGACGCCGCGCCGCGCGGCCATCAGCGCGTCGACCAGCGTCTGGCGCTGCTCCGGATCGAGGTGCGGATCGGCGGCGCGCCACAGCCGGCCGCGCACGACGATATAGCGGCCGTCGGGAGTGAGAATTGCGCGGTCGCGGGCGGTCACGGCCGGTGCGCCGTCGTCGAACGGCGGCAGGGCGGATCGATCGGCGAGACTGTCACGCCGGCGACAATGAGACGGCGCAGCGATCGTTCCGGACGCGCGGTCGACGGCGCACCGGCGCTGGGTTAGGCTCGGGCGAACCCGGAGGAGCGCATGGCCGAGACCAAGACGAAGCCGACGGAGGCGAGCGTCGATGCGTTCCTCGCCGCGGTCGAGAAGCCGGTGCGGCGTGCCGACGCATTGATCCTCAAGGAGATGATGGAGCGGATCACCGGCGAGCCGGCGGTGATGTGGGGGCCGAGCATCGTCGGCTTCGGCGCCTATCATTATCGCTACGCCAGCGGGCACGAGGGCGACATGTGCCGCATCGGCTTCTCGCCGCGCGCCGCGAACCTCGTCCTCTATGTCGGCGGCTTTCCGGAATACGAGCCGCTGCTCGCCCGGCTCGGCAAGCACAAGGGGTCGAAAGCCTGCCTCTACCTCAACCGGCTCGCCGACGTGGACCTGGTCGTGCTCGAGGAGATCGTCCGCCGCAGCTTCGACGCCGCGGTCGACGGCTGCCCGGTCTGCTGACGAGGCGCGACGGTCAGGCGCCTTCGGGGCAGTCGGCGACCTCGACCTCGAACAGGCGCTCGCCGCGGCGATCGTGGAAGGCGTGGACGAAGCGGGCGCCGGCGCCGATCATCGCGGCGATCTGCGGCTGGCCGCACGCCTCGCGGCCGGCCCCGCGGGCGATGAGCCGCTTCGCCGCGGCCACGTCCAGCCCGTCGATCGCGACGGTGTAGCTGCGGGTGAGGACCAGCCCGGTCGCCTCGGCGCGGGTGAAGGTGGTGACTTCGTCGAGCCGGGTCGGCGCCGAGGCGTTCATGATGGTCGCCGCGGCCTGCAGCTCGCGCTGGACGGCGGCCCCGCTCATTCTCGGGGCCGGCCGGCCGCCGCCGCGCACGACGATCTCCGAACCGGTCAGCACGCCGGCGGTCTCCAGCTCGTAATAGCTCGGGAACCACATGCTCTCGGGCGGCGTGGTGAGGGCCCGCCAGACGAAGGCGGGATCGACCCCGGCGTCGAGATAGGCCTGGCGCATCGCCGCCGCCGCGAGCCGCATCTCGGCGGCGTTGAGGCCGGGAAAGCTCGGCGCGTGGAAGCCGACGCGGGCGCTCTCCTCGGCGGTGCGCTCCACGCCGGCAAGGAGGATGTTGGTGCAGGCCGACATGCAGACCTCCTCGACGCGGGTGCTCAGCCCGCGCTCCCGGACGATCGCGGCGATCCGCTCGGCCTCGAGCATGCGCCCGCCGGGAGAGGTGAGCACCACCGTTCTGACGCCCGGGCTCGCCGCCAGCACCTGCTGGAAGCGCTTCGCCGCGCCGGCCGAGATGTTGCCGTCGACCGCCAGCGCGCGGCCGTCCTTCGAGACCGTCATCGCGGCGACCGGGCCGAGCGAGTCCCGGCCCGCGGCAAGCTGGCCGAACTCGGCGGCCTGGACGGCGATGTCGCCCGCCCGGAACAGGGTGGTTCCCGCGGTGAGCACGACCAGAGCGCGTGCCGCGACCGCCCAGCCGGGCGAGCCGCCGCGCCGGCGGTGCCAATAAGCCGAGCGCCAGATGCCGACCGAGCTCCACACCCAGACGACCAGCGACACGCCGAGATAGGCGAGGATGACGAGCGCGAGGCTCTGCAGCGATCCCGATCCGGTCTCGATCCGGTGGGTCAGGAAGCGCGTGCCGGCGAGGATGACGGCCGAGAGCAGGAAGCCGTTCACCCAGTAGGAGACGGGCAGCGAGAGATGGCCGGCCCAGTGGCGGCGGAGGTAGTTGCGCCCGGCGTTCTTCTCGTCCCAGGCGATCACTTCCTCGTCATAGGCGCTGAGATCGTTCCAGTCGGGCTCGAAGACGAGCTCGTCCTCGCCCTGCTCATAGTCCTTGCCGTAGGCGCGCATCCTCAAGGCGCCGGCGACGGCCAAGCCGAGGATGAAGCTCAAGGCGAAGCCCATCGACGGAACGACGATCGTCGGCACGACATATTCGGGAAGGGTCAGGGTGAGATAGAGGGACGTGCCGCCCATCAGCAGGATGAACACGATCGCCAGGCTGAGCGCGATCCCGGCGATGCGATCGGCGATCAGCCGCCTGAGGAACAGCCGGTCCATGCCCCAGGAGAGCAGATAGCCGATCAGCAGCGCCGCCAAAGTCGCGGCGGCGAAATGCCAGACTCCCGGTCGTGTCAGCGCGTCCATGTGCGGGCCCCCCCCGCGCGCAGTCTACCAGAGGCCGGGAAAGTGGGAAGAGGCTGGGGCGCGCGCCGGACGCCGGCGGGGCGGGCCCTTCGAAGAATGTGACCCAGCACTTCGCCGGCTTTCCGCTCACGCCATCGGCGGAAGCGCGAAGCGCTTCCACCTCAGCCGATCGCGTTCTAGGACGCTCCGGTGCCGTCCCGCCTCGCCTTACGCCTGTTCGGCCCGCTCCTCCTCCTCGCGGTCGCCGGCTGTGATGGAGGCCAGCCGCCGTTGAAGTATGACAAGGAGGCGGCGCCGTCGGCGGAGGCGATACCGGCGGCCGGAACGGTGTTCCGCTGCACGCCGACCAGGGTCTATGCCGGCGACGGACCCATTTGGTGCGCCGAAGGGCAGAGGGTGCATCTGTTCGGCATCGCCGCGCGCGAGACCGACGAGAGCTGCCGCGCCAACCAGCCGTGCCCGACCGCCCCGGCGCGCGCGGCCAAGGCCGAGCTCGTCCGCCTGGTCTCGGGACCAGGGCCGGAGAGCGGGGCGAAGGCGGCGGCCGGTTCCGCCCGCTACATCCCGGTGCGCGGACCCGCGCTTTCCTGCACCTCGACCGGCTGGTCCGGCGGGCGACGGGTCGGGGCCTGGTGCGCTTCGCCGACGAGCGGCGATCTCAGCTGCGCGATGGTGGCGAGCGGCACGGTGCTGCCCTGGCCGGCGACCTGGCGAAACCATCGCTGCTGACGCGGCGGCGAGAGCCCCGGGCTAAAGCCCGTAGGAACGGGCCTGCTGCCGTGTCGGTTGAAGCGGCACGGAGGACGAAGCAATGACCGAGGATTCGAAGACGCCGCCGGCCGAGGAGGAGAGCACCTCCGACGAGACCAGGAAGCAGGCGATGGAGAAGGCGCAGGAGGAAGCGGCCGAGGAGCGGGAGGACGAGGGTGGCTATCAGTGACGATCCCACCCGCGGCACCGGTCCGGACAAGGTCACCGAGGCCGCTGCGCCCGGCGTGGAAGCACCGCCCGGCGCGCGGGACACCGAGCCATCCGGCTCCGCTACGCCCGATCCGGCGCGCGGCGGCTGCCTGAGGCTCGGCTGGGGCTGCCTGCCGCTGCTGATCGGCGCGACGCTGATCCCGCCGGCCTTCTTCTTCTGACGCGGCGACCGCTCCGGCAGCCCACATTTTCAAAGACCATCCGGCAGATCGGGTGCTGCCGGCGCGCGCGCCAGGCGCTTGTTTTTCGGTGGACGCGCGCCGGCCGGTGCGGCCATCGTGCGGCTTCCATGTCGAACCAGACCCAGGCAACTCGCGCGCTGGCCAAGGGGGGCGTCGCCTTCACCGTCCACGCTTATGATTACGATCCCGGTGCCGAGCGGGTCGGGCTGCAGGCGGCCGACGCGCTGGGAGAGGCGCCGCACCGCGTGCTCAAGACGCTGATGGCGCGAGTCGACGGCCGGCCGGTCTGCGCGATCGTGCCGTCGGACGGCGAGGTGGCGATGAAGAAGCTGGCGGCGGCGCTGGGCGGCAAGTCGGCGGAGATGATGGCGCCGGCCGACGCCGAGCGACTGACCGGCTACAAGGTGGGCGGGATCAGCCCGTTCGGCCAGAAGCGCCGCGTGCCGATGGCGATCGAGGAAGCGGCGATGGGCGAGGACCTCGTCTACATCAACGGCGGGCAGCGCGGCCTGCAGGTGCGGCTCGACCCGCGGGAGGCCGCGCGGCTGCTCGAGGCGGTGGCGGCGCCGCTGACCCGCTGACGGGACTCACGGCACGACGTCGATGATCAGCCGCCGGTAGCGGGTGAGCCGTGGCGCGCCATGATCGGTGACCGCGAGGATGACGTGGATCGTGCCGGTACCCGGTGCGACGACGCGGCTGGTCTTGACGACCAGCGAGGCCTCCGGCTGGTCCGCGTTCTGCACGTCGAGCTTCACGCCGCTGACATTGTTCGACATGCTGCGCGTGCCCGCTTCCTCGTAGACGAACCATTCGTGGGAGAGCGCATCGCCGTCGGGATCGGAGGATCCGGCGGCGCTGAAGCGGACGCGCTCGCCCGGTTTCGCGGTGATCCGCTCGGGCGTCGCCAGCCGTGCGGTCGGTGGGTGGTTCGCCGCGGCATAGGGCTTGGTCGTCCAGTCGATCCGGGCGGCGAAATCGTTCTGGAAGGCGCGGCGCCAGCGCCAGATCGTGGCATATTGATCGTCATGCCAGGCACCGTCATGGCCGAGCACCTCGTCGCTCGTGTCGGTCCAGATCGGCCGTGTCTCCGGAGCGTAGAACCATTTGCGCATCGGCGGGGTGTAGAGCTCGTAGCGTCCGCCCCATCCGCCCCAATCGGGGTGCTCGGGCGCGTTCAGCCCGTTGTCGACCAGGAAGAGGAAGGACGGGGTGTCCCCCTCCATCTGGAACTTCCAGTTCGGATATTGATCGGACAGCGGACCCTTGCCGCGGATGTTGCGGTCGATCCATTCGTTGGTGACCAGCGAATAGTCGCCGCCGGCGAAGCGGCCGTGGAAGGTGTCGCCGCTGATCCCGATCCAGGTCGACTTGTGGAAGGTGCCGCCGGGGCTGACGATGTAGAAGAGCCCCGGAAACTCCCGGCGGATCCAGGGGCCGCTGTCGTCCTGGTCCGAGATCGCATAGACGCGCAGCCGGGCGACGAAGCGCTCGAGCGCGGCGCGGCTTCGTGTCTCGCGCACCTTCCAGAGCGCCTGGGCCAGCACGCTGGGGCCGCCCCATACCGTCACCCACAGAGGCCGTGCATCGGCGCGGTCGACGGCGGCGATGAGGCGTTCGGAGCCCGGCGAATCGTATCCGGCGCCGACCGCCTTCACGCCATCGAGCTGGTGGCCGCTGGCGATCACGCCGCGCAGCGCGTCCGCGGTCGGATAGCCGCGCTCGTGGAGCAGGAGGTTGTCGCGCACCTTCGCATAGCCCTCGACGACGTGGGCGATCTGCTCGGGGAAGAGGCCGTCGCTGTTCCTGGTCGCGACCAGGCCCTCGATGTCGAACTGGTTGGCGTAGGTCATCAGCCGGACCATCGACATCCTGTCGTCGGGATCGCCGCCGATGTCGGTGAGCACGAACAGGCGCGTCTTCGCCGGCGCTTCGGCCGCGACGCCCGGCGAAGGCGCGGCTGCGGTCGGGGTCGACAGGATCAGGGACAGGGCGAGGAAAGCAGGGCCGGATCGATATCGCACGCGCGCCTCCGCGGTTCTGACATCGCTGGCGTAGCGCAGGTGGTGGCGCGTCGCCATGCCGGCTGTCGGCGCCTGCGGAGGGCGGCAGGCGGCCTGGGCGGCGCAGACGCACGCGCTCCGGCCGGTGGGGCCGGAGCGCGGTCGTTCGGGGCGGCTCAGCGGCGGCCGAAGCGGTTCGCCGCCACGCGGTTGGCCTCGGCGCGCTGGATCTGGCTGCGCAGGCTCTGGATGCGGTCCTGGAGGGTCCGCTGCTCGGCGCGGGTGAAGCCGTTGCGGCTGTACTGGCGCTCGAGCCGGGTGAGGGCACGGAGGCGATCGCGCAGCGGCTGCGCCTCGCTGCGGGTGATCGTGCCGCGCTGGACGCCGCGCTGCAGCTGGTCCTGCAGGGTCTCGATCCGGTTGTCGAGGTTGCTGCCGCGGCCCTGGGCCATGGCGGGCGCGGCGCCGGCGGTGAGGGCTGCGACGGCCGCGAGGCTGAGGACGAACTTGTTCATGGGGCTTCTCCTTTTTCGCTTCGCCGCGATGGCGATGAGGAGAACTTGCCCCCGGCCTGTCGCGCCGCGATGGCGGCGGGCGGCGAAAAGTGTCGCAAGATGTCGCAGTCGCGCGGCCGCGCTCACGATCTGTCGGGCGCGGCCGCGCT
>NZ_SPDV01000034.1 GCF_004564275.1 Sphingomonas parva (ex Maeng et al. 2020)
GGCGATGCCGGAGCGGACGCGCTGTGACGGCGCGCGCGGCCGTCGCGTCCCTCCCGCGCCGCACGTCCGCCGGGGCGGGGGAATTAAGTATAGTGTCCCCGAATTACGCGGTGTCCCCGAATTACGCGGCGTGGGCCTCCCAACCCCCTCCACCACCGCCTTCGGCGGCGGTCATGATCGGGTCGTCGTGCCCCCGGCACGACTGCAGCCTGCGGGGCAGGCTGCACCCGATCATCCCCGCAAGGCGGGGAGGATCCGCATGATCGAGAATTTCCGCTCGGGGTTCATGCACACCGCGCTCGGGCCGGCGATGGTGATCTGGGGCTTCGGCTATGCCCTGGTCGATTTCCTCGGCTTCCTCGCCGGGCGCACCGCATTGGGCGCGAGCCTGCTCGCGGCGCTGCCGATGTTCGTGCTCGGCGTCGTCCTCACCCTGCAGCTCGACCGCCTCCGCGAGGAGACGCGCGGGCGCTCGCCGCTGCTGCGCTGGCCTTTGCTCGGCCTCGCCTTCGCCGCCGCGACCGCGGTCCAGGCCTCGTTCGACCTCTACTGGATGCGCTGGCTGGCTCTGTCGTTCGTGCCGGGCTGGCAGGCCTGGGCTCTGCACATCGGCTCGCAGCGCTTCGCCGCCGTCACCATCCTCACTTTGTGGACCTTCGCTCTGACCCTCACCGTGCTGTGGGCGGCGCGGTTCAACGTCGCGGTCGAGGCGAGCGCGGCCAAGGCGGCGTCGGCCGAGGCGATGGCGCTGCAGGCGCAGACCGCGGCGCTCCGGCTCCAGCTCAACCCGCATTTCCTGTTCAACACGCTGAACTCGATCTCGACCCTGATGGTGGTCGACCGCAAGGCCGAGGCCGAGGAGATGATCGACCGCCTGTCGACCTTCCTGCGCTCGTCGCTCGAGGGCGATCCGATGGCCGACGTGCCGCTGGCGCGGGAGATCGACGCGATCGACGCCTATCTCGACATCGAGGCGACGCGGTTCGGCGAGCGCCTGGCGATCGAGATCGCGGTGGCGCCGGGCACGGCCGAGGCGAGCGTGCCGAACTTCATCCTCCAGCCCTTGGTCGAGAATGCGATCAAGCACGGCATCGCGCCGCGGCGCGGGCCGGCTCTGCTCTCGGTCGGCGCGGCGCGCGAGGGCGACGATCTGGTGCTCAAGGTCGCGAACCGAAGCGCGTCGCTCGAGCGGGACGGGGGCGCCTCGGCGTCGCTCGGGGCAGGCGCGGTGCCGGTGAGCACCAACACTTCGGCGGTGCTCAGTACAGGCATCGGCCTCGCCAACGTCCGGCGGCGGCTGGCGGCGCGCTACGGGCCGGCGGCGCGGCTCGAGACCGAGGCGGTGGCGGGCGGCTTCGACGCGGTGATCCGCCTGCCGTTCGCGGCGGCGGCGGGGTAGGGGCGGCGGCTGGTCCGGCGGCTGCTGGGCGCGGCGGCCGCTGTTTCACGCGAAGATCGCGAAGAGGACGGGAAGCGCGAAGGGGCGGGCGGCGCGAGCGGCGGCGCGAGGCGCCTGACTCCGCGGCCCGCAATACCGCAGCATTTCCACGCGAAGCCGCGAAGAAGAAGGAAGGCGCGAAGGGGCGGCAGCGAGAGCTGGCGGGTTAACGCCTGCGCAGCAGCGCGACGCAGGAGGATTGGGCGCGAAGCGCCCTTTTGGAGCACTCCATTGGCGGTGGTGTCTGTCCGACCGGTGATCCCATTGATCGGGCCCGCCGCTCCCCGGAGCGGCTGTGGAGTGCCGGGGGCACTCCACACCTGGTCAATCGCCGGGATGACGGGTCTGGGTAGAAAGACTTTTTTCCTTCTTCGCGGCTTCGCGTTCTTCGCGGTTTCGCGTCGAAATCGGGCGTCGTTGCCGGGAGGGATCGGTCGAGGAGAAGACCGTACCGCCTGCCGCCGGAACCGCGCGGCCGCGCCGCCGGTTGAGGGGGCATGGTGCAGGGCGGGTTCGCGATCTTCTTCGTGCTGGTGGCGCTGGCCGGGCTCGCCGTGCTGGTGCGGCTGGCGCGCGAGCAGGGCGGGGCGGTCGTCGACGCGCTCGCCGGCCGGGCGATCGAGGCGCCGCGGCCGGCGCGGC
>NZ_SPDV01000035.1 GCF_004564275.1 Sphingomonas parva (ex Maeng et al. 2020)
GGCCGAGGCGCTCCTCGACCGGACCAGCATGCGCGAGGACGGCTATTTCGACCCGGCGATCGTCCACCGCCGCTGGGAGGATCATCTGAGCGGGCGGCGGGACTCCACGCCTGCCCTCTGGGCCGTCCTGATGTTCCAGGCCTGGCTGCGGGACGCCAAGCAAAGCTGACGCTGCTCCCTCCTCCACGGCCCGCTGCCGGACCGCGCCCGGCGCCTTGCTGCCGCCTGCGACTGCCCCTAAGCCGCGAGATCACGAACGGAGGGATTGATGAGCAGCGCCGCTGACCGGACCGACCGCCGGGTGACGCCGGTGATCCTCTCGGGCGGATCGGGGACGCGCTTGTGGCCGCTGTCGCGGGCGGATCGCCCCAAGCAGATGTTGCCGCTGCTCGGAGACCGGCCGATGCTGCGGATGACGCTCGACCGCGTCGCCGACGACGCCTTGTTCTCGACGCCGGTCGTCGTGGCGAGCGAAAGCCAGGTGGAGCAGATCGCGGAGCAGATCGGCGATGCCGACGCCGGCACCTACCGCCTCATCCTCGAGCCGGCAGCCCGGAACACGGCGCCGGCGATCACATTGGCGGCGATGGCGGCGGCGCCCGACGACCTGCTGCTCGTCATGCCCAGCGACCATCTGATCGGCGATCCCGCCGCCTTCACGGCCACGGTGCGCAAGGGCATCGACCTCGCCGAACGCGGAGCGCTCGTGACCTTCGGGATCAGACCGACGCGCCCGGAGACCGGCTACGGCTACATCCGACAGGGCGCGCCGCTGGGCGATGGCGCGTTCAGGGTGGAACGCTTCGTCGAGAAGCCGGACGCCGAACGCGCGGCCGCCTATCTTGCCGCCGGCGATTATCACTGGAACGCCGGCATCTTCCTCTTTCGCGCGGAAACCTTCCTGCAGGCGGTTCGCAGCCATGCGCCCGCGGTCGCCGAGGCCTGCGCGGCCGCCTTGGCAGGGATTGGTGAGGAGGCACGCGTGCAGCCGGATCCCGCATGCTTCGCCGCCGCGCCCAGCATCTCGATCGATTATGCCGTGATGGAACATGCCGACAATATCGCCGTCGTGCCGATGAGCGTCCCCTGGTCGGATGTCGGAAGCTGGCAGTCACTCTACGAGGTCAGCCCCTCCGACGAATCAGGCAATTCCATCGCCGGGGATTGCATGATGATCCGTTCCACCGGATGCCTCGCTCGCAGCGACGGGCCGCTCGTCGTGGCCATCGGGGTCACGGATCTGGCGATCATCGCCACCCCGGACGCCGTCCTGATCGTTCCGCGCGAGAACAGCCAGGACGTCAAGGACGCCATCGACCTGCTGAAGAGTCGCGACGACCCGCGACTTTAGGCCCGCTGGGTTTCCACGTCCGCCAATCGCCGCCGCTCTAACGGGCGCCAGAGCCCGTCATCACCGTCTTCACGGTTCCGGCGATGATCAGCACGTCGAGCCAGAACGAGAAGTTCTTGATGTAGTAAAAGTCGTACTGGAGCTTCCACAGCACGTCGCTCACCTCGGCGACATGCCCCTGCCGCACCTGCGCCCAGCCGGTAATGCCCGGCCGCACGATGTGCCTGTAGCGATAGAAGGGCAACTCCGCCTCATACCAGTGGGACAGCGGCACCGCTTCGGGGCGCGGGCCGATCCAGCTCATGTCGCCGCGGATGATGTTGACGATCTGCGGCAGCTCGTCGATCCGGCTACGCCGAAGGAAACGGCCAACGCGCGTGACGCGATCGTCGCCGTCTCTGGTCATCGCCGCCTGCCGGGCGTCGACGGCGTCCGACCCGTGACGCATGGTCCGAAACTTGTACATGTTGAACGGATGACCGCGATATCCCATCCGCTGTTGCCGGAAGAGCACCGGGCCGGGAGAATCCCACCGGATCGCGAGCGCGACGAGCAGCAGAAAGGGCAGGAGCAGCGGCAGCGCCACGATGGCGAGGCCGAGATCCCACGCCCTTTTCACCTTGGCGTAGACGATGCCGGGGATCAGCGAGCCGAGGTTGTTCTCCGACAGATGATCGATCGCGACCCGGCCGGTCAGCGATTCCTCCATCTGCTTGACGTGCATGACGAGCGTGCCGTCGAGCGCCCGGTCGGCAAGGAAGCGCTCCCATTCGTCGGGGATGTCGGCACGCAGATCGGCGACGATGGCATCGTAGCGCTCGTCGATGTCGGCCTTGTCGCTCAGGTCCACCCAGGCGACATCGGGGAGCGCGAGCAGATGCTCGACCTGTCCTGCGGGCACGATCCCGATCCGCAAGCGCTGCTGACGCTGCAGCTTGAAATAGACCACGTAATACCAGCCGATGCAGAGCAGGAAGCTGGCGAGGAAGTGAAGGCGGCTGTAGTCGAGGCGAAGGAAGAAAAAGACCGTCAGGATGATCGCATAGGCTGCGGCGAAGGACGGCAGGATGTTGTACGACGCGCGGACACCCGGATAATGGGAGACGCGGCGGAAGCCGTAATAGCCGGCCACCAGCGCGACGATCGTCCCCACGAGCGAGTTCTGCAGACTGTCGATATCGGCACTGCGCACCTCGTAGCGGAAGCGCACCGCCCACGGCAGGAGCACGGCAAGCAGCAGCCCGATCCCGAGCTGGAAGCGCATCCGATGCCATAGCGTCCTGCGGACACTGGCGATTTTGGCGGGCTGAAGAGACACGAAAGAGAGAGCTCTGGTGCTGAAGAGGGACTGCGGAGTTTCCGCGGTTCGATAGAGGCAAAAGGCGCTGCAAGTCCACAGAGATACGTCTGGGGCGCGTGGCCGGAGGCTGCTCGGCGATCTCGGCGCCCGGCACCGCGGTGCGCAAGGCACCCGTGCCCCTCTGCCGATGCTTTGGTTTCAATCGGAAATGATCTTTCGGCAGATGAAAGTATCCTCAAGAACACGCAGGGTCCACGAACGACTCTGCCACGACAAAGTCCGCAGAGCCATTTCCCTCCCGTTGAAACGAGAGTAGCTTTTCACCCAGTTGCGTTGCGTTCCCGCGTCGGTGACCTGCACAGGGAGCAACAATCATGAACAAGACGAGGATTCTGATCGGCGTTGCCATCGGCGCCGTGGCAGCGGCCTTGAGCCCGACTCCGGCGTCGGCCCAGTGCACCGCCGGTGCGGCCGCCGGAAGCACGGAGTGCGACGCGCCCGGCGCGCCGGCAACGGCGAGCGGTGTCAATTCGACAGCCAGCGGCAATGGCGCGGTCGCCTCCCAGCCAGCGGCGACTGCAATGGGCTTCGGAGCCACCGCCGGGGGCGGCAGCACCGGCGAGGCCGCGAGCGCTTATGGTGAGCGTGCCTTCGCCACGGGGAATTTCTCGACCGCCATCGGCACCTTGTCGGGCGCGACCGGGACATCGTCTGTGGCCGTCGGCGACGTCTCCACCGCGACGGCGGCCAACGCCACCGCCGTCGGCCGCAACGCCAATGCGAACGCCGCACAAGCCACAGCTTTCGGTTTCAATTCGGTCGCGACGGGCACGAACGCCAGCGCGCTCGGCCCCACGACGACCGCGACCGGCGCATCGGCCCTGGCGGCCGGCCACGGAGCCTCCGCGACGGCTGCGGACGCGTCCGCCGTCGGCCACGACGCCGCCGGCACGGGCGCGCAAAGCGCGGCGTTCGGATTCGACGCCGTCTCGAGCGGACTCGCCTCGACCGCTCTCGGTCAGAGCGCAGAGGCTGCCGGCGACGTCGCGACCGCTACCGGATCGGGAGCGCGGGCGCTGAGCCTGGGCGGCACGGCGATCGGCGCCAGCGCCTATACCGACGCGAATTTCGGCGTGGCGATCGGCCGCTCGGCGAGCGCAACCGGGGTCTCGTCCATCGCCATCGGTGACAGCCCGACGACGACGGGCGCCAATTCGGTCGCGATCGGTCGCAGCACCGTCGCCACCAACCAGAGCACGACTGCCCTCGGCAACGCGGCGAACGCCGGCGGGGTGACCAGTGTGGCCGTGGGCAACGCCGCCCGGGCCGCCGACGAGGATGGCGTCGCTATCGGCGACTTGGCGGGAGCGACGGGGTTCCACGCCACCGCGGTCGGCGGCGAGTCGACCGCCTCGGGACGGGGGGCGCAGGCTTTCGGCTGGCAGGCGCGCGCGACCGGCAATCTGTCGCTGGCGAGCGGCCATCAGGCGACCGCCGCTGGGAACCAGTCGACGGCAGTAGGCAAGAGCGCCTCGAGCGCGGGCGCCAACGCAACCGCCCTCGGCTTCTCCGCCTCGGCCGGCGGGCCTTCCTCCACCGCCCTCGGGGACACCGCCGCCGCCGCAGGGACGAACGGCACCGCGGTGGGCGTTCTCGCAAGCGCCGGCGGCACCTCGTCTGCCGCATTCGGCGCCGCCGCAAATGCCTCCGCACTGACCAGCGTCGCCGTGGGCAACGGCGCACAGGCGACCGACGAGGATAGCGTTGCCGTCGGCGATCTCGCGACCGCCACCGGCTTCCATTCGACCGCGGTGGGCGGAGAATCGGTCGCTTCCGGGCGCGGCGCCCAGGCTTTCGGCTGGCAGGCGCAGGCCAGCGGCAACCTCTCTCTGGCGAGCGGCCATCAAGCGGTCGCCGGCGGGGTCCAGGCGACGGCGGTGGGCAAGAACGCGGCGGCGGCGGGGACCAGCGCGACCGCGCTCGGCTTCGGCGCGTCGGCTGCGGCAGCCAACTCCAGCGCGCTCGGCACCGGGGCGACGGTCGCCGCCGCGCATACCAACTCGACCGCGCTGGGCAATGGCGCCGCGACCACGGCGGCAAACCAGGTAACGATCGGGGGCGCCGGCTCGGCAGTGCGGCTGGGGGGTTACACGACGCCCGGCGTGCTGGTGAACGACGCCAGCGGCAACGTCACCAGCAACACGACTCTGCTGGGCAACGTGTCGACGCTTCAAACGACGGTGGCGACGCAGGGGAGCTCGATCGCGGCGCTGCAGACGTCGGTCGGCAGTCAGGCGAGCGCGATCGCGGCGCTCGAGGGGCAGACCACCACCCTGTTCGATCTGGCCGACATCAACCGGCGCGACATCCGCAAGGCGAACGAGGGTGTCGCAATGGCTCTTGCGATGGAAAGCCCGGGGGTGCCCGCCGGCGCCAGTTTCGCGGTGTCGGGCGGCTTCGGCTATTATCAGAATCGGGTAGCCGGAACGGCGGCTTTCTCGGCGCGGATCGGCCAGATGTCGTCCTTCTCCGCTGGGCTGGGCGTCGGCCTCAACAGCGGCGAGGTCGGCGCGCGTGCCGGCTTCCAGGCAGCGTGGTGAGCGGCAGCGCCCGCCGCGTCGATGCGCCGGGGCGTCCCGCCCCGGCGCGTCTGGCGATAGCCGCCTGGCTCGCCTTCGCTCCGGTTCCGGCGGTTGGGCAATCCGCTGCCGAACCGGGGCGGAGCATGGCGGCGGCCTCGCAGGCATTGCTCCCGGACGAGCTCGTCGTCATGAAGCTCGTCTGGTCTTCCCTCATCGCGCTGGACCAGGCGAACCAGACCGGCAATTATTCCGTTCTGCGGGATCTCGCCGCTCCGACGTTCCAGAGCCGCAATTCGGCTGCGACCCTGGCGGGCATTTTCCAGGCGTTGCGCAACCAGCGCGTCGATCTCGGCAACGCGCTGCTCGTCACCCCCACGTTCGATTTCGCACCTGCGCTCGTCGAGGGCGGGCTGCTTCGGGTGCGCGGGCGCTTCCCCTTGCGGCCGACCGCGATCGCCTTCGATCTCCTTTATCAGCCTGTCGATGGACAATGGCGACTGTTCGGCATCGCCGCAGTGCCGGTTGCAAACGGATCGCCGGCGCCACCATCACGGCGCTGAAGCCCCTGGGCTCCCGTCGGCGCTTCGCCTCGGCTAGGGTCGGCCGATGGCGCGCCATGACTATACCCTTTTCGGCCTCCGCATTCGATCGGAACTGCTCCTCCCCGAGCTCCCTCCGGACGCGGGGGACGCGCGGCCCGACGTGGCGGTGCGGATCGGCCCGGTCTCGGAAGAGGGCCCGGAGTCCGGTTACGCACCGACGGCCGCAGGCTTACTGCTCTCGGCGCCGGGGATCGGCCGTTATCTGATCGTCGATGGCCGTGAGATCGTGATCGATCCCGCGCCGGGTGCGTCCGAGCGCAACCTTCGCCTGTATCTGCTCGGCTCCGCCTTCGGGGCGCTCCTCCATCAGCGCGGCATGATGCCCCTGCACGCCAACGCGATCGCCGTCGACGGACGTGCGATCGCCTTCTGCGGCCATTCCGGCGCCGGCAAGTCCACCCTCGCCGCCTGGTTCAACGATCGGGGCCACGAGGTGCTCGCCGACGATGTCTGCGTCATCGGCTTCGATGGCGGCGGAACCCCGGTCGCCAAGCCCGGCCTGCGCCGCCTTCGCTTGTGGATCGACGCTCTCGCCGCGACGGGCCGGACTGCGTCGGATTATGAGCGCTCCTTCGACGGACTGAGGGATGTGCGCGAAAAGTATGACGTCCCGATCGCGAGGCCGGAGCATGTCGCGGAGATCCCGCTCGGCGCGATCTACCTGCTCGACCGTGCTCCGGAAGGAAGCACAGAAGGCCGTATCGTACCGCTTTCCGGCGTCGACAGGATCGATGCGATCGTCGCCAATACCTACCGCGGCGGCCTGCTCCCGACGCTCGGCGGAACCGCCGAGCATCTCGCAACGTGCCTGCGCATCGCGGCGCGTGTGCCCGTCTTCAGGGCTGAGCGGCTTTGGGGGCACGAGTCGTTGGACATCGAGGCCAGCAGGATGGCCGCCCATGCGCGATCGATCCTCGACCCCTGAGTTCCTCGGCGCTCACGCCCGCCCCCTTTCGGTCGAGGGTGCCGCGACCAGCTCTTCGTAAGAGCCCTCTGCAACGATCCGGCCGCCCACCAGGCGGACCAGCCGATCGCAATTGGCGAGGGTGCTGAGCCGGTGCGCGACCACCAGGACGGTGCGTCCGGCCGTTCCCTTCGAAAGGGCGGTCATCACCGCCCGCTCGGTCGCATCGTCGAGCGCGCTCGTGGCTTCGTCCAGAACCAGCACCGCGGCCTGCTTGTAGAGAGCCCGGGCGATCCCGAGCCTCTGCCTCTGCCCCCCGCTCAGCCGGATGCCTCTCTCGCCGATCGACGCCTGGTAGCCGCCGGGCAAGCCCTCTATGAAGTCGGCGATCTGCGCCTGCTCCGCTGCGGCGCGGACGCGCGCCATGTCGCGCTCCTCGGCCGACACGCCGAAGGCGATGTTCGCTGCGAACGAGGTGTCGGCGAGATAGATCGACTGGGGAACGTGGGCGATCTGCCTCTGCCACCGCCGTCGCGTCGCATCCCGGAGCGGCGCGCCGTCGATCAGGATCTCGCCGGCCGTCGGCTCGAGCAGCCCCATGATCAGATCGAGCAGGGTGCTCTTCCCGCTCCCCGTCTCGCCGATGAAGCCAACCCGCTCGCCGGCGGCGATGTGCAGATCGACCCCGGTCACCGCGCCACGGCTCGAATCGGGATAGGTGAAGGAGACGCCCCTAAGCTCGATCGCCCCGGTCGCCGGCAGGGGTGGCTCGTCCAGCGGGACGTCGATCGTGGAGGCTCGGGCGAGCCGCGCCAGCTCGTGGATCGTATGGACCGAACCCGCGGTCCGCGTAAGCGCGACATAGACCAGCTGCAGCAGGGGCAGCAGCCGTTGCGCGCCCAGGGCAAAGGCGCCGAGCAGCGGTATCGCCGCGGGCAAGCCGCCGGACTGCCGGCTCATGTAAAGCGCGAGCACGGCGACGAGGATGATCACCGCCGATTCGATCACCACCCGGGGAACCGTGGCGATATAGGTCACGAGCAGCTGGCTGCGCCGCAGACGGCCGTCGAGCTCGGCGAAGCTGCGCTCGAAGATCGGCTGGGAGCGATCGAGCAGGATGTCGCGAATGCCGCCCAGGCCTTCCTGCACCTGGCGCATGCGCTCGGTCTGCGCGTCGTTGATCAGTCGGGAGCCGTGGTGGAGCTTGCCTCGGGTCACCGCCCCGACACCCGTGTAGAGCAAGCCGACCGCCGCAGCGGAGAGCAGCGCGATCACCGGCTGGAGCGCGATCAGCAGCGCCATGATGCAGAGCGCGAGAACGGCGGCGACCAGCCCCTGGATCACGGGCAGCAGGACACCGATCACCGAATATTGCACCTTCTCCAGCGCCGCCAGCCCTTCGCTGCTGTTTCGCTGCGTGTGGTACAGGTACGGCTGGCGCAGCAGTCCGCTGTAGATCCGCACGCCGAGCTCGTGGCCGAAGCTGAACACGAAAGCGTGCGATACCCAGGTGAGCAGCAGCCGGATCGCGGCCGCGACCGCCGCCGCCCCGCAGAGCAGCAGGGTTGCCGGGAGAATCGCTTCGGAGCCGCTCCGCCAGCCGAACGCCGCGAAGACGGCTGGCGCATGGGGGATGCGGCCGAGGCCCTCCGGATCGGAAATGAGGGCAAGGAACGGAAGCACGGCGCCGATCGTGAACAGCTCCGCCGCGGCGCCGGCGAACATCACCAGGAAGCAGAGTTGGAGATGACGCCGGCGGCGTGGGCTCAACAGCCGGTAGAGCGCCGCCAGCGCGGACACCACGCCGGCCGATCCCGGCCTCTCGCAACCCTGCTCCTGCGGCATCATCAAGGTGCTACGGGCAAAGGGGATCGCGAGTCCACATGCCGATTGAGTTGGCGCCGCGCATTTGCTTAAGGGTCCGCTCCTCGGAACCATTCAGGCAGGATCGATGACCACTCTCGTGACCGGCGGCGCCGGCTTCATTGGCTTTCACGTGAGCGAGCGGCTGCTGGCGCGCGGCGAGGAGGTGATCGGCCTCGACAACGTCAATGATTATTACAGCACGAAGCTGAAGCGTGATCGCGTCGCGCTGCTGAAGGAGCGACACGAGCGCTACGAGTTCATCGAGGCCGATTTCGCCGACAACGCCGCCCTCCAGCAGGCGACCGCAGGCAAGAGGTTCGACAAGATCGTCCACCTCGGCGCCCAGGCCGGTGTCCGCTACTCGATCGAGAATCCTTATGCCTATGTGCAGTCGAACCTGGTCGGGCATCTCAACATGCTCGAGCTTGCGCGCCACCGCGAGCTCGGCAACTTCGTCTACGCGTCCTCCTCGTCCGTCTATGGCGGAAACGACACCCTGCCGTTCCGGGTCGAGGATCGGGTGGACCACCCGCTCTCCCTCTACGCGGCGACGAAGAAGTCCGACGAGCTGATCAGCGAGACCTATTCTCACCTCTATCGGCTCCCCCAGACGGGCCTCCGCTTCTTCACGGTCTACGGCCCGTGGGGTCGGCCCGACATGGCCATGTGGCTCTTCACGCGGGCGATCTACGAAGGCAAGCCGATCCAGGTGTTCGGCGAAGGCAATATGCGCCGGGACTTCACCTATATCGACGACATCGTCAGCGGCATCGTCGCCTGCCACGACAATCCGCCGCCGGACGATGGTCAGGTCAAGGCGGGCGGCAGCCGCAGCCCGCATCGCCTCTACAACATCGGCAACAACCGCTCGGAGGAGCTCACGCGCATGATCTCGCTGATCGAGCAGGCGTGCGGCCGCGAGGCGGTGAAGGAGCTGATGCCGATGCAGCCCGGCGACGTGCGCGACACCTATGCCGACATCAGCGCCATCCAGCGCGATCTCGGCTACGCGCCCACCACCACGATCGACGTCGGCGTTCCGCGCTTCGTCGAATGGTACAGGACCTACCACGGCCTCTGAGGCCACGGCAGGCTCGGGCGGCAGCCTCGGCCGCCGCCCGATCCTGCTTCAAAGGCTCCAGCGCCTCACCCCGGCGAGCGGCCGGCGCGCGTAAAGGTTCTTGAGGTCGGCAAGCAGGCCGCCTTCGCTCAGCAGCCCGGACAGCTGCTCGTCCGACAGGTCCGAGTAGCTTTCGTGCGGCACTGCGACGAGCACGAGATCATACGCGCCTTCCAGCCCGTCGGTGGCGAGCTCGATGCCATATTCGTGCTGGGCCTCGGCGGCATCGGCGAGCGGATCGTGCACGGTGATCGTATGGCCGAGCGCCTCGAGACGGCGGATCACGTCGATCACGCGGCTGTTCCTGAGGTCCGGCACGTTCTCCTTGAACGCCAGCCCCATGATCAGCGCCTTGCCGGGCCGGCCGAGCTGCGCGTGCAATTGGTCCGCGACCCAGGCGCCCATGCCGTCGTTGATCGAACGCCCGGAGAGGATCACGTTCGGATCGAGACCGAGCTGCTGCGCACGGTGGCTGAGATAATAAGGATCGACGCCGATGCAGTGGCCGCCGACGAGTCCCGGCTGGAACTTCAGGAAGTTCCACTTGGTCCCGGCCGCCTCGAGCACGTCCCAGATCGAAATGTCGAGCTTCGAGAAGATCTGCGTGATCTCGTTCATGAAGGCGATGTTGATGTCGCGCTGCGCATTCTCGATCACCTTCGCCGCTTCGGCCGCCTTGATCGAGCGGGCCCGGAACACGCCGGCGCTGGTGACGGCGCCATAGACGCCGGCGAGCCGCTCCGTGACCCGCTCGTTCTCGCCGGCGATCACCTTCACGATCCGGTCGACCGTATGCTCCCGGTCGCCCGGGTTGATCCGCTCCGGCGAGTAGCCGAGGAAGAAGTCGCGACCGCGCACGAGACCCGATTCCTGCTCGATCAGCGGCCCGCAGATCTCGTCGGTGACGCCGGGATAGACGGTGCTCTCGTAGACGACGATCGGGCTCCGGCCGGCGTCCAGCAACTTGGCGAGCGTCTTGGTCGCGCCGATCACCGGGCCGAGGTCCGGCTGGTTCGAATCGTCGACGGGGGTGGGCACCGTGACGATGTAGATGTCCGCACCCGCGCACTCGGCCGGCTCGCTGGTCAGCTTCAGCGGCGAGGCCCTGAGCACGTCCGCCTCGATCTCGTTGGTCCGATCGTGGCCGTCCTCGAGCTCCGCGACGCGCCGGCGGTCGATGTCGAGGCCGATCACGTCGAAGCTCTTGGCGAGCGCAACCGCGAGCGGAAGCCCGACATAGCCGAGGCCGACGACGACGATCTTATCGTGAGTGGACGCGTTCATGCGGCCTCATTGCTTGGAGAAATGGACTGGAATGGAGAACCCCGGCGACGCGCTAACGGCAAAGGCCGCAGGGATGTCAAGCCGCTGCTTGATCCTCAGGGCGCGTGCGTGCGGTGGAACGTGCCGCCACGCGCCGCGATCAATGTGCGGTTCGCTTCGGTGATCGCTTCCAGGAAGGAACGCGGCTTTTTCATCAGGCCCTTGCGCGGGGCGCCGTCCATTCCGATCGCCGAGGCGATCTCGCCGACGAAGTGAATGCAGTTCGCCTTGTCGAGGCTGTAGGAGGGCTGTCGCGCTGTGCGCCAGCGCTCGATCACCGCCATGACCCGATCATATTCCTCGTCGGAAAGCGTCACGGTGAAATGCTTGTCGCTCCCCTTCACGTACGAATCGGTGTGATCCGAAATCACCTCGCCCTTCACCGCTCCGAACAGGATCGCCGGAGTGACCGCTTTGGCGGTGAAGCCGTAATCCTCCTCGATTCGGCTCCCGTCGCGATCCAGCTGGCCCTTCATGATCACGAAAGCGTGCGGGAACGAGGAGCCGAGCTCCTTCGAATAGAAGGTGATGTCGACCGCCGCCGCCGGCGCGGCACCGAGGACCAGCGCCAGCAGCATGAGGAGGGCGGCAAGGCGCGAACGTACGAAAGCAAAAGGCACGCAGGCCTCCCCCGTGGTGAACTCTGCGAAGCTTCTGAAAGAAATATGCTTTTCCTGCAACTCGCTTCGCCTCGGGAGCGCCGCTGTCGCAGCTTTGCAACAGTCCGGGACAGAACCGCCGGATGCTGAACCTTTTGGAACCGGCGGCGTTTCGCGCTTCAGTCTTCGTAAACTTCCAGGAGTTTAGGGGGCGCTTCCCAGTTTGGATGCTGACACGTTTCGGGGTAGACACGCGAGTATGCCTCGGATAGTTAAGGCGGGAAATCGAGAAGATCAGGCTTGAGTACGAAGGGAGAAGCTGACGTGGGTTTCAAGGGACTAATTGCTGCGACCGCTGCGGTTGCGTTGATGACGGCGCCGACCGTTGCCGCTGCGCAGAGCGCGGCTGAGGTCGCTCCGGCAAGCGAGTCGGTCGATGGCGGCAGCGAGCTGCGCGGCGGCTTCATCATCCCGCTGATCGCCATTGTCGCTGTCGTGCTCGGCATTCTCGCCGCGACCAACGACGACGACGACGATCTGCCGACCACCCCGTAATCGGGCGTCGCAGAGCGAATTCAGGCCGGTTGGGGCAGCGCCCCAGCCGGCCTTTTTTATGTGCGCTGCCTGTGCACCGGCCCGGGACGCGGATAAGCTGTTGCGGCGCCTCGACTTTGCGCCCTACGGTTCGGCCGTGACGCGCCTCCTCCTCCGATCGTGCATCCCGCTCCTCCTGTTTGCCGCACTGCCGGCAGGGGCAGCAGGGAATGCGCCGTCCAGTCCATTCGCGGCGTCCACGTTGCGAACCGAGGATGCCCGCGTCGCGGCGGTCGCCTACCGCCTGGCGCTCGCCGGAGAGACGCTGTGCCCCGAGCCCTCTCCGCTCACCGGAATGCTGTTCCATCACCTCGCCGAATATCTCCCGGCCGATCGGCTGCTGATGATCGAGCGCTACGGCCTCGACCGCGGTCCAGGAGTGCTCACCGTGCTGGCGGGCTCGCCGGCCGAGCAGGCGGGGCTCGTCGCAGGCGACGTGCTGCTGAAGGTCAACGGGCGGCCGCTTCCCACCGGCGCGAGCATCGCCGCCGATCCCGAGCGAAAGAGCTGGCGCAGGCGAATCGAGGCCACCGAAGCGCAACTCGAGGCTGAGCTCCGCAAGGGCGCGGCGGACATCGTTGCGCTGCGGGAAGGGCGCGAGCTGCGGCTGACCCTCGGCTCTCGTCCCGGCTGTCCGGCCCGGGTCCGGCTGGCCCGATCTCCCCTTCCCCAGGCGAAGGATGGCAGCGCCCCCCCGACGGATCGGCTCGAGCGCCTCCGCCTCGCCCGCGATAAGGATGTCAACGCCTTCGTCACCGACGGGCGCGTGACGATCACGACGGCGATGCTCGACTTCATCGAGAATGACGACGAGCTGGCCCTGATCCTGGCCCACGAGATGGGGCATCTCATCCTCAAGCACCCGCCGATGCACGAGGGCGACAAGCTGCTCGCCTCGATCGGCATCCGCTCCGGCACCTTCTGGAAACGCGAAGAGGCGGCCGACCGGCTGGGCATCCGGCTGCTTGCCGCAGCCGGCTACGACGTCGAGGCGGTGATCCCGTTCTGGCGCCGCTTCCTGCGCGCCTACGATACGCCGCAGATCTTCCGCTATCATCCCAGCCTCGGCGCCCGCGAGCGGATCGCACGCGAGGAGATCCAGGCGATCCGGGCTGCGCGGCCGTCGCTTTAGACCTGGATTGCGTCAGATCCGCGTGCGGAGTGACCAGAGTTCCGGGAAGGCGCGCTTGCCGATCGTCGACTGGAGATAGGCGACGCCGGCGGTGCCGCCGGTCCCGCGCTTGGCTCCGATGATCCGCTCGACCGTCACCACGTGCTTGTGGCGCCAGGTCGCAAGCGAATCGTCAATGTCGACCAGCTTCTCGGCCAGCTGGTAGAGCGGCCACCAGCGCTCCGGCTCGCGATAGACCTCGGCCCAGGCCTCCTCGACCTTCTCGTGGGGCCGGTAGGGCTCGCTCCAGTCGCGGGCCAGTGCTTCCAGAGGTAGATCGAAGCCGGCGCGCGCGAGCGCCGCATTGGCCTCGTCCCACAGGCTCGGGCTGCGCAACGCCGCGACGAGCGCCTCACGCGCGGCCGAGCCTTCTTGCTGGAAGCGCACGTGCGACCCGTCCTTCAGCCCGAGCCGGTATTCGAAGGTCCGGAACTGCCAGGACTGGAAGCCGGAGCTCGATCCGAGCACGTCCCGGAAGCTCGAATAGTCCGACGGGGTCATCGTCGCGAGCACGTCCCAGCTCAGGGTCATCACCGCCTGGATCCGCGACACTCGGGAGAGGCTCTTGTGCACCTGGATCAGCGAATCCGCTCGGATGAGCTCGGACGAGAGCTCGATCTCCCGCAGGATCTGCTTCAGCCACAGCTCCTTGGTCTGGTGGATGACGATGAAAAGCAGCTCGTCATGCTGCTCGGAGATCGGGTGCTGCGCGGAAAGGATCGGCTCCAGCGACAGATAGTCGCCATAGGTCATGGCGCGGGCTTCGCTCATCGCCTCAGCCGTGGGTCGCGAAGACGGAGCGTTTGCCCCCCGCCGAGAATGCGAAGACCTGGTAACGCTGCCGGTGGTCGTGCCCGACGTCCATGCCGGGGCTTCCCGCCGGCATTCCGGGGACGGCGAGGCCGCGGACCCCGGCGGGGCGGCGCGCGATCAACGCCTTCACGTCCTCCGGCGGCACATGCCCCTCGACCACGACGCCATCGACCAGCGCGGTGTGGCACGAGCGCAGGTCGTCCGGCACGCCCTGGGCCTGCTTCACCGCCGGCATGTTGGGCGCATCGACGATGCGCAGCGGCCGGCGGAAGGCTGCTTCCATCCGCTTGGCCCACTCGGTGCAACAGCCGCAGCCGGGATCGCGCCACATCGTGATCGGCGCCGGCGCCGCGGCCGCGGGGCGTGCGAGCGCCGGGAAGGCGGCGGACGCGCCGAGGAGCGCGAGAAGGGCGCGGCGATCGAGGCTGGTCATGCGTCCTCTCTTACAGGCGTTCGGCGCTGGCCACCACTTCGGTGGCGCGCAGCGCGGCGATGATCCGCATCAGATGCTGCACGTCGTGCACCTCGATGTCGAAATGAAAGGTGTGGAAGCTTCCGTCGCGGCTGACCTGGTCCATGCTGACGATGTTGGCGCCATGGCTTCCGAGAATGCCGGCCACCACGGCCAGCGAGCCGGGCTCGTTGCGGATGACGATGCACAATTGAGCGGCGCCGCCGTCCGATTCGTCACCCCAGGCGAGATCGACCCAGTCCGCATCGATGCCGTCGGCCAGGCGCTCGCAGCCGATCATGTGCACCTCGATCTCCGCGCCTTCGCGGCGAAGGCCGACGATCCGGTCTCCGGGAATCGGGTGGCAGCAGGGCGCGAGCTGGAAGGCGACGCCCGGGGTGAGCCCCTTGATCGAGATCGCCGTGCGCTGCGGCGGAGGCTTCACGCCGGCATTGCTGGTGGATCCCGGCATCAGCGCTTCCATTACGGCAACGTCGGAAATTCGCTTCAGCGCGATCGCCTCCATCAGGGCGTCGTCGTCATGGATGTTGAGCCGCTTCATGGCCTCCGCGATCGCCTCCCAGCCGAGCGCATTGGGCAGGCGCTGCACGATCTCGTCGAAGATCTTGCGGCCGAGCGCCACCGTCTCCTCGCGCTCCTTCGATTTGACGAAGCGGCGGATCTTCGCCCGCGCCTTGCCGGTGACGACGAAGCTCAGCCAGCCGGGCTGCGGATGCTGGGCCTTGGACACCAGGATCTCGACCTGGTCGCCGTTCTCCAGCGGCGTGCGCAGCGGCATGACCCGGCCGTTGATCTTCGCGCCGACCGTCTGGTCGCCGAGATCGGTATGGACCGCATAGGCGAAATCGACCGGCGTGGCCCCCTTGGGCAGCTGGATCAGCTCGCCCTTCGGGGTGAAGGCGAAGATCCGGTCCTGGTACATCGCCATGCGGGTGTGCTCGAGCAGCTCCTCGGCGCTCGCCGCATGTTCGAGGATCTCGATCAGGTCGCTGATCCAGGGGTGCTGGGTCGATGCCGCGGCCTTGCCTTCCTTGTAGGCCCAATGCGCGGCGAGACCGTGCTCGGCCCGGGCGTGCATCTCCCGATCGCGAATCTGGATCTCGATCCGCATCTGCTCGTCATGGATGATGGTCGTGTGCAACGACTGGTAGCCATTGCGCTTGGGCGTGGAAATGAAGTCCTTGAACCGCCCGGGCACCATCGGCCAGCGCCGGTGGACGAGCCCGAGGGTGCGGTAGCATTCCTCCTGGCTGGAGACGATCGCGCGGAACGCCATCACATCCGAGAGCTGCTCGAAGCTGACGTGGCGCTCGGCCATCTTCCGCCAGATCGAATAAGGGTGCTTCTCGCGTCCCTGGACCTCCGCTTCGACGCCATTGGCCTCGAGATGCGCCTTGATGCCGCGTGCGATGCGCTCGATCAGATCGCCTTCGCCGCGGTGGAGCTGCTCGAGCCGCCGGGAAATCGAGGCATAGGCGTCCGGCTCGATCTCGCGAAAGGCGAGCGTCTGCATCTCGGTCATGAACTCGTACATGCCGATTCGCTCCGCGAGCGGCGCATAGATGTCCATCGTCTCGCGGGCGATCCGCTTGCGCTTCTCCGGATTGGCGATGAAGTGGAGCGTGCGCATGTTGTGGAGCCGGTCCGCGAGCTTGACCAGCAGCACCCGAATGTCGCCGGACATGGCGAGCAGGAACTTCCTGAGGTTCTCGGCGGCGCGCTGGCTCTCGCTCTGCGCCTCGATCTTCGAGAGCTTGGTGACGCCATCGACCAGCCTGGCGACGCTGGGGCCGAAAAGCCGCTCGATCTCCTCGTGGGTCGCGACCGTGTCCTCGATCGTGTCGTGCAGGATGGCGGTGACGATCGTCTCGTCGTCGAGATGGAGGTCGGTGAGGATTCCGGCCACCTCGATCGGGTGGCTGTAATAAGGATCGCCCGACGCCCTCTTCTGGCTGCCATGCGCCTTCATCGAGAAAACGTAGGCGCGGTTGATCATCGCCTCGTCGGCGTCCGGGTCGTAGCCCCTTACCTTTTCGAGAAGTTCATATTGCCTCAGCACCGGATCGACATTGGGTGTGTCGTTGCCGCGTTGCAACCCCGTAGAGGCCCGTGCGGTCGGGCCGGCCGCTGTTCCATTTCGTTCGCACCGGCGTCGCGGACCGGCCGTAAGCCCGTGACAAAGCCGAAAAAAGGTCTAGGCTCGGAGTTGGACGAGCCCAGCGGAGGCAATAGTCGCATGACCCGAGCGGAGCATTTGAAGGCGCTGTTCACCGGATGCGGGATCGCCGCGGCGCTTGAGGTGGTCGGGGAGCGATGGTCGTTCCTGATCCTGCGCGGGGCGTTCAACGGCCTCGAGCATTTCGAGGAATTCCAGTCGACACTCGGGATCGCCCGCAACATCCTCTCGAACCGCCTGGTTCGGCTGGTCGAACATGGCATCCTCGCCCGGGAGCCGGACCCCTCCGACCGGCGGCGCGTCGCTTACAAGCTCACCGAGAAGGGCGCCGAGCTGATGCCGGTGCTGATCGCGCTCCGGCAGTGGGGCGAAAGGTGGATCTGTCACCAGCCGGGCAATCTCGTCCTGGTGGACAAGAGAACGAGAATGCCGATCCCGCCGATGACGGTACGCGCGACCGACGGCAGGATCCTTGCTCCCAACGATCTGGAATGGGTGGAGCGGGCGCACACGCCCGAGGAAGACGCCGCCTGAACCGCCGCGGTCGGGCAGGCGCTCGGAGGTCTCGCCGAGCCTGCAAAGCGAAAGGGCCGACGTCACCGCCGGCCCTTCCTGCTTATTCGTAGTCGCCGCCGGCGTTGTTGTTACGGGGCGGCGCCGCTGCGGTCAGGCGCAGCGCCTCGGCCGAGGCGCTGAGCGAGCCGACCTCGTCCGGAGCCTCGTCATCGTCGATCTGAACGCGCTGCAGGTTGCCGACGAGCGCGTCGGCGAGCTGCTTCGGCTTCACCGTCTCCTCGGCGATCTCGCGCAGGGCGACGACGGGGTTCTTGTCGCGATCGCGGTCGATCGTCAGGTCGGCCCCGCCCGAAATCTGGCGCGCCCGCTGGGCGGCAAGGAGGACGAGATCGAAGCGGTTCGAAATCTTGTCGACGCAATCTTCGACGGTAACGCGTGCCATGGAGCAGCTCCGCTCAAACGTGAGGCTTTAGGAGAAAGGGGCAGCTAATCACGAGAGGCGCGATTGTCAATTGCGGCAGGGGGTTGCGCTTGCCCCGGCGGACCCGCATGTGCCGGCCATGGCCGACGCCGCGCCCAACGAAGCCGCACCGACGCTGATGACGGAGGTCGACGGAAACCGGCTGACGCTGCTGCCGGACGGACCCCAGCGGCTCGAGGCGCTGATCGCCCTCATCGAGGGCGCGAGCGAAAGCCTGCGTTTTCTCTATTACATGTTCCTCGACGATGCTGCGGGGACGCGGGTACGCGACGCCTTGATCGCCGCCGCCAACCGCGGCGTGAAGGTCTGGCTGCTGGTCGACGGCTTCGGCTCGACTGCCAATGCCGACTTCTTCCGGCCGCTCGCCGAAAGCCCCGCCTCCTTCTGCACCTTCATCCCGAAATGGGGACGGCGCTACCTGCTGCGCAACCATCAGAAGCTCGCCCTTGCCGACGGACGCAAGGTGATCATCGGCGGCTTCAACATCTCCGACGATTATTTCGGTACGCTCGAATCCGGTGCCTGGCGCGATCTGGGGCTCCAGGTGGAGGGCGGCGGCGTCTCCTGTCTCGGCCGCTATTTCGACGATCTCTTCGCCTGGGCGCAACGCCCCGCCGGGCGCATCCGCGACCTCCGGCGGATGCTTCAGCAGCACAGCGTCACCGACGGGCCGCTGGACTGGCTGTTTGGCGGGCCCACCCGCCGGCTCTCGCCCTGGGCGCGTGCGGTGCGGCGCGACATGAAGGGCGCCCGGCGGCTGGATATCGTCGCCGCCTATTTCGCGCCCAGCTTCGGCATGCTCCGCCGCATCGCGCGGGTGGCCCGTGGCGGCCGGGCGCGCCTGGTCACGGCCGCGAAATCGGACAACAAGGCGACGATCGCCGCCGCGCGGAGCACCTATTGGTGGCTGCTGAAGCGCGGCGTCGAGATCTACGAATACCAGCCGGCCAAGCTGCACACGAAATTGTTCGTCGTCGACGACGCCGTCCACATCGGCTCGGCAAATTTCGACATGCGCAGCCTGTTCCTGAATCTCGAGATGATGCTCCGGGTCCAGGATGCGGGCTTTGCAGCCGACATGCGCCGGTTCGTCGACGGCGAAATCGCGCGCAGCCGCCACGTGACGATGGAGAGCCACAGCCGGGAGCGGCGGCTGTTCACCCGCTTGCGCTGGGCGCTGGGCTATTTCCTGGTGGCCGTCGCCGATTATCGAATCGCGCGACGGCTCAACTTCCGGCGCTGACCGCGCCGGATCCCCGGCAGGCTCCGGTCAGTCCTTCCAGCACCAGAAGAGCTGGGCCGGCGGCACGTTCACCCATTCCATCGCCCGATCGATCCGCTCGAAATTCGGGCGAAGGAAATCGAGAACCTTGGGCGAGAACTGATAGACCAGGAACGCACCGCCGGGCCGGAGCGCGTCCGCAGTCGCCGCGGCAATCGCCGGGCCGACACCGGCCGGAAGGGTCGAGAAGGGCAGACCCGAAAGGATGTAGTCCGCTTCGTCGAAGCCCACGTCGGCCATGATGCGGCGGACGTCCGCGGCGGAGCCGGTGACGGCGCGCAGCCGGGAATCCCGGAACTTCGCGTTGAGATAGGCGGTGAAATCGGGATTGGTGTCGATCGTCAGCAGAACGGCATCCGGCGCCATGCGGTCGAGGATGTGCTGGGTGAAGGTGCCGACCCCCGGCCCGTACTCGACGAACAGCTTGCAATTGGCCCAATCGACCGGCTTCAGCATCCTGTCGATCAGCGTCTTCGAGGAGGGGATGATCGATCCGACCATCACCGGATGTTTCAGAAAACCTCGCAGGAAGTGCCAGAGTGGGTTGCCGGAGCCATGCCGCGCGAACGCGCGGGTTCTCTGCACCTGTTCGCCGGGAAAAGTCATGCCGCGTCCTGTAAAGGTCTGCTTTGAGAGTGCGTTGGCAAATCAACGCGCCGATGGCAAGGGCGAGGCGCCCCCGGCCGGCATTTACCACGGTTTCGGGACAGGCCGCACCTTTTCCGGGACCTTTCCATGATGGCGACCGCCTCCGGCCTTTCGAAGGAACGATTTTCGCTGTTGTTCGGGGTCATGCTGGTTGCCGCGTCGGGCAACACGGCCCTGCAGTCGCTGATGCCGTCGATCGGCAGGGTATTGGGCATTCCGGACGTCTGGGTGGCGGTAGCGTTCAGCCTTTCGGCGGTGATCTGGGTGCTGACGGCGCCGCATTGGGCGCGCCGCGCCGACCAGCGCGGTCGCCGTGCGCTGATGCGACTCGGCCTCTACGGCTTCGTCGGATCGATGCTCGTCTGCGGAGGCGTGCTCGCGGCGGGCCTTGCCGGCGCGCTCGCGCCGACCGCTGTGTTCGTAATCTTCATCTTCGGGCGCACCATCTACGGCGCCTGGGGCTCGGCTTCACCGCCCGCGGTGCAGGCCTACATCGCCGCGCGGACCGATGGCAGCGAGCGGACCCGCTACCTTGCTTCGATCGCCTCCTCCTTTGGCCTCGGGACGATCATCGGCCCGGCCATCGCCCCTTTGTTCATCTTCGCGCCTCTCCGCCTGTCGGGCCCGCTGATCGTCTTTGCCCTGATCGGCCTGATCGTGCTCGCGGCCATCGTCCTGCGGCTGCCCGACGATACGCCGCGCAACCCCGCGCGCGGCCGGATCGCTGATTTCCCGGCGGTCGGCGCGCCGAGCGCGGACGGCGTGCGCGACGACAGGGAGACTGCGCCGCTGCGCTGGCGCGACCCGCGGGTCCTACCCTGGCACCTGATCGGCGTGGTGGGCGGGCATGGCCATGCGGCCCTGCTCGGCGTGATCGGATTCCTGGTGATCGACCGGCTCCGGCTCGATCCCGCCGATGCGCAGCATTCGATCGCGATCGTGCTGATGGGCGGCGCGGCCGCCACCCTGCTCGCGCAATGGGGGCTGATCCCGCGGCTCGATCTGACGCCGCGGCAGCTCGTGATGTGGGGGGCGACCCTCGCGGCGGCGGGGGCCTGGGTGACCGGCTTCTCGGCGACCATGTACGGCATCACCATCGGCTTCGCCCTTGCCTCGCTCGGCTTCGGCTTCTTCCGGCCGGGCTTCACCAGCGGTGCCTCACTGGCGGTCAGCCCGGCCGAGCAGAATACGGTCGCCGGCATGGTGACGTCGGTGAACGGCGTCGCCTACATCGCCGCGCCCGCGGCCGGCGTCGCGCTCTACGGGGAGGGCCGGTTGCTGCCGTTCCTCACCATCACCGCGCTGATGGTGCTTCTGGCTCTCGGCGTCGCCTTCCGCTTCAACCCTTCGGACCGCGCGGGGTAAGCATGCCGGGCGCGATGAAGCCGATCCCGCCGGCGCCCGAGCTCATCGCGTCCTGCTTCAGGCTCTGCTGGATCTTCTCGTAATCCTTCTCCATCTCCGGCGTGACGGAGGCGCGCGTCTCCTCCAGCGCTTTCTCGAAGTCCGCCGCAGTGACCGTGCTGGCGTCGAGCGAGTTGCGCAGCGCGAACAGACCGGCCCGGCGGACGAGATCCTCGAGGTCGGCGCCGGTGAAGCGCTCCGTCCGCGCCGCCAGCGACTCGAGATCGACGTCGTCGGCCAGCGGCATTTTCGCGGTATGGATGGAGAGGATGTGACGCCGTCCGTCCTTGTCGGGCACGGCGACGTAGATCAGCTCGTCGAAGCGCCCCGGACGAAGCAGGGCCGGGTCGATCAGGTTCGGCCGGTTCGTGGCGCCGATCACGACCACCGAGCCGAGCTCCTCGAGACCGTCCATCTCGGCGAGAATGGTGTTCACCACCCGCTCCGTCACCTGCGGCTCGCCGAGGCCGCCGCCGCGCGCGGGCACCAGGCTGTCGAGCTCGTCGATGAAGATGACGGTGGGCGCCACCTGGCGCGCCCGGGCGAACAGCCGTGCGATCTGCTGCTCGCTCTCGCCGTACCATTTCGACAGCAGGTCCGAGGATTTGGTGGCAATGAAGTTCGCCTCCGCCTCGCGCGCGGTAGCCTTGGCCAGCAGGGTCTTGCCCGGTCCCGGCGGTCCGTAGAGCAGGAAGCCCTTGGCGGGACGGATGCCCATCCGCTTGAACGCCTCGGGGTTCTTCAGCGGCAGCTCGACGCCCTCGCGGAGCCTCTCCCGCGACTCGTCGACGCCGCCGATGTCGTCCCAGCCGATCGTCGGCGCCTGGACCATCACCTCGCGCATCGCGGACGGCTGGACCCGCTTCAGCGCCTCTTCGAAATCGCGGCCCTGGACGGAGAGATTCTCGAGCACCTCGGGCGGGATGGTGCCCTCCTCGAGATTGATCTTCGGCATGATCCGGCGAACCGCCTCGATCGCCGCCTCGCGGGTCAGCGCGGCGAGGTCCGCGCCGACGAAGCCGTAGGTCCGCCGGGCAAGCTCGGGCAGGTTGACGCCGCCGTCGAGCGGCATGCCGCGGGTATGGATCGCCAGGATTTCGCGCCGGCCGCGCTCGTCCGGCACGCCGATCACGATCTCGCGGTCGAAGCGGCCGGGGCGTCGGAGCGCCTCGTCGATCGCCTCCGGGCGATTGGTCGCGGCGATGACGATCAGATTCTGGCGGGGCTCGAGGCCGTCGAGCAGGGTCAGGAGCTGGGCGACCAGCCGCTTCTCGGTCTCGCCCTGCACCTGGCCGCGTTTGGGCGCGATCGAATCGATCTCGTCGATGAAGATGATCGCCGGGGACGCCTTGGCGGCCTCCTCGAACACCTCGCGGAGCCGCCGCTCGCTCTCGCCATAGGCCGATCCCATGATCTCGGGGCCGGCGATGTGGAAGAAGGTCGCGTCGCTCTCGTTCGCCACGGCGCGGGCGAGGCGGGTCTTGCCAGTACCGGGCGGGCCGTAGAGAAGCACCCCCTTCGGCGGATCGACGCCCAGCCGCTCGAAAATCTCGGGATAGCGCAGCGGCAGCTCGACCATCTCGCGGATCTGGTCGACGGTCGCGCCGATGCCACCGAGATCGTCATAGGTCACGTCCGCGCGGCGCGCCTCGCTTGCCTCGGTGAACTCGGGCAGGAGCTCGACTTCGGTGTTCGCGTCGATATGGACGATGCCCTTCGGCACCGTGGACACCACGGTGAGGCGGATCTCCTGCAGCGCATAGGCCGGTGCGTAGAGCATCTGGCGAAGCTCGGGCGGAATGTCGCCGCGCTGGACCTGCTGCTGGCCGGTGGTCGCGACGACGTCGCCGGCGGTGAGCGGCTTCAGGCCGAAGCTGCGCTTCAACGCCTGGGCCGAGCCGTGGAGACGCAAATTCTTCTGGGCCGGCGCGAAGACGACGCGCTGTGCCGCCTTGCTCTCGGTCTTGCGGATCTGGACGAAATCACCGGAGCCGATTTCGGCGTTGGCGCGCTGCAGGCCGTCCAGACGAATGATGTCGAGACCTTCATCCTCGGGATAGGGGCCGACGGCGCGGGCCGGCGTCGCCCGCTTGCCGGTGACTTCGATCACGTCGCCTTCGGCGAGCTCAAGGGCCGACATCAACCGCCGCGGCAACCGTGCAAGGCCGCGGCCGCTGTCCTCGGGCCGCATCGTCGCAACTTGCAGGCGCGTCGGCTGCTTTTCCTCATCGGCCATCGGGTCGGCTCTCCTTCTTCGTGTCTGCCGGAAGATAGGAAGCGACAACGGCAGCGCCAGCCGGGAGGTCCACGGCGTCTGAAAAAGCGCATCGCATCCGCGCGCAGCGCTCGTCGACTCGGCGCCGCAAGGCACTGGCGCCGCAGCGAAAAAAAAGGCCGATCGCGAACGACCGGCCTGAAAGTTTTTAGGAGAGGATGCCTGAAAGGCCCCACCTTTCTGACCTTTGTGAGATTATTGTGCAAGTGCGAAGAAAGATGCTACAAGTGCATATGTTGCATCCACCGCCTCGGAGGTGGTAACCGGTTACCGACACGCGCCGCGTCGGATGTGCAGTGCACAAAAATGAGAGGATGAACGATCATGCGCAGGCTGCCGCCGCTGACGGCGATCGAAGCATTCGTGCAGGTAGCGCGGCTCGGCTCCGTCAAGGAGGCCGCCGCCGCTTTGTCCCTCTCCTCCCCAGCCCTCAGCCGGCGCATCCAGGCGCTGGAGCGCCATCTCGGCCATCCCTTGTTCGAGCGCCGGCACCAGAGCGTGCACCTCAATTCCGACGGCGAGCGGCTTCTCTCCGAGATCGGGCCCTCGATCGACGCTCTGTCGCTGGCGATGGAGCGTGCGGTGGGTAATCGCGAGATGATGCGTCTGCGCTTGGCGGTGCCCTCCTTGTTCGCGATGCAGCGGCTGATGCCCTATCTGCCGAGCCTCCGGGAGCTCCATCCGGATCTCCACATCGATCTCGACACCGGCGCCAATCGAATCGCGCGGCTCGACGAAGGACTGGACGCGGCGATCGCGATCACCACCGAGGTCGATCCCTCGCTCTATGCTCGCCGGATCGACAGCAACCGCGTGATCGCGATCGGATCGCGCGCCATTCAGGATGGCCCCAATGCGATCACCGATCCGGCGCAGATCGCGAACACCACGATCTTCCTGCACCGGGACATGCCCGAGACCTTCTCGTACTGGCGGGAAGCGGTCGGCATGCCGCAGCTCGAGCCCGCTGCGATCGATCATTTCGACGCGGGCCAGCTGATCCTGGACGCGGCGGCGCAGGGCCTCGGCGTCGCGTTCATGCTGGAAAGCCATCTCTCCGCCTCGCGCGACCCACGCCTCGTCCGCCTGTTCGACCATCAGGTGGAGAGCCCGTACAGCTATTGGTTCGCCTGCCGGCGCTCGTCGCTGACGCGGCGGCCGGTCCGGATCTTCCACGACTGGCTGTTCGACAGCCTGCTGAACGACAGCGGCGAGGCGGTCGCCGCCTAGATCTTCAAGCGGGCGACGATCCGGCGCATCGCGGCACGCGGCATCGCCCGGCTCGACTGGGCGGTGATCTTGTTCATCACCCCGGGAACGACCACGGCCTTGTTCCGCTCGAGGCCCGCAAGGCCCGCGGCGACCACGGTCCGCGCGTCGGCCGAGAAGCGATCGAAGCGCGGCCCGGTCACGCCTGCGACCGCGCCGAACTCGGTTGCCGTTGGCCCGGGGCACAGCGCGGTGACCCGGATATTCTGCGCGCGCATTTCCTGGTGCAGCGCTTCGCTGAACGAGAGAACGAAGGCTTTGGACGCGAAATAGACGCCCATCCCAGGACCTGCCTGGAAGGCCGCGGTGGACGCGACGTTGAGGATTCCGCCCTCGCCGCGCGCGATCATCGCGGGGAGCGCGAGGTGGCAGAGCGCCACCAGGCTGGAGACGTTGAGATCGATCATCTGCCGCTGTCGCGCGAGGGGCAGCGCCGCGAAACGGCCGGCCAGGCCGAAGCCGGCATTGTTGATCAGCCGGCCGATGCCGAGGCCGAGCGCCTCGACCTCGGCGACGAGCCGTTCCGGCGCGGCCGGCTCTGAGAGATCGGCGGCGATGATATGGGCGCGGCCGAGCTCCGCCGCCAGCGCCTCGAGGCGGTCGCGCCGCCGGGCGACGAGCACGAGCTCGTCGCCACGGGCGGCGCATTGTCGGGCGAATTCCGCGCCCAGGCCTGCGGACGCGCCGGTGATCAGCGTGACCGTCCGCGTCACCTCAGGGTTTGAGGCTGGCTTTCACGATCTTCCCCGGGTTGCGCGGCGGCTCGCCGGTGGGCAGCGCATCGACATGCTCCATGCCCTCGGTCACCTCGCCCCAAACGGTATATTGGCCGTCGAGGAAGGTGGCGTCGTCGAAGACGATGAAGAACTGGCTGTTCGCGCTGTGCGGATAGTTGGTTCGCGCCATCGAGACCGCACCGCGGACGTGCGGGGCCTGGGAGAATTCGGCCTGGAGGTCCGGCTTGTCCGATCCACCGGTGCCGGTGCCGGTCGGGTCGCCGCCCTGTGCCATGAAGCCCGGAATCACGCGATGGAACACGACGCCGTCGTAGAAACCCTCGCTCACCAGCTCCTTGATACGCGCCACGTGGCCCGGCGCCAGGTCCGGCCGCAGCCGGATCACGACATCGCCGCCGCTGTCGAGATTGAGAACCAGGGTGTTGAGTTCGTTGGCCATGTCGTGCCTTTCCTGCAGGATATCTGCCGAGCACTTAGGCGCGGCGACAGGCGTTCGCCACCCCTTTGCAGGCGATCGGACAAGATCGCTGCGCGCTCCCCTCCCTTCCAAGGCGCGCCACCCCCGGCTCCGATCACGCGCTATGTCGACACGCTGGAAAGTGCGGCTTAGGAAGCGGCCATTCCGAAATGTCCGCAGAAGAGGGTGGGATGAGCGAGAGCGATATCGATCTTCCCCCCGGTGCCGCGCCCGCCGAGGCCGATCGCCTGCACGATGCCGACGATCGGCTCCGCCCGGAATATGTGCGGCGGGTGATGGCGCACGTCGAGGCGGGCGAGACCGAGTCGGCCCGCGCCCTCGTCGAGCCGCTCCACCCCGCCGACATCGCCGATCTGTTCGAGCTGGTCGATTCCGACGAGCGCCGCGCGCTCGCGGCCGCGCTCGAGGAGGTGCTCGGCGGCGAGGTGCTCGCCGAGATGAACGAGCACGTGCGCGACGAACTGATCGACACGTTCGAGCCGCACGAGGTCGCCGAGGTCGCCGGCGAGATGGAGACGGACGACGCCGTCGCCATGATCGAGGACATGGAGGAGGATGAGCAGCGCGCCGTTCTCCGCGCCCTCGACCCGGACGATCGCGCCGCCATCGAGGAGGCGCTCACTTACCCGCTGGAGTCCGCCGGCCGCCTGATGCAGCGCGATCTGATCGCGGTGCCCGAGCATTGGACGATCGGCCAGGTGATCGACTATCTGCGCGCGGGGGCGGAGCTCACCACCGATTTCTGGGAAGTTTTCGTCGTCGACGGCCGGCACCACCCGGTCGGCACGTGCATGCTGAGCTGGATCCTGCGCACGCCGCGCCATGTCGCCGTCGCCGATGTAATGAAGCGCGAGCAGACGCTCATCCCGGTCGACATGGACCAGGAGGAGGTCGCCCTCCGCTTCCAGAAATACGCCTTGATCTCCGCCGCCGTGGTCGACGGCAGCGGCCGACTGGTCGGCATGATCACGGTCGACGACATCGTCCACATCATCCAGGAGGAGGCCTCCGAGGACGTCCTCCTCCTGTCCGGTGCCGGCGAAGGCGACATCAACGAGCCGGTGCGCGAGAGCTACAAGAGCCGGGTGCGCTGGCTGATCGCCAATCTCGCAACGGCGCTCGTCGCCGCATCGATCATCCACATGTTCGAGGACACGATCTCGCGGATGGTCGTGCTCGCCGCGCTGATGCCGATCGTCACCGGGGTCGGCGGCAATGCGGGGACCCAGACGCTGGCTGTCACGGTCAGAGCGCTCGCCACCAACCAGCTCACCCAGTCGAACACCTGGCGGGCGATCGCGCGCGAGATCCGGGTCGCCTGCCTGAACGGCCTGACGGTCGCGCTGCTGCTCGGCGTCGGGGTCGCCGTGTTTCTCGACAATTCGCTCCTCGGAATGGTCATCGCCGCGGCGATGCTGACCAACATCCTGATCGCCGGCCTCGCCGGCGTGATGGTCCCCCTCGCGCTCGACCGGGCGCGGGCGGATCCCGCCGTCGCCTCCTCGATCTTCGTGACCATGGTGACCGATTCGATCGGCTTCCTCCTTTTCCTCGGCCTCGCCACCGCCTCGGGGCTGGTCACCTGAGCCGCACTACCGGGCGCTGATCTTCGCGCTGCGATCTGCTAGGATCGCAGGCGGAGAGGGCACGGCGATGACTCGTGACCAGAAGATCGTGGCGACCGGTGCGGCGAGCGGCGTCGCCGCGATGGCCGTTCTTTTATGGCTCCTGTCGACCTGGCTGCCGACGCCACCCGGCGCGGATGCGCTCGATCGACGGATCGCCTACGCCCTGCGCTGGCAGGCGCTCGCTGCGCTACCCTTGTTCCTGATGGTGGTGGCGGTCGGCAACGCCCGCTTCGCCAGCGATGCGATCGATCCGACCGCCGGCGCAGAGGATCGTGCGATGATCATCAACGGACGCGTCGCGGACAACACGCTGCAGCAGTTCGCCTTGTTCGTCGCAGGCTCGCTCGCCCTCGCCGCGAGCATTCCCCCCGATTACCTGCAGGTGATCGGCGCGGCGGCCATCGTCTTCGTGATCATGCGGCTGCTGTTCTGGATCGGCTATCGGATCGATCCGCTCTACCGCGCCTTCGGCTTCTCCTCGACGGCCTATATGAACCTTGGCCTGCTCGCCGCGGCGCTGTGGCTCGCAGCCGTGTGAGAGCCGCGCGGATCGCCGCCTAACAGCGTGTAAACAGACGATTTTCCTGTTTAACTCCGGGCGCGGCTGGCGTAGGCGATGGCCAGCTCTCAATCATCCGGGACGAATTGGTGACCGCCTACGCGCATGAGTTCGAGGTCGCGGCTGCGCCGCTCCACATGAGCAAGGTCGCGGTCGGCTGCGCCAGCATCGCGGCGCTGGGCAAGCGCCAGCAGCTGCGGACAGTCGGCGGCGAGGTCCCGCTGGTGACTCGCTTCATGCCCAAGCGGGCGAGCGAGATGGTCGGCGGCTCGATCTACTGGATCGTCAAGCATCAGCTGGTCGCGCGGCAGCGGATCATCGGCTTCGCCGAGCGCGACGAGGACAAGAAGACGATCGTCCGCCTCGATCCGCAGCTCGTCGCTGTCCGGCCCTTCCCCAAGCGGGCGCATCAGGGCTGGCGCTATCTCGCCGCGGCGGATGCGCCGCCCGACCTCGGGGCTGCCGGCGAGGCCGAGACCCTTCCTTCGGAGCTGATGCGGCGGCTGATGGCGCTGGCCTTGATCTGAGAAGAAGCCGGACAGCCCTGTTTCAGCCGAGCCTCGAGCCTGCCAAGTCCTCGGTTCCCGCAGCCTCAAAGCCGGCCGGAGAAATTTTTTCGGCTGTGACATAATCGGCTCACCGACGCCGCGGAACGGCTCGTCGCGGCGGTTTTCCGCGACTTTTGCGCCGAAGAGGCGGGTCGGTTCGTCCCCGGATCGACCTCGTTCATCCTAAGGCCATGAAACTCTTCAGAGTCATCGCTCGTTGAGGCGGCAAGTGAGTAGAAAGGAGCCAAGTATGGCGACGAGTATCCTTGAGGCCCGCGGCGGCTGTATTGTTCCGAAGGCGGAGACGCGTGGTTATCACATTGTCTATCGCGAGCATGAGACCAACTATTGCCCAGGTTGCGGGCGCACCCATTGGTACATCGGCCGTTCGATGGCCGAGTGCGCGTTCTGCACGACGGCGCTTCCACTGGAGAATGCCCCGATGATCGCGGGCGGACAGATCGTCCGAACCATTCGCCGGCCGGTGTTCGGCAACGAGCCCGCCTACGCGGCCTGAGCCGGAACGGCTTCATCTGCTGTGCTGATCTGGGCGGCGCTTCCTTCGGGAGCGCCGCCGCCCCTCAGGCGGGACGCTTGCGTACCGGCACCGGCACGTTGCAGACATCCACGCCACCGGCTGGCCGCTTGAAGAAGTCGCCGCCGCGGTTCGCACGACCGGTCACGTAGCGGCTGAACGCCTCGCTGTCGGACCGCAGCACCTCATAGGACGGCCGCTCGCCTTCGGGAATGTCCGAAGCGAGCCGCACGCGCGCGAAGGGCACATGGTCCTTCGCCTCCTTGTAGAAGCCGAGCGCTTCGGTGCCCCGCGGCCGTGCGGAGAGAAGTCCGATCCCCTCGATGACCCTGCCGATCAGGGCGATGTTGAGATCGAGGTGGCGCGGCGCGTGGCCGATGATCGCGTAGAGCTCGCCGCCGGTGCCGGTGTCGGGCGCCAGGTCGCGGCCGACTCCGACCATCGCATAGCAATGGGTGAGCCAGGCGCGCCCCTCCTCGGGATCGTAGCCGACGGGCCAGCTCTGCGCGTGCCCGACCATCGGCGCGTAGCTGTCCGGATAGCCGAGCGGACGCACCGCCAGGCCTTCCAGCGCGCGATGATATTCGTGCGGCGGCCGGCGCACCACGCCGGCAGGCAACGGGACCTCGGCGTCGCCATTACCCCATTGCGCTACATAATTGTCCTGCACGCGATAGACCGCGGCATTGTTCCACCAGCCGTTGCGCGCGAAGGCGCGGACGTTGGCGACGTGGACCGGCGCGAAATCCGGCGCCAGCTCGATCAGGACGCGGCCCCCTTCCTTGAGCTCGACCACCAGCAAGTTCTGCGGATCGATCGCGCGCCAGGCCTCGGCCGGCGCCTCCTCCACCACCTTTGCAGGGTCGGGCGCCTCGACGACCGGCGCCGGTCGCCAGAAGGCGTAGCGGGCGCTCGGCTCGACCTCCTCCCCTTGCGGCGGCGCGCCCGCGCAGCCCGCGATCAGGGCCATGGTCGCTGGCAGTAGCAGGTGGCGCATCGTCCGTTCCCCTCGTTTCGAGCTCGCCGGCTTATCGCCGGTCGTTACGGCGCCCGCAACCGCTGCCGCTTGCATCCAAGGCGAGGGAGGATCATTTCACCGCCATGGATCCGATCGCGCCCCAGGACATGACCCTCGACGAGCTGCGGCTCGCCCTCGCCCCGCTCATCCCGGCGCACGCCGTGTTCGACGGCTGGGATGACGAGGCGCTGGCCATGGCGGCAGCGGAGATCGGCGTGCCCGCGCCTCGCGCGCGGCTCGCCTTCCCCGGCGGCGCGACCGACATGATCGATGCCTGGTTCGATTCGATCGACCGCGCGAGCGCGCTGGCCTTCCCGCTGGAGCGGATCGAGGCGATGAAGATCCGCGATCGTATCCGGGGTCTGGTGATGCACCGGCTCGAGGTGATCCATCCGCACAAGGAAGCGCTTCGCCGCGCGCTGGCGATCCTCGCCTTGCCGCAGAACCTTCCGCTGGCGGCGCGACTCGCCTGGCGAGCGGCCGATCGGATGTGGCGCATCGCCGGAGACCAGGCCACCGACTTCAATCATTATTCGAAGCGGGCACTGCTCAGCGGTGTCTACGGATCGACCACCCTGGTCTATATCGACGACGACAGCGAGGGACTGGCGGCGACCCGCGCCTTCCTCGATCGTCGGATCGACGACGTGATGAAGATCGAGAAGGTGAAGGCGAACTGGCGCGGAAGCCGGGAGCGGATCCCGTCGCTCAGCCGCTTCCTCGGCCGGCTGCGCTACCCGGTGGTGTGACGTGCCCGACGGAGCGACGGCGATCCGCAAGGTAGGAGAGATCGCCAGCTACCACGCGCACGTCTATTTCCGTCCCGACATCGACAAGGAGGCCGCTCTTTCCCTCCGCGAAGCGGTCGGCGCGCGCTTTCCGGTGCGCCTCGGCACCGTCTGGGACCGTCCCGTCGGTCCGCACAGCCGCGCCATGTTCCAGATCGCCTTCCCGCCGGCCGTGTTCGCCGGGCTGGTCCCCTGGCTGATGCTCAACCACGGCGGCCTCTCCATCCTCGTCCACCCGAACACGACCAATCCGCGCAGGGACCATCTCAGCGACGCCGCCTGGATCGGCGAGCCGCTGCCGCTCTCGGGCGAAGTGCTGCCGGAGGCCCAGGAAGCGGATCTCGCCGGCCCGGCGAACACCCTCCCGAACGTGGAGCCTTGAAGCGTCTATCTTTCGACTCCACTTATTGATAATAGTTCGCAATAGAAATGACGCTCCGCCTCGACCAGCTTCCGTTCCGCACGCCCGCCACCGTGACGGCGATCGACTGGGCGCGCCTCTCAGAGGTCGACGCCCGGCGCCTGCGCAACCTCGGATTCGACGAGGGCGTCGGCATCGAATCGCTCCACGGCGCGCCCTTCGGGAGGGACCCGCTGGCCGTTCGGATCGGCCGAATGACCGTGGCCATGCGCCGCGCCCAGGCTCAGGCGATCACGGTCGAAAAGAACGCGGCATGACCTCCATTCCTTTGGTGGCGGTGGTCGGCAATCCCAATGCCGGCAAGAGCGCCCTGTTCAACATGCTGACCGGCGCGCGCCAGAAGGTCGGCAATTATCCCGGCGTCACCGTCGAGCGGAAATCGGGCCGGGTGTTCCTGCCCGATGGCCGGCCGATCGAGCTGGTCGACCTTCCCGGCGCCTACAGCCTCGATCCGTCGAGCCCGGACGAGGAAGTGACCCGCGACGTCGTCCTCGGCAAGCAGGAGGGGGAGAGACTTCCCGACGCGCTGCTTCTCGTCCTCGACGCGACCAACCTGGACAACCATCTTCGCTTCGCCCTGCAGCTGATCGCTTTGGGCCTGCCCACGGTCGTGGCGCTGAACATGGTGGATCTCGCCCGGCGCGACGGCCTGGAGATCGATCCCCAGGTCCTCGAGCGCGAGCTCGGCGTGCCGGTCGTCTCCACCGTGGCCGTGCGCCGGCGCGGGACGGACGAGCTGCGCGAGGCGATCAGCGAGGCGGTCACCGCGGCGCGGCTCGTCCGGCCCGGCACCGGTACGGCGGAGAGCTTCACGACGGTGCAGCGCCGGGCCCGCGAGATCGCGCGGGCCGCGATCGTCGGGGAGACGGTGGTGCGCCGCACGACCCATCTTATCGATTCGGTCGCCCTCCATCCGGTCGCGGGTCCGATCATCTTCGGCCTGATCATGTTCTTCATGTTCCAGGCGGTGTTCGCCTGGTCGGCGGTCCCGGCCGACTGGATCGATGGGCGAGTCGGCGATCTCCAGGGCGCCATTGCCGCTGCGCTGCCCGAGGGGCTGCTGCGCTCGCTGCTGGTCGACGGGGTCGTCGCCGGGGTCGGCGCGGTGATCGTCTTCCTCCCGCAGATCCTGATCCTTTTCCTGTTCATCCTGCTGCTCGAGGCGACAGGGTACATGGTCCGTGCCGCCTTCCTGATGGACCGGCTGATGGCGCGGGTCGGACTCTCGGGTCACGCCTTCATTCCCCTCCTCTCCTCCTTCGCCTGCGCCGTCCCGGGCATCATGGCGACGCGGACGATCGAGGATCCGAAGCACCGACTCACCACGATCCTGATCGCGCCTCTGATGACCTGCTCGGCGCGCCTACCCGTCTACGCGATCATCATCGGCGCGTTCATCCCGGAGCGGGCGGTCGCCGGCGCTTTCGGACTGCAGGGGCTGGTCCTGTTCGGCCTCTACGTGATCGGGATCATCGGTGCGCTGGTCGCCGCCCTGTTCCTCCGGTTGAGCGTCACCCGCGGCACGCACCGCGGCTTTCTCCTCGAGATGCCGAAATACCAGCTGCCCCAGCTGCGCGACATCGTCCTCGGCCTCTGGCAGCGCGCCCTGATCTTCCTGAAGCGGGCCGGCACGATCATCCTCGTCTCGACGATCCTGCTCTGGGTGCTGCTCTCCGTCCCGCAGCCCAGGCCGGGAGAGACGGCGCTGGAAAGCTCGATCGCCGGCAAGGTCGCGTCGGGTCTCGAGGTCGTCGTCAGGCCGATCGGCTTCAACCATGAGATCGCGCTCGCGCTCATTCCCGCCATGGCGGCGCGCGAGGTCGCCGTGTCCGCGCTCGCGACCGCTTATGCGATCGACGCCGACGACGAGACCGCCGCCGAGCAACCGCTGAAGGAGCGCCTGCGCGGCCGCTGGTCGCTGCCCACCGCGCTCGCCTTCCTCGCCTGGTTCGTCTTCGCGCCGCAATGCTTATCCACAATTGCCGTCACCCGGCGCGAGACCAACGGGTGGAAATGGCCGGCCTTCATGCTAGGCTATCTCTTCACTCTCGCATGGCTGGCGGCAGGCGCGACCTATTGGACGGCGACCGCCCTCGGCCTCTAAGGAAGGACTGAACATGGCGGGCGTCAACAAGGTGATCCTGGTCGGCAATCTGGGAGACGATCCGGAGAGCCGCTCGCTGAACAACGGGGGCGAGGTCGTGAACCTGCGCGTCGCCACCTCCGAGACCTGGAAGGACCGCGACGGCCAGCGCCAGGAGCGCACCGAATGGCACCGCGTGGTGATCTTCAACGAGAATCTGGGCCGGGTGGCGAAATCCTACCTCCGCAAGGGATCGAAGGTCTATCTCGAAGGCCAGCTGCAGACCCGCAAATGGACCGACAACAGCGGCCAGGACAAATATTCGACCGAGATCGTGCTCCAGCGCTTCCGCGGCGAGCTCGTCCTCCTCGACTCCCGCGGCGGCGGCGGTGGCGGCGGCGGCGGGTTCGGCGAGGATGCCGGCGGCTATGACAGCGGCTTCGGCGGCGGCGGTTTCGGCGGCGGCGGCGGCGGTGGCGGCGGCTTTGGTGGTGGCGGCGGCGGCGGCGGCGGAAATCGCCCGCAGTCGCGGCCGCAGCCGGCGTTCGACAGCGACCTCGACGACGACGTTCCGTTCTGAGCGCGACGCGCGCTTAGCCGGCCGCAGCCAGTGGGCCCGTCCGCACCCTCGGTCAGGCGCCGCCAGCCGATCGGCTGGCGCGGGCTCCTGCTGCTGGGGGAGGCGGTGGTCGCTGTTGCGCTCGCCTCGCTGTCCGTGCGCCTGCTGCCGTTCCGCCGTGTCGTCGCGGACCGCGCGCCGCGGCCGGTGCGCGCTGCCGCAACCATCGACCTTCGCCGGCTGCGCTGGGCGGTAGACGCAGCTGCGCGCCGCGTGCCGTGGCGGGCCGTCTGTTTTCAGAGGGCCGTCGCGCTGCGCGCGATGTTGCGCCGCCGCGGCATCGCCTCCGTCCTCCATTACGGTATCGCGCATGAAGGCCCCGATCGGCTCAAGGCCCACGTCTGGCTGAGCGTCGCGGGGCAGGTGGTGATCGGCGGGGAGGCGGCGGCGCGATTCGCCTGCGTCGGCAGCTTCCCCGATGGGGATGTTTGAGCCCGAACGGCGGGACGCGCGGGGGAGAGCGAAGATCGGCAAGCTGGCGGGGGACGCGATCGATCGACAGGCGCCGGCCGAATTCCGCCTGCTGATCGCCTGCTGCCGCTGGCCGCTTCTGCCGGCGCAGGTCGCATCGCTCGCGTCGGCGGCTTCGATTGATTGGCCGCTGTTCGTCCGGATGGCGCAGCGGCACCGCGTCGAGGCGCTGGCGCGGCGCGCGCTGGAGAAGGCGGCGGTCGAGATCCCGTCGGAGGCGGCGGAGCCCCTCGATACGGCAAGCAGCCGCATTGCCGCCGAGAATCTGATCATTGCGGCCGAGACCGCCCGCCTGGTCGCCGCCCTTACCGAGGCGGACATCCCCTTCCTGTTCGTGAAGGGGCTGAGCCTCGGCGCGCTCGCCTACGGCACGATCCTGGTGAAGGCAGGATGGGACATCGATCTGCTCGTTGCCCCCGAGGCGCTCGAGCCTGCGGCGGATCTCCTCCAGCGGCTCGGCTACCATCTCGCGGTTCCGCCGGGCGATGCCGCCCCGGCACGCCTGCACGCCTGGCATGCGCGGTCGAAGGAATCAGTCTGGCGCAATCCAGGACGCCGCGCGACCGTCGAGCTCCACACGGCGCTGACCGATCAGGCCGCCCTTCTCCCGACGCTGGACGTCGATGCGCCGCGCCAGATGGTGGCGATCACGCCGACCCTGGCCGTGCCGACGCTCGCGAGGGACGAGCTCTTCGCCTACCTCACCGTCCACGGCGCCTCGAGTGCCTGGTTTCGGCTGAAATGGCTCGCCGACGTTGCCGCGCTCCTTGCCGGAGAGGACGAAGCGGAGGTGGAGCGCCTCTATCGCCGCGCCCGGACGCTCGGCGCCGGACGCGCCGCCGCCGTCGCCCTGCTGCTCTGCCGGGACTTGTTCGGCACCTGCGCGGGGCCGAGGCTGATAGCGGAGCTCCGCACCGACCGCGTCAACAGGTGGATGGCGAGGGGCGCATGGCAGAGTCTCGCCGGCCGCTCGATCGCGACCGAGGTGACGCGGCTGCGCGGCGGCACGCTCTGGATTCATCTCCTGCAATTCGGACTCGTGCCGGGGCTGCGCTACAAGCTCGGCGAGCTACGGCGTCAGCTCCGCACCTTGCGGCCCTTTCCGGAGCCGCCGCGCGCCTAGCGCTTGTCGCCCTTCAGCGCGGCGAGCGCTGCGAACGGGCTCCTTTCGGCTCGCGCCTCCTCCTCGCTCTTCACGCCCGCAGCGCGCAGCGCCTCCTCGGCACGCGGCGAGCGCGGAAACGGGTTCAGCGCGAGCGACACCGTCTCGGCAACCGCCTCGCCGAGATCGATCGCCGCGGCGTCGTAGAAAACGACGTCCATCTCGCCCTCGCTGAGCTCGATTTCCTCCTCGCCGCCGGCGCTCTCCGGATGCGGCCGGAACTCGATCCGGAACTCTTCCTCGACCGCGTCCTCGACCGGCTCGCCCGTGGCGACGCAGCTCTGGGTCACCGCCGCAGTCACTGTCCCGCGCGCGGTGATCGTCTCGCCATTGCGCGAGAGCGTTGCCTCGGCGCCGAGCCGTGCGATTCCGACCAGGCCGAAGCGGGCCGCAAGCGCCGTCCGCTCCCCCTCGTCCGCGTCGATCGAGACCTGGCGGGGCGCCTGGCCGAGCGTATCGATCCGGTAGGTGCGGCTGAATTCCGGGCTCATCGGCCGATCTCCCCGGCGAGCACAGCGTCGGCGCGGCGCTCCGCGAGAGAGGCATGGAAGCGCTCCAGCCCCGCCGCGACGAACGCCACCGCCGCATCGGATGGCGCGGCATCCCGGAAGATGTTGCGACGCACCGCCTCCCGGAGATCGCCCTCTCCGGCAAAGGCGTCGCGAAACGCCCCCATTCGCCCTCCGAGGGCGCCCATGATCTTGCCGACTCTCTTGCCGACGACGAGGTCGCCGATGCCGAGCTGGCGCAGGCTTCCGTCCATGTCGTCGATGAAGATCTCGGTGAGCAGCACCGTCTCGCGCCGGCTTGCCTCGCCTTCGCGTTCGAGCCGGAGCAGGACGATCGAAAGCAGGGTGGAGAGCATGTCGAACCGTCCGTCGATCGTGTCGGGCACGCCGCCGTCGCGATACCAGGCCGGCTGACGCGCCTCGCGTACGACGGACTCGTAGAGCGGCCGCAGCGCCGCGCGCTCCTTGGCCGGGCGGCCGAAGATGCGGGAAAGGAAGGTCAAGGGCAGCTCCGCGCGAAGGGGCGCGTACTTGCGCCGTTCAGCTTTTGTCGGATATTGGGGGCTCGCACCGCTGCCGACAAGGCGGCGGCCGACGCCGCGTACTTCGCGCCGGCCGTTTCGGGAGAAATTTCAAGATGATCGTTGGGCACGGACGCACTTTTGCATTGGGTCTCGCTGCCGCCGGCGCCCTCCTCGCCAGCGGCTGCACGCGGATCAGGGACCATCAGGGCTATATCGCCGAGGAGACGCTGATCAGCGCCGTCCAGCCCGGCGTCGACAATCGCGATTCCGTTCTCTCGACGCTCGGCCGGCCGACCTTCGTCGGTCAGTTCAGCGAGAACGATTGGTATTACGTCTCGCGGAACACCCGTAACCTCGCCTTCAACATGCCGCGCCCCGACTCGCAGACCGTGCTGCGTGTCCGGTTCGATCAGGCCGGAAACGTCGCGTCGGTCGATCGCAAGGGCCTGGAGCAGGTCGTGTCGATCGATCCCAGCAACGACAAGACGCCGACGCTGGGCCGCGAGCGCGGTTTCATCGAGGAGCTGTTCGGCAACATCGGTGCGGTCGGCGCGACCGGTCAGAGCGGCGGCAGCGCCGACAATCCGAAGTAAGCGGCCTTCCACCTCAACGAACCAGCAAGGGGCGCCCCGCGGGGCGCCCCTTTTCGTTTCAGCGGACGATGCCGCCCGCGCCGAGCACTGCGAGCGTGACGAGGTCCGAGGCGCTCGCCGTCATCGGCGCGATCTGGACCGGCTGCGCCATACCGACCAGCATCGGCCCGACCACCGCGTCTCCCCCGACCTCGGCGAGCAGCTTCGCCGAGAGATTGGCCGATTGCAGGCCCGGCATCACCAGCACGTTGGCAGGCCCGGTGAGGCGGCTGAACGGATAGACGCTCTGCATCGCCGGGTTGAGCGCGACGTCCGGCGCCATCTCGCCTTCATATTCGAAATCGACGCCGCGGCCGTCGAGCAGCCGCACCGCGCCGCGCACGCCCTCGAGGAACGTGCCCTCGGGATTGCCGAAGTTCGAGTAGGACAGGAAGGCGACGCGCGGCTCGTGTCCCATCCGCCGCGCGACGGCGGCGGTCTGGATGGCGATCTCGGCAAGCTGCTCGGCGTCCGGCCGCTCGGTGACGGTGGTGTCCGCCATGAAGATCGTGTGGGTCTTGCCGACCAGCGTATGAATGCCGAACGGCGTGCAGCCGGCCTTGGGATCGAGCACGCGGCGGACCTGGCGCAGCGTCTGCGCATAAGGCCGGGTGACGCCGCTGATCAGCACGTCGCCTTCGCCGAGCGCGAGCAGCAAGGCGGCGAAGGTGTTGCGGTCCTGGTTCACCATCCGCTCCACCTCGCGATGCAGCCGGCCGCGGCGCTGCAGCCGCTTGTAGAGATAGTCGACCATCTCCGGCACCCGCTCATAGGTGCGGCTGTTGATCAGCTCGAAGCTCTCCGGCTTTTCGACGCCCAGGGCGCGGAGCCGGTCGTGCACGTCGTCGCGGCCGACCAGCACCGGCACGCCGTAGCCGCCGTCGCGGAAGGCGATTGCGGCGCGCAGCACCACGTCCTCGTCGCCCTCGGCGAAGATCACCCGCTTCGGATTGGCGCGGGCCGCTTCATAGGCCGCAGTCAGCACCGACGTGGTGGGATTGAGGCGGGAGCGCAGCGCAGTGCGGTAGGACGTCATGTCCTTGATCGGGAAGCGGGCGACGCCCGTATCCATCGCCGCCTGGGCAACGGCGGCGGGCACGACCTCCATCAGCCGCGGATCGAACGGCGCGGGGATGATGTAGTCGGGCCCGAAGCTGTGGGCGCGGCCGCCATAGGCCGCCGCAACTTCCTCGGGCACCTGCTGCCGGGCGAGCTCGGCGAGCGCCTGTGCCGCGGCGATCTTCATCTCGTCGTTGATTCCGGTCGCCCGCACGTCGAGCGCACCGCGGAAGATGAACGGGAAGCCGAGGACGTTGTTCACCTGGTTCGGGAAGTCCGAGCGGCCGGTGGCGACGATCGCGTCCGGGCGCGCCGCCTTGGCGTCGGGCGGCATGATCTCCGGATCGGGATTGGCCATGGCGAAGATGATCGGCTGCGGCGCCATGTCCTTCACCATCTCCGGCTTCAGCGCGCCCGCGGCGGAGAGACCGAGGAACACGTCAGCCCCGACCAGGGCCTCGGCCAGCGTGCGCCGGTCGGTGGGCACGGCATGGGCGGACTTCCACTGGTCGAGGCCTTCGCGGCCGACCCAGATCACGCCCGAGCGATCGCACATCAGCACGTTGTCGTGGCGCACGCCCATTGCCTTGATCAGTTCGGTGCAGGCGATCGCCGCCGCGCCGGCGCCGTTCACCACCACCTTGATGTCCTTGAGGTCGCGGCCGGTGAGATAGCAGGCGTTGATCAGGCCGGCCGCGGTGATGATCGCGGTGCCGTGCTGATCGTCGTGAAAGACCGGGATGTTCATCCGTTCCTTCAGCGTCTGCTCGATGATGAAGCATTCCGGCGCGGCGATGTCCTCGAGGTTGATTCCGCCGAAGCTCGGCTCGAGCAGCGCGACCGCGTTGACGAAGGCGTCCGTATCCTCGGTCGCGACCTCGAGATCGATCGAATCCACGTCGGCGAAGCGCTTGAACAGCACCGCCTTGCCTTCCATCACCGGCTTGGAGGCGAGCGCGCCGAGATTGCCCAGGCCAAGGATCGCGGTGCCGTTGGAGATGACCGCGACCAGATTGCCTTTGGCGGTGTAATCATAGGCCTTGCCCGGATCCTCGGCGATCGCGCGGACCGGCACCGCCACGCCGGGCGAATAAGCGAGGCTGAGATCGCGCTGCGTCGCCATCGGCTTCGAAGCGATGATCTCGATCTTCCCCGGCCGGCCTTCGCCGTGGAAGTTCAGCGCTTCCTGCTCCGAGAATTTGACGTTGCTCTCGCTCATCGTTCCGCCTTCTGCTGATTTTGGTCCCCTCTAGGACCTTGCGGCTGAACGGAGCAACCCGCCGAATGCTCCGCCTTGCCCGCGGACGCTACGGAAGCCGGCACCGGCGAAAAGCTGGGGACGAATGGCACGGACCCCGTTCCGCTTTGCCGCGCAAGCCTTTATCGCTCTTGGCATGGCCACCAAGGCAAAGACCGAGCCCGGCGCCGTCGCGAGCGCTCCGACGCCGATGATGGCGCAATATCTCTCGCTCAAGGCCGAGGCGAGCGATTGTCTGCTCTTCTACCGGATGGGCGACTTCTTCGAATTGTTCTTCGACGATGCCAAGGCGGCGGCCCAGTGCCTCGACATCGCGCTGACCGCACGCGGCGAGCACGAGGGTGAGCCGATCCCGATGTGCGGCGTGCCGATCCATGCCGCCGAGGCCTATCTTGCGCGTTTGATCAAGGCCGGCCACCGGGTCGCCATCGCCGAGCAGACGGAGAGCCCGGCCGAAGCGAAGAAGCGCGGCTCCAAGTCGGTCGTCAACCGCGCCATCGTCCGCGTCGTCACCGCCGGAACGCTGACCGAGGAGGCGCTGCTCGATTCGCGTGCGGCGAACTGGCTGGTCGCCGTGGCGCGGGCGGGCGACCGCTTCGGCATCGCCGCCGCGGACATCTCGACCGGCCGGTTCGAGCTCGGCTCGATCCCCGCTGCCGCGCTCGACGCCGAGCTCGCCCGGCTGGCGGCGGCCGAGATCATCGCCCCGGAGCCGATCGCTGGTGTCGAGGTGCAGGCGCGCCGCGCCGGCTTCGACAGCATCGGCGCCGAAAAGCGGCTTCGCGACCGCTTCGAGGTCGCGACGCTCGACGGCTTCGGAAGCTTCGACCGGGCGGCGCTCGCCGCCGCCGGCGGCCTGCTCACCTATCTCGACGAGGTCGCGCGCGACTCCGTTCCCTATCTGCGTCCGCCGGTGGTCCGCTCGTCCGGAGATCACATGATGATCGACGCCGCCACCCGCGAGAGTCTGGAGCTGGCCGTCTCCTCGACGGGCGGGCGGACCGGCAGTCTCCTCCACGCCGTCGATCGCACCGTCACCGGCGCCGGCGCGCGCCTGCTCGCTGCGGACATCGGGGCGCCGCTCCTCGACCGCGCGACGATTGAGGCCCGGCTCGATCTCGTCGCCTTGTTCGAGCGGGACGCCGGCACGCGCGACATGCTCCGCCGCCAGCTGAAGGCGCTGCCCGACATCGGCCGTGCGCTCGGCCGTCTGGTCGCCGGACGCGGCTGCCCGCGCGATCTCGGCCAGTTGCGCGACGGGCTCAGCGAGGCCGGCAGGCTCCACGACCGGCTTGCCGCCCTCCCCGACCGGCCGGCGCTGCTCGACGCATTGCTCCCGGCCCTCACCGGCCATGGCGCCCTGGTCGATCTCCTCGCCCGCGCCCTGGTTCCGGCGCCGCCGATCGACGCCGCGCAGGGCGGCTATATCGCCGAAGGCTATGACGCCGCGCTCGACGATCTGCGCGCCACCGGCGGCGAGGGCCGCCGCGCGATCGCCTCGCTGGAGGCGCGCTATCGGCAGCAGACCGGCATCGCCGCCCTCAAGATCCGCCACAACGGCGTGCTCGGCTATCATATCGAGGTTCCGGCCCGGCACGCCGATCCGCTGATGACGCCGGACTCCGGCTTCACCCACCGCCAGACGCTTGCCGGCGTGGTGCGCTTCAACGCGCCCGAGCTCCACGAGCAGGCGATGCGGGTCGGCCAGGCCGGCGGCCATGCCCTCGCCGCCGAGGCCGCCCATCTCGAGACGCTGATCGGCGCCGCGCTCGGCCAGGCGGAGGCGATCGCGGCCGCCGCCGACGCCCTGGCCCGGTTCGACGTCGCCGCCGGGCTCGCCGAGCGCGCTGCGGAAGGTGGCTGGACCCGACCGCTGTTCGTCGCCCACAATTGCTTCGACATCCAGGGCGGCCGCCATCCCGTCGTCGAGGATGCGGTTCGCGCCGCCGGCGGGCGGTTCGTCGCCAACGACTGCGGCCTGTCGGAAGACGAGCGGCTGTGGCTGGTCACCGGCCCCAACATGGGCGGCAAGTCGACCTTTCTGCGTCAGAACGCCCTGATTGCCGTGCTCGCCCAGGCCGGCGCCTATGTGCCGGCCGCCCACGCCACTCTGGGGCTGGTCGACCGCCTGTTCAGCCGCGTCGGCGCCTCGGACAACCTCGCCCGCGGCCGCTCGACCTTCATGGTCGAGATGGTCGAGACCGCCGCCATCCTCTCGCAGGCCACCGAACGCAGCTTCGTCATCCTCGACGAGGTCGGGCGGGGCACCTCCACGTACGACGGGCTCGCCATCGCCTGGGCCGTCGTGGAGGCGATCCATGATCGCAATCGCTGCCGCTGCCTGTTCGCGACCCATTATCACGAGCTGACCCGGCTGGCGGAACGGCTCGACGCCCTCTCGCTCCATCATGTTCGGGCCCGCGAATGGAAAGGCGATCTCGTCCTCCTCCACGAGCTCGGTCGCGGGCCTGCCGACCGCAGCTACGGCCTCGCGGTCGCCAAGCTCGCGGGGCTGCCGGGCCCGGTCCTCGCCCGCGCCAAGTCGGTGCTCGCCAAGCTCGAGGAAGGAAAGTCGGCGACCGGCGGGATCGCCGCCGGCCTGGACGATCTGCCGCTCTTCGCCGCCGCCGCGCAGGCCGAGGAGGAGGCCGCGGACCCGCTTCACGCCGCGATCGCCGACGTCGACGTCGACGCGCTCAGCCCCCGCGAGGCGCTCGATCTCGTCTATCGGCTGAAGCGGATCGCCGCCGAAGCCGGCTGATGGCAAGCCGCTTCGCCCAGGTCCCGGCCAAGCGCGCGATCGTCGACCGCCGCGGCCTTGCCGACCGGCTCGGAGCGCTCCCCGGCGACGATGCGGCACGGCGGCTGGCGGCGACCTCGCTGCTCAAGGAAGCGCTGGCCGGCGGACGCGGCGAGATCGCGCGGCGGCTCGAGGAGCGGCCGTGGCAGGGCAGCGAGACCGCCGCGGCCTACGCCTTCCTGACCGATCAGATCCTGCGCCTCGCCTATGATTTCATCGTCACCCGGCTCTACCCGCTGCACAACCCGACCGATGCCGAGCGGCTGCTGCTGATGGCGGTCGGCGGCTACGGCCGCGGCGAGATGGCGCTCCATTCCGACGTCGATATCGCCTTCGTCACGCCGTGGAAGCCGACGCCCTGGACGGAACAGGTCATCGAATCGATGCTCTACCTGCTCTGGGATCTCGGCTTGAAGGTCGGGCATTCGAGCCGCTCGATGGCCGAGCTGGTCGCGGTCGCGAGCGCCGATCACACGGTCCGCACCGCGCTGGTCGAGGCGCGCTACCTCTGGGGCGACGAGAGCCTGTTCGAGGAGTTCGAGGGACGCTTCCGCAAGGAGGTCGTCGCCGGCAACGTGCGCGCCTTCGTGGTCGAGAAGCTCGAGGAGAGGAACGGCCGCCACGAGAGGATGGGCGACAGCCGCTACGTCGTCGAGCCGAACGTCAAGGAAGGCAAGGGCGGGCTTCGCGATCTCCACACGCTCTTCTGGATCGGCAAGTTCGCCTATCAGGTCGGCAGCGTCGCCGAGCTGGTGGATGTCGGCCTGCTCACGCCCGACGAGCTTCGCCAGTTCCAGCGCGCCGAGCGCTTCCTCTGGGCGGTGCGCTGCCACCTTCATTTCGTCGCCGGCCGCGCCGAGGAGCGGCTGACGTTCGACTATCAGCGCGAGATCGCGGCGCGGATGAACTACGCGCAGCGGCCTGGCACCTCGCCAGTCGAGCGCTTCATGCGGCACTATTTCCTGCACGCGAAGATGGTGGGCGACCTCACCGGCGTCTTCCTCGCGCATCTCGACGAGAAGTTCGCCCGCCGCGGCCACCGCTTCGGCCTTCCCGCGCTCAGGCCCCGGCGTCGCAAGCTGGAAGGGTTCGTCCTCGATCGCGGCCGCCTCGCGCTTCCCAACGACAATTTCTTCCACGAGGATCCGGTGCGGCTGCTCCAGATCTTCGCCTTTGCCGACCGCGACGGGCTCGAGATCCACCCGATGGCGATGCGCGCCGCCGCGCGGGACGCCAAGCTGATCGACCGCGCGGTGCGTGCCGATCCCCGCGCCAATGCGCTGTTCCTCGACGTTCTCACCTCGCCGCGGGACCCCGAGACGGTGCTCCGCTGGATGAACGAGGCAGGCGTCTTCGGGCGCTTCGTTCCCGAGTTCGGCCGGGTCGTCGCGCAGATGCAGTTCGACATGTACCATCACTACACGGTCGACGAGCACACCATCCGCGCGATCGGTCTGCTCGCCCGCATCGAGCGCGGCGAGTTCAAGGAAGATCATCCGCTCTCGACCTCGCTGTTCCGCTCGATCGGCTCGCGGCGCGCCCTCTACGTCGCGGTGCTGATGCACGACATCGCCAAGGGCCGCGGCGGCGATCACAGCGTGCTCGGAGAGGAGGTGGCGCGCAGCCTCGGTCCGCGGCTCGGCCTCACCGAGGCGGAGACCGACACCGTGGCCTGGCTGGTGCGCTGGCACCTCTTCATGTCGGCCACCGCGTTCAAGCGCGACCTCTCCGATCCCAAGACGATCCAGGACTTCGCGGCCCATGTGAAGAGCCTGGAGCGGCTGCGGCTGCTGCTGATCCTCACCGTCGTCGACATTCGCGCGGTGGGCCCGGGGGTGTGGAACAGCTGGAAGCGTCAGCTGCTGCGCGAGCTGTTCGATTCGGCCGAGGAGGTGCTCCGCCTCGGCCACAAGGAGACCGGCCGAAAGGAGCGGATCGCGGCGACCCGGGAGGATCTCGCCGCCCGCCTGCGCTGGGATGCGAGCCGCTTCGAGCGGCTCGTCTGGCGGCTTCCCGAGAGCTATTGGCTGGCCGAGCCGATCGCCGTGATCGAGGGCAATGCCCGGCTGATGGATGCCGCGGACCGGGATCCGGCACGCGCGAGTCCGCTCGTCACCTCGGTCCAGGCGGAGCGCGGCGCGACGCTGGTCAGCGTCTACACCCAGGACCAGCGCGGCCTGTTCTTCCGGCTCACCGGCGCAATCAGCCTCGCTGGCGGCAACATCATCGACGCACGTATCCACACCACCAACGACGGCATGGCGGTCGACAATTTCCTGGTCCAGGATGCGGCCGGTGGCCCTTATGCCGACCGCCACCAGCTGAAGCGGCTGGAAGAGGCGGTGCTCCGCGCCGTCCAGGGCGCCGAGACGGAGATGGGTCGGCTCGAATCCAAGGCGTTGCCGCTCACCCGCGCCGAAGCCTTCACCGTTCACCCGGACGTCTTCATCGATAATAATGCATCGAGCCGCTACACCGTGGTCGAGGTCAACGCCCGCGACCGCGCGGCCCTGCTGAGCGGCCTCGCCCGCGCCCTGTTCGAAATGAAGGTGGCGGTCCATTCGGCGCACATCGCCACCTATGGCGAGCGCGCCGTCGACGTCTTCTATCTCACCGATCTGGCCGGCGAGAAGATCGTCGCGTCGGCCCGGATCAAGGCCCTTCGCGGCCGCCTGCTCAAGGCCGCGGAGGGCGGCGCGCCGGGCCGCAAGGCCGCCTGACGAGCCGCGGGATCGGCCACCTCCCTTTCGGCTGAGCCTGTCGAAAGGCCAGTCCGGCGATGCTTCGGCCGCCAGAGTTCGCTACGACGCCTCAGGCGCTCGCTGACACATGAAAAAGGGCCCCGGCTTGCGCCGAGGGCCCTCTCCCCCTGTTGTTTCGCTCAGAAGCGGAAGCGGCCGGTGATGCCGTAGGTCCGCGGCTCGGCCAGGAAGGCTCCGAACAACTGCGTTGCCGGCGTGCCGAAGGCCGCCGTCTGGGCATAAGAGGTGTTCGAGCCCTGCAGCGTCGCGTTGAACGCGACCTGCTTGTAATCGACGTCGAACAGATTCTGTGCCCAGAGCTCAAGGCTCCACGAGCGGTCGCTCGCTCCAATTCCGGCGCGCGCGTTTACCACCATGACTCCTTCTTGCACCTTTTCCGGGAAGAGATCGGAGCCGGTGTTGAACTCGGACTGGTAGCGGAAATCCGCGTACAGCAGCCCGCGAAGATTGGAGGAGACCTCGGGAGTCCAGGAGGCGGAGCCCGTCACCACATATTCGGGCGCGTTCGACAGACGGGAGCCCGGCAGCAGGAACAGCGCCGGGATCAGCGAATTGCCGTTCGCCGGCTGGTAGAAGGACGGCGTGCCGGCAAGGTCCCTGCGATACCTGGTGTCCGCCAAGGTGAATCCGGCCGAGACGGTGAAGTCCGGCGCGGGGTACATGAACGCCTCGAGTTCGACGCCCCTCGAGACGACGCCCGAGCGAGTCTCGCTGCAGATGCTGTTCCCGAACGTGAGATCCTCGTCGGTCGTGCCGAGGTCGTTCTTGCAGCCCCGGATGTCGGTGACGAAGAAGTTCGTTCCGTCGAACGTGTTGAGCTGGAAGCTCTTGAACATCTGGTAGAAGGCGGCGACGTTGAGGTCGAAACGGCGACCATCGAACTTGGCGCCGATCTCGAATGCATCGACCTTCTCCGGGTCGAACTTGAGCACGTCCAGGTCGTTCGTGGAGGCCAGCGTAACCGGGCTGAACAACGGCGCGCGGTCGAGGTTGAACCCGCCTGCCTTATAGCCCCGGGAGTAGCTGCCGTAGACGAGAAGGTCGTCGGTGGCCTTGTAGCTCAGCACCGCCGTTCCCGACCATTCGCTCTCCTTCTTGCGATCGGAGAAGCTGCCGTTGACGCTGTTGATCACGCACACCAGCGGCGCACCTGCCGAGTAGATCCCGGTGCCCGGTGCAGCCAGCGCGCCGGCAAGACCGGCGATCGCCGCGTTCAGCCCGCCGTTGCCGCCCGGGTTGGCCGCTGCACCAGCGGCCAGAGCACGCAGGCGGTTGATGTTCGCGACGTAAGCCCCGCAGGACGACGTGCTGTTGAGTTCTGCGTCGAGAGACTTGCGCTCGCTGGTGAAGCGAGCACCGAGGGTCACCGACAGACGGTCTGTCACGTTGAAGATGTTGTGCGTGAACAGAGCGAAGTTGCGGCTCTTCTGCTCGTACAGGTCGTCGACCGCCGCCCCACTGAGGGGGACGTTCACAACCTGGCTGGCAATCGCGTTGACGACGAGCGGCCGCGCGAACGCCGGAACCGCGGCAAAGGCCGGGTTGGTGGCGAGCTGCGAATTGACGAAGGCCTGGGTGAAACCGTTCAGGTTCTGGAAGCCGAACAGCGGGAAGGCGCCGAGAGCTGGGCTGAGCGCGGCTACGCGTGCCGCGGCGAACTGGTTGTAGTCGGCGCCATATTCGATGTTGTCGCCGACCTTCAGCGTCTCGTCGGCATAATAGCCGCCGACCAGCCAGTCGAGAACGCCGTCGAAGGCTGTGCCCTGAAGCCGCAGCTCCTGCGTGAAAGTCTTGAAATCGTTGAAGGAGTCCCCGTCACCTGCACGCGCAATGATGTCGAGATTGTTGAAGTCGCCGTCCAGACCCCGGGTAAGATGGTAGTCCCGATAGCCGGTGATCGACGTCAGCGTCGCGGGACCGAACTCGATGGTGGCCTCGGCCGAGAGGCCCCAGTCCTCGACGTCGGAGCGGAAATCCCGGCCTGGAGTGATCGCGATGCGGCGCGCGAACGTATCATCGAGGATCTGGCCCTTGCCCGCACCGGGAACGACCGAAGTCAGGTTACGAATGATCGCAGCGGTGCTCGACGGAGCGAAGGTCAGCTGTCCGTTGGCATTCCGCACCGCGTCGCGCGCCGGCAGGTAGGTGGCGGCGCAGCACTCCTCGTCGCGCTTGGTATAATCGCCGGTGACGAGCAGCGAGACGTCGTCGCTCGGCTCGAACAGCAGCTTGCCGCGCACGAGGTAGCGGTCACGATTGTTCACGCGGCGGCCGGAGATCACGTCCTTCAGGAAGCCGTCGCGATGAAGGTAGATACCGTCCACCCGATAGGCGAGGCTTTCCGTCAGCGGCCCGGTGATGCCGGCGCCGAGCCGATAATAATCGAAATTGCCGTAACTCGCCTCTCCATATGCCTCCTGGTCGCGGCGAGGGCGGGCGGTCACGACGTTGATCAGGCCCGCCGATGCGTTGCGGCCGAACAGCGTCCCCTGCGGTCCTCTCAGGATCTCGACCCGCTCGACGGGGCCGAGCTCCGTCAGACCGATGCCCGCGCGGCTCCGGTAGACGCCGTCGATGAAGGTCGCGACCGAGCTCTCGAGGCCGGGATTGTCGCCCACGGTCCGGATGCCGCGGATACCGGCGCCGCCGGCGCCCGCTTCCGAGGAGGTGGACGAGACATAAAGCGACGGCGTTACCTGATTGAGCTGGCGCAGATCGCTGGCGCCGCTGTTCTGCATCGTCTCCGCGGTGACGGCGGAGACCGCGACCGGGACGTCCGCCAGCGGGCTGGCGCGACGGGTCGCGGTGATGATGATCGCGCCGGTCTGGTCTTGCTCAGCCTCGGTGGTCGGTGCCGCCAGCGCGGTATCCGGCGTCTGCTCCTGACCTTCCGGCGTATTGTCCTGCGCATAAGCCGGCGATGCGGCCAGCGCAGCGATGCCGGCCGACATCAACCAAAACGATCTCGCCATCATACCCTCCCTCGGATTTCTATTTTGGGAGGAAGGCTAGTGAAACTTCGCGCGACGGAGAAGCCGAAAACCGCGCATTTCCGCCGATTCCGCGAATTTCATGGCGTTTACGCAACAATCCGGTAGCGAAACGAAACCGGGGCCGCGCCGCTTCCGTTACGGCATCCTTGCTTTGTCGCGAAAAGGCCCTCCCGCGCGGGACGCGGGAAGGCCTTTGAGATAATCCGTCAGGGCGGGATCAGCGCGGCGAGAGCACCATCAGCATCTGCCGGCCTTCCATCCGAGGATGCTGCTCGACCTTGGCGATGTCGGCCACGCCTTCCTGGACCCGCTGCAGAAGCTGCATGCCGAGCTGGCCGTGGGCCAGCTCTCGGCCGCGGAAGCGCAAGGTGATCTTCACCTTGTCGCCTTCGTTGATGAAGTCGACGACCTTCTTCATCTTGGTGTCGTAATCGTGGTCGTCGATGTTCGGACGCATCTTGATCTCCTTGATCTCCTGCGTCTTCTGCGATTTCCGCGCCAGATTGGCCTTCTTCTGGGCCTCGTACTTGAACTTGCCGACGTCCAGGAACTTGCACACGGGGGGATCGGCGTTCGGCGATACCTCGACCAGGTCGAGGCCGACATCGGCAGCCTGCTCGATCGCTTCGGCCGTGAGCATCACGCCGATATTCTCGCCATTCTCATCGATCACGCGCACGCGCGGCACGGAGATGAATTCGTTGAAGCGAGGGCCGTTCATCGGCGGGGCGACAGGGCGCCTCATCATGGGCGGACGTATAGCAGTTTCTCCATCAAAGCCTTTAGAGGCGCACAAGTAGTCAAAGCCGCCCCGGAATAAAAGATGGGCGGCGTTCAAGCCGTTGATTTTTCGTCCGGGCTGTTGCCCGCTCGCCGCGGCAGGCGGAGCGGGACAGCCGGCCGAACGATCTGGTCCCGTCAGCGCCCGCGAAGGTCGGGCGGGCTGGCGTCGGCAGCGAGCCGCGCGACCAGCGCGTCGAGCGGCAGCACCTCCTGGCGCGCGTCGCTGCCCAGCGGACGCAGCGCCACCGTCCGCTCCTCCGCCTCGCGCTTGCCGAGGACGAGCAGGTTCGGGACCTTCTTCAGGCTGTGCTCGCGCACCTTGTAGTTGATCTTCTCGTTGCGAAGGTCGGCTTCGGCGCGGATGCCGGCCGCCTGCAGCGCCGCCACCACCTCGCGGGCATAATCGTCGGCGTCGGACACGATCGTCGCGACCACCGCCTGCACTGGCGCGAGCCAGAGCGGAAAGCGACCGGCGTGATGCTCGATCAGGATGCCGATGAAGCGCTCGAACGTGCCGAGGATCGCGCGATGCAGCATCACCGGCCTGTGGCGCTGCCCGTCCTCGGCCACGTAGGAGGCGTCGAGCCGCTCGGGCAGCACGGTGTCGGCCTGGATGGTGCCGACCTGCCAGGTCCGGCCGATCGCGTCGCGCAGGTGGAACTCCAGCTTGGGCGCGTAGAAGGCGCCTTCGCCGGGCAGCTCTTCCCAGCCGAACTCCGGCGTGTCGCGACCCGCGGCGTGGACGGCGTCCCGCAGGATCTGCTCGGCTCTGTCCCAATCGGCGTCGGAGCCGAAGCGCTGGTCGGGGCGGAGAGCGAGCTTGATCGCATAATCCTCGAAGCCGAGATCGCGATAGACGCTGTCGAGCAGATCGCAGAAGTCGCGGATTTCCTCGATCAGCTGGTCCTCGCGGCAGAAGATGTGCGCATCGTCCTGGGTGAACTGGCGCACGCGCATGATGCCGTGCAGCGCGCCGTGCGGTTCGTTGCGGTGGCAACAGCCGAACTCGGCCATGCGAATCGGCAGGTCGCGATACGATTTGATCCCCTGGCGGAAGATCAGCACGTGCGCCGGGCAGTTCATCGGCTTGAGCGCCATCAGGTCCGCGTCGCCGGAGAGCACCGGGCCCTCCTCCTCGGTGCTCGGGATCTCGTCGGGAACGACGAACATGTTCTCGCGATACTTGCCCCAGTGGCCGGACTGCTCCCACTGGCGGGCGTCCATCAGCTGCGGCGTCTTCACTTCCTCATAGCCTGCCGCGTCGAGGCGGCGACGCATATAGGCTTCGAGCGCGCGCCAGATCAGATAGCCCTTGGGGTGCCAGAACACCGATCCCTGCGCCTCGGACTGGAGATGGAACAGGTCCATCTCCTGGCCGATGCGGCGATGGTCGCGCTTGGCCGCCTCCTCGAGCCGGACGAGATGCGCGTCGAGCTGCTTCTTGTTGAGCCAGCCCGTGCCGTAGATGCGCGACAGCATCGCGTTCTTCTGGTCGCCGCGCCAATAGGCTCCGGAGACCCGGGTCAGCTTGAACGCATTGGGGTCGAGCTTCCCGGTGGAGGCGAGGTGCGGACCTCGGCAGAGATCGACCCAGTCCCCCGAGCGGTACATGGTGATCGTCTCGTCGGCGGGCAGCTCCATCACCCACTCGGCCTTGAACGCCTCGCCCGTCTCCTCGAAATATTTGCGGACGTCGTCGCGCGTCCAGACCTCGCGAACCAGCGGCGCGTCCTTCGCGATCACCCGGCGCATCTCCGCCTCGATCGCCGGGAGGTCCTCGTCGGTGAACGGCCCCCGGTCGGACGCCGGCGCGAAGTCGTAATAGAAGCCGTCCTCGGTCGCCGGACCGAAGGTGATCTGGGTGCCGGGGAAGAGGTTCTGCACTGCCTCGGCGAGAACGTGGGCATAATCGTGGCGGACGAGCTCCAGCGCCTCCGCCTCGTCGCGGGCGGTGATCAGGGCGAGCTCGGCATCGCCTTCGAGCGGCCGGTTGAGGTCGCGGACCTCGCCGTTGACGCGGGCCGCCAGCGCGGCCTTGGCGAGGCCGGGCCCGATCGCTGCGGCGACGTCGCCGGGCGTGGTGCCCTCCTCGACCTCGCGGACGGAGCCATCGGGAAGGCGGATTCGGAAATGCTGCGTCATAGGCGCGTGCATGTAGCGACGCGCATCGCCTTCCTCCAGCCCCGCCCCGCGATTTCGTGCGGGCACGGCCCGCGGCAGGCGGCGAGGTGCGGCGATCCGAAGGACGCGTTGCGGCACCGCCACCCTGAGTGGCGCTCAGGACACGATCTGGAACTTAATCCTTGCTCAACTCTTGAACGGCATTGTACAGATTGTACATTCCAGCGGCGTCTGATCCTCTTTGAATGCGGCGCACGTGCAACAGGAGCAAGTCGATGGTGCTTCATACCGAGGAAGACCCTTTCGCCGGAGTCAGGAAGATCGACGCGACCGACGCCCGCCAGTCGTTCAGCGATCTTGTGAGCCAGGTCGCAGTCGGCCGCCGAACCTTGCTGATGCGGAACGGCAAGCCGGTATGTGCGATCGTCTCCCTACCGGACCTGCATCTGCTGCTCGCCCGCGACGCCAGCCGCGACGAGGTCATGCGACAGTCGCCGCCGGCTGAGGGACGCGGACGATCGTTCAGCGAGATCCGCAAATCCGGCGCGGTCGCGGATGCGCTCGGCACTGCGAGTTCCTCTTCGACAGCGGTTCAGACAGCCGCGGCGGACGATGCGGCGACGGCCATCGCGCAGCTGGTCGAGGCAACCTCGCGCATTGTGATCGAGCGCATGCGCGAACGCGGGCCCGCCGAGAGCGTCGAAGAGGAGAAGGCCGAGATTGCCGAGCTCGTTCTTGCCTCTCTGTCCGGCCAAGCGGTATATTCGCAGGAACAGGCCGAGGAGCGGGAGGCTGCCGGGAGCTGGTGAGCGAGAGACGCATCCCGGTCGGACCGTACGAGCTGGTGGTTCCGGAGGAATGCGTTACGGCCTACCGAGTGAGCGTCTCGATCCTCGAGAAGCTCCATGTACCGTGGGAAGACTTCGATCTGGAGATCGACGGGCTGCTCGCCGAGTTCGATCAGGGCTACATCCCCGAAGACGCTGTCGCCGTCACGGGTGAGCCGGACACCTATGCCTTCACGCGCTGCGGCGTGAGGCTCCACATCAGGATCGACCAGGGGTTGATGGATCTGGTTGTCGTCCGCATTCAGCCTCCGTCGCAATGGATCTTGCCGAGGTCTTTCTGACCGGCGCCGGTTGCGCGTCGATGACCACCGGGAGCGGCTCGATGGCGCGATCTGCGCGCAGCACCAGGACCCCCCGGGCTCCGGGCAGCCCCCACGTCTCCGCACGGACGCGAAAGCGAAGCCACGCCGCGAGCCGGCGCCCGATCACCGTGCGCACGGTGAGATTGACCAGCTCGCCCGCAGCGATCGCTCGCCCATGCTGCGGGCTGGCTTCCAAAGCTGGTCCGGCCGCGCCTCTGCGGACCCGCAACTCGCTGTGCAGCCCCCGGAACCAACCGGGCAGGCGGAGACGAGCGCCGGTCAGCTGGAGACTATGCTGGGGCTGGAGCGAGACACGGGTTTGCACCAGCGAACCGTTCAGCAGCAGGTGGGCATCGCCCTCCGTGCGATCGTAGAGGAGCCGCCTTGCCCTGGTCTCGCGCAAAGCAACGAGGCCGTCTCCCAGCACGCATAGCGCCGCCAGGCCGAACCACAACCAGGGCGACACGGATTGGCTCAGGTCGATGACGACGTGCGCGAATCCCGCTTCGGTGCCGGCCGCGCCGACGGCGTCCGCACGCAACGAAAATCCCAGCGGCAGCGCCGAGGCGGCGACGATCAGGTGGAATCCGCGACGGTAGATCATCGCGGGATTTCGCGCGATCGACAGCACGAAATAGGCGAGAGCGGCGCCCACCCCCAGCTTCACCGGAATCCATTGCAGCCATGCCGCGAGCGTGACCAGCGTCCCGACGAAGGTGCTCGTCAGCATTGTCTGACCGAACCAGCTCATATCGCCTCGCACTCCCGGCGCCGCCGAGCGCCCGATGTTACGCCCAACTTCGCAGTTGGGCCAAGGCGCAATGGCCTTGGCGGCGACGCGGCATGTCCGCGGCGCACCCCGGCGCACCCCGGCGCAGTGGGCTTCACAGGATCCCCCCGCTACACGGGAGCGATGACCGAGATCCGCCACCTGTCCGCTCGGGGCCTGCGCCTCGCCTATCGCCATCGCCCCGGCCGTGGCCCGACCATCGTCTTTCTGCCCGGCTACATGTCGGACATGGAGGGCGGCAAGGCGAGCGCGCTCGACGGCTGGGCGGAGGCGCAGGGCCGGGCGATGCTGCGCTTCGATTACGGCGGCTGCGGCGTCAGCGAAGGAGACTTCGCGGCGCAGAGTCTCGCCAATTGGCGCGACGACGTGCTGGCGATGCTCGATTCGGTCGTCGAAGGGCCCGTGGTGCTGGTCGGCTCGTCGATGGGCGGCTGGCTGATGCTGCTCGTCGCGCTCGCCCTGCCGGAGCGGGTGAAGGGCCTGATCGGCATCGCGGCCGCGCCGGATTTCACCTCCTGGGGATTTGGCGACGCCGACAAGGCCGCGATCCTCACCGCCGGCCGGCTGGAGGAGCCCTCGCCTTATTCGGACGCGCCCTACGTCACGACGCGCATCTTCTGGGAAAGCGGGGAATCGCTGAAGCTGCTCGACGGAGAGATCGGGATCGACTGCCCGGTCCGGCTGCTGCACGGCACCGCCGATGAGGACGTGCCCTGGCGCCTCTCGCTCGAGCTGATGGACAAGCTCCGTTCAGCGGACGTGCAGGCCCATCTGGTCAAGCAGGGCGATCATCGCCTCTCCCGCGACGAGGACATCGACCTTCTGATCGCGACCGTGGGCCGTCTCCTGGAGCACCTGTGACCGCATTGCTTCTTCTCGCCTTCGCCCTCCAGGCCGCGGCCGGCCCCGCCGGTCCCGCGGCGCCGACCAATGCTGCCGATTGCGCCGCGCTGGCCCGCAGGGCGCCGGACAGCGCGATCGCGGCGGCCGACGCCTGGCGGCTCAAGGGCGGCGGCCTTGATGCCCGCGCCTGCCTTGGCCTCGCTTATGCGGAGGCGGCGCGCTGGCCGGCGGCGGCGGCCGCGCTCGAGGCCGCGGCGCGCGAGGCGGAGAGCAGCAAGGATCTGCGCAGCGCCGATCTCTGGGTGCAGTCGGGCAACGCCTGGCTGGCCGGCGGCGAAGGCGCCAGGGCGCGCCGCGCCTTCGAGGCGGCGCTGGCGACGCCGACGCTGGGCCGGGAGCTGCGCGGCGAAGCGCATCTCGATCGCGCCCGCGCTTCGGTCTCGCTCGGCGAGCTGGCGGCGGCGCGCGCCGACATCGACCAGGCGCTCGAGCTCGTCGCTGGCGATCCCTTCGCCTGGTACCTCTCGGCGGCGCTGGCCCGGCGGCAGGACGATCTGGCGCGGGCGCGGACGGACATCGCCAAAGCGGTCGAGCTCGCCCCTTCCGAGGCCTCGATCCTGCTCGAGGCGGGCAACATCGCCGGGCTCTCGGGCGAGGTCGACGCCGCCGCGGGTCTGTTCGCCCGCGCCCAGCGCGCCTCGCCCGACTCGGAGGCCGGGGGTGCCGCGGCGGCGGCACTCGCCGCCAACGCTTCGCCGGCCGCTCAGCCCGCGCAACCGCCCGCCGGCGCCGCGACCTCGCCGGACTGAGCCGGCGGCGTCACCGCCGCGGGGCTCCGTCGGGTGTCTCGAGGACACCGGCCGCGGCGGGTTCGCTGCGCACCAGCCGGTTCAGCGCTTCGACATGGGCGGCGAAGGCGGCCCGACCCTTTCTCGTCAGACCCGCCCAGGTGCGCTGGCGCGACGCCACCGTCGCCTTTCGCAACGTGACATAGCCCGCATCCTCCAGCTGTTTGAGGTGCTTCGAGAGCACCGACTCGCTCACTCCCGTTTCGTCCCGGAGCAAGGCGAACTCGGCCTCGTCCGTCGCGGAGAGCATCGCGCAGATCTGCAGCCGCACCGGTGCGTGAATGACCGCGTCGAGTCCGTGCGGCGGCATCAGAGCTGCTCCGTCATCTCGGCACGCCAGAGCCTGTCCCACGCCGCGCTGGCGAAGGCGGCGACGATGGCGGCCACTGCCCCGCAGGCCAGAGGCACCCACGCCTTGCCCTCGTCACGGCCGAAATGGACGGCGACGAAAGCCAGACCGAGGATCACGGCGAGGAAGCCGAGGGTGAGCGGCAGCGTACGTCCGCGGCGATAGCCGTTGACGCTCAGGCCGGTCTTCGCCTTCCAGACCGAATAGAGCGCGGCGACGAACAACAGGCAGACGACCGATCCGGCTACGGGCCAGGGACCGGGCAGGCCAACGCTGGCGACGATTCCGCCCGTCCCGAGGCCGTAGAGCGGCGCGTACCAACGCGGGGAAGCGGCGCGCGCGGCGAGTCTCTGTCGCGCGGCAGTGGCAGTGGCAAGGGCCTGGCGGGGTTCGAAATCGTCGGTCATGTTTCCTCACTTTCCAAGTTGGAAACTAAAGTGACTTTCCAACTTGTCAAGTGACAAGCACGGCCGTGCATTTCGTCGTGACGAACCGTGCCGCTCACTCCTCTCCCTGGAGCATTTTCGTCCGCTCGATCGTCAGCCAGGCGGCAAGGCTGTCGGAGGGAACGCCCGGCCACTTCAGCTTCGCGAAGGCGACAAATGCGTCACGATAGCGCAGCCAGGCGCGCTGCGCGTCGCGTATCCCCACCTGCGTGACGGCTCCGATCCCGCGCCCGGTGTCGGCTTCGCGTATCGCCTTGCGGTAAGCGGCGTTGAGCGCGGCGTCGGCGGCCCGATATTGGGCGCTGGTGTAGCGGGGCGCACGCCCGGTCGAGAGCCGCCGCAGCATCTCGGTAAAGGCTTCGCGCGCCGCCTCTTCGGCGCCGATCTGCATCGCCGCCCGCGCCGTCCCGCTCAGGTCCACCTCGCCGCCGCCGTGCGCGTCGACCCAGGCGTCACGAGCCTTCTGAAGCGGCGCGAACGCCTGGCGCTCGGCCGGAGTCCAGCCGCGCATGAGCACCGCCAGCGCGGCGGCCCGCCGCGCAGTATCGATCCGCTCGTGGTGACCGGCGCAATAGCCCATCGCCAGGCCGCTGGTCACGTCGTCGCAGAAGTGGAAGTCGCTGCCCGTCCAGCCCTCCATTTTCGCCCCGGCGAGATGCCGGACCCGTCCGTCCGATTCGAACGGCGCGCCTTCGATGCCGCAGGCGAGATGCGTCGCCACGTCGAGGTCGCGCCTGGCGCCGACCCCATTGGCGTAGATCGTCATCAGCATGATGCTGCCGCCGAACACGCCGTCATCGCCCGCGTCCCGCTCGAGAAAGGCACATTGGCGGGCTTTCACCGGATCGGCCTTCATCCCGATGCCGTAATAGAGCGCCTCGGAATCGCAGCCCCTGAGCGCGGCCACGGCCTTGGCGTCGGGCCGATCGGCGCGCGGCGGCTCCTTGGCCTTCAACGCCCGGCAGATCGCCTTCGATTCCTCGAATCCTTGCGTGAACTCGCCAGTCGCCTCGGACCAGTCGTAGCTCTGTCCGGCGGCCGCTGCGCCGAGCAGCGCCGCCGCCGCAACCGCGATGAGCTTCATCCGCCGTGCCCCTCCACAAAGCAGCGCGGAGGCTACGCTTCGCGCCCGTGGCGCGCAACGCCGCTGGATCCCAACATGAGTCAAGGCGTTGTCCCCGTCCGGCTTGTGTTTTCCGGAGAAGGCGATGTCGCGTTTCTTCTTCCATCTGCGCGGTCAGGGGCTTTCCGTCCGCGACGAGATCGGAACCGAATGTCGCAATGCCGATGAGGCAAGGACCTTTGCCATCCGTGTGGCGGAGGATCTCAGGCGTGCCGACTCCGGCAATTATCCGCTTTGTGCCCGGCTCGACGTGGAGGACGACGAATCGCGTCCCGTCTTCCTCGTGCCCCTGCGACTCAGCGTCTCCGAGCGCTGATCGGCGCGTCGCGCCGCTGGAACCGGCGGCGCCCCGCGGCCATATAGCCGGCGAAAGGACGCTGGCATGAAATATCTCCACACGATGATCCGGGTCTCGGATCCAGAGGCGACGCTTCGCTTTTTCGAGCTGCTCGGGCTTCGCGAGCTGCGGCGGATGGACAATGAAAAGGGCCGCTTCACCCTGATCTTCCTCGCCGCGCCCGGAGACGAGCAGGCGCAGGTCGAGCTCACCCACAATTGGGACGAGCAAGGCTATGGCGAGGGCCGCAACTTCGGCCATCTCGCCTACCGGGTCGACGATATCTACGAGACCTGCCGGCGGCTGATGGACAATGGCGTGACGATCAACCGCCCGCCTCGCGACGGCCACATGGCCTTCGTGCGGACGCCGGACAACATCTCGATCGAGCTGCTGCAGGCCGGCGACGCCAGGCCGCCGCAGGAGCCCTGGGCCTCGATGCCGAACACCGGGCACTGGTGATGACGCCGGGGCGCTGGCCGGATCGACGCTTCGCGGCGTTGCTCGGCAGCCGGCTCCCCCTGGTCCAGGCTCCGATGGCGGGCGCCGGCGGAGTCGCGCTCGCCGTCGGCGCGATCGCCGGTGGCGCGGTCGGATCTCTGCCCTGCGCGATGTTGCGCGCGGACCAGGTGCGCACCGACGCGGCGGAAGTCCGCCGCCGCGCCGCGGGCCCGCTGGCGCTCAACTTCTTCTGTCACCGCATGCCCCGGTCGAGCGACGACGCGGCGTGGCGACGCCTTCTCCAGCCTTTCCACCGCGAATTGGACGTCGACCCGGAAACGAGCGGCGGCGCCGCACGCCGACCGTTCGACGAGGAGATGTGCGCGGCCGTGGAGGAGATACGCCCTGAGATCGTCAGCTTCCACTTCGGCTTGCCCGACCCGCCCTTGCTCGAGCGGGTACGCCGGACCGCAGCGAAGGTTCTCGGCAATGCGACGAGCGTGGCCGAGGCGCGGAGCCTCGCCGCCAGCGGCGTCGACGCGATCATCGCCCAGGGCTGGGAGGCGGGAGGCCATATCGGACGCTTCCTGGACGCGCCCCACGAGCGCCAGCTCGGTCTCTTCGCCCTCCTGCCCCAGATCGTCGACGCGGTTCGGCTTCCCGTGATCGCGGCCGGGGGCATCGCGGACGGCCGCGGTGTCGCCGCGGCGATGATGCTCGGCGCCGCGGCCGTTCAGATCGGCACCGCCTATCTGCGCTGCCCGGAGAGCCTGATCGCTCCGGCGCATCGGCAGGCGCTCGCCTCTCCGCTCGCGGAGCAGACGGAGTTCACCAATCTCTACAGCGGCGGGCTCGCGCGTGGCCTGCCGACCCGGCTGACCGAGGCGCTCGGCCCGATCCGCGACGAGGTGCCGTCATTTCCGCTCGCCTCCGCCGCGCTGGCGCCGCTGGCCGAGGCGGCGGAGCGGCGCGGCGAGAGCGGCTTCAGGCCGATGTGGGCCGGCCAGTCGGCGGCGCTCGCTCCGGTGCTGCCGGCGCGCGATCTTACCGAGCGGCTCGGCGCCGAGGCGCTGGCCTTGCTTGGGCGTGAGGACTAATCTCGCAGGATGATCGAGATCGTCCGCGTTCCCGCGCTCAGCGACAATTACATCTGGCTCGTGCACGAACCCGAGAGTGGCGAGACCGCAGTCGTCGATCCCGCCCAGGCGGAGCCGGTCCTGGCGGCCGCCGCGGCGCGCGGCTGGACGATAAGCCAGATCTGGAACACCCACTGGCACGGCGATCACACCGGCGGCAACGCGGCCATCAAGGCCGCGACCGGCTGCACGATCACGGGTCCCGCGGCCGAGGCCGCGCGCATCCCCACGCTCGACCGCGGCGTGCGCGAAGGTGATCTGGTCATGCTCGGCCCGGTGCGGGCGACGGTGATGGAGGTGCCGGCCCATACCGCCGGCCACATCGCTTATCATTTGCCTTCGGAGAGCGTCGCCTTCGTCGGCGACACATTGTTCGCGATGGGCTGCGGGCGGCTGTTCGAGGGCAATGCCGAGCAGATGCACGCCAATCTCCAGCGGCTCGCCGCGCTGCCGGCGGAAACCCAGGTCTATTGCGCGCACGAATACACCCTGTCCAACGGCCGCTTCGCCCTCGTCGCGGAGCCGGACAATGACGACATTCGCGCGCGGATGGTGCGGGTCGAGGCCGCCCGCGCCGTCAACGAAGCGACGGTGCCGACGACCATCGCCCTGGAGCGCGCAACCAATCCGTTCATGCGCGCTGCTTCTGCGGCGCAGCTCGCCGAGCGCCGACTGGCGAAGGATAATTTCCGCGGCTGAAGGCGCGATTCCGTCACGCTCGCGTTGAGCAGATGAGGAGGATCGGACGATGAAGGCATTTCTCGCTGTGTGCGCGCTGGGGCTGGTCGCCGGCTGCGCCGATCAGGCTGCGCCCGAGCTGAGCGAATCGGACGAAGCCCGCCTGGGGGCGGAGCTCGCCAATTACGAGCAGGCCGGCCGCACGGTCGATTGCGTCAACAGCCGCGACCTGCGCGGCAACCGCAGCGCCGGTGAGGCCGCGATCATCTTCGATGGGCTCGGCCGCCGGGTCTGGGTCAATCGTCCCCCGGCCGGTTGCCCGAGCCTCGAGCACGGACGTGCGCTTCGCACCTCCACCCCCTCCACCCGACTCTGCCGCGGCGACATCGCCACGGTCTTCGATCCGGTGAGCGGCATCAGCTACGGCAGCTGCGGCCTTGGCGCGTTCACGCCCTACGAGCGTCGGCCCAGCGCCGGCTGAGGCGCCGCGCCCGGGGCGCAGAACGGCCCGGCTGCGCAACGTCCCGTCCCGCCTCTGCCCGCCCGCCGGCCGATTATGGAGAAAGACTGCCCTTCGGGAGTTTCATCGTCACCGTCGCCGGCTTCGAGCCGCGACATGCGCGTGTCCGTCATACGGCACGCCCCGTTCTAACTAGGGAGACGATGTGATGAGAGTAGCTGCATTTGCGATCACGCTGATGCTGGGCGGCGCGGCCATCGCCCAGACCACCACGACGACGACCACGGACCAGAGCACCGGCATGTCCACCGGCGTGAGCACCCAGGTCGGCACGACCGGCGTAGAAGCCGATGTCGACGTGAATGCGCAGGCCACCACCAGCATGCCGAGCACCAGCACGACCACCACCACCCAGTCGAACACCAGCTGGAATACCGGCCAGACCACGATGGCCAGCAACATGACCGGCCAGACGGTCCAGCCGAGCAACGCCAATCCGGAACGCGACGCGCGCGGCATCCGCGTGATCTCCGATCCGGCCGTTGCGCCGGCCGGCTATAACGGCACTGCCGGTACCGGAATGGGCGGCCCCGTGGCCGACACCAGCGCGATGGGCAGCGACTCCTCGGCTCCGGCCTGCTCGAAGACGGTGACGGACAATTGCGTCCAGACCTACGAGCGCGGCCGCTCGCCGCGCTGAGCAGCGACTGACCCAAGCCAGGAAGCCCTGGCCCGCACCAGCGGGTCAGGGCTTCATGCGTTTCAGGGTCGCTCGCCGAGCTCGGTCGAGCGCCGCCTATTTCTTGTACAGGGCGTCCAGCCGCTCGCCATACACCTCGCGGATGACGTGCCGGCGGATCTTGATCGAGGGCGTGAGCTGCTGGTTCTCGACCGTGAACGCCTCGTCGGCGACGATGAAGCGCCGCACTTTCTCGATCACCGAGAGATCGGCGTTGACGCGGTCGAGCGCCTTGCCAAGGGCGCGGTGATAATCCGGGTCGTCGGCGAGCCCCGTCCGCGGTCTGCCGTTCGCCTTCGCCCATTCCGCCGTCCATTCCGGGTCGGGGACGATCACCGCGACCAGGTACGGCCGCCGGTCGCCGACGACCATCGCCTGCAGGATCTCGGGCTGGATGGTGAGCATGCCCTCCACCTTCTGCGGCGCGACGTTGTCGCCCTTGTCGTTGACGATCAGGTCCTTCTTGCGGTCGGTGATGACGAGCCGCCCGCGCGCGTCGAGATGGCCGATGTCGCCGGTGTGCAGCCAGCCGTCGATCACCGCCTTCGCGGTCTGCGCCGGATTGCGCCAATAGCCCTTCATCACCAGCGGGCCGCGCACAAGGATCTCGCCGTCCTCGGCGATCCTGACTTCCGCATTCTTCAGCGGCGGACCGACAGTGTCCATCTTGATCCCGGCGCGCGGCCGGTTGCAGCTGATCACCGGGCCCGCCTCGGTCTGGCCATAGCCCTGGAGCAGGGTAAGGCCGAGGGCGTGGAAGAAGATGCCGACGTCGGGGTTGAGCGGCGCGCCGCCGGAGACCATCGCCTTGATCCGCCCGCCGAAGCGGGCGCTGACCTTCGGCCGCAACGTGCGCGAGAGGATGAGGTCCATCGGCCGGTCCCACAGCGGAATCCCCCCGGCATAGTCCTTCGCGCCGATCGCGAGCGCCCGCTGCATCAGGTAGTTGGAGAGCCTGCCCTGCTTCTCGACGGACTTGAGGATGCGCTGCCGCAGCACCTCGAACAGGCGGGGCACGACCACCATGATGGTCGGGCGTACCTCCTCGATGTTGGAGGCGAGCTTCTCCAGCCCTTCGGAATAATAGATCTGCGCGCCCAGGCCGATCGGGAAGAACTGACCGCCGCTATGCTCATAGGCGTGGCTGGCGGGCAGGAACGAGAGGAAGACCTCGTCGTCGATCCCGAAATCCTCGGAAATGACGGTAGTGCAGCCCTCGACATTGTGAAGGATCGCGCCGTGATGCTGCATCACGCCGCGCGGGGCGCCGCCGGTGCCGGACGTGTAGATCAGGCAGGCGAGGTCGTCGCGGCCGGTCTGCTCCGCCTCCGCCGTCAGGCCCGCGACGTCCGCAGCGCCGCTGTCGACCAGCGTCTGCCATTGATGGAAGGCGACATCGCCGGCCTGGCCTCCGGGCAGCGGCTCCATGCCGATCACATGCTCGCAGCTGTTCGATCGGATCGCCGCCGGCAGCAGCGGCTTCGCGAGCTTCGCCGTCGAGACGATCACGGCCCGCGCGCCGCTGTCGTTCAGGATGTGGGTGTGATCGCGCTCGGTGTTGGTGGTGTAGGTCGGCACCGTCACGCAGCCCGCGGCCATGATCGCCAGGTCGGACAGGCACCATTCCGGCCGGTTCTCGGACACCAGCATGACCATGTCGCCCCTGGCCAGACCGATGGCGCGCAGCGACGCAGCCAGCGCCGCGACCTGGTGCGCCGCCTCCCGCCAGCTGATCGATTGCCAGCGGCCATCCTTCTTCGCCCAGAGGAACGGCGCATCGCCGCGCTCCGCCGCCCGTACGAAGAACATCGTCACCAGGTTCGGAAACGTCTCGACTGGCCGCAACTGCCCTCTCCCCAAAGGCCTGGATCGCGCGAGGCTGAATCAGCCCCGGAGTCGAATCAAGGCCGTAACCAGCCGATCCCGGCCTGCTACCCTATTTACTGGCTGACGGCCGCGCCTTCGCTGCGCGGATCGGCCGCACCGGCCCAGCGGCCGGCGGTCCACTCGATGGCGTTCGCCTTGTAGCCCGGCTCGACCAAAACGACCTCGTGCCCGAGGGCGCGCAGCGCCGGCGCCATTGCCTCGAGCCGGGTGCCGCGCTCGAGCCGCACCTGCTCGCCGAAGCCCATCAGCTGCGGCAGCGCGATTGCCTCCTGGGCGGTCAGCCCCCAATCGAGCACGCCGACCAGCGCCTTGGCGACCTGCGCGATGATCGTGGTGCCGCCGGCCGCGCCGATCGCGATCCGCACCTCGCCGTCAGGGCCGTAGACGATCGTCGGCGCCATCGAGCTCCGCGGTCGCTTGCCGCCCTCGACACGGTTCGCGGTCGGTTGGCCGTTCAGATCGGGCACGATGTTGAAGTCGGTGAGCTCGTTGTTGAGGAAGTAGCCGTTGACGGCGAGACCGGAGCCGAACGGACCCTCGATCGTCGAGGTATAGGAGGCGACGTTGCCGCCCCGGTCGACGGCGACGAAGTGCGACGTGGACGGCACCTCGCCGTCCTTTGCCGCGGCATAGGCCGGCGCGCCTGCCGGCTTGCCGGCGGCGACGTTGACGATCGCGCGGCCGGGCTGGATCAGCGCCGAGCGGCTGCGGAGATAGCCCTCGTCGATCAGGCCGGCGACCGGCACGCGGACGTGGTCGGCGTCGCCGAGATAGACTTCGCGGTCGGCGTAAGCGAGGCGCATCGACTCGGCGAGAAGATGCCAGGCGGCGGGATTGTCGGCGCCGAGCGCCGCCATGTCGAAACGCTCGAGCTGCTTCAGGATCTGGAAGACCGCGACGCCGCCGGAGGACGGCGGGGCCATGCCGCAAATCCGGTACTGGCGGTACTTGCCGCAGACCGGCGCGCGCTCCTTGGCCTCATAGGCTGCCAGATCCTCGGTCTTCATCATCGACGGATTCTTGGCAGCTTCGTTGACCGTGCGGACCAGCGCGGAGGCATTGGGGCCGGTATAGAAATAGCCGGCGCCGCGGCCGGCGAGCTCGGTAAGGAAATCGGCGAGCTGGGGGTTCGTGACGATCGTGCCGACCGGCTTGGGCACGCCGGCGGCATCGTAGAAGGTCGCGCGGCCCCACGGCGTGGACGCCGCCAGCCGGGCATTGCTCTTCAGCGACGCATGGAGCCGCGGAGTGATCGCATAGCCGTTGCGGGCGAGCCGGATCGCCGGCTGGAACAGATCGGACCAGGGCAGTTTGCCGTAACGCTCGTGCGCCTCCAGCATCAGCGCGACGTTGCCGGGGACGCCGACGCTGCGGCCGCCGGGGATCGCCTCGCGATAGGGGAGCGGCTCGCCGTTCGGCCCGAAGAACCACTTCGGTCCGGCCGCCGACGGCGCTTCCTCGCGCCCGTCGATCGTGCCCAGCCGATCGGTTTTCTCGTCATGGTAGACCAGGAAGCCGCCCCCGCCGATGCCGGACGATTGCGGCTCGACCACGGTGAGCGCCAGCATCGTCGCCAGCGCCGCGTCGGCCGCGGAGCCTCCGGCGTCGAGGATCTCGCGGCCCGCCGCCGCCGCGCGGGGATCGGCGGCCGAGACCATGCCCGGTGCGCCCTGGACCCGCGAGACGGTCTCGGGGGCCGGAGCGGCGGCACAAGCGGACAGGAGAAGGGCGAAAGCGAGTGAAGCGGAGCGAAGCATGGCGGCGGACATAGACGCTCCTCGGGCGACGGGGAAGCGCCTGGCGACGCACAGGCCACCCTGGATCGGTTATGGGTGCTAGGCGAGGCTGCCGCGCCGCCGTGCCAGCAGCCGCTCGAGCCAGGCGCGCCGGCCGCGCTTCCAGGCTTTCTCGTGGAAGAAGAAGGCGACGGCGTTGATGCACGGCTCGATCAGGGCGATTCCGCCGGCGACGCTCACCGATCCGGTGAACCAGTAGGCGACGCTGAACCCAATGGTCAGGTGGATCGAGAGATAGGTCAGGGTCTTGATCAGGTCGGTCGGCATGGCGGAATTCCTAGCCCGAACTCAATGCCTTGAGCAGGCAGGCGGTTCCAGACGAGAAACTCGCTTTCTGTGATCGACCGAGGCACGGCCGCCGCCGGTTAGCTTTCCGAACCGCGCGGTTAGGAAAGAGAACTCCGGCGGCGCGAAGCTGATGGAGCTAGGCCGCGCTCCCCACCGCCTCGGCGAGGCTGGCGAAGCCCTCCCGCGCAAGCAGCACATCGAGACCCCGTACGATCCGCGCAGCGAGGCCCGGCCCTTCGTAGACCAGCGCGCTGTAGATCTGGACGAGGCTGGCGCCGGCGCGGACTCGCGCCAGAGCGTCCTCGGCGCTGGCGATGCCGCCGGCGGCGATCAGCGGGATCGCGCCGCCGGTCGCGGCGCGGAAATCCCGCAGGCGCTGCAGAGCCAGCGCCTTCAACGGCGCTCCGGAGAGGCCGCCGGGCTCGGCGGCATGGCGCGACGCAAGGGCCGGGCGCGTGATGGTGGTGTTGGAGACGATCAGCGCGTCCATCCGGCCGACGGTCAGCGCGGCGATGTCGTCGATGTCCTGCGGTTCCAGGTCGGGCGCGAGCTTCAGGAAGACGGGGGGCCCGGAGTCGCCCCGCGCCTCGAGCACCGCGGCGAGCAGGGCGTCCAGCGCCGCCTTGTCCTGCAGTGCGCGCAGGCCGGGGGTGTTGGGCGACGAGATGTTGATCGTCAGATAGTCGGCGAGCGGCGCCATCGTCCGAACGCCCGTCGCATAATCGGCGATGCGGTCGGCGCTGTCCTTGTTGGCGCCGACGTTGATGCCGACGATCCCTGCCCCGCGCGGACGCCGCGCCAGCCGCGCGGACGTCGCGGCGAGGCCCTGGTTGTTGAAGCCGAAGCGGTTGATCACCGCCCGGTCTTCGGCGAGGCGGAACAGGCGCGGCCTCGGATTGCCCGCCTGAGGACGCGGCGTCAGCGTCCCCGCCTCGACGAATCCGAAGCCGAGACCCAGCATCTGGCCCGTGACCTCGGCGTCCTTGTCGAAGCCGGCGGCGAGCCCCACCGGGTTGGGGAAGCGCAGGCCCGCCACCTCGACGGCCAGGCGCGGGTGCGGCAGGGTGGAGCGGCCGGCGGGGAGCAACTTCAGCGCGTCGATCGTCAGGCGATGCGCGCGCTCGGCGTCGAGGGTGAAGATCAGCGGCCGGAGGAGGGGGTAGAGCGCCATGGCAGGGGGCTATGGCAAAGGGGCGGAGGCGGGTCAAAAGGCGCCGCGTCCCCACCGGCTTGATTTCGCCGGCATTCGCCGCCACATGCGCAATCGGACAGATTCGATCCGATTGGAGCCATGCGCCTCACCTCCCTCGCCGATTACGCCGTCGTGATGATGGCCGCGGCCGCCCGCCGCCCGGCGGGGGCGCGGCTGTCGGCGACGATGCTCGCCGAGGAGACGGGCGTGCCGCTGCCGACGGCGCAGAAACTGATGGGTCGGCTCGCCACGGCGGGGTTGCTGCGCTCGGCGCGGGGCACCGGCGGCGGCTTCGCTCTGGTCCGCGCGGCGGCCGAGATCAGCCTTGCCGACATCGTCGAAGCCGTCGAAGGACCGATCGCGATGACCACATGCGCCGACGAGGCGCGCAACGATTGCGCGCTCGACGGCAATTGTCAGGTCAAGCCGCATCTCCTTGCGGTGAACGGTGCGGTGCGCGGCGCGCTGCAGGGCGTCAGCCTTGCCAGCCTCGCGCTCGCCCCGAGCCCGGCCAGGACCGAAATTACCGGCTTCGCGCCGGCCGAAACGCAAGGTGATCTGAAGTGAGTGACGTCAGGAATCGCGAAGCCCAGGAAGCCGCCGAGCGGGCGGCCACCTACGAATGGGGCTTCACCTCGGACATCGAGCAGGAGTTCGCGCCCAAGGGATTGAGCGAGGACACCGTTCGCTTCATTTCGGCCAAGAAGAACGAGCCCGAGTGGATGCTCGAGTGGCGTTTGAAGGCCTATGCCAAATGGCTCGAGATGCGCGCGCCGGACTGGGCGAAGCTCAACGTCCCGCCGATCGACTATCAGGACGCTTATTATTATGCGGCGCCGAAGAAGAAGCCCGAGCTCAAGTCGCTCGACGAGCTCGATCCGGAGATCCGCCGCACCTACGAGAAGCTCGGCATCCCGATCGAGGAGCAGAAGGTGCTCGCCGGCGTCGAGGGCGCGCGCAAGGTCGCGGTCGACGCGGTGTTCGACAGCGTCTCGGTCGCCACCACCTTCCGCGAGGAGCTGAAGAAGGCGGGGGTGATCTTCCTCTCCATCTCCGAGGCGATCCGCGAATATCCCGAGCTGGTGAAGAAGTGGCTCGGCCGGGTGGTGCCGATCCACGACAATTACTTCGCGACGCTGAACAGCGCCGTCTTCTCGGACGGCACCTTCGTCTACATCCCGGAAGGGGTGCGCTGCCCGATGGAGCTCAGCACCTACTTCCGGATCAACGCCGCCAACACCGGCCAGTTCGAGCGGACGCTGATCGTTGCCGACAAGGGCTCCTACGTCTCCTATCTCGAGGGGTGCACCGCGCCGATGCGCGACGAGAACCAGCTCCACGCCGCCGTGGTCGAGCTGGTCGCGCTCGACGACGCCGAGATCAAATATTCGACGGTCCAGAACTGGTACCCGGGCGACGCCGAGGGCAAGGGCGGCATCTACAATTTCGTCACCAAGCGCGCGCTCTGCCAGGGCCGCAACTCGAAGGTGAGCTGGACCCAGGTCGAGACCGGATCGGCGATCACCTGGAAATATCCGTCCTGCGTCCTCGCCGGGGAGAACAGCGTCGGCGAATTCTATTCGGTCGCGCTGACCAACAATCGCCAGCAGGCCGATACCGGCACGAAGATGATCCACCTTGGGCGTAACAGCCGCTCGACGATCGTCTCAAAGGGGATCAGCGCCGGCCGCTCGGACAATACCTACCGCGGCCTCGTCCGGGTCGGCCCGACCGCCGAGAACGTCCGCAACTTCACCCAGTGCGATTCACTGCTGCTCGGCGATCAGTGCGGCGCCCACACGGTGCCGTACATCGAGGTCCGCAATCCGAGCGCGCAGATCGAGCACGAGGCGACGACCTCGAAGATCAGCGAGGACCAGCTCTTCTACGCGATGAGCCGCGGCCTTTCCCAGGAGGACGCCGTCGCGCTGATCGTTAACGGCTTCGCCCGCGAGGTCCTCCAGCAGCTGCCGATGGAATTCGCCGTCGAGGCGCAGAAACTGCTCGGCATCAGCCTCGAAGGGAGCGTCGGATGACGCCGACCATTTCCATGAACAACACGGCGGCCGACGCCGCCCAGGAACCGACATGCTGAACATCACCAATCTCCACGCCGCCGTCGACGACAAGCCGATCCTGAAGGGGCTCAGCCTCTCGGTGAACGCCGGCGAGGTGCATGCGATCATGGGGCCGAACGGCGCCGGCAAGTCGACGCTCGGCTACGTGCTCGGCGGGCGCGAGGGCTATGAGGTGACCGACGGCACGGTCACGTTCGACGGCAAGGACCTGCTCGACATGGCGGCCGACGAGCGCGCCGCCGCCGGCCTGTTCCTCGGCTTCCAATATCCGGTCGAGATCCCCGGCGTCTCCAACGTCCAGTTCCTGCGCACCGCGATGAACGCGCAGCGGCGCGCCCGCGGCGAGGTCGAGATCTCGGCGGGCGACTTCCTCCGCCTCTCCCGCGCTCAGGCCGACGCTCTCGGCATCTCGATGGACATGATGAAGCGCCCGGTGAACGTCGGCTTCTCCGGCGGCGAGAAGAAAAGGAACGAGATGGTCCAGATGGGCATCCTCGATCCCAAGCTCGCCGTGCTCGACGAGACGGACAGCGGCCTCGACATCGATGCGCTGCGCGTCGTCGGCGAGGGCATCAACCGGATCATGCGCAAGCCCGACAAGGCGGTGCTGCTGATCACCCACTACCAGCGCCTGCTCGACATCGTGCAGCCGGATTTCGTCCACGTCCTCGCCGGCGGGCGGATCGTTCGCTCCGGCGGGCCCGAGCTCGCCCACGAGCTCGAGCGCGAGGGCTATGGAGCGATCGCGGCATGACCCTGCTCGCCCTTCCCTCCAACCGCGAGGAGAGCTGGCGCTGGAGCGATCTCTCGGCACTGCCCGAGATCGCCGCCCGCCAGCCGCAGGGCGGCGTGCCGGAAAGGCTGCCGTGGCTCGATTGCGCAACCGGCGGCCCACGGCTGCTGTTCGTCGACGGCCGGCTGGTCGCCGCCGAGAGCAATCCGGGCATCGTCGGCATCGGCGCCGTCGACATCGCGCCCTCCGATCATGCGCTCGCGCGGCTGGTCGGGCATGAGGGCTGGACGCTGCGCCTGGCGAGCGGCCACGCGCCGCTCGGCCTCGTCCAGGTGATCCACGCCTCCACCGGCGCGGCCGATCACCTGCCCGCGCGGATCGAGCTTGACGTCGACGCCCAGGCCTCGGTGGTCGAGACCTTCCTCGGCCACGGCTGGACCAATCGTCTCTCCGAGATCACGCTCTACAAGGGCGCGCGGCTGATGCTGGCACGGCGGATCCTGAGCGAGGCGGGCTATGTCAGCCTCGCCGATCGCGTGACGATAGGGGAAGGCGCGAGCTTCACCCTCACCACCCTCGCTGCCGGCGGTGCCGACACGCGGCTCGATGGAGAGGTCCGGCTCGCCGGCGACGCCGCTTATGCCGAGGCCGGCGGCGCCCTGCTCGCCCGCGGCCGCCAGCGCCATGACGCCAACCTCGTCGTCCGCCACGAGCAGCCGCACGGCGTCAGCCGACAGGTGTGGCGCTCGGTCGCCGACGACCAGGCGACCTGCTCGGTCGCGGCCCGGGTCGAGGTCGCACGCGGCGCCCAGAAGACCGACGGCGAGCAGTCGCTCAAGGGGCTGCTGCTCTCGCGCACCGGAACGATCAATTCCAAGCCGGAGCTCGAGATCTTCGCCGACGACGTCAAATGCGCGCACGGCGCCACGGTCGGCGAGCTGAACCGCGACGCGCTCTTCTACTTCGCCAGCCGCGGCGTTCCGGCCGAGGAGGCGAAGGCGCTGCTCACCGGGGCGTTCGTCGCCGATGCGCTGGAGCGGATCGGCGAGGAAGCGGCGCGCGAGGCGTTCCTCCAGGATGCGGGCGCATGGCTCGCCGGCAAGCAGGCGGACACCGAGTGATGGATACGCTCGTCGCCACCCGTCCGCTCGACCACGTCGCCGATTTTCCGGCGATCCCCGACGGCTGGTCCTATCTCGATACCGCCGCGACGGCCCAGAAGCCGCGGCCGGTGATCGACGCGATCGCGCGCGGCTATGGCGAGACCTATGCGACGGTCCATCGCGGCGTCTACCAGCGCTCGTCGGAGATGACTCTGGCGTTCGAGGCCGCGCGCAAGCGGGTGGCGCGATTCATCGGCGCGCCCAGCGCCGACGAGGTGATCTTCGTCCGCGGCGCCACCGAGGGCATCAACCTCGTCGCGCAGAGCTGGGGCGGCGCCAGTCTGAAGCCCGGCGACCGGATCATGCTCTCTCTGCTCGAGCATCATTCGAACATCGTCCCCTGGCAGCTGATCGCCGAGCGGACCGGCGCGGCGATCGACGTCGCGCCGCTCACCGCGGACGGGCGGATCGATCTCGACGCGATGGCGGCGATGCTGACGCCGCAGCACAGGATCGTCGCCCTCGCCCATGTCTCGAACGTGCTCGGATCGGTGCTCGACGCGCGGCGCGCGGCCGCGCTCGCCCACGGGGTCGGCGCGCTGCTCCTGCTCGACGGCTGCCAGGCCGTGCCGCGGCTGCCGGTCGACGTCGCGGCCCTCGACTGCGACTTCTACGTCTTCTCGGGCCACAAGCTCTATGGGCCGACCGGGATCGGCGTGCTCTGGGGGCGGGGCGACCTGCTCGCCGCAATGCCGCCCTGGCAGGGCGGCGGCGCGATGATCGATCGGGTGAGCTTCGAGGGCACGACCTATGCTCCGCCGCCGGCGCGCTTCGAGGCAGGGACGCCGCACGTCGTCGGCGTGCTGGGGCTCGAGGCGGCGATCGACTATGTCGAGACGATCGGCCTCGACGCGATCAGCGCGCACGAGGATGCCCTCGTCCGCGACGCCCGAGAGGCGCTGTCGCAGATCAACAGCGTCCGCCTGTTCGGCCCCGATGACAGCGCCGGCATCGTCAGCTTCGCGATCGAAGGGGTGCATCCGCACGACGTCGGCACCATATTGGACGAGAGCCGGGTGGCGATCCGCGCCGGCCATCATTGCGCGCAGCCGCTGATGCGCCACCTGGGTGTCGACGCGACCGCGCGGGCGAGCTTCGGCGTGTACAACGGGCGCAGGGACATCGAGGCGCTGGCGCGCGGCATCGAGAGAGTGACGAGAATCTTCGGATGAACCAGGAACGCAAGATCGAGATCGAGGAAGTCAGCGAGGCGCCGAGCCTGCCCAAGGCGCGCGTATCGGACGCCACGGAGAGCTTCGAGCGCAAGCGCGACTATCTGGAGGGCTTCCTCGCCCGTCAGGCGCCCGCCGAACCCGATGCCGAGGTGCCGGGCGGCGATCTCTACGAGGCCGTCATCGACGCGCTGAAGGAGATTTACGACCCCGAGATCCCGGTCAACATCTACGACCTCGGGCTCGTCTACAATGTCGAGATCACGCCCGAGCACCACGCCAGGGTGCAGATGACGCTGACCACGCCGCACTGCCCCGTCGCGGAATCGATGCCGGGCGAGGTCGAGCTGCGTGTCGGTGCGGTGCCGGGCGTCGGCCATGCCGAGGTGGAGCTGGTCTGGGATCCGCCCTGGGATCCGCAGAAGATGTCGGACGAGGCCAAGCTCGAGCTCGGGATGCTGTGAGATGACGGACGCAACCACCACCACCGCCCGCCGCCCGCGCCCGGCCGCGCTCACCCTCACGCCGAGCGCCGAGGCCCGGATCGCCGCGCTGATGGCGAAGGCGCCGGAGGGCACGATCGGCGTCAAATTGTCGACGCCGCGCCGCGGCTGCTCGGGCCTGGCATATTCGGTCGATTACGTGGCCGAGGCGAAGCCGTTCGACGAGCGGATCGAGACTCCGGCGGGCCCGTTCTTCGTCGACGGCGCCTCGATCCTCTATCTGATCGGATCGACGATGGACTGGCGCGAGGACGATTTCACCGCCGGCTTCGTGTTCGACAATCCCAATGCCAAGGGCAGCTGCGGCTGCGGCGAGAGCTTCACCGTCTGATTCGGCCGTGCGGGCCGCTTGTTTCGGCGACGTTCCCGGAACGAGCGGCACGTTCGCTCGTATTCAACGTCCCGCGCCCGCGGGAGGATGAGGAGAGAGATAGCCGAGGCCTGCTATGGTTAGCGTCCCGTTAACCCCCAGGAGTCATGATGGGGATCGTTCCACACCCGGCGCGGGGAGGGCGAGATGAGCGGTGACGGCGATTTCCTGCGGCAGCTGCAGGGCTACGGCCTGATGACGGCCGAGATCAGCTATTACATGCCGGACCATCCGGCGCTGATCCAGCTGTTCGTCTGGCAGCAATATGATCTCGCGCCGCGCTTTCCCGTGCTTCACCGTTTCCTCGACCATTGGCGCACCGACGTCGAGGCGGCGATCCATTCGGTCCGCATTGCCCATCAGCACCTCGTCCGCCCCGCGGAGTGGCGAGCCGTCGACGGCGTGATCACGATCAACTGATCCTCCCCGAGATGGCTCGGGGAGGGGGACCGCCGCCAGTAGGCGGTGGTGGAGGGGGGTCGCTGGACGGCGCCGGCGCAACCGCGCATCGCGGGTCTCCAAACCCCCTCCACCATGCTCCGCATGGTCCCCCTCCCCGCAGAGCGGGGAGGATTAGAACCCCAGGGTGTAGCGGATCGCGCCGCCGAGGTCGGGATCGGCTTCGGCGACATGGCCCGGCTGGCGGCGGACGAAGCCGTTGGCGCTGACATAGCCGCCCCACAGGCCGCGCCCATAGGCCGCCTCGAAATCGATCTCGCGGCCGGTCGGGGCGAGATTGAAGAAGCGGCTCTCGTAGCCGACGCTTCCGTCCGCATAATAGTAGGAGACCGGCAGGCTGATGCCGTAGCCGCCGGAGCGAACGCGAAGCGGCTGCGTGATGCGGAACGCGAGCTGGTCGCCCGACCGGAACGCATCTTGCCTGGAAAGGTCGACGGCCCAGGCGTCGGTGGTGAGGCGACCGCTCTGCGCCATCGGGCCAAGCCCCATGGCAGTGGTCCCGCGGCGATAGCTGGCGTAGCCGGCCCAGCCGGCGCCGAGATCGATCGATGCGGTCGCGTCGCCGAACCAGCTGGTCGCGCCGCCGGCGCCGAAAGCGGAGGTCAGGCGGCCGCCGAGGATCGTCGCCTCCTCGTCGAGGCGCGTCGCGCCGAGGGTGACCCGCGCCCGGCCGATCCGTCGGTCCAGCGTCGCCGAGGCGATCGAATAACGGGGATCGACCGCGAGGGTCCGCGGGAGCCCGTCGCGCAGCACCTTGCCGCGCTCGCCGGTGACGGTGAGTCCCACCGGTCCAAGATCGTGGCGAAGACCGAGGCTCGCCGCATCCTTGCCGTAGAAGCCGGTGCGGCTGGTCGGGTCCCGCGCCACCAGGAAGGCATTGGTGTAGCTGTCGGTCAGGCGCTGCTGGAGCGTGCGGCTGCTCTCCGACAGGCCCATGGCGATCTTCGTGCGGGCGTCGAGCCGGCTGACGATCACGCCGGAGAGGAGCTTCGCCTGGCGCGCGTCCTCATAGGTGAGGCCGAGCTGCGCGAGACCGACCCAGGGCTGGCGGCTGCGCGTCCGGTCGAGCGTCAGGGACACCGCGACCATGTCGTTGCGGACCGTGGCGCTGCGCTGGTCTCCCGAAAGCGCGCGGCCGAGCGGCCGGTCCTGCGGCGCGCGGTTGAGGCGGGTGGCGAGATCCATGACGAAGGCGCGCGAATAGCCGTCCAGGATGATCGCGCCGGCCATAGCGTTCGGCGCCGCGGTCGCGTCGCCCATCGCGGTCGAGGCATCGCCGCCACTGGTGCCGACGGGCACCGGTGCGTTGCTGCCGGCCATCGCGACGCCGCCCTGCGGCTGGAAGGCGCGCGCGATGTTGAGCAGGCCGCGCCCGTAGACCGCGTCCGACCCGGGAGCACCGGCGTCGTCGGCGGTGGTGAGCAACAGCTGGACGATCTGCCGGCCGGTCAGGTTCGGGAAGGCCTGAGCGAGCAGGGCGGCGGCGCCCGAGATCACCGGCGCCGAGAAGGAGGTTCCGCTCCACAGGGTCGCGGCGCCGTTCTCGTCGATGGTCCGCACCCGGGTGCCGAGCGCGGTGAGGTAATAGGTCTGGTTGGTGCCGGCGCGATTGGAGAAGCTCGCGATCGCACCCGTCGAGTCATGGGCGCCGGCGATGATCACCAGACCGTTGCTCTGGCGCGCCGCGCCGACGGCGAAACCGCCCGGCTCCGCTTTCTCGTCATTGCCGGCGGACATGACGATGACGACGCCGGCCGCGGTCGCCCGCTGGACGGCGTTCAGCATCACGCCGCCGATGTCGTCGCCGCCGAGCGAGATGTTGATCACCCGCGCGCCATTGGCGACGGCGACGTCGATCCCGCGCGCAATGTCGTTGTCGTTGTGCTTGCAGCCGTCTTCCTCGTCGCAATCGTTCGGGTTCGAGCTGTTGAGCGAGATGATCGTCGAATCGAAGGCGAGACCGAGCGCGCCCGTGCCGTTGCGCGCCGCGGCGATCACGCCGCTGACCGCCGTGCCATGGCCTTCGGTATCGCTGAGGCCGCGGCTGGCGACGAGATCGCGGCTGGCCGGGTCGATCCGGCCGGCGAACTCGGCGAGGTTGGCGTTGATCCCCGAGTCGATCACGCCGACCTTGATGCCACGGCCGGTCGCGCCCGCGTTCCATGCGGTGATCGCGCCCGATGAGACCGCGCCGTTCGAGCGCTGATATTCGCTGTCGTTGTAATTGACCGCGGTCGGCGCGGAGGCCGGAGGGGGCGGCGGCGGAGGCGGCGGAGGGGGTGGCGGAGGCGGCGGCGGAGGCGCAGCCGGGAGCGGCGCCGGGCGCGTGCCGCCGCCGCCGCCGCCGCCGCCGCAACCCCCCAGTGCGAGCGCGACGACGCACACCGAAAGGATCAGCGCTTTCCGTCCGCGACCGTCCATAACACGCACTCCCACCTAACCAGCCAGGCCCATTAGGGATTTCCTAACCATAACATAGAGTTGCGATGCTTTCGATTTGATGAAGCACTGCTTCCGGCGAATTCCGCGGCGACGCTCGCGCGGCCCTTGCCTGCGGCGCGGAGGCCCCGGCGCTTCCCCGTGCGCGACGGGCGGTCTAGGGGCGCCGAATGCTGCCTGCCCTTCGCCATATCGATTGCTGGATCTTCGATCTCGACAACAGCCTCTATCCGGCCTCGGCCGATCTGTTCGCGTTGATCGACATCAGGATGGGCGAGTTCATCCAGCAGCTGGTCGGCTGCGATACCGCCGAGGCGCGGCGGATCCAGAAGAGCTACTTTCACGAGCACGGCACGACCCTCGCCGGGCTGATGAAGGCGCACGGCACCGAACCGCGCGAATTCCTCGACTTTGTACACGATATCGATCTTGCCCGCATCTCCGCCGATCCGCGGGTGGTGGCGGCGCTCGACACTTTGCCCGGACGCAAGTTCGTCTTCACCAACGGGGACGAGGCCTATGCCAAGCGGGTGCTCGACAAGCTCGGCCTCGCCAACGCCTTCGACGGGCTGCACGACATCCATGCGATGGACTACGTGCCCAAGCCCGACCCGCGGGCCTATGAAGCGATGTGCGCGCGGTTCGGGATCGAACCCAGCCGCGCCCTGTTCGTCGAGGACATGGCCCGCAATCTCGTCCCGGCGAAAGCGCTTGGCATGACCACCGTCTGGGTCGACAACGGCTCCGAGCAGGCCGGGCGCGATGCCGATCCGGCCTTTATCGATTACCGAACCGCCGATATCGGCGAATGGCTCACCGAGATCGTCAAAGAGGACATGCCATGACCGACGCCGCCCTTCAGCAGACCATCGAGGCCGCGTGGGAGTCGCGCGAGACGCTCGGCGGCGGCGACGACGTCCGTGCCGCGGTCGAGGCCGCGATCGCCCTGCTCGATCGCGGCGAGGCGCGCGTGGCGGAGAAGGGCGCTGACGGCTGGACGGTGAACCAGTGGCTGAAGAAGGCGGTGCTGCTCTCCTTCCGCCTGACACCGATGGCGGCGATCTCGGGCGGTCCGGACGGCGCCCGCTGGTGGGACAAGGTGCCTTCCAAGTTCACCGGCATGAGCGAGGCCGATTTCGGCGCCGCCGGGTTCCGAGCCGTTCCCGGCGCGATCGTCCGCCGCGGCGCCTTCGTCGGCCGCAACGCGGTGCTGATGCCCAGCTTCGTCAACATCGGCGCCTATGTCGACGAGGGTACGATGGTCGATACCTGGGCGACGGTCGGCAGCTGCGCCCAGATCGGCCGCAACGTCCACATCTCGGGCGGCGCCGGCATCGGCGGCGTGCTCGAGCCGCTCCAGGCGGGACCGGTGATCATCGAGGACAATTGCTTCATCGGTGCCCGCTCCGAAGTCGCCGAAGGCGTGATCGTCGAGGAAGGCGCGGTGCTGGCGATGGGCGTGTTCCTCGGCGCCTCGACCAAGATCGTCGATCGCGACACCGGCGAGACGTTCATCGGCCGCGTCCCGGCCTATTCGGTCGTGGTGCCCGGCACCCTGCCGTCGAAGAGCGGCGGCCCCAGTCTCGCCTGCGCCGTCATCGTCAAGCGCGTCGACGCCCGCACCCGTTCGAAGACCAGCATCAACGAGCTGCTCAGGGACTGACATGGCGGCGGCGCTCGCTCTGTTAGCCTTCGCGGCCGCCGGAGCCCCATCGCCGCCGCAACTGGGCGCCATGGGCCCGACGCTGACCCGCCGCGAGGTTCAGGCGATGACGCCGGACGCGCTCACCGGGAAGCTGTTCGGCGACATGGCCGGGATGCTCTACCCTGTTCCTTACGCGATCCCGGAGCGGAGACGGTCGGCGCGCCGATCCTGGCTCACGTCGCTGGAATTCCTGACCCGGCCGCGTGCCACGTACCGCGCAGGTGTCTGCGAGACCGACGCTTTGCGCGTCGAGTTCGTGCCGGCAATTGTGAGGGTCATGCCCGAGCGGTCGCCGGCTCAGCGGAGCCCGACCCACGAGCGCACGGCGCCGGCTCCGCACGACGGCGCCGCCGACTGGCCCGTGGAGCCGCGTCGGATCACCCTCAGGACTCGCTATTTCGTTCAGGATGCCGCGCTCGCCCGGCGGGACGAGCCTCCGGGAGAGGGGCAGAGCGGCGCACTCGATGTCGCATGCGCGGCGATCGATCCGCGCGAGCGGCCGCCGATCTTCGCCGGCTCCGAGCATGAGGCTGCGAGCGGCGTGCGGCTGCTCTCCTCGCTGATCGACGACAATCGTCGCCGGGGCACAATGCCGCTCGAGTGCATCGACTTGAGCGGAGCGCGGCTCGGCAACGAAGCGTGTCGCAACGCGATCCGCGCCCTCGACGTCGACGCCCTGATCGATGTCCAGACGATCGCGAAGTGCACGGCGGAGCCCGACGTCTATTGCGTCCGGTTGGGCCTTCGCTGGGATCGAGACCTTCGGTTCGAGATGAGACAGGGTATCGCGTCGCCGCTGCGGGCGGTGCTTCGAGCGCTGCCCAGCGTGGACGAGGTCATCTAGCCTCGCCGCCGCCGCCGGAGGCTTCGCCGATCAGCTTCGCGGCCTCGACGCCGGTCCAGTCCTCGTCGCCGGTGAAGCGCCAGACTTCCTTGCCATCGGCATCGTAGAGAATCGTCGTCGGCAGGGTCGCGACGCCGAGCGCGGTCATCATCTTCATCTCCGGATCGAGCCACGCCTCCAGGTTCGGCAGCTTCCGACCGGCGAGGAAGGTCTCGACCTTGTCGCGCCCGTCCGTGTCCTGGCTGAGCGTCACCACCTGCAGCTTCTCGGCCTCGCGGGCGGCGAGCGCGTCGAGGGTGGGCAGCTCCTTGATGCACGGCGCGCACCACGTCGCCCAGAGATTGAGGAGGAGCGGCTTGCCGCGGAAATCGGCGAGGCTGGCGGGCGCCCCGTCCGGATCCTGGAAGCCGGCATCCGGCGCGGCAGTGCCGGCATGGCTGCGATCGACGCCCACCCGGGGCGTGCTCGGCGCCTGTCCGGCGACCTTCTCGGCTTGGCGGGGCGCGTTGCCGTCCTGCGATCCGCAGGAGGCGAGGGCAAGAAGTAGAAGAAGATGGAACCGGCGCATGGCCATTGCGGTTACGATCCAAGGCGCGTCCTGCGCCAGCGTTTTTCGATTCGACCGTCCACCCGCTCCCGGTTTATGCCTCGCTCATGAGAAAGAGCCTGTTCCTCGTCGTCCTCCTGCTCGCCGCCTGCGGCGAGGTCGAGCCGCTGCAGCCCGCGGCCGGGGAGAGCCTGCCGCCCGCGCCCGAGCAGGCGGCGCGGGCGCCGACCACCGAGGAGATGCTGACCCCGCCGCCGATCGCGCGGCCGGTGCGTCAGGAGGATACGCTGCGCCGATCCGAGGAGAGGGAAGACGATCCCTTCGACCTGCCGCCGACAGCCCGTTGAGCGGCTTCCTTCCCCAGCGTTCGGAGTTCGAATGAAGAAAGTCAGAAAGGCGGTCTTTCCCGTCGCCGGCCTCGGTACCCGCTTCCTTCCCGCGACCAAGGCCATGCCCAAGGAGATGCTCACCGTCGTCGACCGGCCGCTCATCCAATATGCGGTCGAGGAAGCGCTGGAGGCGGGGATCGAGCAGATGATCTTCGTCACCGGCCGCAACAAGACCGCGCTCGACGACCAGTTCGACCTCGCGTTCGAGCTCGAGGCGACGATGAAGGGGCGCGGCAAGTCGCTCGAAATTCTCGATTCGACGCGGATGCCGCCGGGCGCCATCGCCTCAGTGCGCCAGCAGGAGCCGCTAGGCCTTGGCCACGCCGTCTGGTGCGCCCGTCATCTGGTCGGCGACGAGCCTTTCGCGGTGCTCCTCGCCGACGACCTGATGTTCGGCAAGCCTGGCTGCCTCGCCCAGATGGTCGAGGCCTATGACAAGGTCGGCGGCAACATCGTCTGCGTCGAGAACGTCGCCCGCGAGCGCACCGCCAGCTACGGCATCATCACCCCCGGCGCACAGGACGGCAATCTCACCGAGGTGAAAGGCCTGGTCGAGAAGCCGAAGCCCGAGGAGGCGCCGTCCACGCTCGGCGTCGTCGGGCGCTACATCCTCCAGCCCGAGGTGATGGCGATCCTCGACGCGAAGGAGACCGGCGCCGGAGGCGAGATCCAGCTCACCGACGCGATGGCGAAGCTGATCGGCCGCCAGCCGTTTCACGGCGTCACGGTCGATGCCGAGCGCCACGATTGCGGCGACAAGATCGGCTTCGTGAAGGCGAACATCGCGATCGCGCTGCAGCGCGACGACGTCGGCCCGGCGATTCGGGACTGGCTCGCCGCGCGATGAGCTGCGCGGCCGTCCTCGTCGGCGACGGCGCCATCCGGCACCTGAGCCCCGAGGACGCCGCAGCCTATGAGGGGCCGGGCTTCGTCTGGATCCACCTCGAAGGCACCGAGGAGGAAGACCGGCGCATCCTCTCCGGGCAGGGCATTCCGGACATTGCCGCCAATGCGCTGGTCGCGACCGAAACCCGGCCGCGCTGCGACCGCTTCGAAGAGGGCGCGCTGATCAACATCCGCGGTCCGGCGGCGGACGAGAGCGCGGGGAGCGATCGGCTGGTCTCGATCCGGCTCTGGGCGCGGCAGGGCAAGGTGAATTCGGTCACCCGCCATCCGCTCGCCGCGACGGCCATGGTGATGCAGCAGATGGAGGCGGGGCGGATCCTGGATCCGGGCGATCTGGTCGCCGCCTTCGCCCGCGCGATCTCGAAGCAGCTCGATCCGCAGGTCGCCGACCTCGGCGACCGGCTCGATGATTGCGAGAGCGGCCTCGATGACCGCAATGCCCTCTACCGCCTGCGCACCGAGATCGCGCGCATCCGTTCGGAAGCGATCGCCTTTCGCCGCTTCGTGGCGCCGGACCGCGATGCGCTCTCCACCCTGGCCGACCTCGATTACGAATGGATCGCCGAGGAGGACCGGCTCCACATCCGCGAGGCGGCCGACCGCTTCGCCCGGATGACCGAGGAGCTCGAAGCGGTCCGCGAGCGCGCCGCGCTGCTCCACGAGCAGCTCACCGATCTGCGCGGCGAGCTGATGGAGTCGCGCTCGCTGCTGATCTCGATCGTCGCCTTCATCTTCCTGCCGCTGACCTTCGTCACCGGCCTGCTCGGCATGAACGTCGAGGGTATCCCCTATCAGCACGAGCCTTGGGCCTTCTGGGGCGTGGTCGGCTTCTGCACATTGATCGGCCTGGCGGTGCTCGCCTGGTTCGTGCGCCGGCACTGGCTGAACCGATAGGCACGAGCGCGCCGCCTCGGCTCAGTAGATCACGGTGACGATGAGGACATCCGAATAGGAGCCGGCGCTGACGTTCTGCCCAGCGGGTATCCGGCCGTAGACGGTGTAGCTGGAGGTCTTTTTCGGCGCGGAGATGCTGAGCGTTCCGCCGGTACCGTCCCCCCAGACGCTCGTCAGCCCCGCGTCGGTGTAGAGATTGTAGTTGAGCGTGCTGCGGCCGTTGCTCATCCGGCGCTGGAGCAGATTGCCGCCGAGACCGGCGCCGAGGGCGATCACCGGCCTCGCGTTCGGGTGGCAATCGAGGCTGATGCGGCCGAAGCCGGTCCGCGGCGCGCTGCTCTTCGGATCGTAGGTCCCGAAGGCGACGCCCACCGCCGAGATCGTGCACGCCTGAGCAGGGCCTGCTGCAGCGGCGATCGCCAGGAGCGCCGACAGGTAGAGGCTATTTCGCGGCATAGACGCCACCCTTGCTGCAGATGAGGTTTTCGAGACGGGGCTGCGCGTCGTCGCCCGACGGCCGGGCCGCGACGAAGCTGCAGCGGCCGCCGGGCCACGAGGCGGTGAGGCGGGTCGGGCCGCCGAGGCCATCGACATAAACCTGGCCATTGCCGGCAGACACATGGACGCGGTCGCTGCCCTCGGCGAGGACCTGCGCCCCTGGCGGCAGGGGGCGGCCGTCCTCGAGGAGGACCCGCATCAGGACTCCGCCCGATCGTTCGGCGGCGAAGCGCACCAGCGTCGCCGCCTTGGCAAACGGGCGAACCGCCAGCTCGTTGGAGGCGAGCGTCACATCGAGGGGAAGATCGGATTCGTCGATGCGGATCACGTTGCGCTCGAACGGCCGGAGCGCGGGAATGATCGCCGTGCCGCTGGCGTCGGTGACCGCGACGAGCTGGTTGTCGGCATAGACTTTGACGCCCTGAAAATCCCCGACCTTCACCGCCGCGAAGCTGGACCCGATCGTTCGAGAGGCGAAGACCCGTTTGCCGGCGAAGCCGATGCTGCCCGAAGCCGCGGCCCGCACGCCGGTCCGGCCGTGCGCGTGGCTGACTTGGGCGGTCAGCGCGGCCGAGCGCAGGTTGCGCGTCACCACCGCGTCGAGCCCGTCGAGGGCGCCGGCGGTTGCGGCGATCCGATAGCCGGTGCCTTCGCCGGCCGGCGGGTCTTTCTGATAGGAGAGTCGCAGCGACGTGCCGCCCTTCGCCTCCATCCCCGCCGACGCGCTGCGCCGGCCACCGAACAGGAAGGCTGCGTGCAACCCGATCACCGTCTGGCGCTCGCCGGCAATGGCCCGGCGCGCGTAGAATTGCAGCGACGCGGACTTGCCGAGACGATGGTTGACGAACAGGCCGGCCAGACGCTCGTCCGGCTGGCCGCGAAAATCCCGGGCGATGATGTTGAGGCCGGCGGCGCCGCGCGCGAACGGCACATCGGCAAAGGCCTGGACGGTGCGGCGCGGCAAAGGCTCGCCGTCGGGCAGGCCGATGAAGGCGTAATTGCGCGACGAGCTCTCGGCACGCACGCCGAGCGAGAGACCGCTGGTCCGACGCTCGAACGAGCCGGCGAGACGCACGCCGTTGCCGCGCTCCGAATGGCTGAACGAAGCAGCGCCGCCGGCCACGCCGAGATTGCCGAGCGCGAAGGTCGCGCCGACGCCCGCCATCTGGGTGCGCCGGCTCGCCTGCAGATGCCCCTCCAGCGTGATGCCGTCGGTAAGCCCGTAACGATGCGTCGTCGAGGCCATGGGAGTGCCGTAATCGTTGCTGCTGAGGCCGAAGGCGCGGCGGACCAGGCCCGCTTCCCAGGAGAAATCATGGAGGCCGCGGCGCAGCAGGATGCTCGAGGCGTAATAGGATTGCTCCGACACCGTCTCGCGGCCGAGCAGGTCGCGCGTGACGATCTGGACCTTGCCGCCGCCCGACTGCACCGGCACGTCGGTGAGCTGGAACGGCCCGGGCCCGACCTCCCGCGTCGCCTGCAGGACGTTGTTGACGTAGATGTCGACCACGCCGGGCAAGGTGGCGCTGCCGCCATAAGTCGGCAGCGGCATGGTCAGATAGCCGGGCTGGACGGTGAAATTGCGCCCATATTGCACGCCGCCGAAGCGGACCGGCACGGAGCCGGGCCCGGAGGAGGAGATGCTGTCGCCGATCCTAAGCGTGGTGAGGGTCCGCGGCCGATCGAGTGTCCAGCCGCTCTCGAGCCGCACGAGCTTCTTCCCCGCGTCCCCGATCGTGCCAACGAAGGTGGTGGTCAGGACGCCGCGGCGTACGGCCATCCCGGCCTCGAACGCGCCGTTCAGGCTGGTGTCGCCGCGAGCATGCTCGACGAGCAGGTCGTAATTGAGAAAGCCGCCCGCCGCCGCGGGCGTCATGGCCATCGGCGCGGCCGGAGCGAGCGCGCTGGACTGCAGCTCGAACCCTTCGGCGGCGACCTCGATGGCGAGCGACTGGTCTTCTGCGGAGAGGCGCAGGCGCAACGCCTGGATGGTGTCGAGCCGGTACCAGCTCTCCCCTTCCCACGCGACCGGCGGCCCGGCGGGCGGGCGGAGGCGCCACAGCCGAAGTGTGGCCGCGGTGGCGTAGAGGCCGCCCTGGCCGTCCTCGAGAAGCATCGCCGGCTCGCGCGAGCGCTGGCCGTTCACGCTGACGTCGAGCAGCGCCGGCCGCAGACCAGCGGCCGGCTCCGCCGCCGCCGCCGGCACGCCCATCAGCGCGAGCAGGACGGCAGCGGCGAGACAGAGGCTATTTCGTGCCGGAGACACCCGTATTCTGCCCGCTCTTCTCGGGGAGGCGGAGCGATTCGAAGCGCGCCTGGTCGGCGATCTCGATCCGCTCGCCGAGCATCCACCGGCGCCGGCTGCCCGGAAGCACCGTGCCGAAGGTGACGCCGGAGAGGCGCAGCCCGACGGCGGCGCCGAGCTCCTCGGGCTCGACGCGGACATAGCCGCTGCCGCGATTGGCGGCTTCGGCGATCCAGCCGCGTTGCGCGTCGCGCCACACGCTCCACGCGAGCTCGCCGGGCTTGCCGGGCTGGAGCCCCGCGTAGAGCGGAATATCGAGCCGCAGCGCGACGCGGACGCCGGTGCCGACAGCCGCTTCCGGCACTTCCTCGACGATCAGCCGATAGGCGCCCTCGCTCGCGGCGGGGTTCCTGAGGCCAACCCGGACGATCTGCGTGCCCCCGGGCGGCACGGTGAAGATCGGCGGCGACACGATCACCGCCGCGCTCTCCTGATAAGTGTCGCCGCCGTCCTGTTGGCTCCAGCCGAGGGCATGGGCCTGGATCGTGACGGGGGCGTCCTCCACGTTGCGGACGGTGAGGCTGGCGGTCTTGCGCGCCTTGCCGATCTCCAGCCGCACGGGATCGATCTGCAACGTGCCGGCGGCGGCGGGAGCGCTGAGCCCCGCCGACGCCAGCAGAAAAGCACAGACCCCGCCGGCCAGCGCCCAATCAAGTTTCCGTCTTGCCATGCGAGGTGCTCCAGTCATCAATAGGTGATCGTCACCGCGACGGTGTCCGAATAACTGCCGGCCGGGACCGATGTCTGACCGGCCGCGACACGGCCGTAGACGGTGAAATCCTGGGCGAGGCCGGTGCCGGTGTTGGCGACCGTCGCGGTGCTGCCGGTGCCGTCGCCCCAGACGCTGCTGCGGCCGCTGTCGGTGTAGAGATTGTAGCTGAGCTGGTTCGAGCCGGCGGTCATGCGGCGGTTGCCGAGGGTGGCGCCGGTGCCCGAGCCCGCGTCCGCCGACGCGGCCCAGGCCGTGCCGTTGGTGCAGGTGACGGTGACGCCGCCGGTGCCGTCGACGTTGGAGCTGCTGAGCGTGTTCACCGCGCCGAACGCGATCGGGCTGGTCGTCACCGTGCAATTGGCGGTGACGGTGGCCGATACGTCGAGGCTCGAGCTGGCCGTCTGCGCGAAGGCCGGTGCGGCGCCGAAGCCCAGGGCCCCTGCGGCCGCGAGGACGGCGCCCGCACGACTGAGGTTGAAGACATTCCGATGCATGCTTGAGTCTCCCATCAACTGAGGCAGCGAGCCGCCCTTCGACTTGGCTGCACGCCGCTCACCTCTGCGCAAGGTGCGCAGTGCCGGGAAAATACGCAGGGGATGGTTAAGAAACTTTTTAGCATGTTTTGAGGGCGGTCGAGCCGCTCCGGACAGGGTGCGGAGACGGGCGCGCGGCCACCGCAGCGGGTGCGCTGCGGAGTGGAATTGCGGCTGTGGCGGCGGTTGAGCGGCGCGGCGCGCCCGGCGTCAGTAGCGGACGGTGATCCGGATCAGCTTGGCCGGCTCGGCGTCACGATATTGCCGAGGCTGCGGGCGAGCCTCACGGTCGGCAGAGGCAAGCGCCTCCGCCGGCTCGGCCTGTTCGTCGGTCGTCGCGGACCAGGAGGTGCCGCTGGTGCAGGCGATGTCGAGCATCTCCGCGCCGCGGGCGCTGCCGCGGGCCTCGACCTGCGGTTTCTCGATGCGCGACGGCGCCGAGACGGCGCAGCTCGGCTCGACGATGATGCTCACGCCGAGCAGGGCGCGGTCGTCGGCGCTGGCGCCGCTCGACATCGCGGCCAGCGAGACTCCGGCGAGCAGGGCTGCAGCCCGTCCGGTGGATCGCAGGCAAAGGCCGCTGGACATCGAAGCTTCTCCGCTCGCCTGGGCGCCCGTGCGGGCGCCGAACGCTTTCCCTCTTACTATAGAGGGGCGCGGCGGGCGCGGCCGTGAATCGCGGCTTCGGGCGACTGTCCCAGAAGGGCGCAGCCGATCGACGAGAGCTTCACGCCGCCGGTGGCGGATAGAGCGCGATCCGCGCCTCAGGCCGATTCAGCCCGAGGCGATCTCGGTCTCAAGCGAAACGTTCCTTGAGGCCGAGCATTGCGATTGCGGCCTTGGCCGCTTCGCCGCCCTTGTCCTTCTCGTCGCGGCGGGCGCGGGTGAGCGCCTGGGCCTCGTTCTCGACGGTCAGGATGCCGTTGCCGATCGGCAGGCCGTCCAGCGTGAGGGCCATGATCCCACGCGCGCTTTCGTTCGAAACCACTTCGAAATGGTAGGTTTCGCCGCGGATGACGACCCCCAGCGCCACGAAGCCGTCGTAGCGCCCGGTCTCGGCTGCCAGGGCGATCGCCGCCGGCACTTCCAGAGCACCGGGAACGGTCACGGTCTCGTGGCCGTGCCCCGCCTCCTCCAGCGCGCCGCGCGCGCCTTCGAGGAGCAGGTCGTTCAGATGGTCGTAGAAGCGGGCTTCGACGATGAGGAAGCGGGCCAAGTCAATTCTCCAGCGGGATCGGTCGCTCGCCGACGATCTTCAGGCCATAGCCTTCGAGCGCGATCGGGGTGTGGTGGGTGTTGGTGAGCAGCACCATGTCGTGGATGCCGAGCGCCGACAGGATCTGCGCGCCGCCGCCATAATCGCGCAGCTGCTCCATGTCCTTCGTCTCGCCCTTGCCCGAGCGCGCATCGAGGATGTCGTGGATCGGAACCTGGCGGGTGAGCGCGACAATAACTCCGGAGCCTTCCGCGGCGATCGCCTGCATCGCGCCCTTCAGCAGCCCGCTCCGCGGGCTCGCCTCGCCGAACATGTCCTCGAACAGGCCGAGCTGGTGCATGCGCACCAGCGTGGGCCGCGAGGGATCGATCGTGCCCTTGATCAGCGCCACCGTCTCGGTGCCGAGCGCCTTGTTGAGGAACGAGCGGGCCGTCCAGGTGCCGCCCCAGATGCTCTCGAACGTCGCCTCGGCGGTCGGCTCGACGAGATGATCCTTCTTCAGCCGGTAGGCGATCAGGTCGCGGATCGTGCCGACCTTCAGCCCGTGGAGCTGGGCGAAGGCGACGAGATCGTCCATCCGCGCCATCGTCCCGTCTTCCTTCATGATCTCGCAGATCACGCCGGAGGGGTTGAGGCCGGCGAGCCGGGCGATGTCGACCGCCGCCTCGGTATGGCCGGCGCGGATCAGGACGCCGCCGTCGCGTGCGACGAGCGGAAAGACGTGCCCGGGCGTGACGATATGCTCGGGACCCTTGGAGGCGTCGATCGCGACCGAGATGGTGCGCGCGCGGTCGGCGGCCGAGATGCCGGTGGTGACTCCCTCCTTCGCCTCGATCGAGGTGGTGAAGGCGGTCTCGTGGCGAGTGCCGTTGTGGCGGCTCATCAGGCCGAGGCCGAGCTGATCGACCCGTGCCTTCGACATGGCCAGGCAGATCAGGCCCCGGCCGTGCCGCGCCATGAAGTTGATCGCGTCGGGCGTCGCCATCTGGGCGGGGATGACGAGATCGCCCTCGTTCTCGCGATCCTCGTCGTCGACCAGGATGAACATCCGGCCGTTGCGCGCCTCGTCGATCAGCTCTTCGGGGGTGGAGAGAAAACCGCGTTCCATCAGCGTCTCAGCTCCATCATCCTGCCGATATAGCGGGCGAGGATGTCGATCTCGATGTTGACCGGGCGACCCGGCGCGAGTGCGGAGAAGGTGGTTCGCTCGGCAGTGTGGGGAATGATGTTGATCGCGAAGCGCACGCCGTCGCTGATCGGCTCGACCTCGTTGACCGTCAGCGAAACGCCGTCGAGCGCGATCGAGCCCTTGGCCGCGACATAGGCCTCCACGATCGGTGGGGCCACGATCGTGACGCGGGTCGATCCGCCGACCTCGGCCACCGCTTCGATCTCGCCGACGCCATCGACATGGCCGGTGACGATATGACCGCCGAGCTCGTCGCCGAGGCGGAGCGAACGCTCGAGGTTGAGCCTGGCGCCCTCCTGCCAGAGGCCGGCGGCGGTGCGGTTCAGCGTCTCGGCCGAGACGTCGACCGCGAACCAGTCGTCGCCCTTGTCGACGACGGTGAGGCAGACGCCCGAGCAGGCGATCGAGGCGCCGAGATCGATTCCGGCCATGTCGTAGCCGCAGCCGATGACGAGGCGGAGATCGCCTTTCTGCTCGACGGCGCGGACATGTCCGACGTCGGTGATGAGTCCGGTAAACATCGTCTTCCGATCAGGTCCCGCGCGCGTCTCCGCGGCCGATATTTGCTTCGGTGGGCGGCGGGGGTGAGTGTCTGTCGCGCTCGTAGACTTCCAGGCGGTCGATTCCAAGCATCCGCGAATCGGACATCCGCCAGCGGCGATGTGCCTCGGCGATGCTGGTCAGGCCGACATAGCCGATCGACGAGCGTCCCTCGCCGATCAGGATCGGCGCGCGGTAGATCAGCATCCGGTCGACGAGGTCCGCCTGGAGAAAGGCGGAGGCGGCGCCGGAGCCGCCCTCGACGAGCAGATCGTTGACGTCTTCGAGCGCGAACACCTCGTCCGGGCTGCCAAGCCTCGCCCATCCCTCGACACCGTTGCCGCGGGTGAGGATGGCCCGCCGCGGCGACCAATCCTCGAGACCGGGCAGGCGAACGTCGAGCCCCGGCCGATCGGCCTCATAGGTGCCGCGGCCGACCAGGATCATGTCCGATCGGGCGCGCTCGCCATGGACGTGGGCGCGCGCGTCTTCCCCTGTGATCCAGCGGCTCTCGCCCGAGGGAAGGGCGATCTTGCCGTCGAGCGACATGGCGAGCTTGAGCGTGACGAACGGGCGGCCGAGCCGAACGCGGGTGAGGAAGCCGGCAAGCGACGGCTCGGCGAGCGCGGCGCCGCAGCCGGTCTCGACCGCCACACCCGCGGCGCGGAGACGGGCGATGCCGCGGCCGTCCGTGCGGGGGTCCGGGTCGCCCAAGGCGATGACGACGCGGGCGACGCCGGCCTGCGCCAGCAGGTCGGCGCAGGCGGGGCCCCGCTCGCTGGGATGGGCACAGGGCTCGAGCGTGACGTAGACGGTGGCGCCACGCGCTTCCCGCCCCGCCTGGTCGAGCGCCATCGCCTCGCCATGAGGGCGCCCGCCAGCCTGTGTCCAGCCGCGGCCGACGAGGCGCCCTTGGTTGACGATGACGCAGCCGACCGACGGATTGGGCGCCGTGCGCCCGCGGCCGCGCTCGCCGAGGGCGACCGCGGCCTGCATCCAGCGCAGGTCTTCGCTCAAATGCCGAGCCGATCCAGGTCTTGGTCGAGCTTCTTGAACTGGCGCTGCCGCTCCTTCTGCAGCGCCTCGCGCTTCGCCTGATCCTTCTTCTGATCGGCGATGATCTCCGCGTCGGTGCGATTGGCGCTCCAGCTCTCGACGTAGATCATCTGCGGGCCGGGCTGGATGTTGGTCTTCCCGTCGGCGACGAAGAGCGCGATCAAGGCGGTCGGCATGATGATTGCGACGGCGGCAGCCGCCCATTGCACGGGACTGCGCTCGGCGGTGAAAGCGCGAACGTCGGCCCAGAGGGCGCGCGGGGACGAAGGACGGGGCAGCGGCATGGCCCGAAGATAGAGTTTCGCCCCGGTTTTCGCCACCCCCTCCTCCCGCCACGGGATGCGGGAGGAGGGGCCGAACGTCACTCCGGCAGGACCCACTTGATCGCGTTGGAGACCGTGTCGGTGGTCGGGTTGCCAGCGCTGTCGCGCGCCGGGGTGAAGCGGGCGCGCTGCTTCATGATCCGGCAGGTCGCGGCGTCGAGCGCGGAGGAGCCGCTCGAGCCGGTGATGGTGCAGCCGGTCACCCGGCCGTTGGTGCCGACGCTGAGCTGGAAGCGGGCAACGCCCTGCTCCTCGCCGCGGATCGCCGCCGCCGGATAATCGGCGTCGGAGACGTAGGAGGCGAGGTTCGCCCGGGCGCGGGCGCTCTCGATCTTCTTCGGCTCGGGAGCCGGAGGATCGGCGAGCGGCTTCGCCTCGGTGATACCGGGAGGAGTCCAGGCCGGCGGATCGACACGCGGCGTCTGTGTGGTCTCGACGAACACCGGTGCGACGGGTGTCGCCACGATCGGTTCGGGGACAAAGACTTCGGAGATATGCTGCGGCTCGACCTGCTTCTTCACCTGCTCCACGGGTTTGGGGGGCGGTGGCGGATCCTTGGGCAGAGGGATGCTGGTGACCTCGATTATGCCTGGGGGCCGCTTGAAGACCTCGGTCTTGGCCAAGGCCAGTGCGGTGATCCCGGCGGCGTGCATCGCCATCACGATGGCGATGGCGGTGCCGTTGCTCCTGGTCGGTTGGGCGAAGCTGCCTTGCATGTCCTTCTCCTCTCTCACCTTCTTATGTGACTTTATCTCATAACATGATGTTACAACATATCGTGAAAGCGGGAGCAACAGAAATGTTCCGGCACCCTGGGGGGCGAGCGGCTGACCCGTTCAGTCCACGGATGTCGCTAGCACGTAAAGATGTCCGGCTTTCGTAGCACATCAAATGTCCGCTTCTTTCCTGTTCGACCTGTGGGATCGTGGGCGGTGCGGAGCACCGACCAGGAGGCCACAGGTCGGCCGCCGAGCAGACTTAAGCGGCCGATTTCGTGGGTCCTCCCTGTTCGATGACCAGGCGGCCATCGCTCATGTAGCCGGCGAGGCGCCTCGGACCGTGATAGATCGCGATGGAGCCGTCGCCTTGCTGACGCACCTGGACGGTCGCCTTGACGTAGTGACGGCGGTGACGCTGCTCGGGAATTTGCAGCACCAAGCCCTCGAAGCGGATGCAATTGTCGTTGCTGACGACCCGCTCGTGCTTGGCGCAGAGCACGCCGGCGAGATCGCCGACGAACGGGACAAAGGCATCACCCTCCTCGGCCGCAGCGACCGCGAAGCGGTCATTGTGCTCGAAGATGTAGCTCTCGCTGAGGAAG
>NZ_SPDV01000036.1 GCF_004564275.1 Sphingomonas parva (ex Maeng et al. 2020)
GACAGCGACAAGTCCGGCAAGGACCATGAGCGCTCGGGAAGCCGTGCGGCCGAATGGTCCGGCAGGGACGCTGGCGACCGGTTCGAGAAGCACGAAGACAAATCGTCCCGCAAGCTCGATCGCTGATCGAGGCGGCTCCTATGGCATTCGCAATGCTGCGCCTTCCCCGGCGTCGGGCTGGCGATCCGATGATGCTGCAGGCCGATCTGGACGAGCGCTCGGGCCGCCTGCCCTTCGCACTTCCACAGATCGCGGTGCTCGCCGCCGCGGCGCTGGTCGGCGCTACCATCCTGCTCACCGGCGCGGGGGCCGGAGTGGACCGCATCCTCCAGGACGTTCGCTACGCCGTGCGTGCCCATGACGCCACGGGCGAGATCCACGTCGTCGAGATCGATGCCAAGAGCCTGGCCGCGCTCACGAAGTGGCCGCTGCCGCGCAGCGTGCACGGGCGAGCGGTCGACCAGCTGCGCGCCGCCGGGGCCCGGACGATCGGCTTCGACGTCGATTTCTCGGCCGCGTCAGATCCGCGCGAGGACGCGGCCTTCGCCGCCGCGCTGAAGCGGGCGGGAGGGAGCGTCTATCTTGCCACCTTCCGTCAGGCTGCCGATAGCACCAGCGAAGAATCCGTCGAAAACATCCCGATCAAAATACTAGAAGAAAACGCTTTCCTCGCCGGCGTGAACGTCCGTCCGGATGCCAGCGGCTACGTCCGTCAGATGCCCCTGGGGACGGTGACGGGCGGGACCCCCCGCCCTTCCCTTGCCAACCTGACGGCCGAGGTGCCCGCCGATACGGGCGAGGCGTTCGACATCGATTATTCGATCAGGCCGGAGACGATCCCGCGCCACAGCCTGATCGATCTGGTAACCGGCCGCGTCCCGGCCGCCGCATTGGCCGGCAAGCGAGTGATAATCGGTGCCACCGCGATCGAAATCCGCGATTATTATGCAACCCCGCGGCACGGGGTCATCCCCGGCGTCGTGATCCAGGCGCTGGCCGCGGAAACCCTCATGCAGGGGCCGATCCCGCAGTCGTGGAGCGGCGGCGGCATGCTGCTGCTCGCCCTTGCCGCTGCGGCCGGTATTCTCCGCAAGGCGGCGAGCCCGCGCCGGCTGGCAGGCTTCGGTGCCGCGACCGCGGTACTGCCGCTCATCCCGCTGGCCAGCGAACATTTTTTCGCCGTGTCGATGGCGCTTGCGCCCGCACTCGGCAGCGCCGCCACCGTGATCGGCCTGAACGGCGCGGCGCTCCTTGCCCAGCGTGCCCGCCGCAAGGAGACGACGGACGCGGCCACCGGCCTCCCCAACCTCGCCGCCCTCGAAGGCGCGCTCGCCGGACGCGCCCAGGCCAATATCGTCGTGGCGCACATCGAACATTTCGCGATGATCGCCTCCGGCCTCGGCGATGAAGCCACCGCGAAGCTGATCCTGCGGGTCGCGGATCGCCTGAGGCTCGCCTGCGGCGACATGCACATCTACCGGGTGGATACGGCAGCGCTGGCGTGGATCGAGACGCCCGACGACGAAAGCAGTCTCGACGGCCGGCTGGAGGCCGCCGCCGCGCTGATGCGCGCGCCTGTCGAGTGCGGGCGTCTGGTGGACGTCTCGCTCACCTTCGGCCTCTCGGGGAGCGAGAATCTCGCCGGCAGCAGTGTGAAGCAGCTGGTCGCCGACGCGGCGCTCGCCGCCGTCCATGCCGCGCAGCGGGGCAATCGCTGGCAGAAGTTCACCGAGGCCGATAGCGAAGAGGCGACGCTGCAGCTTTCGCTGCTCGGCGAGCTCGACGCCGCAATGGCCAGCGGAGAGCTGTGGAACGCCTATCAGCCCAAGCTCGATCTGCACTCGGGCAAGGTGCTCAGCGTCGAAGCGCTGGTGCGGTGGAACCATGCGCAGCGTGGCCCGATTGGCCCCGACAAGTTCATCCCCCTGGTCGAGGAGCATGGCCGGGCGGCGGACCTGACCCGTCACGTGCTCCAACAGGCGCTCGAGGACGCCTGGAGCTGGCAGGAGCGCGGCCACCCGATCAATGTCGCCGTCAACGTCTCGGCGAGCGTGCTGGCCGACCATGGCTTCATCGAGTCGGTCCGCGAAGCATTGCGTACCAGCCCCGTCCCGCCGGAGCGGATCACGATCGAGGTGACGGAAAGCGCCGCGATGAACGACCCGGCCCGGGCCATCGCTGCGCTGGAGAGCTGGCGCGCCCTCGGCGTTCGAATCTCGATCGACGACTACGGCACCGGCCAGTCGTCGCTCGGCTATCTGCAGACCCTTCCCGCGACCGAGCTCAAGATCGACAAGAGCTTCGTCCAGACCATTGCGAGCGACACTCGCAACGCGATCATGGTCCGCTCGACGATCGCGATGGCGCACGAGCTGGGCCTCAAGGTGGTCGCCGAGGGCATTGAGGATCAGGAATGCCTCGATCGCCTCCGGGAGATGGGCTGCGACACCGCCCAGGGCTTCTTCATCAGCAAGCCCCTCTCGGCGCCCGAGCTGGCCGACTTCCTCGGGACCGGAGCCCGGGCCGCCGCCTGACGCGAAACACCCTGGCCGCTTCGAACCTGCCCATGTCCGAGCGCCGGTCTCGAAGCCCGATGCTCCAATTGGCTGCGTAGCCTAGAAAAAGCCCCTTTTCGCTCCTATCTGCGCGCCATCCATGACTCTCACGCTTCCCACTCCGCCGAAAGTCGGCATGGTTTCGCTCGGCTGCCCCAAGGCGCTGGTCGATTCCGAGCGCATCCTCACCAAGCTGCGCTCCGACGGATATCAGCTCTCCTCGGAATATGAGGAGGCCGACGTCGTGCTCGTCAACACCTGCGGCTTCCTCGACTCCGCGAAGGAGGAGAGCCTGGCGGCGATCGGCGAGGCGATCGCCGAGAACGGCCGCGTCATCGTCACCGGCTGCATGGGCAACGAGGCCGAGGTCATCCGGCAGAAGTTTCCGGAGGTCCTCGCGATCACCGGGCCGCATCAATATGAAAGCGTCGTGGGCGCGGTGCACGTCGCCGCCCCGATGCCGCCGTCGGCCTATCTGAACCTGGTGCCGGAGAGCGGGCTCAAGCTCACCCCGCGCCATTATTCCTATCTGAAGATCTCAGAGGGCTGCAATCACCGCTGCAGCTTCTGCATCATCCCGTCGATCCGCGGGGATCTGGTCAGCCGCCGTCCGGACGCCATCCTGCGCGAGGCGGAGAAGCTGGTCGCCGCCGGCACGAAGGAGCTGCTGGTCATCAGCCAGGACACCTCGGCCTATGGCGTCGACCTGCGCCACGCGGCCTGGCCCTGGAAGGGTGGCGAGGTCCGCGCGCACATGACCGATCTGGCGCGCGAGCTCGGCAAGCTCGGCGCCTGGGTGCGCCTCCACTACGTCTATCCCTATCCGCACGTCGATCAGGTCATCCCGCTGATGGCCGAGGGACTCGTCACTCCCTATCTCGACATTCCCTTTCAGCACGCCGCGCCCTCGGTGCTGAAGGCGATGAAGCGGCCTGCGAACGAGGCCAAGGTGCTCGAGCGGATCCGCGCCTGGCGCGAGATCTGCCCGGACATCGCCATCCGCTCCTCCTTCGTCGTCGGCTTCCCCGGCGAGACGGACGCCGATTTCGAATATCTCCTGCAATGGCTCGAGGAAGCGCAGCTCGACCGGGTCGGCGGCTTCCGCTTCGAGCCGGTGACCGGCGCAGCCGCCAACGCCCTTCCCGGCGTGGTGCCCGAAGAGGTCAAGGAAGAGCGCTACGCGCGCCTGATGGAGACCACCGCGCGCATCTCCGCCGCGAAGCTCCAGGCCAAGGTCGGTCGCGAGATCGACGTCATCATCGACGTGGCCGACGGCGAGGGCGGCGCGTCCGGACGCTCCCAGGCGGACGCGCCGGAGATTGACGGCGAGGTCCACCTGCGCGACGCAGCCGAGGCGAGCCCGGGCGACATCCTGCGCGTCCTGATCGAGGACGCGGACGAGCACGATCTCTTCGGAGTCCCGGTCAGCTGATCCGCGCCCGGGCTGCGCGAACTGGAGGAACGATGTTCAGAAGCGTCAACCCAGCCACCGGAGCAGAGATCGCCACCTATCCCGAGCTGACGCCAGCCGAGCTCGACGCGAAGCTCGCCAGGGCGGCTGCGGCCTTCCGCCACTGGCGCACCACGCCGCTCGAGGAACGCACCGCCCTCCTCGCCCGCATCGCCGACCGCTTCGAGGTCGAGCGCGAGCGGCTCGCCCGCATGGCCTCGCTCGAGATGGGCAAGACTCTCGCCACCGCTTTGGCCGAGGTCGACAAATGCGCCGCCGGCTTCCGGGTCTATGCCGAGCACGGACCCGCCATGCTCGCGCCGAAGCGCCAGAGCCTGACTGGCGGCGGCACGGCCGAGCTCCACTGGCTGCCGATCGGCCCGGTGCTCGCGATCATGCCGTGGAACTTCCCTTATTGGCAGGCGGTCCGCTTCCTCGCTCCGGCGATCATGGCCGGCAATGTCGGCCTGCTGAAGCATGCCAGCATCGTGCAGGGCGTCGCCGGGCTGCTCGAGGAGATGGTCACCGCGGCCGGCGCGCCCGACGGCCTGTTCCAGAATCTCGCGATCAAATCCTCCGCCGTCGCCGGGGTCATCGCCGACGATCGGATCGCGGCGGTGACTCTGACCGGCAGCGAAGCCGCCGGCGCCTCGGTCGCCGAAGCGGCCGGCCGGGCGCTGAAGAAGGTGGTGCTCGAGCTTGGCGGCTCCGATCCGTTCATCGTCATGCCGTCGGCCGATCTCGATGCAGCCGTGGCGCAGGCGGTGAAGGCGCGGATCCAGAACAGCGGCCAGTCCTGCATCTGCGCCAAGCGGATGATCGTCCATGCCGACGTCTACGACGCCTTCATGGCGCGTTTCTCGGACGGGATGCGTGCGGTGAAGGCAGGCGATCCGTTCGATCCCGCGATCGACATGGGGCCCCTCTCCAGCTTCGAGCAGCGCGACACCGTCCTCGAGCAGCTCGAGGAAGCGAAGTCGCTGGGCGCGACCTTGCTGTTCGGCGGTGAGCCGACCGCCGACGGCGCCTATCTCAGCGCCGGCATCCTCACCGACGTGCCGCTCGACAGCCCGCTGATGCACGAGGAGATCTTCGGTCCGATCGCCATGGTGTTCCGCGCTGCCGACATCGACGAGGCGATCCGCATCGCCAACGACATACCGTTTGGCCTCGGCTCCTCGGTTTGGACCCGCGACGAAGGCGAGCAGCGACGCTTCGTCCGCGACATCGAGGCCGGCATGACGGCGATCAACCAGATGCTCGCCTCCTCTCCCGAGGCGCCGTTCGGCGGTATCAAGCGCTCCGGTCACGGGCGCGAGCTCGGCCCCTACGGCATGCACGAATTCATGAACCTGAAGACGGTGATGTACGCCGCCGACGCACCGCTGGGCGCGCGAACGAACGCCCTGGACTGAGGCCGTGCTTGCCTTTCTGTCCAAGGCGGCGGAGCGAAAACACTGGTCCAGGTCATTCCCATAGGTGAGACCCGGCTTGGCGCTTTGGATGCTCGCTTCGCTGGCGAAGCGCGCTTCGGAAGCCGCCCCGGCCGGAACCCGCGTGCCCGGGGTCGCTGACTGGCCGATCCTCTTCCTGGTCCAGGTCGTTCCTCGTCTGCTGTTGTGCAGGAGAAGCGACCGCCTGCCGCCGCCGGCCCGGCGATGGGGGCCAAGCGCCTTCGGCGATGAGTCGCCATGCTGCGGCGACAAGCACCCTTTTTCTGGTCCGCGCCTGTCCCTAAGGCTGGGTCATGACCGACTTCCAGCCGCTCCTCCTCGCCGACAAGGGCGAGCCTGCCACCTCCATCGTCCTCGTCGATCGAAACGGCTACGACGCGTGGCTGACCTCGCAGCCCGATCGCGTCCGGCAGGCCGTCCAGGCGCAGGCGTTCCGCGGCGAGGAAAACCAGATCGCGATCCTGCCCGGCGACGGCGCGGAATGGTCTGCCGCGGCCGGCGTCAAGGACGCGGCGGCGCTCGGGCCCTGGTCGCTCGCCAGGGCCGCCGAGACGCTCCCCGAAGGTCGCTACCGGCTCGACGGTATCGCTCCGGGATCCGCCGCGCTGGGATGGCTGCTCGCCCAGTACAGCTTCGATAGGTACAAGGCGCCGAAGGCGCCAAAGGGACCGCGCATCCTGCTCACCGCCGAACCGGCGCGCACCGACGAGGCAATTCTGCTCGCCGAAGCGACCGCGCTCGTGCGCGATCTGGTCAACACCCCCGCCGGCGATCTCGGACCCGCGGAGCTCGAGCAGGCCGCTCGCGCCGTCGCGGCGGAATGCGGCGCCGAGGTCGTCGTCACCGCCGGCCGGGCGCTCGACGAAGGCTTCCCGATGATCGCCGCCGTGGGCCGCGCGGCGAGCGCCGACCGGGCCCCTCGCCTGATCGAGATCGAATGGGGCAACCCCGCCCATCCGCGGATCGCGTTGGTCGGCAAGGGCGTCTGCTTCGACAGCGGCGGCCTCGACATCAAGCCGGCATCGGGCATGCGGCTGATGAAGAAAGACATGGGCGGCGCGGCCCACGTCCTCGCGCTCGCCAGGCTGGTAATGAAGTCCCGGCTGCCGGTCCGCCTCCATGTCCTCGTCCCCGCGGTGGAAAATGCCGTGTCCGGCGCAGCCTTCCGGCCGGGCGACGTGCTGAGGAGCCGCAAGGGCCTGACCGTGGAGATCGGCAACACCGATGCGGAAGGCCGGCTCATCCTCGGCGACGCGTTGACCCGCGCCGGCGAGGGCGACCCCGCGCTGATCCTCGATTTCGCGACGCTGACCGGCGCCGCCCGTGTCGCGCTCGGTCCGGACCTTCCGGCGATGTTCGCCAATGATGATGCCTTGGCCGAGTCGCTGCTCACCGCAGGGTCCGAAGTCTCCGACCCTCTCTGGCGGATGCCGCTGTGGGACGGCTATGACGAGATGCTCTCCTCCGACATCGCCGATCTCGGCAATGTCTCCGAGGCGCCGATGGCCGGCGCCGTCACCGCGGCCCTCTTCCTGCGGCGCTTCGTCCCCGCCGGCACGCCCTGGGCGCATTTCGACACTTTCGCCTGGCGCTCCTCGGCGAAACCGGGTCGTCCGAAGGGCGGCGAGGCGCTTGGACTGAGGGCCGCCTGGGCCGTTCTTTCCGCCCGTTTCGGCGCCTGACGATTTGCAGCCGTTTTTGCGCCGAATTCTCAATAGGGTACGAAACGAAAAACGATCTGACTGGTTGTACGCCCGAAACAGACGCCGTCCGAAATCGGAGAAGAACCAGTGTCAGAGCGCGGCCTCAGGAGCTGGATGCAGACCCTCATCGGATACGTCCGCTCGGGGCAACCGGATCTCACCAATCGCCAGATGGCGCTGCTGATGATCGTCTATCTGACGCCCGGCCCCCATACGGTGCGGGGCCTTGCCCACACCCTGGGCGTATCGAAGCCCGTCATCACACGCGCCTTGAATACCCTGGGCACGCTCGGCTATCTGCGCCGGGTCCGCGACGAGGCAGATCGCCGCAACGTATTCGTCGCAAAGACCAGCATAGGGCAGGAGTTCCTTGAGCGCTTCGAACGCAATATCGAGCAGCAGGACGGCGCCGGCCGCCGAACCGCCAAGGAACGGGGTATCCTCCTCCAGCACTGAGCGCTTCTCGCTCGACGGTCCCTCGATCGTCCTCGACCCGCGAATTCACGCCTGGCGCAAGGACATCGCCGACGTCGGGCTCGCCGGCCGGCTGTTCGCGCCGCATTACGCGCGCCCGCTGATCCGCGACTGCGGCCTGCTGCCGACCCCGCTCAGGGCCGAGCCGCAGGACGACGCCGCCGCGGTCTCTGAGCTCCTTCCGGGCGAGAAGTTCGCGGTGCTCGACATCACCTCCGGCTGGGCCTGGGGATACAGCCTGCTCGATCACCGCGTGGGCTATATCGAGGCGATCGAGCTCGCCGATCCGCTTGAGCCAACCCACGTGGTCGTCGAGGCCGGCGCACCGATCCAGACGTGCGGCGATCCCCTCTCGCCGCCGCTCGCGACCCTGCCGATGGGCAGCCGGCTGCACGGCGAGCCGCACGGCGCGATGCTGCACATCGAGGCGGGCTGCGTCCCCCTCGCCTATCTCCAGCGCGTCGACCGGCACGAGGATGATCCGGTGATCGTCGCCCAGCGCCTGCTCGGCGCGCCCTATCGTCCCGGCGGCCGCACGATCCATGGCATCGATTGCGCCGGCCTGGTCCAGCTGTCGCTGCAGCTCTGCGGGATCGATTGCCCGCGCGACGTCGATCATCAGCGCCGGCTGGGCGAGCCGCTCCCCGACGATGCGCCGCTCCACCGCGGCGACCTTCTCTTCTGCGAGGACCATGTCGGCATGATGGTCGACGACATGATGGCCATCCAGGTCAGCCTGGAGAGCCGGAGAGTGTCGGTCGAGCCGTTCCGCTGCGCCCGGCCGGAAGGCAGCGAGGCCAGGATCGAGCGCCGGCGACTTACCCTCTAGACCTGCTCGCTGACGGGCGAGCGGCGCTTCCGCCGCCTCACATTTCGCCGCGGGCGCGGCGCAGGGCATACCATTTCTGCACATTGGCATTGTGCTCGGCGAGCGTGCTCGCGAAGATGTGCCCGCCCGTCCCGTCCGCGACGAAATAGAGCGCGTCGGTTTCCGCCGGGTTGAGGACCGCGCGAATCGACTCGCGTCCCGGATTGGCGATGGGGCCGACCGGCAGCCCGGCCATCGCATAGGTGTTGTAGCCGTTCTGCGCCTGGAGCTCGGAGCGCAGGATGCGCCTTCCGAGCGGCCGTCCCTTGGTGATCGGGTAGATGACGGTGGGATCGGCATCGAGCTTCATCCCGATCCGGACCCGGTTCGAATAGACTCCGGCGATCATCGGCCGCTCGGAGGCCTTGCCGGTCTCCTTCTCGACGATCGAGGCGAGGATCACCGCCTCTTCAGGCGATTTCACGACGCTGTTGGGGCTGCGCTTCGGCCACAGCTCGGCCAGAGTGTCGCGCATCGCCTTTTGCATCCGCTCCAGCACCGCCGCCCGCGGCTCGTCCCGCTGGTAGCTGTAGCTGTCGGGCAGCACCGAGCCCTCCTCCGGCACCGGCGCGTCGCCGGTCAGCGCCGGAGCGTTCATCAGCCGCTCGTGCACCAGCACGGAGGGCAGGCCTTCGGGCACCGTCACCATGCGCTGCAGCGTCTTGCCGGTCTGCAGCATGGCCAGGACTTGCGAATGGCTCGCCCGGGCGGGAAATTCGAATTCGCCGGCCTGGATCGGCGCGCCCCCGCCGAACAGTTTCGCCTGGAGCAGGAAACGCTGCGACGAGCCGATCACGCCCGCGTCCTCGAGCTGCTCCGCCGCGGAGGCGAGGCTCGAGCCCGGCGCGATGACGACGCTCACCGGCGCTCTCGCCGGCCCCGACGCGCTCCATCCCTGGATGAAGTAGAGGCCGGCGACGATCGCCGCCCCGACCAGCAGGCCGAGGACGAGGAGCTTCTTCATGAAGGGATCAGACCGCCTTCATGACCAGGCTGGCGTTGGTGCCGCCGAAGCCGAAGCTGTTGTTGAGCACGGCCTTCACCTTGCGCTCCTTGGCGACCAGCGGCACCAGGTCGACGCCGGTCGTGCCCTCGCTCGGATTCTCGAGGTTGAGCGTCGGCGGGACGATCTGGTCGCGCAGCGCGAGGATGCAGAAGATCGCCTCGACGGCGCCCGCGCCGCCGAGCAGGTGGCCGATCGCCGACTTGGTCGAGCTCATCGACAGGTTGGCGATGTTGTTGCCGAACAGCCGGCGCACCGCGCCGAGCTCCAGCTCGTCGCCGAGCGGCGTCGAGGTGCCGTGGGCGTTGATATAGTCGATGTCGCCGAGATCGAGCCCCGAGCGCTTCATCGCGACCTGCATGGCCCGGAAGCCGCCGGCGCCTTCCGGGTGCGGCGCGGTGACGTGATAGGCGTCGCCGGACATGCCGTAGCCGACCACCTCTGCATAGATCTTGGCGCCGCGCTTCTTGGCGTGCTCATATTCCTCGAGCACCACCACGCCGGCGCCCTCGCCCATCACGAAGCCGTCGCGGTCCTTGTCGTAGGGACGCGAGGCACGCTCCGGCTGGTCGTTGAACTGGGTGGAAAGCGCCCGCGCCTGGGCGAAGCCGGCGATGCCGATCGGGCAGATCGCGGCCTCGGCGCCGCCGGCGACCATCACGTCCGCGTCGTCGAGCATGATCATGCGCGCTGCGTCGCCGATCGAATGAGCGCCGGTCGAGCAGGCGGTGACGACCGCATGATTCGGCCCCATCAGCCCGTATTTGATCGAAACCTGGCCGGAGATCAGGTTGATCAGGCGCCCATGCACGAAGTGCGGGCTGACGCGGCGCGGCCCCTTCTCATGCAGGACCAGGGATTCCTTCTCGATGCCGGGCAGGCCGCCGATGCCTGAGCCGATCGAGACGCCGGCGCGATAACGCTCTTCCTCGCTCATGTCGGTCAGGCCGGCATCCTCGAGCGCCTGGCCGGCGGCGTCGATGCCGTAGACGATGAACGGATCGACCTGGCGCTGGACCTTGTGGTCGACGCGCTTGTTCGGATCGAAGCCATATTCATGGTCCGCCGATTTCACCTCGCAGGCGATCTGGCAGGCGTATTCGCTCGGATCGAAATGCGTGATTCGCGCGGCCCCGCTCTTCGAGGCGAGGATGTTCTTCCAGCTCGTCTCGATGTCGGCCCCGAGCGGGGACACCATGCCAAGACCAGTGACGACTACGCGGCGCATCAGGAAACTCCCGGGATCAAAAGTCAAAACGGCCCCCCGGCGATGACGGGGAGCCGTTCGTCAAAGCGGCTCGAGCACCGCCGGCCTGGAGAGCCGGAAAGCTCAGGCCTTGTTGTTGTCGATATATTCGATGGCGTCGCGGACGGTGGTGATCTTCTCGGCCGCATCGTCCGGGATCTCGACCCCGAACTCTTCCTCGAAAGCCATCACCAGCTCGACGATGTCGAGGCTGTCGGCGCCCAGATCGTCGATGAAGCTGGCGTCCTCGGTCACCTTGTCGGCTTCGACGCCGAGGTGCTCGACGACGATCTTCTTCACGCGGTCGGCGGTCTCGCTCATATTCTACCCTTCCCTAGGCTTTGTTTGCGACTGCCCTAGCCGCTCCCCGAGGGGGCTGGCAAGGGGCGTAACGTTTGATTGCGGAACAGGCACCGGCCTGCTCAGAGCATCGCCATGCCGCCGTTCACGTGCAGCGTCTGCCCCGTGACATAGCCGGCCTCGCGGCTGGCGAGGTAGACGGCGGCCGCGGCGATGTCGTCGCCTTCGCCGAGCCGGCCCGCCGGGATGCGCCCCATCAGGGCTTCCTTCTGGCTGTCCGGCAAGGCGTCGGTCATCGCCGAGCGGATGAAGCCGGGCGCGATGCAGTTGACGGTGATGTTGCGGCTGGCGACCTCCTGGGCGAGCGCCTTGGACATGCCCACCAGACCGGCCTTGGAGGCGGCGTAATTCGCCTGGCCCGGATTGCCGGTGGCGCCGACCACCGAGGTGATCGAGATGATCCGGCCGAACTTGGCGCGCATCATCGGCTTCAGCGCGGCGCGCGAAAGACGGAAGCCCGCCTCGAGGTTGATGCGGATCACGTCCGCCCATTCCTCGTCCTTCATCCGCATCGCCAGATTGTCGCGGGTAACGCCGGCATTGTTGATCAATATGTCGAGCTTGCCGAGCGCCTCGACCGCCTGCGGCACCAGGCCGTCGACCGCCGCGCTGTCGGAGAGATTGGCCGGAAGGATCACCGGATCGCCGCCGATCTCGCCCGCCACCGCCTGCAGCGCCGCCTCGCGGGTTCCGGAGAGCGCGACGCGGGCGCCGCGCTCCGCCAGCCCACGAGCGATCGCCGAGCCGATGCCGCCCGAGGCGCCGGTCACCAGCGCGGTCATTCCACTCAAGTCGAACATTCTCAAATCTCCTTCACCAGCGCGTCCACGTCGTCCATCGAGACGACGCTCGTCACCCGTGCGTCGGGCGCGATGCGCTTCACCATCGGCCCCAGCACCTTGCCGCCGAACTCGACGAAATGGTCGACGCCGGCTTCGGCCATCGCCGCCACGCTCTCGCGCCAGCGCACCATGCCGGTGACCTGCTCGACCAGCAGCCTGCGAATCTCGTCGCCCTCGCGTACCGGCGCAGCGGTGACGTTGGCGTAGAGCGCCACCGCCGGATCGGCGATCGCGGTCTCGCCGAGCGCCTGCTCCATCGCCCGCGCCGCCGGCTCCATCAGCGGCGAGTGGAACGGCGCCGAGACCGGCAGAAGCACGGCCCGCTTGGCGCCCATTTCCTTGGCGATGCCGAGCGCCCGCTCGACCGCGCCGCGGTGGCCCGAGATCACGACCTGGCTCGGGTCGTTGTCGTTGGCAACGGTGCAGATTTCGCCCTCCGCCGCTGCCGCGGCGACCGCCTGCGCGACGTCCAGGGTCGCGCCGAGCAAGGCGGCCATCGCCCCCTCCCCGACCGGAACCGCCGCCTGCATCGCCCGGCCGCGCAGCTTGAGCAGCCGCGCGGTCGTGGCGACGTCGAACGATCCGGCTGCGCACAAAGCCGAATATTCGCCGAGGCTGTGGCCGGCGACGAAATCGGCCTTCGAGATCGGAATTCCAGAGACGCGCAGGGTGGCGACGGCATTGGCCATGATCGCCGGCTGCGCATTCTCGGTCAGGGTGAGATCCTCGATCGGGCCCTCGGCCATCAGCCGTGCGAGATTCTGGCCGAGCGCCTCGTCCACTTCCTCGAACAGCTCGCGGGCGACGTTGCTCGCCTCGGCCAGCGCCTTGCCCATCCCGACCGCCTGGCTGCCCTGGCCCGGGAAAATGAATGCACGCATGCGTTCCTCCTGTTGGCGCGGCTGCTAGGCCAGCAGCACCCCGCAGCGCAAGCCGGGCTTGCTTTTTCGCGCTGCATCGGCCATGGGGCCGCCACGGGGCGGAGGGCTCGAGCTCTCCCGCCCCGCTTCATTTTTGCGAATGAATCGAAGACGACAGCCGGAGGGGCGTCCGCATAGGGCGGCGTCAGCGATCGGCCAACACAAGGACGCAGATACATGCCGCTTTACGAGCATGTCTTTCTCGCGCGTCAGGATCTGGCCCAGAGCCAGGTCGACGCGCTGGCGGAAACCGCCACCAACATCATCGAGAGCAATGGCGGCCAGGTCGTGAAGACCGAGACGTGGGGCCTGCGCGGCCTCGCCTACCGCATCGCCAAGAATCGCAAGGCGCATTACGTCGCCCTCGATTTCACCGCCCCCTCCAACGTCGTCGCCGAGCTCGAGCGCCAGACGCAGATCAACGAGGACATCATCCGCTACATGACCGTCCGAGTCGACGAGCATGAGCAGGGCCCCTCGGCGATGATGCGCCGCAACGAGCGCAGCGAGCGCGACCGCGGCGATCGTGGTGACCGCGGCGGCCGTGGCCGCGACCGCGACGACCGGGGCGACCGTGCTCCGCGCCGCGAAGAAGCCGACGCGTAAGAGAGAAGGACAGCAACATGGCACGCCCATTTTTCCGCCGCCGCAAGAGCTGCCCTTTCTCGGGCAAGGAAGCTCCCCGGATCGACTACAAGGACGTTCGCCTGCTCCAGGGCTTCGTCTCTGAGCGCGGTAAGATCGTTCCCAGCCGCATCACCGCGGTTTCGGCCAAGAAGCAGCGCGAGCTCGCCCAGGCGATCAAGCGCGCCCGCCATCTCGGCCTCCTCCCCTACGTCGTGAAATAAGGAGCGCGAGCAATGGAAGTCATTCTGCTCGAGAGGATCGAGAAGCTCGGCGCCATCGGCGACGTCGTCAAGGTGAAGAACGGGTTCGCCCGCAACTTCCTGCTGCCCAACGGCAAGGCGCTGCGCGCCAACGACGCCAACCGCAAGGTCTTCGAATCCAACCGTGAGCGCATCGAAGCGCAGAACGCCGAGCGTCGCTCGGCCGCGGAAAAGGAATCGAAGGGCATCGACGGCGTCACCATCCAGCTGATCCGTCAGGCGTCGAACACCGGCCAGCTTTACGGCTCGGTCTCGGCCCGCGACCTCGCGGAAGCGCTGGAAGCCGACGGCCACAAGGTGGCGAAGAACCAGATCGTCCTCGACCGTCCGATCAAGGCGATCGGCATGCAGGACGTCCGGATCGCCCTCCACCCGGAGGTTTCGGTGACCATCCACGTCAACGTCGCCCGCTCGCCCGAAGAGGCCGAGCTGCAGGCGCAGGGCGTCGACGTGATGGCAGCGATGTTCGACCGTGGCACCGCCGGCTTCACCGAGGATCGCGATCCGAACGCCGAGCCGGGCGAGATCCCGACCGACACCGCCGAGAACACCGGCGGCGAAGGCGAGGCTTCGAGCGAAGCCTGATCTTCGCGATCGGATCCAAAGGAGAGGCCGCCGTCCGCAAGGGCTGGCGGCCTTTTCTTTTGCGCCTCGCGGTGGAACTCTAGCGCGCCTCGGGAACTCGACAGGCGTCAGGTCAGGCGGGAGAGACGATGCTCAAGCTCATCATCGGCAACAAGGCTTATTCCTCCTGGTCTCTGCGCGGCTGGCTGGCGGTCAAGCAATCGGGCCTGCCGTTCGAGGAGATCACCGTTCCGATGTTCGACGAGGAATGGGATCGTCGCCGCGAGGGGCAGGAATTCGCGCCTTCGGGCGGCAAGGTCCCGATCCTGTGGGACGACAAGGCGGTGATCTGGGACAGCCTGGCGATCGTCGAATGGCTCGCCGACAAGACCGATCGCTACCGCTACTGGCCCAGGGACGAGGTCGCCCGCGGCATGGCGCGCTCGATGGCGGCCGAGATGCATTCGAGCTACGAGAATCTGCGCACCGAATGCGGCATGAACCTGCGCAAGCGCCATCCGCCCCGCGAGCTTTCCGAAAACGTCCGGGCCGAGCTGGTCCGGATCTTCGAGCTGTGGGCGCAGGCCCGCGCCCGCCACGGCGCAGGGGGCCCCTATCTGTTCGGCACGTTCGGCGCGGTCGACATCATGTTCGCGCCGGTGGTGACCCGTTTCGTCACCTATTCCGTTCCCCTGCCCCGCTTCGCCGCGGCCTATGTCGAGACGATCCTCGCCCACCCCTGGATGCAGCAATGGTATGAGGCGGCGCAGGAGGAGCCCTGGGTCATCGAAAAATACGAGGAGCCGGAGCAGGCTCAATAAGGCGTGCCGTCCCGCCGGGTGTAGCGGCCGGTGGCGCCCTCGAAGCGCAGGTCGATGTCCGAATAATGGCAGTCGCTGGTCGGAGGGCGTCCGACGGCGAGGAAGACGCAATCGGCGCCGCTGCGGTTGACGAGGTGGTGGCCGTTCGGGACGCCCTTCGGGAAGGCGGCGACGTCGCCGGCGCGAAGCACGGTCTCCGTCCCGTCCTCGACCAGCACCGCCTCGCCCGTCAGCATCACCACCAGCTCGTCCTCGCCTTCGTGCCAGTGCCGCTGGCTTGAGATCCCGCCCGGCTGCAGCGTGACGTGGCTCGCGCCGAAATCCTCGATGCCCGCCGCCGGCGCGAGGCGTCGGAACGCGCGCTTCGCCATCGGCTCGGCGAACGGCGCCGGATAGGAGGTGCGGTTGATCGGCGGGATGGCGTCGAGATCGAGTTTCGGCATGGCGGGTCTTTCCCCGTTTAAGGTCAGGCTCTAGGCCGGCGGCCATGACCGACGCTATCGACCCGGTGGACCTCACCGCAAGACTGATCGCCTGCCCGAGCATCACCCCGCGCTCCGCCGGCGTGTTTGACGTGCTGGAGGCCGCCCTGAAGCCGCTCGGTTTCGAGGTGCATCGCTTCTTCGCCGGCGAGGCGCCTGACGGCCCGGTCGAGAACATGGTCGCGACCCGCGGCAGCGGCGGCCCGCATTTCGCCTTTGCCGGGCATCTCGACGTCGTGCCGCCGGGGGAAGGCTGGAGCGGCGATCCGTTTCACCCGGAGATCCGCGGCAATCTCCTCTACGGCCGCGGCGCCGTCGACATGAAGGGCGGAGTCGCGGCCTTCGTCGCCGCCTGCGCCGCCGTCACGGACCATCCGGGCACGGTCAGCCTGCTGATCACCGGCGACGAGGAGGGACCGGCAGTTCACGGCACCCGCGCGATCATGGCCTGGATGGCCGAGCGCAATATCCAGCCCGACATGATCCTGATCGGCGAACCGACCTCCGAGGCGCGGCTCGGCGACGTGGTGAAGATCGGCCGCCGCGGCACCGTCAACATGTGGGTCACCGTTCCCGGTGTTCAGGGCCACGTCGCCTATCCGCACCGGGCGGAGAACCCGGTGCCGAAGCTCGCACGGCTGATCACGGCGCTCGAGGCAGTTCACCTCGACGACGGCACCGAGGCCTTCCAGGCCTCGAACCTGGAGATCACGGCCCTCGAGACGAGCAGCCGCGCCACCAACATCATCCCCGGCAGCGCCACGGCCCAGCTCAACATCCGCTTCAACAATCTCCATCGCGGGGAGGAGCTGGTCGCCCTCGTCCGCCGGATCGCCGCCGAACATGCGCCGGGCGCGACCGTAGAGGCGAAGATCTCGGGTGAGGCGTTCCTCACCCCGCCGGGGCGGCTGTACGAGCTGGTGACCGAGGCGATCCGCGAGGAGACCGGGGTCGAGCCGACGCTCTCGACCAGCGGCGGCACGTCGGACGGCCGGTTCCTGATCGCTCTTTGTCCGGTCGTGGATTTCGGCCTGCCCAACGCGACCATGCACAAGCTGGACGAGGCGGCGGCGGTCGAGGACATCGCCGGTCTCGCCAGGATTTACGCCCGCATCCTGCGCAACGCCCTCGCCTGATCCGATCTCCTCAGGAGACCCGGGCGAGGCTGCCGGCGCAATCCTGGCCGGCGACCCAGGCGATGAACGTCGCCTCGTCGAGCGGCTCGACGCGCAGGAAGCCCTGCACTGCGTCGCAGCCGATCGCGCGCAGCACCTCCAGTTGCTCCTGGCGCTCGACGGGCCCGGCCACCGTCGTACTTCCTAGCGCTCGCACCATCTGGACCAGGCTGGCGGCGACGATCCGGGCGCGATCGGACGTGTCGATGTCGATCAGCAGCGCCGGATCGAGCTTCACCTTGTCGGCGGCGAAGCCGACCAGCGCCGGGAGGTTCGCCTTCCCGCCGCCGAAGCCGCCGATCGCGATGCCGACGCCGCTTTCGCGCAGCATGGCGAGCTGGAGATGGGCGCCGACCGACAAGGCGGCAATCTGCCCCTGGACGAGCTCGAGCTCGAGGGGCCAGGGATCCCCTCCCCAGCCGTCGAACGCCGAGGTGAGCCGCGCGGCGAGATCGAAACGGCCGATGTCGCAATCGGGAAGGCGGACGCTCAGCGGCTGGTCGAGGCCCGCCGCCCGCCACCTGGCGCACGCCTTGACCGCGGCGTCGAGCGTCCATTCGCCGAGCGCCTGCGCCAGCGCCGCGTCCTGGACCATCGCCGGCAGCCGGTCGAGCAGCAGCGGACCGCCTGGGCGGTTCCACTGGACCAGGGCTTCGCCGGCGAGGATCGCTCCGCTCCGCAGGCAGAGCTGCGGGCGGTAGACCAGCTCCAGGGCTCCGGCGGCGATCGCCTCGCCGAGTTCGCCCTGCAGGGCGGCGCGCTCCATCGACACGCGGGCAAGCTCGGGATCGTACAGGCAGGCGCGGGCGCGGCCGCTCTCCTTGGCGTGGTACATGGCGATGTCGGCCGCCTTCATCAGGCTGGTGAGATCGTCGCCGTGCGCCGGGCACAGGGCGACACCGATCGAGGCGCCCATGTGGCTGGTCTGGCAGGGCGATCGAAAAGGCTCGGTAAGGGCTTCCAGCACCTGCGACGCAATCCGCTCCGCCTCTTCACGCCCGGAATCGGGAAGCAGCAGCGTGAACTCGTCCCCGGCCAGACGGGCGAGCAGAGGCTGGTTGAGGCTCCCCGCCTGGCTCTCCGCCCGCACCACCTCGCGCAGCCGGTTGGCGACCATGATCAGCACCTGGTCGCCCTGGGCGTGGCCGAGGCGGTCGTTGACCTCCTTGAAGCCGTCCAGATCGATGAACAGCAGCGCCGGCTGCTGATCGAGCGCACGGCCGGCGAGGATCCGTTCCGCCTCCTTGCGGAAGTGGAGCCGGTTCGGCAGCGTCGTGACCGGATCGTACATCGCCAGGGCGTGGAAATTGTCGAGGCTGGTGCGCACCTGATCGAACAGGCCGTCGACCGCCGATGCCAGTGCCGGAAGCTCCTTGCGGACCAGCGGCGGTGCGGGCGAGCTCAGATCGCCGCGCGCGACAGCAAGCAGGCGATCGATCAGCGCCGCGACGGCGCGGGCGTGGCTGGAATTCGGCCGCTCGGTCGCCACGCGGACGAGCAGCAAGGCGAACAGGCCGATGAACAGCGAGGCGACGATCTGCTGGTCGAGCCGGCCGAGCAGCAGGAAGCCGAGCAGGGTGAGGATGAAGGCCGAGACTCCGGCGAACACGCTGAGGAGCCCGTTGGCCAACCTGGTCCAGCTTGCACTCATCGCGTCGGCACGCCCCGCTTGCCCTGCGCCTCCTTCCCCTTGGGGCGCTTTGCGCGGGAAATTACGCGATGCCCGTTACCAATTGGTATTCGGCCAAGCCAGATGCTAGCGGCGGCGGCGCAGCACGATGTACAGCGCGCCGGCGCCCCCGTGCCGCGGATGGGCGTTGCGCACCGCCGCTATGTCCCTGGCGTGCCGGGAGGCCGCGAGCCAGTCGCCCACCGCGGCGCGGATCGCGCCCCGCTTCACCGGCCGCTCCGATCGGTCTCCCTGCGGCGGCTTGCCGGTGATCAGCAGCAGCAGGCGGGCGCCGGCACCGATCGCCATCTCGAGCCGCCGGTCGAGCAGATCATAGGCGGTGGCGAGATTGTGGCCGTGAAGGTCGAGCACGAAGTCCGGCGCGACGACGCCGCGCGAGAGGCGGCGGTCCCAGCTGCCGTCGAGCGTCGTGCCCGGAGCCGGAGGAGGCGCCTGCACGGGCGCGCTGCGGGGCGCCGGGGTTGCGACGCGCCCGGGGGATGCAGGCGGCGGCGGGACCGGCGGCGGCGCGGGCGCCGCGGCGGCAGGCGCTGGTCGCGGTCGTATCGGCCGGACGCTCTGGACGACCTTCTCCCAGAGCTGCCGCTCGTCAGGGCTGAGGCGTCGCATGGAGGCGCGCGAGGGTTCCCTTGGGAACCAGGATATAGGCACGCCCCCGTCCCTGCATTCCGCCCGCGGTGCGCGCCGCATCCTCGCCCGCGCCCCAGAAGGTATCGAAGCGGTTCGCGCCCTTGATCGCCCCGCCCGTATCCTGCGCGACCCAGACGCCGCTCGCCTCCCGCCGATCGAGGTCGAGGAAGACCGGCGCACCGAGCGGCACGAACTTCGGATCGGCGGCGACGGTGCGCCGCGCCGTCACCGGCAGGCCCAAAGCGCCGAGCGGTCCCGGCCCCGTGAGCTCCTGGAAGAAGATGTAGCTCTTGTTCTCGCGCATGATCGCGCGGCCTTCCTCGGGATGCTCGCGCAGCCACGCGACGATCCCCTGCATGCTGGTCTGGCCGGGGCCGAGCAGGCCGCGATCCTTCATCAGCTTGCCGATGCCGACATATTCCCGGCCGTTCTGCCCGGCATAGCCGATCCGCATCACGCCGCCGTCGGGCAGGCGCAGCCGCCCCGAACCCTGGATCTGGAGGAAGAAGAAGTCGATCGGATCGGCCGCCCAGCCGATCTCGAGCCCGCGCCCGGCGAGGATCCCGTCCTCGATCTCGCTGCGCTCGAAATAAGGCACTATGACGCCGTTCTCGAGGCGTCCTCGGCGGGGCGTGCCCGCGGCCGCCGCCGTCGCCGCATCGACCTCGACGAGGTCCTCGGGCTTGCGATAGACCGGAACCTCATAGCCCGGCTGGCGTACCCGCGAACCGGCGATTTCCGGCTCGAAATAGCCGGTGACGAAGGCGGCCCCGTCGCCGACCTGGACGAGCTCGAAACGGTCGCGGAACCAGGCGGCGAAGGCTTCGCCGCTGCTCGCCTCCGGGGGGAGCGGCTCGCAGGCCGCCCGCCAGTCCTCGGGCCGGGTGAGGCCGCTCGCGTCCGTGCGCTTGGTGACGGCGGGGCAGCTGATCCGGAAGGCGCGATAGGCCGCCTCGGCCTCGGCGGGCAGCAGCGCGGCGAGGCTCGGCCCCGCCGTCACGCCCGCTTCGGTCGCGGTCTGCGGCTTGGGCGGCTCCGCCGGCTGGGGGGGAGCCTCCTTCGGCGGCGGCGTGGTGCCCGCAGGCGGCACGGTCTTCTGCGCGCAGCCCGCGAGCGCGAACACGATGCCCGCGAACAGCGGCAGGTGACGGAAGCGGATCCGGCTGCGCCGACGGCGCCGATCCCCTTGTTGCTCGGTCGATTCGGTGCGTCTCACAGCCGAGGCATAGCCGCGGCGGCGGCCTTTAGGGAAGCGCGCTCAGGCCTCGTCGGTCTCGACCAGCATCCAGTTCGGATCGGCGCTGCCGAGCGTGCGGCGGAAGGTCCAGACGTCGTGCGTCGGGATCGCATCGGTCAGCGTCCCGGCGATGACGTTGCCGTCGCGGTCGCGCGTCACGGCGGCGATGTCGGCATCGAAGCGCACGTCGATCTCCGCGACGCGGCCGTTCAGACGGGCATCCTGGATCACCGCGCGCTCGATCGCGACCAGGCGGTTGTCGAGCCGCTCGCCGGCAGCCTCGCGCTCCGCGATCGCGCTCTCGAAGGCCGCATAGACGTCGGCGGCGGCGAGATAGCGAAGCTCGTCGCGATCGCCGCGCCAGAACGCCTCGAGGATCATGCGATAGGCGCCCTGGGCGCCCTCGACGAAGCGGCCGACGTCGAACGCGGGATCCGCGGAAACGATCGCGCGCACGCCGCTCGCGGCCCCTTCCTCGTAGACCAGGCCCGTCGCCTCGGTGCGATCGGCGGCGACGTCCGCCACCGGCGCGGTGCTTTCGGACGAAGGGGCGGTCTCGGCGGGACGAAGGATCGGCTGCTGCTCATGGCCGGTGCGCCGGCCGAGCACCGAATAGAGGCGCAGGCCAACGAACAGGGCCACCATTGCCAGAAGCACAATCTCGATCGTCACCGTCATCTCCGAGAAGGACAGCCTCCTACATAGGCGCTGAACATCAAGGTTTCAAATGCGCTGCGGGTCCCTCGTCCGGAGCCCGCCCGCTGTTGCACCGCCCCGGCGCTCCTGCTACCCGCGCCGGGCACGGCCGAGCGGCCGTCATCCAATCGCAATCGAAAGCACCAAGACATGGCCGAAGAGCAGGGCGCGGAAGGCGCGTTTGAGCAGGAACCGAACGGCGCCGACACCGCGCCCCAGGCCGGGATCATCTCGCAATATGTGAAGGATCTCTCGTTCGAGAACCCGAACGCGCCGGCCGTCTACCAATGGCAGGGCCAGCCTCAGATCGAGGTCGATTTCAACATCGGGGCGACCCAGCTCAACGACGAGATCCACGAGGTCGCGCTGAAGATCGAGGTGCGCTCGACCCTCGACGGTCAGACCGCCTTCGTCGTCGACCTGCTCTATGCCGGCCTGGTCGGCATGCGCAACGTTCCCGCCGAGCAGGTTCAGCCGTTCCTGCTCGCCGAAGCGCCGCGGATTCTCTTCCCCTTCGCGCGCCAGATCGTGAACCACACGGTCCAGGACGGCGGCTTCCCGCCGCTCCTGCTCGAGCCGATCGACTTCGGCGCGCTGTTCATGCAGCGCATGGCCCAGCACCTCGCCGAGCAAGGCGGCGGCACGGCCGGCGAGATCGGCGGCGAAGCCTGATCCCCTTTAGGAAGCACGCACCGTGAATATCTGGAAGGCTGTCGGCACGATCGGCGGGCTCACCATGGTGAGCCGCGTCGCCGGTTTCGGGCGCGAGATGCTGATGTCGCGCATCATGGGCGCGAGCGCGGCGGCCGACGCCTTCCTGGTCGCCTTCCGGCTGCCCAATACCTTCCGGCGGCTGTTCGGCGAAGGCGCCTTCTCGGCCGGCTTCGTGCCGCTGTTCAGCCAGCGCTACCATGGCGAGGGCGGCGCTGAGGAAGCCAAGAAGTTCTCGGAAGAGGTGCTGGCGGTGTTCCTGCCCACCCTCGTCCTCTTCACCCTCGTCTTCGAAGTGATCATGGGCCCAGTCGTCGCCGCGATCTCCGGCTACGGCGGGGAAAAGCTGGCGCTGGCGACCTTTCTCACCCGGGTCACCTTCCCCTATTTGCTGCTGATCAGCCTGGTTTCGCTTTTCTCCGGCATCCTCAACAGCCTGACCCGCTTCACTGCGGCGGCGTTCGCGCCCGCTCTGCTGAATCTCGCGATGCTGGGCGCGATGCTGCTGGTGCCCGACGGCGGCGCGGTCACGGCGACGGCGCTGGCGATCGGCGTCACCGTCGGCGGCGTCATCCAGTTGGCCCTGCTGATCGCCGCGGCGCGGCGCGCCGGCATCTCGCTGCGTCTGCGCAGGCCGCAGATGACTCCCGGCGTTCGCCAATTCGTCCGCGTCGTCATACCGGCGACGCTCGGCGCCGGCGTCTATCAGATCAGCGCCTTCATCGACACCTTCTTCCTGGCGCGGATCGGCACCGGTGCGATGAGCTGGTTCAACTACGCCGATCGTCTAAACCAGCTTCCGCTCGGCGTCATCGGCGCCGCGCTCGGCACCGCCATCCTGCCGCAGGTCAGCCGTCACGTCGGGGCCGGCGACAATGACAAGGCGGCGCGGGTCCAGGGCGAGGCGACCGAACTCGCCATGCTGCTCTGCCTGCCCGCCGCGCTGGCGCTGTGCGTCGCGGCGGAGCCGCTGATCGGCGCGCTGTTCCAGGGTGGCGAGTTCAGGCCGGACGACGTGCGGATCACCGCGCTGGTGCTCAGCATCATCGTCCTTGGCCTCCCCGCCTACGTCCTGGTCAAGGTGCTGACGCCGGGCTTCTACTCGCGTCAGGACACCGCCACCCCGGTCAAGACCGCCGCCTTCGTGCTGCTCGCCAACGTGGTGCTGAACTTCGTCCTGATCCCGCCGTTCGGCATCGCCGGCCTCGCCGCGGCCATCGCCATCGCCAGCTGGCTGAACTGCGTCATCCTCTACGTCATCCTTCATCGCCGCGGCCACTTCCGCATCCAGGGCTGGCTTGCCGGTCGCGTCGCGCGGCAGCTCGTCGCGGCGGCGGCCATGGTCGGCGCGCTGATTGCCGTCCGGATGGTGCTGGGCGATTGGTTCACCGGCGGCGTCGCCAAGCGCATGATCGGCGTGATCGCCATCGTCGGCGCCGGCATGGCCGTCTATTTCCCCCTGGTCTGGGTGATTGGAGGGCTCGACAAGGACGCCTTCAAGGCCCTCCTTCGCCGCAAGAGGCCCGTTGAAGATGCCGGCTGATCCTTCCTCTCGCCCGATGCGCATCGTCTCGGGCATCCAGCCGACCGGCAACCTCCACCTCGGCAACTATCTCGGCGCGATCAAGCGCTGGGTGGCGATGCAGGACGAAGGCGAATGCCTGTTCTTCCTCGCCGATCTCCACGCGATCACCGTGTACAATGATCCGGCGGAGCTGCGCGCCAACGTCCGCGCCATGGCCGCGGCGCTGATCGCCTGCGGCATCGATCCGCAGCGCTCGATCCTGTTCAACCAGGCGCGCGTTCCCGCCCATGCCGAGCTCGCCTGGCTGCTCAACGGCACCGCGCGGATGGGCTGGCTGAACCGGATGACCCAGTTCAAGGAAAAATCGGGCAAGAACCGCGAGGCGGTGAGCGTCGGCCTCTTCGCCTATCCGGTGCTGATGGCGGCTGACGTGCTGCTCTACCAGGCGACTCACGTGCCGGTGGGCGAGGACCAGAAGCAGCATCTCGAGCTCGCCCGCGACATCGCCACGAAGTTCAACACCGATTTCGCGGTCGATCTCTTCACCCTCCCCGAGCCGCTGATCGGCAAGGCCGGGGCCCGGGTGATGTCGCTCCGCGACGGCACCGCCAAGATGTCCAAGTCCGATCCGTCGGACATGAGCCGGGTCAACCTCACTGACGACAGCGACCTGATCGCGCAGAAGATCCGCAAGGCGAAAACCGATGCCGACCCGCTCCCGGACGGAGTCGACGGTCTCGAGGGACGGCCCGAGGCGCGCAACCTCGTCGCCATCTACGCGGCGCTCACCGGCCAGGAAGCGCAGGGCGTGCTCGATCAGCACGGCGGCCAGGGCTTCGGCGCGTTCAAGCCGGCGCTGGCGGAGCTGCTCGTCGAGACGATGCGGCCGATCAAGCAGCGGCTGGACGAATTGAACGCGAATCCGGGCGAGCTCGACGCGATCCTCGAGCGCGGGTCCGCCCGCGCCGCCGAGCTCGGCCGGCCGACTCTTCTCAACGCCTATGAAGCGCTCGGCCTGCAGCGCTGAAGCACCGGCTGGGGCAACTGCCCAGCCATCAAGCGCGGCGCGCAAGTGCCTGTGATTACGCGATAAAGCCAGAACCGTCGAACGATCCTTCAGCGTCCGTTCAGCCAGACCGTTCTATATCGTCGACCAGTTCTATATGGTGCCGTTCCGGCTCCTTCCGAAAGGTCGCGTCTCCATGTCTCTCCCGAAGAAACTTCTGAGCCTCGCCGCACCGGTCGCCTTGCTGGCGCTCGGCGGCTGCGCGACCGGCTTTCCGGCGCAGGTCTCCCGCTTCCAGCAGATGCCGGCGCCGCAGGGCCAGTCGTTCGTCATCGAATCCGCCGATCCGGCGGAACGCGGCGGCCTTGAGTTCTCGCAATATGCCGCCCTCGTGCGCCAGCACCTGATCGCCCAGGGCTATAGCGAGGCGTCGTCGCGCGATGCCGCCACTCTGGTCGTGTCGCTCGATTACGGCGTCGACGAGGGCCGCCAGCAGATCATCGAGCGGCCGGGCTTCGGTCGTCCGTTCGGCTATGGTTATGGCCTCGGCTACGGCCGCTTCGGCTATCGTCCCTATTACTCGCGCTTCGGCTATTACGGCCGGCGCAGCCCCTTCTATTTTGGCTGGGACGATCCGTTCTGGGGCATCGGCTATGACGATATCGACGTCTACACCGTCTACAACAGCTTCCTCGATCTCGACATCCGCCGCGCCGGCGATGGCCAGAAGGTGTTCGAGGGGACGGCCAAGGCCCGCTCGCGCACCGACGATCTGAGGACGCTGGTTCCGAACCTCGTCGAGGCGATGTTCACCGGCTTCCCCGGCAACAACGGCGAGCAGGTGAAGATCACGGTTCCGCCGCCCGCGCGCCAGCGCTGAGCCGAGACCATTTCGAAGCAAGGAGAAGGGCCGGAAAACCGGCCCTTCTTTTTGCGCGTGCGGATCAGCGGCGGATCAGCAGCACGCCGCCGAGGATGACGAAGACGCCAAGCACGCGGGTCAGGCTCACCGGCTGGCGCTCGAGCCCGAGGGCGCCGAAATGGTCGAGCAGCAGCGCGGTGGCGAGCTGCCCGCCGATCAGCAGCGCGATGTAGAAGGCCAGGCCGATCCGCGGCGCCGCGAACACCGCCGCAGCGACGAAGAAGGCGCCGTAGAGGCCGCCGGTCCAGGCATAGAATGGAAGGCCGCGCAGCCCTGCCCCGTTCGGCCGGACGCCGAGGACGAGCGCCGCGGCGAGCAGCGCCAGGGTTCCCACCGCGAAGCTGATCAGCGCCGCGTTGATCGGCGAGCCCGCGGCACGGGCCAGCGTCGCGTTGGTCGGCGCCTGGAGCGCTACGCACATGCCGCTGATCAGCGCGGCGAGGATCGAGAGCAGGACGAGGGGATTCACGAAAATGCCCCTCGCGCGCTTCAGCCCTCGAGCTGCCGAGTGAGCAGGCGGATGTCCGAATCGAGCTCAGGATCCTGGGCCCGCAGCTTCTCGATCTGCCGCACGGCGTGGATCACCGTGGTGTGGTCGCGGCCGCCGAAGCGCCGGCCGATCTCGGGCAGCGAGCGCGGGGTCAGCTGCTTGGACAGATACATGGCTACCTGGCGCGGACGGGCGACCTCGCGGGCGCGCCGCGCCGAGGTCATCTCCGCCTTGCGGATGCGGAAATGCTCGGAGACCTTGGTCTGGATCTCGTCGATCGAGATCCGGCGCTGGTTGGCGCGCAGGGTCGAGGCGAGCACCTCGCCGACGAAGTCGATGTCGATCGCCCGGTTGGTCATCGCCGCATAGGCCGCGATGCGGTTGAGCGCGCCCTCGAGCTCGCGGACGTTGGAGTTGATCCTCTTCGCGAGGAACATCACCACGTCCTCGGGCACCTGTACGTCGGGCAGCGCCTCGAGCTTCTTGTGGATGATGTTGAGCCGGAGCTCGAGATCCGCCTGGTTGATGTCGGCGACGAGGCCCCAGGACAGGCGCGAGAGGATGCGCGGCTCGATGCCGTCCAGGTCCTGCGGCGCCCGGTCGGAGGAGATCACCAGCCGGCGCCCGGCCGAAATGATCTCGTTCATCGTGTGGAAGAACTCTTCCTGGGTCGATTCCTTGCCGGCGATGAATTGGACGTCGTCGATCATCAGCAGGTCCGCGGAACGCAGCTGCTGCTTGAACTGGATCGTCTCGTTGGCGCGCAGCGCGGCGACGAACTCGACCATGAACTTCTCGGCCGACATGTAGATGATCTTCGCCCGCGGCCGCTGGCGGTGGAACTCGTGGCCGATCGCGTGCAGCAGGTGGGTCTTGCCGCGGCCGGTGCCGCCATGGAGGAAGAGCGGGTTGAAGGCGACGTTCTCGGCCGTGGCGAGCGTGCGCGCAGCGTTGAACGCGACCTCGTTGGCCTTGCCGACAACGAAGCTCTCGAAGCGATAGCGCGGCTCGAGGGCCACGGCGTAGAGCCCGTCCTTCTCGACCGCCGGCTCCTCGGCCGTCGGCGGGGCCGGAATCTCGACCACTGCGGCGGTCTTCGGCGCGGCGGCGCCGACACCGACGACGATGTGGCGGACGGCGGGAATCGCGGAACGCCAGGCGAGCGCCAGACGCTCGGCGAAATGGGTCTGGACCCAATCGGCCATGAACTGGGACGGCAGCTCGAGGCGAAGCGTGCCATGCTCCGAATCGAACGCGCCGAGCGCAATGGGGCGCAGCCAGCCGTCGAACGTCCGCGCTCCGCAGTCGCGGCGCAGGCCGGCGCGAATCGCTTCCCAGGCCGCCTGGAGCGGATCGGCCGTGGCCGGACCCGGAGCCGCTTCCGCGTCTCCCTTGATCGGCGTGATGGACACCAAAGCACCCCCTCTTTCAACTGGCCGAAAACAGGGCCGAAAATTTGCGCAAGACTCTCCCGTCACGGAATGCCCCCCGGCAGCGCCGATTCGAGAAGTGATCCTGCTGTGTGCGTCCGGAAGGAGATTCGCCCCGCCGGAGCCACCGTTTTAGGTAGTGGATGGACGGGGGATCAAGGGCCGAAAATCGCACCCGGGGCAAATAAACAGGCTTGACCTAGGATTCCTGCGGATTTGCGCGGGAATGGCGGAAATCTGCGGATTTTGCACCGCAAAACATCGCGAATCGCGGAGATTGCTGGATTTTTTTGGTAACGCTACCGATACGAAAAAACCCGCCGGCGAGGCCGCCGGCGGGTTCGATCTTAAGCGTTTCGAGCGGCTTAGGCGAGGGCCGCGATACGCTTCGTCAGGCGGGAGAATTTCCGCGCCGCCGTATTCTTGTGCAGGACACCCTTGGCCACGCCGCGGGCGAGCTCCGGCTGCACCTTGCTGATGGTCGCAAGCGCGGTCGCCTTGTCGCCGGCCTCGATCGCCGCCTCGACCTGCTTCACGAAGGTCCGGATACGGCTGACGCGCGTACGGTTGATGACCGTGCGGCGGGCGTTGCGACGGATGCGTTTCTTTGCTTGCGGCGTGTTCGCCATCTTCCAAGGGCCTCGCTAAAGGTGTTTGTCTCTAAATGAAAAGGGCGCGGAATCGAACCGCACCCGCTCGGTGACGCCCTCTACGCGCAACCGTATCAAAGGTCAACTCAGGAGCGCTGGCAGCGCGGACAGAAAAAGGTGGAGCGGCCCGAATCGACCCGGCGGCGAATCGCGGTGCCGCACGCGCACGCCTCCCCTTCCCGCCCGTAAACCCGCCATTGCTTGGAGAAATAGCCGAGCTCGCCGTCGGGCCGGGCATAGTCGCGCAGGGTCGATCCGCCCGCCTCGATCGCCGCGGCCAGGACGATCTTCACCGCCTCCACCAGCCGCTCCAGCCGCATCAGCGAGATCCGCCCGGCCGCCCGCGTCGGCGCGATGCCCGCCATGTGCAGCGCCTCGCAGACGTAGATGTTGCCGAGTCCCGCGACGATCCTCTGGTCGAGCAGCATCGCCTTGATCGGCGCCGAGCGCCCGTCGAGCGCGCCGAGCAGGTACGGCGCGGAGAAGGCGTCGCTCAGCGGCTCGGGTCCCATCTTCACGAACGGCTCGTACGCGGGGACCTCGTCGCTGCGGACCAGATCGAGCGAGCCGAAGCGGCGGGCGTCGTTGAGGGCGAGCCGCCGCCCCTCGTCGGTCTCGAGCAGGAAATGGTCGTGCGCGCCGAGCGCGTCCGGATCGATCCGCCATTTGCCCGACATGCCGAGATGGAAGATCAACGTGTCGCCGCGATCGGTTGCGATCAGGCCGTATTTCGCGCGCCGGCCAAGGCTGGTCACGCGGGCGCCGGTGAGACGCTGTCTGAGGTCGGGCGGAAAGGCGCGCCGCAGGTCGGCGCGGCGCGCCTCGACCTGGACGAGCCGGTGCCCTTCGAGCACGGGAACAAGTCCGCGAACCGTGGTTTCGACCTCGGGCAATTCGGGCAAGGGCGCTCCTTTCGAAGATGGCAAGTGCACATCGGCGCAAAGCCCTGCTAGAGGCGGCCGCGATGGACAAGGTTTCTTTCGGCTTCGAAGACGTCGCTCCCGAGGAAAAGACCCGGCGGGTCGGCTCGGTCTTCTCGCGCGTCGCCTCGCGCTACGATGTGATGAACGACTTCATGTCGGGCGGGCTCCACCGGCACTGGAAGGACATGTTCGTCCGCCGGGTGCGCCCGCGCGCCGGCGATTCGATCCTCGACATGGCCGGCGGCACCGGCGACATCGCCTTCCGCATGGCCGAGCGCGGCGCCCGCGTGACGGTTGCGGACATCAATGAGGACATGCTCGCGGTCGGCAAGGAGCGTGCTGCCAAGCGCGGCCTTCAGGGTCTGAGCTGGCTTCGTCAGAACGCCGAGGAGCTGAGCTTCGGCGATGCCCATTTTGACGCGTACACGATCGCCTTCGGCATCCGGAACGTCACCCGGATCCAGAGCGCGCTCGACGAGGCGCACCGTGTGCTCAAGGTGGGCGGACGTTTCTACTGCCTCGAGTTCTCGACCACGACCTGGCCGGGCTTCGACAAGATCTACGACGCCTATTCGCTGCGGATCGTGCCGAAGATCGGCAGGATCGTCGCCCAGGACGAGGACAGCTATCGCTACCTCGTCGAGTCGATCCGCCGCTTCCCGCCGATGAACGCGTTCAAGGCGATGATCGAGAAGGCCGGCTTCGTGCAGACGAAGGTCGAGCCGATCCTCGGCGGCTTGGTCGCCATCCACAGCGGCTGGAAGGTCTGACTTGACCCACCCCGTCGTCCACGTCTGGCGTCTCCTCAAATGGGGCCGCGTGCTCGCTCGCCACGGCGCGCTGCGCGGCATCGAGCGCGATGCGAATACGCCGCCGCCGGTGCGCCGGCTCGCCCGCCTGGCGCGCTTCGGCGCGCGGATTCCGGCGGTGCCGACCTATGGCGAGGCCTTCCAGGAGCTCGGCCCGGCCGCGATCAAGTTCGGCCAGGCGCTCGCCACCCGCCCCGACCTCGTCGGGGTCAAGGCGGCCAACGATCTCCAGCTGCTGCAGGACAATCTGCCGGCCGCCCCGTTCAGCGAGGTCAGGGCGGCGATCGAGCAGGGTCTCGAGAAGCCGCTCGACCAGATCTTCGCCCATATCGACGAGGAGCCGGTCGGCGCCGCCTCGATCGCCCAGGTGCACCGCGCGATCACCACCGAGGGCCGCCAGGTGGCGGTGAAGGTGCTGCGGCCGAACATCGAGGAGGATTTCGCCCGCGCCATCGACACCTACGAATGGGCGGCGGCGCAGGTCGAAGGCATGGGCAGCGAGGCCGCGCGTCTGCGGCCGCGCGCCGTCATCGCCCACTTCCGGCAATGGACCGCGCGCGAGCTCGACCTGCGCCGCGAAGCCGCGTCCGCATCGGAGCTGCGCCAGAATCTGATCGCCGAGACCGGCTTCTACGTGCCGGAAATCGATTGGAGCCGCACCGCCCGGCGTGTGATGACGCTGGAATGGATCGACGGCATCAAGCTCACCGATCGGGAGGCGCTCGTCGAGGCCGGCCACGATCTGAAGGCGATGGCCTCGACGCTCGTCCGGGCCTTCCTGCGTCAGGCGGTGGTCGACGGCTTCTTCCATGCCGATCTCCACCAGGGCAACCTCTTCGCCCTTCCTGACGGCCGCATCGCCGCGATCGACTTCGGGATCATGGGCCGGATCGATCACCAGGCCCGGGTGTGGCTCGCCGAGATCCTCTACGGCCTGCTCACCGGCAATTACCGCCGCGTCGCCGAGATCCATTTCGAGGCGCAATACGTCCCGAACTATCACAGCGTCGACGAGTTCGCGACCGCGCTCCGCGCCGCCGGCGAGCCGATCCGCGGCCTGCCGGTAAAGGACATCTCGATCGGGCAGATGCTCGACTCTCTGTTCACCATCACCCGCGACTTCGACATGAAGACGCAGCCCCATCTGTTGCTGCTCCAGAAGACGATGGTGATGGAGGAAGGCGTCGCGCACGCGCTCGATCCGGACATCAACATGTGGGAGACGGCCGAGCCGTTCCTGCGCGAATGGGTCCGCGGCGAGCTCGGCCCGGAGGCGCAGCTCGCCGATCGGCTGGTGCGCGACGCGCGCACCATCGCGATGATCCCCGATCTGATCCGGCGCATCGACTATTATTATCCCGCGCCTGGCGCCGCCCCGCCCGATCCGCCGCTCGCCGATGTCGCCTTGGTGGTGAAGCCCCGGCGCTATGGCGGCTATGTGCTGACCGCCCTGCTCTCGGCCGCGCTGGCGGTCGCCGGCACCCTGCTGCTGACGTGACCGCTCCGCTCGGGGCGCGGCTCCGGTCGATCCCGGACGATCTTGCCCCCGAAGCGGTGCGCGCCGTCGACGATCGGCTGGCCGCGATTCGGCGGGAGCACAACGTCTCCATTGGGTTCGCGATCGAGAGCGGCAGCCGGGCCTGGGGCTTTCCCTCCCCGGACAGCGACTATGACTGCCGCTTCGTCTTCGTGCGCGCCGCCGACGATTATCTCTCGCCGTGGCAGCTGCGCGACGTGATCGAGACGCCGCTCGAAGGGCTGCTCGACGTCAACGGCTGGGATCTCGGCAAGGCGCTGAAGCTCCTTCTCAAGGGCAATGCCGTGATCGTCGAATGGCTGATGTCGCCGATCGTCTACCAGGGGGACCGCGATCTGGTCGACGATCTCCGCCGCTTCGCCGACGGTTTTGCGCACCGCGACGGCCTGGCGAACCATTATCTGCATCTCGGGGAGAAGCAGCGAAGGGCCTATTTCGCCGACGGCAAGGACGTGCAGCTCAAGAAGCTTTTCTACGCGCTCCGCCCGGCGGCCGCGCTACGCTGGCTGCGCGCCCATCCCGAGCGGACGGTGCCGCCGATGCACTTCCCGACCCTGATGCGCGAGTGTGATGCGCCCGACGATGTCCGGTCGCTCACCGAGGCGCTCATCCACCGCAAGGCCCGGACGCGCGAGCTCGGGGCGGCGGCGCTCCCGAAGCCCATCGAGGCCTTCGTCGATCAGGAGTTCGCTTTGGCGCGCCAGGCCTTTCCGTCGTATCCCCGCCATCTGACTCCCGAGGCGAAGGGAGAGGCGGACCGGCTGTTCAGATCGGCAGTGGAACGATTTGGCGCCGCTGCCTCGACTTTCCAGAGGTCCGACGCCAGATAGGCTTCGTGAACGGCAAGCGCATCCTCCTCATCGTCGGCGGCGGCATCGCGGCCTACAAGGCCTGCGAGCTGATCCGGCTGATCCGCAAGGCCGGCGGCAGCGTCCGCTGCGTGCTGACCGAGGGCGGCGCCCAGTTCGTGACTCCGATGACGCTCGCGGCCCTGTCCGAGAACCCGGTCCACACCAGCCTCTGGGATCTCAAGGACGAGGTCGAGATGGGGCACATCCAGCTCAGCCGCGAGGCGGACCTCGTCGTGATCTGCCCGGCGACGGCGGATCTGATCGCGCGGATGGCGGCGGGCATCGCCGACGATCTCGCCACCACCCTCCTCCTCGCCACCGACAAGCCGGTGCTCGCGGCGCCGGCGATGAACGTGCGGATGTGGCAGCATGCCGCGACGATGCGCAACGTCGCCCGATTGCGCGCCGACGGCGTCAGCGTGATCGAGCCGGACGAGGGCGAGATGGCGTGCGGCGAATATGGTCCGGGCCGCCTGCCCGAGCCGGCGCGGATCCTCGCGGCGATCCGCCGGCACTTCCGGACCCGCGAGCCCGGGCCGCTCGCCGGCCGGCACGTGATCGTCACCGCAGGGCCAACCCAGGAGCCGATCGATCCGGTGCGCGTGATTGCCAACCGCTCGTCGGGCAAGCAGGGCTTCGCCATCGCCGGGCAGCTCGCCGATCTCGGCGCCCGCGTCACCCTGGTTGCCGGCCCCGTCGCGCTGGACACCCCGGACGGAGTCGACCGCATCGATGTCGAGACCGCCGAGCAGATGCAGGCGGCGGTCGCCGCGGCCCTCCCCGCCGATGCCGCCGTCCTCGTCGCCGCGGTGGCGGACTGGAGAGTCGCCGCGGCGGCCGGCAAGCTCAAGAAGGCGGACGGTCCCCCTGCCCTCACCTGGTCCGAGAACCCGGACATCCTCGCCGGGCTGGCGCGCGATCCGCGGCGTCCTGCCCTGCTCGTCGGCTTCGCGGCGGAGACCAGCGACGTCGTCGCCGCAGCGACGGCCAAGCGGGCGCGCAAGGGCTGCGACTGGATCGTCGCCAACGACGTCTCGGGCGACGTGATGGGCGGCGATCGCAACGCGGTTCACCTGATCACCCCGGATGGCCTCGAATCGTGGGACCCGGCGCCCAAGGCCGAGGTGGCGCGGCGGCTCGCGCGGCGGATCGCCGACCACTTCGCCGGCCGCGGCTGACGGCCGGCATCCTGTTTGCAACCGCCGGGGCCGGGCGCTACTCGGTCGACGCAATTCTGAAGCGACGGAGCGGGCATGATCGAGATCGGACTGAAGCGGCTTGAGCACGGCGAGGGACTTCCCGTTCCGGCCTATGCGAGCGCCGGCGCCGCCGGGCTCGACGTGGTCGCCGCCGAGACGCTGACCCTCGCGCCCGGCGCACGCCATGCCGTCGCCACCGGCTTTGCGGTGGCCATCCCGGAAGGCTATGAGATCCAGGTGCGGCCGCGGTCCGGGCTTGCGATCAAGCACGGCATCACCTGCCTCAACACGCCCGGCACGATCGACAGCGACTATCGCGGCGAAGTGAAGGTGATCCTCGCCAACCTCGGCAACGAGCCGTTCGAGGTGGTCCGCGGCGAGCGCATCGCCCAGCTCGTCCCCGCCCCCGTGCTGCGCGCCGCCTTCCGCGAGGTCGACGATCTCGACGCGACCGCCCGCGGCGCCGGCGGCTTCGGCTCGACGGGGCGGTGACCCTCACCGACGCCCAGCTCGATCGCTACGCCCGCCACATCGTCCTCAAGGAAATCGGCGGCGAAGGGCAGAAGCGCCTGCTCGCCGCGACCGTGACGTTGATCGGGGCCGGAGGGATCGGCTCGCCGGCGCTGCAATATCTCGCCGCCGCCGGAATCGGCCGCCTGCGGGTGATCGACGACGACCGCGTGTCGCTCGACAATCTCCAGCGGCAGATCCTGTTCGGTACAGGCGACGTCGGCCGCGGCAAGGCCGAGGTGGCGGGCGAGGCGGTGAGCAGGCTCAACCCCGACGTGCGCTTCGAGGCCGTGACGGCGCGGCTCGACGCCGGGAACGCCGGCGCGCTGATCGGCGAGACCGACCTGGTGCTCGACGGCAGCGACAATTTCGCCACTCGGCTCGCCGTCTCCGATCACTGCACCCGGGCGCGCATACCCCTGGTCTCGGCGGCGATCGGCCAATTCCAGGCGCAGATCGGCACCTTCCGCGGCTGGGAGCAGGCTCGTCCCTGCTATCGCTGCTTCGTCGGCGACGCCTTCGACGCCGAGGATTGCGACACCTGCTCCGAGCTCGGCGTGCTCGGAGCGATGGCCGGCCTCGCCGGCAGCTTCGCCGCGCTGGAGGCGGTCCGCCAGATCGCCGGCTTCGGGCAGGACGCCGCGGGCAAGCTCCACATTTTCGACGGGCTGAAGCCGGAGATGCGAACGATCCGGATCGTCAAGGATCCGGCCTGCTCCGGCTGCGGCGCGCTTCCCGGCTGAGCTTCAGAACGGCAGCTGGCCGCGCACGTCGCTGAGCTGCAGCAGGCTGAGCAGCACCAGCCCGGCCCCGAAGACGATGTCGAAGCCGCGCACCGGGCGGATGGCGGCCCCGCGGCGCCGCCGGGCCATGTCCGCTGCGGTGGCGATCAGGATGATCACGCCGCACAGCCCGGCGAGCGCGGCGACGAGCCCGAACGGCCACAACAGGGCCTCCCCATAGCGCCTGAGGAACGGCCAGAGCAGCAGGGCGGCGAGCGCGGCGCTGCCGCCGAGCCCGCTCACCCGGGTCAGCAGGCCCGATCGCGCCATCAGCCCTTCTTCGGCGCCTTCTTGGCCGGAGCCTTCTTCGCCGGAGCCTTCTTCTCGGCCTTGGGCGCCGCCTTTTTGGCTGGCGCCTTGCGGCCCTTCTTGGCCGGCGGCCCCTTGGCGGCGCGATCGTCGATCAGCTGGGCGGCTTCCTCGAGCGTCAGCGCATCGGGCTGGATCGACTTGGGCAGGGTCGCATTGGTCGTTCCGTCGGTGACATAGGGGCCGAAGCGACCTTCCATCAGCTTGATCTCGGCTTCGGTGCGGGGGTGGGCGCCGAGCACCTTCAACGGCTCCCGGGAGCCGGACCTCGCCCGTCCGCCGCCGGCAGCCGCTTCGGCGAGCTTGACCACGGCCGCATTCATGCCGGTCTCGAACACGTCGGCGGTCGAGCCGAGCTTCGCATACTTGCCGTCATGGGCGAGATAGGGGCCGTAGCGGCCGATCGAGGCGGTGATCGGCTTGCCGCTCTCCGGATGCATGCCGATGGTCCGCGGCAGCGAGAGCAGCCGCAGCGCCTGGGCGAGATCGACGTCGGCCTGCGGAATGTCGCGCGGGATCGAGCTGCGCTTGGCCTCCTTGCCGTCGCCGAGCTGGACATAGGCCCCGAACCGGCCGGTGCGCAGGCTCACCTCCTCGCCGCTCTCCGGATCGCTGCCGAGCACGGTCGGCCCGGTATCGGCCCCCGCTTCGTCTCCGCCCTGGCCGAAGCGGCGGGTGAACTTGCACTCGGGATAATTGGAGCAGGCGACGAACGCGCCGAAACGGCCGCCGCGCAGCGCCAGTCGGCCGTCGCCGCAGGCCGGGCAGATGCGCGGGTCGGTGCCGTCCTCCTTGTCGGGGAACAGCCAGGGCGCGAGGAACTCGTCGAGCGCCGCCGTGATGTCCGACGGCTTCTGCTCCATGATTTCGGCCGTCTTCGGCTTGAAGTCGCGCCAGAAGGCCTCGAGAACGGACTGCCACTGCGCCCGGCCGCCCGAGACGTCGTCGAGCTCGTCTTCCAGGTGGGCGGTGAAATCATAGGAGACGTAGCGCTCGAAGAAGCGCTCGAGAAAAGCGGTCAGCAGCCGGCCGCTCTCCTCGGGTATGAAGCGATTCTTCTCGAGCAGCACATAGCCGCGGTCCTTCAGGGTCTGCAGGATCGCCGCATAGGTGGACGGCCGGCCGATGCCGAGCTCCTCCATCTTCTTGACCAGGCTCGCTTCCGAATAGCGGGGCGGAGGCTGGGTGAAATGCTGCTCGGAGAGAACCTTCTTCTTCGCCGGGCTGTCGCCCTGGCGAAGCCGCGGCAGGCGGCGCGATTCCTCGTCCTGCTCGTCGTCCCGGCCCTCCTCGTAAAGGGCGAGGAAGCCGGGGAAGAGCACGACCTGGCCGGTGGCGCGCAGCGCCGTCTGGCCGCTGCCGTCAACCAGCTCGGCCGTGGTCCGTTCGAGGCGTGCCGAGGCCATCTGGCTGGCGAGCGCGCGTTTCCAGATCAGATCGTAGAGCCGGGCGTGATCGCCCGATCCGGCGCGGTCGCGGGAGAAGTCGGTCGGGCGGATCGCCTCGTGCGCTTCCTGGGCGTTCTTCGCCTTGGTCTCGTAATGGCGCGGCTTGTCGGGGACGTAGCCGCTGTCGAAGCGGTTCGCGACCGCCTTGCGCGCCGCGGAGATCGCCTCCGGCGCCATCTGCACGCCGTCGGTCCGCATGTAGGTGATCGCCCCGTCCTCGTAGAGGCCTTGGGCCACGCGCATCGTGTGGCTCGCCGAGAAGCCGAGCTTGCGCGCCGCTTCCTGCTGCAGGGTGGAAGTGGTGAAGGGCGGCGGCGGGTTCCGGGTCAGCGGCTTGGTCTCGACCGTGGCGACGCTGAACCGCCCCGCCTCGACCGCTGCCTTGGCGGCCTCGGCCGTGCCGCGATCGCCGATGCTGAGGCGGTCGAGCTTGTTGCCTTGGAACCGCACCAGCCGGGCCATGAACTCCTGGCCGTCCGCCTCCATCAGCGCGGTCACGCTCCAATATTCCTGCGGCCGGAACAGCTCGATCTCGCGCTCGCGGTCGACGATCAGTCGCAGCGCGACCGACTGGACGCGTCCCGCCGACTTCGCCCCGGGGAGCTTGCGCCACAGCACCGGCGAGAGGGTGAAGCCGACCAGATAGTCGAGCGCGCGGCGGGCGCGATAGGCGTCGATCAGATCCTCGTCGAGCGCACGCGGGCGCTGCATCGCCTCGGTCACCGCCGATTTGGTGATCGCGTTGAACGTCACCCGCTCGACATCCTTGGGCAGGGCCCGGCGCTTCCTCAGCACCTCCTGGACATGCCAGCTGATCGCCTCGCCCTCGCGATCGGGGTCGGTCGCGAGGATCAGGGCGTCGGCGCCCTTCGCCTCGTCGGTGATTGCCTTCAGCTGGCGCGCCTTGTCAGCATAGGTCTCCCAGTCCATCGCGAACCCCGCGTCGGGATCGACCGAACCGTCCTTGGGCGGGAGGTCGCGGACATGGCCGTAGGAGGCGAGCACGCGGTAGCCGCTGCCCAGATATTTCTCGATGGTCTTGGCCTTGGCCGGGGACTCGACGACGACAAGCTTCATTGGGGACTTCTATCCTTCACACGTACGCGCGAGAGTGGGGAGGCCGGTCGGGCGCCGTCAAGCGGCTCGCCGGGCGAGCAGGCAAAACGGATCAGTCTCCACCACGCTCCCAGCCTGTCGGAAGCGGCGCCGTTCAGGCGAAGACTTCCTCCAATGCATCGCTCGGCGGCGCGGACACTTCGCAGAAGGCAACCGCGGCGTACCAGCCGAACAGCACCCCTCCGGTGATCAGAAGGTTGGAAACGAGGCTCTCGACCAGCCCGCCCTCTGCCTCACCGGAGAAGCCGAGCCAGGCGAGCCAGAAGCCGCACGCGACGATCGGCGCATAGATGAGGCAGATGGTGCCGAAGAGGGCAACGCCGCTTCCCCTCGTCATCTCCCAGCTTTCGGTCAGGGCGGCGATGACCCCGTCGTTGCGCGCCATCAGGACCGGGACCGACGGAAACCAGCGCACCATGAGTATCGCGCCCGGAATGAGCAGCAGGACGAGACCCAGTCCGATTGCGAGAGTGGAAAGCAGCTGCAGGCCGATGAGGGGCAGGATGCTCGGTCGGCTCCCGGGCTCCCAGCGACCGTCGATCAGCTGCCGGGTCACCGCATATTGTCCGATCAACGACGCCATGCTGTCGACGATGGTCATTCGCGGACCGCCGTTCTGTGCGACCTCGTCGAGCAGGACACTGATGCCCGTCAGCAGTACGAAGGCGGCCAAGGCCATCGCCGGGTTCCAGCGCACCAATTCCCAGGCCCGCGCCAGGACGCGCCCCGTCGTGATCTTTTCCACTGTTTGCCCCCTCAATCGATGCTCACCCGCCCCCCGGCGTGCCGCTCGAGCCTGCCCGCAAGCTCGAGCTCGAGCAAGACGGTCTGTACGATGGTCGGCGGCAGGCCGGTCTGGCGGAGCAGTTCGTCGACATGAACCGGCGTGCCGTTGAGCAGGCTGGCGATCGCGCGCCGGGCCGCGTCGTCGGCATCGGCCGGCGGCGCCGCGGCGGAGAATCCGGAATCGCCTTGGCGCAGCGGCCGGATCTGCATCGGATTGATCGCCTCCAGCACGTCCTCCGCGTTCTGGACGAGCGTGGCACCGTCACGAATCAGCTGGTTGCATCCTTGCGCGCGTGGATCGAGCGGCGATCCTGGCACGGCCATCACCTCCCGGCCGAAATCGGCGGCGTTGCGGGCCGTGATCAGCGATCCGGAGCGCAGCGCCGCCTCCACCACGACCGTCCCCTGGGAAAGGCCGGCGATGATCCGGTTGCGGTAGGGGAAGTGGCGGGCGCGCGGCTCGGTGCCGGGCGGCTGCTCGGCGATCAGCAGGCCGCGCTCGGCGATCGCCTCCTGCCGCGCCTGGTTCTCCGGCGGATAAAAGACGTCGATCCCGCCGGCGATGACCGCGATCGTGCCGGTTTCGAGGGCGCCGTCGTGCGCGGCGGTGTCGATGCCGCGCGCCAGGCCGGAGACCACTACAATTCCTTCCTGTCCCAGGTTTGAGGCGAGCATCCGGGCAAAGCGGCACGCCGCGGCCGAGGCGTTGCGCGCGCCGACCAAGGCGACGAGCTGCCGGTCGAGCAGCGAGACATGGCCGCGCACGGTCAGGACCGGCGGCGCGCTCTCGACTTCGGCGAGCGGCGAGGGATAGGCGCCCTGGCCCACGAACAGATGGCGCGCGCCGAGCCGCGCCACTGCCTCGATCTCACGCTCGGCCGTCGCGCGGCTGGCCAGCCTTGGCGGCCTGCCGCCGCCCCGCGCGGCGAGATCGGGGATCGCCTCGATCGCCGCGGTCGCGGAGCCGAAGCGGGCGAGAAGATGGAAGTAGGTGACGGGGCCGATATTCTCGGAGCGGATGAGGCGCAGGCGGGCGACCTGGTCCTCGGGGGGCGGCGCTTCAGCCATTGCTCCTTGCGCCGACCCGGGGCTCCGTCCCGGCGATCAGGCGATCGACATTGCCGCGGTGCTTCCAAAGCACCAGCAGCGCGAGCCCGAGGAACAGCAGGGCCAGATCGAAGCGCCCGAGAATCGCTGCGACGAGCGGCGAGAGCATGGCGGCCGAGATCCCGGCAAGGCTGGAGTAACGGGTGAGCAGCAGCAGGCCGATCCAGGCAGCGGCATAAGCGGCGGGCGCGGCCCAGTGCAGGTCGCCGAGGATCGAGAAGGCCAGGATCAGGCCGAACAGGGTGGCGACACCCTTGCCGCCGGCGAACTTCAGCCAGACCGGATAGAGATGGCCGACGAGCGCGCCGGCCGCGGCGAGCTGGGCCGTGCCGGGCACCAGCCGTTCGGCCAGGATCACCGCCGCCGTGCCCTTCAGCATGTCGAGGATCAGGGTGGCGGCGGCGAGGCCCTTGCGGCCGGTGCGCAGCACGTTGGTCGCGCCGATGTTGCCGGAGCCGATCCGGCGGAGGTCGCCCGCGCCGGTCAGTCGCGTCAGCAGCACCCCGAACGGGATCGACCCGAGCAGATAGGCAAGCAGAAGAGCCAGCAAGGGCCCGGACATGGTATCGAAGCTCACCGGATCACTCCCCGCGGTCGCGAAATTCTAGCGGAAGCGGCGATCGGGGCGCAACATATTACGCGGCCGGTCGCCGCCGCGCTTGCGGAGCCGCGCGCGGCGATTGTAGCGGGGGCGGCATGAATGCCGCCAAGCCGCTGCTGATCTTCGATTCCGGGATCGGCGGACTTTCCGTCCTCGCGCCGATCCGGGAGTTGCTGCCCACCGCGCCCATAGTCTATGTCGCCGACAGCGCCGGCTACCCCTACGGCACCAAATCGCCGGCGGAGATCGAGGCGCGGGTTCCGGCGCTCCTCGGCCGGCTGGCCGAGCGGTTCGATCCGGAGCTGATCGTCATCGCCTGCAATACCGCCTCGACCATCGCGCTCGACGGCGTCCGGGCGGCGCTCGACCTGCCGATCGTCGGAACGGTCCCCGCGATCAAGCCCGCGGCCGCCCTCTCCCAAACGCGAGCGATCGGCGTGCTCGGCACCGAAGCGACCGTGCGCCAGCCCTATGTCGATCGCCTCGCCGCGCAGTTCGCCTCCGACTGCACCGTCGTGCGCCACGGATCGGCCGAGCTGGTCGACCTCGCCGAGGCGAAGCTGCGCGGGACGCCGGCGGACAGGGCGGCCTTCGCGCGGATCCTCGATGCACTCTACGCCCGCCCCGGCGGCGACCGGATCGATACCATCGTCCTCGCCTGCACCCATTTCCCGCTGGTCGAGGAGGAGCTTGGGCGCGCCTCCTCGAAGCCGGTGCGCTTCGTCGACGGCAAGGAAGGCATCGCCCGCCGGACCGCCTGGCTGACCCGCGACCACGTCTGGCCGGAGAGCGCGCCCGAAGGCCGCGCCGTTTTCACGGGACGCACGACCGATGTCGAACCCTATCGCACGGGCCTCGCCCGCTTCGGGCTGACGCGCGTCGAAACCCTCTGACGCCGCGCCGGAGCGGGCCAAGTTCGGCTAGCCAATTGCAGGCGAAAACGTTATGGGCGGCACATAGGCCCCGGGGAGCGGACTTTTGGATTATCAGCGGATTTTCGCGCAGGCGATCGACCGGCTTCACGCCGAGGGTCGCTACCGGGTGTTCATCGACATTCTGCGCAACAAGGGCAATTACCCGAACGCGCGCTGCTTTGCCGGGCACAATGGTCCGAAGCCGATCACCGTCTGGTGCTCGAACGATTATCTCGCGATGGGCCAGCACGAGGCCGTGATCGCGGCGATGGAGGAGGCGCTGCACGACGTCGGCGCCGGCTCCGGCGGCACCCGCAACATCGGCGGCAA
>NZ_SPDV01000037.1:0-35000 GCF_004564275.1 Sphingomonas parva (ex Maeng et al. 2020)
CAGGCGGCAAGCAGCGGCTGGGCAGCATCTCGAAGATGGGAGAGCGCACCATCCGCCGATTGCTCATTATCGGCGGCAGCTCAATGGTCCGGAGAGCATGTCGCCACGGTGCGCCAGCAGGCTCGTGGCTGGAGCGAATGCTTGCGCGCAAACCACGCATGCTCGTCACGGTCGCGCTCGCCAACAAGATGGCGCGCATGGCCTGGGCGCTGCTGACGAAAAAGGAGGACTACAGAGCTCCGGCGGCAGTCGCGGCGTAAAGTCGCGGCGGCAGCCAGAGGCGTCGGGGACGTAGGCGGATCGAAGGAGGGTATGGCACAACGGTCGATGAGACGGGGCTGGAAGAACCAGTGAAAGTCAGAGCGCCACCCAAGCGCGCAAAGCTGAAATGGATCCGGTCCGCGAACTCCCATACTGGCCCGCAGCTATGGCGCTGCTCATCGAGGCCGGACAGATGACAGCAACCGACTACGTGCCAACGTTACCCCGATTTACCGCTTGCATCCGAAGGGGCGTCCACAGATGACCTCAGGAGAACTCGAGTGGCTTGATCGGGCGGTGCTGGGAGAAGAGGCTAGGCGAGCCGTCTAGGATCTCTAGTCAGTCGATCTGGCGAGAAACCTAAGTCTGGTTGCGTCACCGCCTTGGGTGCCGATCGAGCTTTTACTCCCGCCCCGGGCCCGTGGAGCGATCAAAGTCGACCGCCGCGCTGACCAGGCTAGAGCGGCCGTCAGCTGCGATCCGATGAGGGCTTGGTGCCCGCGCTTTGCAAGCGATGGGTCGCAGTCACCGCCACTGGGTACGGCATGTACCTCATAATATGGTATTGAGAATTCTCCTATACGGTGCGATACGCCCCGCCACGCGGCCACTTCGAATTAGGCTCGAAGGCATTGGCGCGCCCCCCCCTTCCCGGACTCCTCACATACAGAGGCCCCGGAACTGAAGAAGGCACACTGCCGTGGTTTGGAACTTCAAATTGCTTGGTACCGCCGCCGCAACGTTGGCAATGAGCGCTACCGCGACGGCTGGCGCGCCCGGCGCCGATGAACGGCAGAACGAGCGCCGCCGGAGCAGCGTCACTATCGGCGCGGGCGCTGCGTACGTGCCCACTTATGAAGGCTCTGATGATCATCGTATAGTCCCGGCCGCAGCGGCTCGCGGGAACGTAGGGGGAGTGGAATTTTTCACTCGTGGCCTGCAGCTGTACGTTGATGTGATCCCGGACAGATCTGAAGATGGGATCGAGCTCTCGCTCGGGCCGGTTGTAGGCGTCCGCCGCAACCGAACCGGCGGCAGTCTCAAGGACGATCAAGTTGAAGCCCTTGGCAAGCTGAAAACTGCGATCGAGGTCGGCGGCTTCGTCGGAGTGTCGAAGACCGGCGTCGTCACTAGCAACTATGATACACTGTCGGCGAGGATTGCTTACGTGAAGGATGTGGGCAATGCACACGAAAGCCACGTAATCACTCCGTCTATTAACTATGCGACGCCGCTTAGTCCCGCCACGCTGGTCGGAATTGGGGCATCTCTCGATCTGGTTGGCGATGGATACGCGGACTACTATTTTTCGGTGCCACACTCTGGCGCCGTTGCGAGCGGTCTTTCCCCGTTCTCGGCGGAGGGCGGCGCTAAGAACTGGAGCCTAAGCATCTACGCAGCCCAGTCCCTGACTGGTGATCTGCGACGTGGGGCAGCGCTGTTCGTCGGAGGGAGCTATTCCCGCCTCAGGGGCGACTTTCGACGCAGCCCCGTCGTGTCTGAAGCCGGCGACGCCAAGCAGTTTCTTTTAGCGGCCGGACTGGGGTACACCTTCTAGGAGTTGCAAACCGGAGCTTGAGGCGCATCCAGTGCGCGAACGGCACGAGATGGACTTCGACGAGAGGGACCAAACGCGCCGGCCCCGTCCCGACCTAGAGTATATCGGCTCACAGGCCCATGCTACGCCAAGGGTCAGCTGCAAACTCTAGGAAAACCTAGCCAAGACGACCAATCCTCGATAATCAGGCCGTGGAGTGGATCAAGAACGTTATACATCGGGCATCAGAGCTTTCAGTCACGATGGACCATGACGTCACGGGATCTCGAGCTGGCACTTCGCACACGAACTGGCCCAGATCTTCCTGCCAGCGAAGTGGAACGTGCCTGACCGATCAGCTGAGCCTACATCGTGGAGTCGGCGCCCGGCCCGAAGCCAAGGGTGCCGAGGTACTGCCTGAGACCCCGAGCGTGAGGTGGACCGGACGGGCCTGGAATTGCGCTGCCGGATGACGGGCGCCGTTATGAACTGAGAGAAAAGGAGATCCCCCGCAGCCCCTTGGGAACTTGAGGGTTCAGCTCCGGTTCCTCTTCATCAGGACGTAGCCCAGTCCCGCCAGCGCGAGTCCCGCGAGCGCGACCGGTAGCTCGTTGATCCACACCCCCGCGAATTTGGGCACCATTTCAGGTGCCTCCACCTCCAGACCTTCTGCGCCCGGAAACAAAAAAGCGGCCGCCTGCGAGCCAAAGATGATTGCGGGCAGGAGTGCCGCGACGGCTGTGTCGGCAGAATGACCGAACGGGCGGCGCACGAGAAAGTACAGGCCGGCTGCTCCCCCCAATGTAGCCACGCTGATGGTGATGCCATCATGAAATTTCGCGTGCGGCGTCCATCGTGGATTATACATGTGGGTTTTATTCATGTCAGCGAGCCAACCACCCGTGAGCGCCCCGATGTTGGCTGCATAGAGAGCTGCCCGCCCGAGGATAGGTCCGGCCTCCCGCGGAAGAGACAATGTTGACGCCAAGCTTCTCTCCTCAATCCGGATGAGGTCTGCGCTGCGCCGGTTCGTGAATCACACATCCATCTGCGAGCCTTGCGCTGCGCTTCGCCCATGCAGGTGTTTCGTCGAGGAGGAACTCGTGGCTAGAGTTATAGATCCCTCCCGGCATGATCGAGTTCGGTAGCTCGGCCTAGGGTTCGTCTGCCTGCTGCCGACGACTTTTTGGATCAGGCGTTCCCCGCCGACCCCGCTCCTGTCCATCCCCCCCGAGGCGCGCAGAACATCTCGCCTGGCGGAGGTCAAGCCGAGAAGATGCGGAGACGGCGTCCCGGCTTAACTGATCCAGTCTAGGGATTTGGCTTTGCCTTGGGCAGCCTGCTTCCCGAGCTCTGAAATGGCGTCATCTGCGGGAGCCTGCCAGGTGTGGGCGTTCCCGAGCAGGTGCTGTTGAACGTGTCATGGACGCTTGATCATGCTGGCTCGGACCGGCGGAAGCCTTTCTGCGCCTGGCGCGGGACGAAAGCTCTTCGCCGGTGTGCTGATGGGGTTCGGGGTCTGGCACATCCTAGATAGCGTACTGTCGCATTGGGTGCTGGGAATTCACCGGATCAATCTCACCAGCGAGGATCGATTGTTCTGGGATCTCCTGTGGTTCATCGCTTTCGGCATCGTGCCGTTTGTCGCCGGCTGGCGTATGCGTCGCGGTCCCGGCCCTGGGCAGCCGGGCGGGCGGGTTGCAATAGGCCTTGTACTCGCGCTGCTCGTTGCGGGGCCTTGGGCAGCGTTCCCACCGCGCGGTGCGAAAAGCGCCATCGTGATGTTCGCCCCTCACATTAGCCAAGGCCAAGCCTTCAACGCGATCATCGCGGCCGAGGGGCAGCCGCTTTGGTATTCACGGGGTGTGTGGGCCGTTAGGTGGACACAGGGGATTCGCTCTCGCCCACTTTATGATGCCGGCGCGATGATCGTCAGCACTTCGCTGGTCGGCGCCGGCTGCCTCGCATGGTCCGAAATCTGATCTCGCACTGGTGCGCACTGACGATTTCGCACTCACCCGGCGAGAGGCAAGAACGTGCTCTAGCTAGGTCGATCTTCTGTCGGTGTCCAAGAATTATCCACCGCTTGCGGCGCCACGTGAGTTTCGCAGCTTCATCATTCTCACCAGCCGCTCGCTTGCGCCTCAGAACCGAACAGCAGCCCGGAAGCGTCTGATCTCCATCAAGCCTTCTTCGCGTCGATATAGACGCGCTCAAACTCTGATTGATCTCGAACTCGGCGCCCGCCGAACGTGACGGCGGCGTGACCAGCCTCCCGCGGCTCAAGATTGCAGCGCCGTCATCGCCGCCTAAGCCAGTCTGCAACGGCCAACAAACCGGAAAGCAGCGCCAGCAGCGCCGAGAGCAGAGGTTCGGAGGCGAAGACGATCGCCGAACATATCGCGAGGACGGCGGGATACAGCTGCGGGTTGGCTCGGCTGGCGTCGAGGCCGGCGCGCAGCCGCTCAAGGTCCCGGGGCGCCATGCTAAACGTGATTGCCCCGGTCCGAGCAACCTTCTCGATCTGCCCGACGAGGCTGGGAGTCGACAGCGCCGCTCTTCCAAGTGCTGTGAGCAGCTTGCTCGCTTCGCCCCGCAGCCGTGCCGGGCTGGTCCGCTCGCGCATCAACTCCCGGGCAAGCGGAGCCAGCTCACGCGTGATGTCGAAGGACGGATCGATGCGCCGGACAAAACCCTCGGCGGTAAGCAGCGTCCGCAGCACCAGCGCCAGATCGGGAGGGAGGGCGAGATGGAACTCCCGAAGCAGCGCAAAGACCCGCTGAAATATGTCGCCCAGGTCGATCTTTTCGAGGAGGACGTTGCTGAAGCGGTCGATCAGCTCGGCCAAAGCCTCTTCCAGCCTGATCCTATCGACGTCCGGATCGCCGGCCCAGAGCATGAGAATGTCGACAACGCCGCCCGCGTCCCCCGACGCGATCGCCAGGCCCAGCCGAACGAGTTCCTGCCGGCGTCTCGGCAGGAGCGTGCCGACCGCCCCGAAGTCGATGAAGCCAAGGGTGCCGTCCTCAAGGAAGAAGACGTTGCCAGGATGCGGGTCGGCGTGGAAGTAGCCATTGATGACGATCATCCGCAGCACGGCTTGGGCATAAGTGCCGGCAAGCGCGGTGAGGTCGAGACCTCTGTGGCGTGCAGCCTCCAGGTCAGTCGCCGGAACGCCGTGAAAGCGCTCCTGGATGTTGACCCGCCTGCCGGAAAGCTCCCAGTCGAAGCGGGCGGTTCGAACGCCCAGATCCTTGAGAAACGCCCCGATCGCGTCGCTTGCGCGCGCTTCGGCGCCGAGGTCCATCTCACGGGCAAGGCTTTCGGCGAAGTGGCGCAGCAGCTCGTCAGGCTTCAGCCGCGCAATTTCTGGGATGCGGCGCTCTGCAATCCGGGCGAGGCGCCGCAGGATCCGCAGGTCCGCGTCGACGATCCGCTCGATCCCCGGGCGGCGGACCTTGACGATGACCTCCCGCCCGTCGAGCAGTGTCGCGGCGTGGACCTGACCTATGGAGGCGGCGGCGAACGCCTCCTCGTCGAAGCGGCTGAAGCAGTTCTCGATGGGTCCGCCGATGGCCTCCTCGATCAGCGGCCGCACAACCTCGAAGTCATTGGGTGGAACCCGGTCCTGCAATTTGGACAGAGCGTCGACCCATTCCGGCTCCAGCAGGTCGCTGCGCATCGCGAGGATCTGACCGAACTTGACCGCCACGGGACCGATGTCGCGCAACAGCGCGACGACAGCTTCTGGCCGGGGGTTATCGAGTGATTCGTCTCTGGCGGCTCCAAGGCCAAGCCTGGCGGCCAGCCCTTTCAAGCCGTGACGCCCGAATAACACCAGAATCTGCGCGAAGCGCTCGCGCTCCCTCAATACGGTCGCACCAGACCCCTCGCTCAATTCCGGATCAGCCACCGTCCTCGTCCCCGGGAGCGGCCACGCGACCTTTCCGGAAGCCCCCTTCCTCTTCGAGTTGATCGACGATCCGGTCCAGGTGCAGGATCGCGGCCTTCAACCCTGCAAGTTCTACCTCCGTCAAGCTGCCGAAGGTCCGTGCCACGATGCCGTCGTATAGTGGCAGGCCCTGCTCCAGCATCTCCGTACCGGCGTCGGTGATCTGCACGAGCTTCGCACGACGGTCGCCGGGAACGGGCGAGCGCGACACCAGCCCATTCTGCTCCAGCCAGTCGATCGCCTGGGTGACGGTGCGGGGCGCATGGTCGAAGAAGCTGGCGATATCGGTCGAGCGACGCGGTTGCTCCGCAAGGAACGCGAGCAGCTTCAGCCGGGACATCGAGGCGCCGTTCGCGGAGAGGTGCGCGTCGATCAGCCGCCGCATCCTGTACCAGGTCCAGCCGAAGTCGGTGGCAATCCTGCGCAAGCGATCTTTCTGAGGTTCCATAAAATATGATATTGCCGCTAATTTGCTGGTGTGGCAAGCGCCCGGGCCACACGCTTCAGTCAGGGTAGGCCCAATATGGCGAATCAACCAGCAGGCGCCGCAGAAGGCAGTGAAATCATCGAAGAGCGCCGGAGTTCCCCGCTCAAGTCTCCGCGTGTACGGCTTGCGCTGCTCATCGGCGCGATCGCGATGGTCGTCGTCGGCTTCCTCTGGTACTCGGACCGGGAGACTCGCGGCAAATATATGCAGAGCACCGACAACGCCTATGTGTCGGCTGACTCGGTCGTGGTTGCGCCCAAGATCGCTGGATATGTCGAGCGCGTGTTCGTCGCGGAGAACCAGGCCATCCGGCGGGGGCAGCCGCTGGCTGAACTCGACCCGCGGGAATATCGCGCCCAGACCGAACAGATCACCAGCCAGATCGGAGCGGCCACCGCAACGGCCGAGACCACGCGTTCGCAGATTGCCGAGCAGCAGGCTGTGATCGCGCAGGCGCAAGCGCAGCTCGACGCCGCGCGCGCCGAAGCCGCCTTCGCCGCGCAGCAGGTCGCGCGCTACCAGCCGCTCGCCGCGTCCGGCGCCGAGCCGCGCGAGCGGCTCGCCCAGCTTCAGACCCAGGCACGACAGGCGCGCGAGCGGGTCGATGCCGCGCAGGCGGGGCTGCTCGCTGCGCAGCGCCGTGTCGGCACGCTGAACGCGCAGGTGCGGCAGGCTCAGTCGCAGGCCGAGGCCGCCCGCGCCCAGCTTGCGGCGGCGCGCGTCAATGTCGAATCGACGCTGCTCAGGGCGGCGATCACCGGCCGGATAGGCGATCTTGCGGTCCGCGTCGGGCAGTTCGTGCAGCCGGGGACGCGGCTGATGACCCTCGTGCCGGTCGACCGTCTCTTTATCGTGGCGAACTTCAAGGAGACTCAACTCGGGCTCATGCGTGTGGGCCAGCCGGTCAGCATCGAAGTCGATGCGCTTCCCGGGATCGAGCTGAGCGGGAGGCTCGCCAGCTTCGCTCCGGGAACGGGCGCGCAGTTCTCGGTGCTTCCGCCGCAGAACGCGACCGGCAACTTCACGAAGATCGTCCAGCGCGTGCCTGTCCGCATCGCGATCGACGCGCCTCCCGAGGTGCGGCGCCTCCTAGTCCCGGGAATGTCCGTGGAGGTCACAGTCGATACACGCTCAGCGAAAGGGGAACTGGACCGGATCCGCCAGGCCACAAGCAGGGAGCGCTGAACGATGGCGACAGCCGCAGCCGCCGCAGGTGCAGTTCGTCCCGAACGGGCGGACGCGACCGCGTGGATCGCCGTGGCGGCGGGCGCACTCGGCGCCCTCCTCGCGACGCTCGACATATCGATCGTCAACTCCGCGCTGCCCACAATCCAGGGGGAGATCGGGGCGACCGGGACGGAAGGCACCTGGATCGCCACCTCGTTTCTTGTCGCGGAGATCGTCGTTATTCCGTTGAGCGCGTGGCTCGAGCGGCTTCTGGGATTAAGGACGCTGCTTCTTATCGCGGTGACCGCCTTTACCGGCTTCTCCGTCCTGTGCGGCATCGCAACGGATCTGATGACGATGATCATCGGCAGAACAGGTCAGGGCCTGATGGGAGGCTTGTTGATTCCGACGGCGATGACGATCGTCGCCAAACGCCTCCCGCCGCAGCAGCAGCCGATCGGAATGGCCCTGTTCGGGATGACGGTGATCCTGGGGCCGGTGGTTGGCCCGTTGCTCGGCGGCTGGCTGACGGAGAATCTGAGCTGGCACTATGCTTTCTTCGTCAATGTACCGGTCTGTGCGTTTCTGCTCCTGCTCCTGCTGCTCGGGCTGCCGCACGAAAGGACGAACTGGATCTACCTTCGCGAGGCGGACTGGTTCGGAATCATCGGCATGACCCTTGGCCTGGGAGGGCTGACGGTTGTGCTCGAGGAGGGACACCGGGAGGAATGGTTCGAGTCCTCGTTCATCGTCCAGCTGACGATAGCGACGGTCATCGGCTTTATCATGTTGGGCATCGGCCAGCTTCGGGCGGCAAAGCCCGTGTTGAAGCTGGGGCTCGTCCTGAACCGCCAGTTCGGCAGCGTTGTCGTCATGGCGCTGGCGCTCGGCATGGTCATGTACGGCTCGACCTTCGTGATCCCTCAATTCCTCGCCTTGATCGCCGACTACAACGCCCTCCAGACGGGGCAGGTGATCTTCCTCATGGGCGTTCCGGCCTTTTTCCTGATGCCGTTCATTCCGTTCATGATCCGCCTCGTGGATATCAGGATCGCGGTCGGCGCCGGCCTGGCGATCATGGCCGTCAGCTGTTTCGTAAGCACCAGCCTCACAGCCGAATCCGCCGGCGAAGCGTTCACCACAGGACAGCTGCTGCGCGGCGTGGGAATGATCCTGACCATGCTCTTTCTGAACCAAGCCACCGTCGCCTCGGTCAGCAAAGAGGACGCCGGTGACGCCTCGGGCATCTTCAATGCCGCGCGAAACCTTGGCGGCTCGTTCGCTCTGGCGGCCCTCGCGTCCTTCCAGGACCAGCGCATGTGGCTCCACAGCCGGCGCATGGAGGAGACGCTCTGGGCGAACGACTCGCGGCTGCAGGAATATCTTACGGGGTTGTCGCATTCCCTTGGAAGCAGGGAGGCGGCGTTCCAGTCGCTCGCGGGAACCATCCAGCAGCAGGCCTTCGTCATGACCTATAACGACATATTCTGGGCGATGGCGCTCGCGACCTTTGCAACGCTTCCGCTCGTATTTTTCCTTCGGCCGCTGCCCAAGGGGCTGTCGCTGGCGATGCACTGAGGCTGCCATGTCCAAGTTCAGATACTTCGTCCTTGCCCCCCTGCTCCTTGGCGGATGCGTTGTCGGCCCGGACTATTCGGGTCCGCCGGAGCTCGGCCGCTCGAGCCCAGAGTCCACGTTCGTTCGCAGAGCGCCGGGTGCGACTTCTACGGAGCCTGCAATCGCGGCATGGTGGACGACGCTGCAGGACCCCGTGCTCGACGAGCTTGAGCGGCGCGCGCTCGCCTCCAACCCGTCGCTCGAGGCGGCGCAGGCCCGAGTCCGCCAAGCCCGGGCGTCGGTTCGACAGGAGCGCGCGAACCGTCTCCCGGCCGCAGGCGCTCAGGCGACTTCGGTCTTCGCCGATCTCCCCGGCATCGACCTCCAATCGAACCAGGGAAGCGGCACGCCCACACCGTCGCCGCCCGCGTCCACCGAAGAGGACGCGGGCACCTCCCTCCAGTTTTACAATCTCGGGCTGAATGCTAACTGGGAAATCGACCTTGCCGGCGGCCAAGTTCGACGGGTCGAGGCCGCCAACGCGCTCGCGGCCGCGGCTGCCTACAATGCTGCGGACGCCCAGGTTCAGCTCACGGCCGAGCTCGCCCAAGCCTATGTGAACGTCCGGGACCGGCAGCAGCGGGCGACCGCGCTGCGCCAGGGACTTGAGCTGCAGCGGCGGCAGCTCGAGCTTTCCGAGCAGCGTTTCCGGCGGGGCACCGTGCCGGCCTTCACCGTCGGGCAGGCGAACCGGGCCCTTCAGGCGACGACCAGCGACCTCGCCGCCGTCGAGGCCGAGATCGAGATCTACCTCAACGCGCTCGCCGTGCTCGCCGGCGAGGCGCCAGGATCGCTCGATCCGCTGCTGGCGCCCCCGCGCGACATCCCGCTGCCGCCCGAGAGTGTCGCCATCGGCGACCCCTCCTCGCTCCTCCGTCGCCGGCCGGACATCCGGGCAGCCGAGCGGAACCTTGCGGCCGCAACGGCTCGCATCGGCGTTGCGCAGGCGGCCCGTTTTCCAAAGATCAGCTTCATGGGAATCCTAGGGATCGGCGGCACGTCGATCGGAGACCTTGTCGATCTCGGTAACATCTCGAAGATTGCCGTTCCCCAACTCCAATGGGGTCTCCTGGACTTTGGACGAACGTCCGCAGCGATCGCGCAGACCCGGGCAGGCCGCGACGAGGCGGAGGCGCAGTACCGGCAGGTGGTGCTCAGCGCCCTCCAAGACGCCGAGACCTCGCTCTCGCGCTTCGCTCAACAAAGGCGGACCGTTGCCGCTCTTGCTGAGATCAGCCGCTCGGCCGAGCAGTCGGCGGCGCTCATGCGGCAACGCTACCAGCGAGGCGTGATCTCGCTGGGCGACAGCCTCGAGGCCGAGCGCCAGCGGCTGCTCGCAGAGGCGAACCTGCGCAGCGCCACTGCGGCGCTGACAGCCAGCTATGTCGCGATCCAAAAGTCGCTCGGACTAGGATGGAGCGAAGCTCGCGAACCTCCAGCGGGTCCTGCCGAAGGAGATTAGCGCGCCATTCGGCAATGACATCAGGACTCCTGGAATTCGTGCCGCTCCTTGCGGGCTTTGCGCGGCAGTCGAGCCGGGAGCACGGCTTTTCCTCGAGGCCGCGTGCGGCGGCTAACATCATTGCCTCAGGGGCCGCGGTCAGCTCCGCATTTTCACATACCTCAGTCAGTTGCGGCATCCCGGCTCGATAAGGCACCAGAGCGAAAGAGTTTACCTGAGAGACTGCGTGTCGTGGGCAAGTCCGCCAAAAACCACTTTGCGTGCCCTGGATGCGGTGAAAAACTAAACGCTCACGGCCGCGGCCGAGGAGCAAATAGCGCAGAACTAAGCGCCGACGGGAGTGGGTCGATGCGAAATTTTCATTGGAATTCTGTTTTATCTTGGCTGCTTTCTGCCTTCTTTATCGTGGGAGGGATCAGCAATATCATAGCTTCCGAAGCGATCCTGTCCGACTACGACCGCTGGGGTTATCCGGAATGGTTTCACTACGTAACTGGGATGCTCGAACTGACAGCCGCAATCCTGATCTTTCAGGTAAGAAGCCGGAAGGCTGGAATCGCCCTTGCTGCCGGGATCATGCTCAGTGCCGCAGTAACCGTGCTCGTTCACGGCGAACTCACGCGGGCGATCGCTCCGCTCCTGGTGCTGTTCGTTGCCATCGTGGCGTTCCTGACCACGGGAGCAAAAAGGAGAAGAACCTGAGAGCAGACCGCTGCTCACGCCGGTGTCTTCCGCGAACCGTTCTTTGGGGAGAGTTCCGCCAATGGGATTGCCGCTAGGGGCGCTAAGCGGATGTTACCGGATAGGGCCGCCGAGACGCGAGCACCCGATGACAGCGGCTCGAAAGACGCGGTGCTCAGCCAAGTTTGGGCGGTAACCCACATCCGGGTGGAGTCTGCTCCTGCCGCGTCGGACGAACCCCGCCGCCCTTGGAAGGAGCACTGACTTGCATGTCCTTGCGCCGAAGGGGCCAGCTCCTCTTTCGTGCTTCCTTGATCCAAGTATCAGCAAATCCGGCCTGAACCTCACCAGGCGGGGCGGCAATCCGCATCGCACTGCCTAAGGAGCACGGCCTCTTGGCCGAGCACGTTGGCAATCTCGCGTAAGAAGCAGACCCAGGCCTTGGCCTCACGGCTTCGAGGATCAGCGTCGAAAAACCATGAAGAGGCAATCGGGATCGCCGTCCCATCGCCTCGAGAATACGACTGGTTTAGTACGGAGCGCGGACCGCAAAATGAACTCGCGGGAACGCCTTCGCCGGGGGACAGTTGCGCCTAATGAGGGCGACACATTGAAGGAACCTGAGATGGACACGCGCAAGCTTGGCTCGGGTGGCCTTGAGGCCTCTGCACTCGGCCTGGGGTGTATGGGGATGTCGGAATTTTATGGAGGCCGCGACGAAGCGGAAGCGATGGCGACGATCCATCGCGCCATCGATCTGGGCGTCACTTTCCTCGACACGGCCGACATGTACGGCCCATTCACCAACGAGGTCCTGGTCGGCAAGGCGATCGCCGGCCGTCGTGACCAGGTGGTGCTCGCAACCAAATTCGGGAACGTCCGCGGCGAGAATGGCGAGTTTTTCGGCATTCGCGGAGACGCGGAATATGTCCGGCAGGCCTGCGACGCTTCGCTGATGCGCCTCGGCGTCGACCACATCGACCTTTATTATCAGCATCGTGTAGACCCCGACACGCCGATCGAAGAGACCGTGGGCGCAATGGCCGAGCTCGTGAGAGCCGGCAAGGTCCGCTATCTCGGGCTGTCCGAAGCTGGCCCGGAGACGATCCGCCGTGCACATGCCGTGCACCCCATCGCTGCTCTCCAAACCGAATATTCCCTCTGGAGCCGAGAGCCGGAGGAGGAGGTCCTGCCGACAGTTCGCGAACTGGGCATCGGCTATGTTGCCTACAGCCCGCTCGGACGCGGCTTTCTCACCGGGCAGATCCGGAGCGTTGATGACCTCGCGGAAGATGACTACCGCCGCAACGCGCCGCGCTTCCAAGGCGAAAACTTCGAGAAGAACCTTGATTTGGTGCAGGAGATCGGGACGATGGCGCGGGAGAAGGGCTGCACGGCGGCCCAACTCGCGCTTGCGTGGCTGCTGGCGCAGGGAGAGGACATTGTTCCAATCCCCGGCACCAAAAAGCGGACGCGGCTGGAGGAGAATGTGGGCGCACTGGACGTGCGGATCACAGCCGAGGACCGCGCGCGCATCGATGCCATTTTGCCGCCGGGTGCCGCTGCCGGCAGCCGCTACGCCGCGCCGCAGATGCAGGCGCTGAACCGGTGAACCCTGGAAGGCTTGAGGCCCACGTTGCAATCGTGACGGGCGGCGGGCGAGGTCTCGGCCGTGCGATGGTGCTAGGCCTTGAGGCGGCGGGGGCGCGCGTGATCGCGACCGCCGCCCGCGAAGCGGCAGAAGTCGAAGCGGTGGCAGCCGAGAGCGTGAACGGCCATATCACCCCGATGATCGCCGATGTCGCACGCGAGGAGGACTGCGACCGCGTCGTCGCAATGGCGCGCGAGCGCTTCGGGCGGCTCGACATCCTCGTAAACAATGCCGCCCGTGGGATGAAGTACGTGAGTGAGCGGTTCCTGTCGGAGCCGACCCGGTTCTGGGAGGCCCACCCGGAGGTCTGGCGAATGGTGATCGACACCAACGTGACCGGACCCTTTCTGATGGCGCGCGCGGCCGTTCCGGGCATGATCGCGGCCGGTCACGGACCGATCATCAACATCACCATGAATCACTCCACCATGCGTCGGCGCGGCTTCTCGCCGTACGGTCCCTCCAAGGCGGCGCTGGAATCTGAAACCATCATCTGGGCGCAGGATCTCGAAGGCACCGGGGTAACGGTCAACGCTCTGCTTCCGGGCGGGCCCACAGCAACGGGCATGATCCCGGAAGGCTTAGCGCAGGAGGCTCGCTCGAATCTCCTCGACCCTACAATCATCGTGCCGCCTCTTCTTTGGCTAGCTTCCGAAGCATCATCCGGGGTGACGGGGCGGCGCCTTGATGCCTCCCGCTGGCAGCGCGAGGTGTCTGCGTCAGAAGCCGCTGCGAAATCAATGGCGGATGCTGGCTGGACCGTTGGCTGACGACTAGCCAGGCGAAAGGCTTGGCCTGCACGCTGAAGCCGGATCGAACGAATAGGAGGAGGTTGGCTAAGCGACCGAAGATCGTTCGAAGGCGATCGGGCACAGCGCCCCTTTGAAGCCCTTGCCGACTCTCCACCTGGTACCGGAAGCGCGAGTCGATCCAACTTAGACTGGAGGCTCGCGCGAGTGCGACGATCGCAACTCAGGATCTACATCGTCCGCGCTCAAAGCGATCGCATGAAAAAAGCTGAAGTGGGCTGCGTCGATTTCGAAAGGAAGCCGGTCCCGCTGGCGGAACTCATTGGAAAAATCGAGAACAAGGTTGCGAGTCCGTACTGAACGCAACGCGGCCGTCTATAATGGCTAGAGGCCGTTCCGCCCGCCTGCTGGGGAGTTGGGGAAATGAGTGTATCGAGTGACGCGCGCTTGAAGGCGCTCGGGGCAGCATGCGCGATTTCCGGTACCTGCCGGGGTCGAATCTGCTGGACCGGGTGCATTCCTTCTACGATTGGCAGGAGCTGCGCCGTGGCACCGGCCTGTGGCCACTCGGCCGTTCGACCGAGACCGGGCCCCGCAGCAAGTGCGTTGCCCGCACCGACGAGGGCGAGCTGTTCGAAGGCATCAATTTCGCGTCGCAGGATTATCTGAGCCTCTCGGCCCATTCCGCGATCAGTGACGTCGCGATCGAGACGATCAAGGAATTCGGCGTGCACAGCGCCGGCTCGCCGGCTCTGGTCGGCAACACCTCGCTGTCGCTCGCTCTCGAGCGCAAGATCGCCGACTTCCTGCAGATGGAGCAGGTCACCCTCTTCCCGACCGGCTGGGCCGCCGGCTTCGGCGTCGTCAAGGGCCTCGTTCGCCCCTCCGACCATATCGTGATGGACGCGCTGTCGCACGCCTGCCTTCAGGAAGGGGCCCAGGCTTCGACCAGGAACATCCACCTGTTCCGGCACAACAATCTGGACTCGGTCCGTGAGAAGCTGACCGCGATCCGCGCCAAGGACAAGGACAACGGCATCCTCGTCATCACCGAGAGCCTGTTCTCGATGGACTCGGACACGCCCGACATCGCCCGGCTGCAGGAGCTCGCCCACAAATTCGGCGCGATCCTGCTGGTCGACGTGGCCCACGATCTCGGCGCCCTCGGCCCCGACGGCCGCGGCCACATCGGCATGCAGAACATGATCGGCAAGGTTGACGTGGTCATGGGCAGCTTCTCCAAGACCTTCGCCTCGAACGGCGGCTTCGTCGCCTGCAACACCCGCAGCGTGAAGGAATATCTGAAATACTATTCCTCGCCCTGCACCTTCTCCAACGCGCTGTCCCCGTCGCAGGCCGCGATCGTCCTCAAGGCGTTCGAGATCGTCGACTCCGAGGAAGGCGCGACGCTTCGCCAGAGCCTGATGAACAACATCCGCTTCCTGCGCGAGCTGCTCCACGGCACCAGCTTCGAGACCTATGGCGATCCCTCTCCCATAGTCTGCGTGCAGATGGGCAGCGAGGGTCTCGCCCGCCTCGTCGCGCGCCGCCTGCCCGACATCGGCCTGCTCGCCAACCTCGTCGAATTCCCGGCGGTGCCGAAGGGCCAGGCGCGGTTCCGCATGCAGGTGATGGCCGGCCACAGCAGCCGCAACATCATCGACTCGGTCCACCGGCTCAGCGTCGCCCGCGACCAAGCGCAAATCCAATTCGACGCCCTCCAGAACGGCACGGCGACCTTCGACACGATCGATGCCGTGATCAATCAACCGACGTGCGGCCGCGGCGGCAAGACCGGGCCAACGGGTGGCCAGAAGGCTCGGCGGGCGAACTCCAGTGAAGGCCCGTTATCGCTGCGGGCAGCAAGCTGAACATCAATTCAAAGCTCCGGCGCTCGATCCGACACCGAGAGACGAACAGAAGGCTATACTCATGAGTATCACGGCTTCCCTCCTCACCCTCGCGGCCGGTGCCGCTGTTGCTGCGCCCTCCCCCGCCGCTCAAATGGTCGAGCATGACGCCTTCGCGCGTGCGGGCGTTGCGCGGCTGAAGCTTGCCGACAAAGGTGGTTTCGAGATCGACGGCACCCTCGTTCCCGGCGCCGGATACTCCACCCCGGAGAAGTGGATGGGCAGCTTTGAGCTTGGGTATTTCGTCACCAGGAGCATCGCCCTGCAGGTCTCGGGGACGACCCCGGTGAAGACGCCGAACATGCCGAACGGCACTCTCGACGGGACGCCAAACCTCGGCACGGACAAGTTCAGCCTGTTCACCGGCACCGCCAGCTGGCACCCGCTGCGCGGCGGCAAGATCTCGCCCTACGTCGGCGGCGGCATCGAGTGGTTCCACGTTTGGTCGATACGCGACGAGTTCGCCGACAACCTCAACGTTCGCGACGAGGTTGGCCCCGCGATTCAGGTCGGCGCCGAGATCAACGTGACCGAGCGTTTCGGTGTCTACGTCGACGCCAAAAAGGCTTTCGTGAAGACCTCCGCCTCCGCGGAAATCGGACCGAGCGTCGTCACCGCCAAGCCGGGGCTCGATCCCTTCATCATCCAGGCGGGTGTGGTAGTACGATTCTAGCTTCGCCCGGCCGGGAGGTCCGCGCGCCCAACAAACGTGGCGCCTCCCGGTTGAAGCGAGCTCCGGAACGCGCCGCATCTCTGATCCAGCGTCCGCCCCCGCGTTCACTGGGCCGTCACGCCTTTTCTGGAGATGACGATCTGAACAGTGGGGCTGCCGCCGCGGCCTGATATCGAAAAGCTGAGACGCACATCTTAACGCGCAGCAGCAGAGCTTGCATCACAGCTCAAGATCTTGCCTGGTCCGCTCGCATTGCTCTTTCGGATGACCGTGGTAGAACCTGATCGTGCGTCACCACGCGATGCAAGCGAGGTAAGAACGGAGTCCGCATCCGCCTTAATGCGAAGCTCGCGCGTGAGCGATTTATTGGTAGCCGCATGTCGAGGGGCTTTCCGGGCGGCGGCCGTGCAACCATGGGCAAGCACAGCGATCTGTATCAGTGGCTCGCCATGACTCCCCTTCGCATCGCTCCACCGAGTACCCGCTACGCTACCAAATTAGATGTGAATGCGTTCCCAGACTCCTAAGTTAAGGACGCACTTCATCTGCGGATTGTGAGCGCCTGCGGGGCGGCTTTGCGGAACCAGAGGAACTCTCCCGAAGTGCACTGGCCTCGGCCAGCAAAGCCTCGCATGTACTTTGGCTGACGATCGGTCGCCGGCCGCGTCGATGGGCGAGCGCCTCAATCCGAGCAGAAGCTTGATCCCGCTCCTCCGCTGGAACCAGCTCCCGAAACAAGGACGCACGGGCTCGCAGAGAATCGCTTTCCAGGAACGAGATTCCGGGTTGCCGTGACATGTAAAGCCCTTCCGCGGCGCAGAGCACCGGTGGCTGATCAGGATTTGCGGGCACATCTGCGCAGCTTGTCAGCCACAATGTTGTGGCAAGGAGCCAGCCAGACGCCGCCTTGATTCGCATGCTCATACCAGTGCCCGTACGGCAGAGACAGCGCTGCTGACCAAGCTAGCCGTGGCCGGGAAGGCCAGGCGTCGGTGACAGCGGGCTACACTTGCCTGCCGCGCCAGTTCGGAGGTGACCGCCAGCTGCCTCAGATCTTCGTATCGAGTGCCGATTGCATCTCGTGAACGTCGCCGATGGGTCCCTCGCGTTGTCCCCGGTCATCGTGCGGGAAGATTGTGTCGAGTCGGTCCTTGAGCGTCCGCGAGAATTCCTCCCGGTCATGTCCGCGATGGTGCGAGGCCATGATCTCGCGATGGATCGCCCCTTTGATTCGTTCGATCGCCTGGAGATCTATTGTGCCCGCTTGCACCAACTCAGTGCAGAGCTGGAGCAGGCCGACGGTCGTGGCGTGAGCCCGTAAGCCGATGAAATCGAGAGTGTCGTGGAGGCGGTGTGTCTCACCCGATCGGTTATCCATTTGAACCTCCTTACTTTCCAGATCCGGAGCTCGCCGGAGCCACGCGTGGTCCGACGGTATTGGTGCCCTGCGGTGCGTCCGCCAAGGCTTGTGCCTCGTTGACGGCTTCCTCAATTTGCGCGGCGGCGCGCGGCGGTGGACTCGGTTCATTGCCGCAGGACGCCGACGTGAGAGCGACTGAAAGGACCAATAAACGCGACCCGCGACGAACCGTTTGGATCCGCATGGTGCTGATTTCGAGGACCATTGCTCCTGCGTCGGCGCGGGTACGCTTCACGGCGTCAGAAGGGGAGTTCGGCATTGCCCCCTCGTGCGGAGCGTGCCGATCCGGTTTGAGGCGATGCTCGGCTAAGTCCCAGGGATCTCATAAGTTTTCTCCCAAAGGGAACGCGGCTTCGAGTCAGATCGCGCGCCTCCAGCAGGTGATGTCAACGAAGGGGTCATAGAGGCACGGCAGGCGCCATGTCAACAGGTGTTGACCTGCCACCTGGTGTGTCCGGCCTGTTGATGCGATCCCAGCCCTTTTGGAGGATGTAGCTAGAACTGGCGATGCGCCTGTTGAAACGCAGCAACGATTAACCATATAGGTTCACGCCGGGTGCCGTTGGGCCCGGCAGGCCAGAGGGCGTCCGCTTTCTCGGACGCGCCTCGCATCATCGTTGCTCAATGGAGGACTTTGATATGAGGAACAACTATGACCTGAGCCCGTTCCGGCGTGCCACTGTCGGCTTGGACCGGCTGTTCGACATGCTCGAGAACGGCATGACCGAACAAGCGGCGGACAATTATCCGCCCTTAGATCTCGAGCAGGAGGCCAACGACCGTTACCGCATTACGCTCGCGGTAGCTGGCTTCCGACCCGATGAGATCGACATTACCTCGCAGCAGAACCTGCTGATCGTCAGCGGCAAGAAGCGCCAGCAGGACGAGCGCAGCTATGTCCATCGCGGCATTGCGGCGCGCTCGTTCGAGCGCCGATTTGCGCTTGACGATTATGTCCAGGTCCGTAGCGCCGATCTGCGCGAGGGTTTGCTCTCGATCGAGCTCGTGCGCGAGCTGCCCGAGAGGATGAAGCCGCGCCGGATCGAGATCCACGGGACCGAGGGCGCGGCGCGGCTGAGCGACCAGCGCGATCCGCCTGCCAATGAGAACCAGAAGGATCGTGTCGCCGCCTAAAGCAGCGGCATGTACGTCCGACGCAGGGCCGACCGGCACTCTGTCGGCTGGACCGTCATGTTGCAAACCTGAACTAACCAAGGAGGATCAAGATGAACATGCGTGATCTCATCCCCTGGGGCCGGCAGAGCAGCACGGCTCCGGTGCAGTACCAGAACCAGGACAACCCGATCGTCGGCTTCCGCCGCGAAGTGGACCGGCTGTTCGACGATCTCTTTCGCGGCTCCCTGCCGAGCCTTGGCCTCGGCGGCTCCCTCGCCGCATGGCCGAACGTCGAGCTCAGCGAGACTGATCGAGAAATTCGCATCACCGCTGAAGTGCCCGGCATGAGCGAAAAGGACGTCGAACTGCTGATGGAGGACGGGGTGCTCACCATCCGCGGCGAGAAAAAGAGCGAGACCGAGGATAAGGATCGCGGCTATTCGGAGCGTTATTATGGCCGCTTCGAGCGCCGGATCGCCCTTCCCTCCAACGTCGATGAGCAGGGCGCCAACGCCAACTTCAAGGACGGCGTGCTCACGGTGACCCTGCCCAAGTCCGCGGAGGCCGACGGCGGTCGGCGCATCCCCATCAACGGTGAGACAACACACTAAGCGTGAAAACCGGCGCTCTGGGCCCTTTGCTGCCCCGGAGCGTCCTTTTGGGGAGAACTGCCATGGCAGAGGCTGGTCGAATCCGGAGCGGTCGGCCCAGCGGGCCGAACCTTTCCGCCTTATCATTGAACGACAACCGCATCGGGACAATCTCGGGTGCGCCGAGCGCTGAGCGGCCTGCGCCGAGCGGCGTGCCACGCTCGGTCTCGGCCCTGCCCGAAGACGCCCCTGATGGAAGTCCCCGGCATCGGCCCACTTGTGGCATCAGCGTTGGTGGCCTGCGTTCCGGACCCTGCCATCTTCCGTTGCGGACGCAACATGGCAGCTTGGATGGGTCTTGTGCCACGGCAGAACTCATCAGGCGGCAAGGAGCGGTTGGGATCGATAACCAAAGCAGGCAACCACTACCTGCGACAGATGCTTTTCACCGGCTCCATGGCCGTCATACGTCGCGCAATGCAGAGTACGCGGCGCACGTGGATAAGCCGCCTACTGGAGCGGCGCTCGCCCAAGGTCGCTGCAATTGCGCTGGCCAATAAAACTGCCAGAGTAGCCTGGGCACTGATGATGAGCGGCGAGCGCTATCGTGAGCCGATGGCAACCAAAGCATGAGGAGATTGCACGCCTGAAAGGCGGCGCACCGAGGTTGGGAAGGGCAAAGGAGCTATTGCACGAAAGCGGGTCGATACCGCCGGATCAGAATGCCCCACTTGCGCCAAGCACCTTCAGAGTGCGAGGAACTGATCGGGGACCTGGTTCGCGGAAGGCATTATGGCCAGCGGCGATGACAGAGCCGCATTAAAGGCCGGACACATGGCCGCACCGACCAGCAGTGCACAAGCTAAGCTAGCACTTGCCAACGGAGAGCCGTCCACACATGGCGCTAAGCAGAAGCGGTGCCGGCGATCCTCTCCGTCTTCAGATGATCGCCGGCACGAAAGTAGTGAATCGTCTTACCAGAACCGCTTCGAAAGCTTGATGTGGACGATCCGACAGTCTCCTTCTGCGGAGTGTGGAAGCGCCAAATGCGGATCAAATCTGAGCATCGAGATATCTCCGGACCGACCGCAGGCCCTCGAGACCGGTGAGCATCAGCTCGAGCGCGGAGCCCCCGCCGAAGATTTGTGCGGTGTTCGCCTTGCGGATCCAGGCGTCTGCACGGTCGGGAACAGGCAATAGCGAGTTGATTGCTTTGAAGATACCGAGCGCCAGAGACAGCCGCTCGAGGGCCTCCGCAGGGAGGCGGGCGGGAGGAGAGGATCGCCAGTGGCGAAGCGTGTGACGATCGACGCCCAGCAGCTCGGCCTCCTCCGCTCTCGTTAGGCGCCACGCTTCTGCAATGCCATCGAGCACCCGCATTGCTGGGCCGACGACGTCCAGCCGCGCAAGGGCGATGACCTCCTCTGCATCCTGGTCCGATCGCAGAGCCTTGCGGAGCGGCGGCTCGCCGCCGAGCAGCGGGTGCGGAGCCCGCAGAAACTTCTCGGCCCGCTCCGCATCACCGGCGTAGCCGTCGGTGATCTCCCCCCGGACCCAGGCGACGCGGTCGCGCTCCTCAACGGCACGCGCCGTCGCCTCGCGGAAGCCCTTCAGGATGAAGGCGGCGAGCAAATGGCCGTTCCCCGTCTCCACGAGGTCGAGGAGAGTCGGCGGCAGTTTCTGAGTGGCGAGCCACTGCTCCAGCTCGTCCATGAGCTCCTTCTCACTCGCCATAACCGGCCTCCCGCCGCACCCGCTTCCACTCGCGATCGATGATCGCCCGCCCCTCCTCCGCGTTGATCAGCGGCATCACGAAAGTCGTGAAGCCGGTGGGTCGAACACGCCTGACTGGAAGAATAAGGTGGCTGTGCGGAATGCCGTGCCCCCAGCTTCGGCCAGGTACGTGGAAGACCACAACCACCGCGATTTCGAGCTGGGCACCCAGCTCTACGCCAAGCTGACGCGCGCAGGACCACGCTTCGTGCATGCGCATCGTGGCCGGAACAGCGTCCGTTTCGACATGACGGAGAGTCGTGACCGCAGCCAGGTGCTGGATCGCTCCCCGCTCATTTCGATGGAACGCACGCGCCAATTGTTGCGGATCGGAGAACTCGTCGGGCGCTCCCCGCGGCAGCAGAATCTCCCATCGATCGGCAGTCGGAGGCGGCCACGGCAGCGCGCGATCCGGCTTGTCAGTAGGGAAGGCCCGCTTAAAAAGTACGTCCTCCAGCGTCCGCCGGGGCAATCCTGCCCCGGCGGACGCTTCAACGACGCCATAGCTGACGTCTGGATCTTCCCCGGTGACCGGATCGTAGTCGAGGCCAGGCGGGGCCTTATGCTTCTTGGCCATCGCTCAGAGCGCCTCCGGCTCATGGACGAGGCGGCGGCCCCGGTCCGGCGCGTCAGCGAACCGAGCCATCGGCGGCCGGGCTTCGGAGAAATAGACCTCCTGATTGGCTTCCTCGCTGCCCCCGATCGGGTTCGTCCTCATCAAGGGCGGCAACGCACCCAGCTGCTTGCGGCCCAGCGCCCGCTCCGCAGCGCTGGCGAACGGCGGCGCCTCGCCAACTTCGAGGCCCCAGGGCGTCGCCCGGATGGCCGGGGTCGCACCGGCATCCGGGACCAGCCAAAGATCGCCGTCCATCTGCCAGGCCTCATAGCGGCACAGCCATCCCGAGAGGCACTGGAGACGGATGTCGTAGGTCGTACCCCGGTCAGCATCGTGGCGCACCAGGATCAACTCGAAGCCCGTGCGGGAATGCAGAGCCTCCCCCTCCGGAAAGAGCAGCGGGCGTCGACAGGGCGTTCCTGCGACGATGATCCCCGCATAGGGCATCATCAGACAGCCCGCGAGCACCGGGTCGCGGGCTCCCGGCATCGGGTCAACCAGGCCGCCGATTGCACCAACCAAGGCGCACATGCGATTTCGCACGACCTGACCGGCAACGGGGATCAACGGCATCGGAGCAGTCGATCGCTCAAGCAACAACTTCGTCATAATCATTCTCTCTGAGTTGCGGCGGCGACCGCTGAGCAGGTCGCGGCCAACTTTTTCATTCTCGAGCTCAGCCACTCGGGCGAGCCGTCCCCCTTCAAGGGATTCGTGTGCTGCTGGTCAGCGCCTCTTCATTGCACTCGCCATCAGGGCATCCGCATTGCGGAAGCCGAGGCTGTGCGCAGCTACGGTCTGAGGATGCCAGGTCGCGAGCCGACCGTCGGCGATTCTGAAGAAGGGCCCTCCAGGATCCTCGCCATGAGGATCCGGAGCGAGCCACAGCTCGGCGGGCGCTTCGGCCCAGAGCCTGAGGCCGCTGTGGTGGCGGATCCGTTCTCCTTCGTGCCGAACGATGGTCATGTAGAAGGTGGCCTTCCCGCCATTGGTGCGGCCGGGGGAGATCAGCAGCGCCGCGCATCGCGTTTCGTGAAGCAGCGGCGACAGGCCGCGCACGCATCCGTCGGCGCTGGGAATGAGGATGAGGTCGGCCGAAGAAACGTAATGGAGATCGGCCTCAATAACCTGCAGCAGCGTAGCGTCACGCTTGAGCTCCCATCCGGCCAGACGGGCGAGCGTCACGGCTCCGTCGCGGGCGAGCGCCTCCAGCGCCAGGAACGGCGCATTCTTGTACTTCATCAACTTGTCCTTGGTCGGCTGCCGGGCGGCTGCGTCCCGGCGAGCGGATAGAGTTTCACCTTTCGGCGTCAGCCACCCTGACCAGCCATCTCCTTCGACGGCGGCGGCCGCCTCCGGGCGACTCCGTCGCCAAAAGGCCGTCCGTCACGCGGCGGCTTCTCACCGCGCCTTGCCTTTACGCTGCAGGTGAGAGGCTTGATCGACGACAGACGGGCCATCCTCCTCCGGTTCGTGGGACGGCGGCACGAGCGAATGGGGAGAAACCGCTGCGACGTTCTCCCAATTGGGGTCACGCTGCGGCAACGGGCCCGCATCCGCCACCGGTGCCAGTGGCTTCCGGTGGACACCCGCTCTGGCAACTGCCGCCGGCTTCGGCTCCGGCAGCAGGCGACGACCGGCATGATCGACAAGAACGATGCCCCGCTCAGCTGCGAGCTCGGTCGACAGTCGGACATACTCGGACGAGCCGGACACGCGCACCGTTTTCCAGCGGGCTGCGGCCATCTCGAGGGCTATCGCGATGTTCTTCGGATCACCATTCATGACCACGATCACGCAGCGATGATCCTCGATGACGACCCGGCCATCGACGTCCAGGTAGAGCGTCGTCCAGCCGTCGCGGGCATGGTGCAGGGATGTCGTACTGGACGGGACAGCGCCGGACACTCCGCGGACGTTGGCTCCCGGGAGCATGATGCTCGGCAGCATGGTGGCAGCAGGCGCCGATGGCTGACCCGCTGTGAGCCATGCCTCAAGGCCCAGCCGGCTCTTGGCAAACCCATCCTTGGTCGTCGCGAACGCCGTCGTGATCGCACCTTTCGCCGAGGCAACTTCCGCCCGCATCGCGGCGCCCATCGCGGCAGCTACGAATCCGGGTAAGGCCGGATCGATGTCGGACAGGATCGCGGCCAGATGATCATCCAGCCTGGCAAGCTCCGCCGCCTGCGCTGCTCGAATTCGGTCGAGTTCGTTGCGGCAGGCTTGCCTGTATGACTCGAACGCAGCGTTCGCGCGCTGCGGGTCCGGCCGGAAAGGGCCGAGACGCGCTTCGACTGCCGTACGTGAGCATTCACGCCCGAAACGGCTGGCCGGGTGCGTATCGTCACCGACGGTGATCGTGGCCCCAGAACCCTTGCGGTCGTATCGGACACCGAGAGGACGCAGGCGGGCATGGAGGTCGTGCCAGTCGGAAGCCTCAGTGATCGAGGAGACGATGCGTTCCCGAAGAGCGGGGTCGAAGCCTGGCAGTGAACCCAGGTTATCGCGGCGATTGCGTGGCGCCTGGGTGCCATCTGCCGTCCGGAGAAGCGCCCCGCTCTCGACGTCGTACACCGCTCCGCTGCGCGCTACGAACTTTGCGCCGGGCTCCGGCTCCCACCCCTGGCGCTCCTCGATAATCGCCCGCGCTTGGGCCATGCGATCCTTGTCCCACCCGTCACCAGCCTGGACCATTTTACCGGTGATCGGGTGGACACGGTTGCCGAGGATATGGAGGTGCCAGTTCTCGGTGTTGGTGTGGAGGGACCACAGCATCTGACATTCCTGGATGCCCATCACTTCGGCGAAGATGCCGACGCTCTCCTCGGCCTGCTCGCGGGTCGGCTGCTCATGCGCCTTCCAGCTGAGGACCCAATGATCCAAGGGGAAGTGCGAGCGCGGGCAGCGGGCGGACACCGCCAGCATATCGATCTGCCAGTCCTCGAACCTGTCGCCCTCCAAGTTGAGGGCCCCGAAGGCCTCGACTTTCTCACCCGGCGAGATGCCGAGCTCGTCCATCAGCTTAGCGTCGACCACGTAGTTGGACATGGCGCGGACATGGGCGGACTCGATCAACCGCTCGGGCTCCGCATCGACCAGATAGCAGCTGAGGACGATGACCGACTCCGCGAGCCTCAGGATGGTTCCTCGCCGCCGCATCTGCCCTTTGCGAATGCGCTTAATGATCATTGGTGATCTCCGCCCATGCGGCAGCGCGCAGTTCGCGAACGAGGACCTTAAGCTCCGCCAGCACTGCCGGATCGATGTTTGGCTCGCGCCGCGCGGCTTCGGTGATGGCGATCAGGCGGCCGAGGGCCGCGAGCGCGAGGTAGGTCGGCCGCTGCCGGTCGAACAGCGCGTGCGAAATCACCGCGCTGATCGTCACGTGCTTCGTCGCCGCCTCGGCTCTCACCCGGTCGGCGTGCGCGTTCAGCAACCGCACCGACAGGGTGCGCGTCTTGGATGCGGTCGCCTTCTCCCCGGGGCAGCTCATGCGGCCCTCCCCACCTGCGAGAAGCTCCCGCGCCGAGCAGGACCCCGGACATGTTTACATGTCCCATCCTGTTTCGACTGAATCTTCCCTTTTCGGGCGGACAGCGGACGCATGTCGGACAGTGAGCAGGCCGCTTGAGCAGCCACCGGCGGGCTCCCGCTGGTGACGGCTACCCGCCGATCCACGTGAGCCGGGTATCGTACTTGGCGACCGCCTCTGCTGAGGTTGCGGTCGGTGTCGGTCCTGACAACGCTGCGCATGTGTAACCCTTCGTAGTCGCGCCATCATGACGCACTGATCACAGAAGACACATAGCACGCGCTATGTCATGCAGATTTTTTGGGAAGTTGTTGCAATTGTTGCTCATGTTGAAACTGTTGCATCTGTTTAATTTGTAGTGTCGTATCGACCAGTTTGTCCGGCCATGTCTTACTTGTGTTCACCACAAGGAGGACAACTGTGAGCTACAGAGACGACAACAATCCGGACAAACCTCGGCCGTGTGCCACTATTCGACACGAAATCGAGCGAGACATCCAGCAGAAGCTGCCCATCTACTTCCAGGAGATGGTGGCCGCTCGTCCCAACGGGAGGTCGGCGAACGATATCACACTCGCGCTATGGCCCAATGTCGCCGGCTCCCGCGGCAGGAGACTGCGGCCATGATGAGCACCGCTGCCGAGGACCCGGTGAAGCTGCGGCTTCGTGCGCGCAAGACCAATGATCAGGGGGAAAGCGTCGCCAGCTTCGTGGCCCGCTACCTCGACGAGATCCAGGCCGCTCGCCACGAGGGAAAGTCATGGGACGCGATCGGACGCGACCTCCGGCCGGACAACCCGATCAAGGGCGACACGGTGCGAAAGAGCGTCGAGCGGGCCGAGAAAGCTGCGGCGTCAAAGGCGAAGCCGAAGCGACTCCGGATTTCGAGGGCCAGCAAGGCTCGCTTCCCAAATGCCGAACCCCAGCCGGTTCCGGCCCAGCTCGAGCTCGGCATGCCCGCGGAGACGGCAAAATCCTCAGGCTTGTTCAGCCGACGAGTCGACCCTTTGAGCGAGGAAGAATGAGATGGCAGAGAGTAGTAGTGTTATGAGTAACCCGCCGACCGTTATCCTGTCCGCCAGTCCGAAGGGCGGCTGCGGGAAGACGACAGTCACGGACGCAACGGCTTCGGTGAGCGTCGCGTCCGGGCACAGCACGCTGGTCGTGGACGTCGATGACGGGAACAGCGGCTACAGACGCAGAGCCGGAAAGGGAGCTGCGCTCTCGCTGTCGTGGACCACGACCGCCGACCGCACAAGGCCGTGGCTCGCCAAGAACGTGTACGGCAAGGACGTCGTGATCTTCGATCTCGGCGCCAACCTGGTCGCAAGCGAGAGTCCTGTGACGGAATTCCTCGGCGAGGCCATCCTCCAGCTGAAGGCGACCGGCTCGCGAATTGTGTTCTTCGCCATCGCGTCGCCGAACGCGCCCGGCACGGGGCGCCTGATCAGGTCCATGCGGGACGACTACAGTTCCGTTGCCGAGGTGTACATCGTCGAGAACAACGTGGATGGCTCGAATGCCTTCCCGGAGAACATGGGCACGTTCGGCATCACGACCATCCCCTTCCCGCACATGGACCCGGGCATCCAGGCGGTTCGCATGCTTCGTGAGGAACCGCTCCTCGAGGTCTTCCGCGCTCCGTCGCCGGGCTATGAGGTCGCCACCGCTCGTTACGCTCAGAAGGTTGCCAGCTTCGCGAAGCAAGAGGCTGTGCGCGGGCTCTTCGGAGACGACGGCCTCCCTGAGTTCCAACGGCTCGCTGCCGCGGCACCGGGCGGTCTGCGTTATGCCATCGGCGGCCTTCGTGGAGCCAGGAACGAGGCGATCCGGGCGAATGAGAGATTGCTCCTCGCGTCCCGTGAAGTTCGGAGCGCAGACAGAACGAACCGGGAGCTGGTCTATGCGAAGGCGATCGAGCTCATAGATGCGGAGGCCGCTTACAGGGCGATCTGATCAGGGTTGATCAATGGCGAAGCCGCCCGTCGCCCATGCGCCGGGCGGCTTAGCTTTTGGCGAGCATACGCGGCCCCTGACAAGAAGCGGACGGGCGGTAGGGTGCCAATCACGGTCCTTCGCCCAACTAACAGCCGATACCAGAAGCGGTCGTTAGTTCAGGCGTCGACGGGCACGACTGGGGGTAAGCGGACCGTTCGCTTTGGGATGGCAAATCGGCCTAACCGAACGATCAGTCATGTGACGAGGAGCGGGGCCCTCGTAGTCCAGAAGATGAGGGCGGAGTGGCTAGATCTCGCCTTCGCGGACCTAGCCCGATCAACGCGATCGTCTCAGAGGCCCTTCAGCAGCAGCCTAACATCACTACGTCGCAATTCCCCCGGTCGTCGAGGAGCGCGCCGACGCGATCCAGCAGATCGCTCACTCCTAAAGGCCAAACTGGACTTCGACCATCCAACGTCAGAGCAGCGGCGACAGGAGCTCGAGACGTATAGCCGGCGTCGTCCTTCGGCTGATCGCGCGGCGAGCCTCAGCGCTCCCGCTCGCGAGACGATCCGTCGGCTCACCACCACTGTGCCATCTGAAGGTTCTCAGAGTTCGCTGTTTCTGGGGGCGGAAAAGGTTAGCTCACGCTCCGCAAAGTCGCTGATCGACGCCTTCCCGGTGACCCTTGCGCTGAGCACATCGGTCATGGCGGCCTCGAAGGCGTCGACGACCCTGTCCGGCGTTTCGGCGAGCGTGTGCTCGAACAGCAGCGCGTCGTGCATGGGCAGGACCACCCTCACGTCGCTCATGGAGGCGGCCGCCAGCAGCGCGCGCTTGAATATCAAAGACGCCGTCCCTTGGACCACCTGGCTAACGGCCGAGCGCTGTTCCTTCCCAGTGAGCTGACCGCCGCCACTCCGTCGGTAGTGGTTGCCGAAGACGGTGGTCACCCGGCCGGTACGCTGGAATTCGGCCCATACGGACTTCTTCCAGTCCTCGTACCGCTGGAAGAGCCGGAATGCCTCCTTCGCCTTCTGTCGGTCTACCCCGAGCGAGGAGGCTGCATCTACCAGAGCTTTCCGGCTCATTCCGTATGCGTATGACAGAAACAGCTGCTTGGCGGCCTTTCGGTTGCCCACCAGGTCCAGGTGTGTGTTCGCGAAGAGATCGTACATGTCGCCCGCGGCGTAGAGACGCTTAAGCTCCTCGTCGTCGGAGAGGGCGGCCATTATGCCGACCTCGAACTGATCAAAGTCGACGTAGCTGAGTTGGGCGCCATCGTGCGCGCTGATGATGGATCGGTACCGTTTTGGGATATTCTGGAGGCTGGGACTGCGCAGTTGGACGCGGGACGTGCGCGAGCCGAACACGTCCACGACTGGTCGAGTGCTGTTGCTGGTCAATGTGAGAGAGCCGAGCACGCGACGTGCGGTGTCGAGGGCAAGCAATGCCATGGTATCGCCGCCGAAGTCGCGGTCGTGTGGCACGAACTCGAGAAGGTACTCGACGGAGACCTCGTCTAGTTCGAAGCCCTCCAGAAGCAGCTTGGCCTCTATGGTGCGCCTGCTCGGCGTCTCGAGCGGCATGTCGTGTTTGGCGGAATAATCCTTTAGCAACAGGAAGTAGTCGTGCTCCGCCTGGCACCGCTTTTCCGAGAGTCCCGCCGCGTCGATGGAGATTCCGGCTGACATGGAGAGCTGTAGCACGCGGTATGCCGGTACCTCGACAGTGAAAAAGCGCTCGAACTCACCGTTGGCAAATGCCTGCGTGCAGAGGTCGAGGTACATCGCCCCGAGCGCCGTCGCGGCCTGGGCGGCGATGACCCCATCGAACGGGACGCCCTTGTTGAACATTTTCTGATAGGCGTCGCAGACTTCCTGCTCCGCCCCATACTGCCCGAGATGTGTCGTCACATCGCGCTTCTCGCGGGCGAGCCGGTCCTCGGGGACACCGCTGATCGAGATGCGGAGCTCGTCCACGTCGACGATTGTGCGGGGCAGAGTCCCCGTCTTGTCGAACAGCGCGTCGCGGATCATCCAGAAGTCGTGGCATACGACGATTCCTGCGAACCCGACGACGCTTGCGGCATCGGTTTCCTGGAGCTGGCCATCGTGGAACCAGTAGAAGGAGTCAGCTCCCCTGCCGGTGAAGTCCCTCGTGAAGAGCATCAGCCTAGAAGGCAGGTCAATCATAGCCGCTGACTTCGTCGACAAGGTTCAGCAGATCCGTGTTCTCGCGGACGGCGAACGGCAGGCCGTCCTCATTGCAGTGCCGCTCAGCCCTGGGGCTGGTACCCTTCAGGCAAATCGGCACATGGCCATAGAGGGGACGCAACGCCTCTTCGTCGAGCACTGACGACGCGATCAGGAGGTACCGGGCGTTCTGGTAAGGCAGGGAGCCGAACTCCCCAATGCACTTTTCAAGGAGGGCCTTTTCGTCCACGCAACGCAGCCAGATGAGGATTGCCGCCGCCTCGCCCGACTTCATGTCCTCCCGCAGCTTACGGTCCGCCAGCGCCACGAGCTCGTCGGAACGGTGTCTCCGCACCGCGAGCAGCATCCAGATGTTGTAGTTCTGCCAGTCGTGGATGGCCCCATCTTCGGCGAGCAGGAACGCCTCCAATGCCGGCAGGCAGCGACCGTCGCGGTCCAGCGTGGCTATCAACCGGCAGTATTGGTCGGTCGTGACCGCATGCTCGGACAGCGAGCGCGACAGGGTGTCGAGAAGGTTGATCGACAGCGCGTCGCCCACGTCAAAGAGGCCGGACTCGACGATCTTCGCCACCCGGTTCACCGCAAAACGAAAGGTCCGCGTCTGCGAGTCTCCGGCTCCGATGCATCGGCTCAGAATGTCGAAGATGTAGGTCACCGACCTGGTCACGATGCGGCGACTGCGGGACTGCCACATCTGATTGATCGCGATCGTGGAGCTGTCCTGCGAGGGGAAGTACTCCGCGAGCTTCGCGCTCGAGACATCCGGGGCGAGGATCTCGGTCTTGTTTGCGTTTATGTTGAGACCGACTGTCCGCAGCTGCCTGATCAGATCCTGCAGCGCACGCCGGGCGTGCAGCTCGGAGTCCGCGATGATGCGGATGTCGTCCACGTAGCGGTAGTAGTCGTAGCCCTTCCTCGTCATCTCCCTGTCCACGAACGACAGCAGGATGTTGGACAAGAAGGCGGAGGCGTCGCGGTTCTGTGGGAGACCGTGATCCCGGCTGAACGTCCATTGGGAGAGTAGCCGGTCAAGCGTGGCGATCGCATTGCGGATCTGTAGCTTCTCCGGGCCGGTCGCCACGAGGTCGGGAACCGCCCTCTCGAGCGCGTCTACGATCTGCACGCGCGACACGTTCTCGAAGAAATTGCTCAGGTCGGTGACCAGCAGATGGCGTCCAGATCTACGGAAGGTCAGCGTGACGCCCTCGAACGTGAACCAGCGGTCGATCTTGTTCTTGAACAGGTACTTCGGGTTCAGCGGCGCTGGCTCGTAGCGGTAGCTTAGCACTCGGTGACCGAGAAGCGAGTCGTAGAATGGGATTAGGAAGCTGCAGATCGCCTGATAGACGAAGCGGTCGAAGAAGTCGGTTTCTAGTCCGTAGCGCTCGCCGTATCCCTTCTTCGGTATGTTCCGGACGATGCTCCGAGTGCCGCGATACACGCCGTTCCATTCCTGCAGGAGCGAGATAATGATCCGCTTCGCCTCGGCTGCGTCCTTGAAGAGATCGTCGTACTGCAGGCAGTCGAAATACCAGTCGTCGCGCATATCTTGGCGGAGGTGCTTCAGCACCAGATCGAACTGCACTGGAAATCCCAGTGCCTGACCGTTCAGCCAGAAGGCGGGATTGAGCACATAGTCGGCCTCGTCGTCAGCTTCGCTACTGCTTTCCACTGCAGAGTGATCCCTCAGTTCCGCCAGGTTAAGCCCCAGACCGCGGCACGGTCTAGCGGGTTTCGACCGAATCGTCAGCAACGGCCGCGCGGGCCGACGGCGTCATCCGTCCATACCGACGGCGCGACCATGCCGATCTTGCGGACTCGAATCGTGCCGATTTTCGGAAGATCTGACTGGTGACCTCCGAGGCGGTAATTCACTTCCCCCCTGGTTCTGGTGCGTCACGTCTGGCGGTGCGGACCGCGGCCCTCCCGAAACGCCCAAAAACGGGATTGGCGGCTTGCTGCTCTTGCCCCGCTAAGCTGCGAGTCAGCTAACGGCCAACTTTCGCCGATCCGGAGGGGCCGCCGCGGCGCACCGTAGGTTGCACCGCTGCAGGTGCTCCTCAAATTCAGGTTACCCCCGGCCCCAGACCAGAGTGCTTTATCTGGTTTGTCCTCACACTTTGGAGGACGACATGAAGAGCATAGATGACCTTAAGAAAGCCCTCAAGCCTGATCAATACGGACGCGTGACCCTCGCCAATGTTGCGGCGGTTGTCGAGCTCCACCGCATCACTATTCATCGGAGAGTCAAGAACGGCACGTTCCCGCCGCCGCTCGAAGGGCTCACTCGTGTGATGTGGATGTTGGAAGACATCGTTACTTACTGGGAGCTGTTCGGTCCCCGCCCTTGGAACCCGTGGCAGCCCCGCATGTAGACTGCAAGCGGCCGCATCCTCAGGACGAGTCTCAAACATTGCTGTAGACAACCTGCCCGAGTGAACATACCTATAGGGTACTGCCCCGGGTATGAGGATGCGGCCCGCGGCATTAGGTATAGCCGGCTGCGTGCTCCAGACGCAGCCGCCGCAGATCACGAGGGGCGCGCTCATCCCCTCTTTTTTCGACCTGGCGCGGTACGACCAGATGAAGCCGCTCCCACGCACGCGGGGGTATTTGTTGTCGATCCTGGAGCGGTCGACGCAATGGCTGAAGGTTGTACTACATGCGTCAGGAGAATGGATTGGGGGCTGCAGCCTCCCGTAATGAGCAAGTTACCGTTTGGGGAAAGGCGCGGCGGCGAAAGGTCTCTGCGGAGCGTGCACACGCGCCTGCGCAGGCCGCCTGTTTGAACGTCACCAGGAGGGGCGTCGACCCCGAGGAATTCGCCGACGCCGCGCTGAACTTCATCCACGCGTCAGTTCGCGGCCAACCCGGACGTGCCAGAGGACAGATCGATCGTCTCGCCAACTCCGTCCGCACAGGCGGGCTGAGCGAGGATCAGGCCCGCGAGCGGTTGCATCCGCGAGCCGGACCGTTGCCGCCCGTGCCCTCTGCGCACCTCGAGTACGCTTACTCGATCCCCACAGCGAGCTACGCCGGCCCGGTCTCCACAAGCGGCTTCGCGGCGCTCATGATTTCGCGTCGACGAGACGAGGCCGTGATCGAGGTGCTGGAGAAGCATCTGGGCATCTCGCATGAGAGCCACGGAGACGATCTGAACGCCTTTCGATCGCAGCACCCCGGCATTTACCCGCTTATCGTGGCGGCGAAGCTGGGCTCTGCGATGGAGGCCGCAAAGTGCGCGGGGTCGAGCACGCTGATCGGGAGAACGGCGGCCCTAGTCACCCAGCACGCGTTGCACCTCGCCGTAGCGACCGCCCATATCCGGATCGCACTGCTTCGCTCCTATGCACGGGAGCCGCTGGGCGGGGGGTTCGCCGGGCGCAAGGAGTGGCTCAACATGGGCCACGTCTGCACGTCGACGCTGATCGAGCCCGCCAGGGCTGTCCACAACCTGCTGGACCTCGAGATCCCCGCTGGCGCTACCGATGACGAGGCGATCAGCCTCGCCACCGCAGCGGGGGCCCTCCCGGCGGATGGATCGGCAGGTGCCGTCGTCTCCACGGCCAGGAGGGTCAGGGAACAGCTTCCGGCGCGCTTCAAGCATGACAATGCCTGGATCTACGTCCCGCATGTCGCAGCCCTCGTGCAGAAGCATGTCCGCCCGCTCGCCGGTCTCGGTGTCGCGGATCTCAAGGCTGCCAAATGGACGAAGCAAAGCTTCTGCGAGCAGCGGCTGGGCGTCAGCGCCTCGGAAGGCGCTGTGATCGTCGCGATGAACCTGCTGCTCGCAGGCGAGCGGATCGATGCGTGCGTGGTGGCCAAACGCGCCGAAAAGCCCCTCCCCACGTTCCCGGACGCACCCGCGGCAAACAGCCTGGCCACAAACGCGCTGGCGCGGATTACGGAGGCGCTCCGCGTCGAAGGGCAGCCGGACCGCCACTCTCTCCGCGAAGTTGGGGATCCGGACAATCACACCAGTCGGCAGCTCGTGCTGAAGGTTCGCGGGAAGGTCGCCGCCGGCGGCGTTGGGGACGCCTTGCAGCACCTGCGGATCGACCCGTCGGTATGGTTCAGGAGGTGAGATCGGCAATGACAGTTTCGAGATCGATTTCAGGTTACCCCCGGGTCTGGAACAGGTCGTGGCATTCTCCGATGGATGAAGCGCCCCGTACCGCACCATGGCTCCACGCCGCATCCCATTCCGACTGGGCACGAGCGCGCGCTCGCCGAGCTGGTCCGGTTGCTGGCGCGTCAGGCGGCGGCGGAGCATGTGAACGGAAGCGCGCACCCTTCGTCCACTCGTTCGTGAGGAGGGCCGTGCGATGAGGCTACAAAAGCCCCGGGTTGCCATCTACGGCCGCCACTCGACGGACAAGCAGAACCCGATGTCGAGCGCCGACCAGGCCGCCTCCTGCATGCCGCTGGTCGATTACCTCGGCGGGGAGGTGGTCGGAACCTACCTCGATGGCGAGGTCTCCGGCTACAAGCGCGACCGACCGGGTCTCCGTGCCCTGCTGGCCGATGTTCGAGACGGCAAGATCGACGTCGTCGTCTCTGAGGCCCTCGATCGTCTCGCACGTGACGGCGAGGACATCGCCTGGCTCGGCAAGAAGCTGCGCTATGATCGGGTCCGGCTCTTCACAGTCACCGAGAATGAAATCGACGACGTGAAGCTCGCTGTCGCCGGCCTGCTCGGGTCGATGTTTCTCGCAAACCTGCAGTTCAAAACTCTCCGGGGCATGGAGGCCGCCGTGATCGCGGGTAGGTTCGCCGGCGGCCGCGCGTACGGCTATCGAAAGGTCGTGCGGGTCGATGCGCGGGGTGAGGCCGTCCGCGGCGGTCTCGAGGTCGAGAACGAGCAGGCGGAGATCGTGCGGCGCATCTTCGACGAATTTGCCTCCGGCCTCTCGTCGATCGCAATCGCCAAGCGGCTGAACGAGGAAAGAATCCCAGGCCCGCGCGGCGGCGCCTGGAATGCGTCGACGATTCGGGGCGATCCGAAGAAGCTGGTCGGCATCCTCAACAACCCGCTCTACCGCGGCGAGCTCGTATGGAAGCGGCGGGAGTGGCGCAAGAATCCCGACTCCGACAAGCGCGAACGGCGCTACCGTCTGCGAGACGAGACCGAGTGGCTGCGGGTCGACATGCCCGACATGCGTATCGTTGACGAAGGCCTCTGGAATGCCGTTCAGGCGCAGCTGGCGAGCCGCCGACGGGATCCGAGCGTCACGCCCTCCCCTGTCGTGCAGCGGCGGCGCAAGCACCTCCTCTCCGGCTCGATCCGGTGCGGGACGTGCGGCTCGAACTACACGATCTCCGGCAAGGACTATTATCGCTGCGCCGGCGTGAAGGAGAGAGGGACGTGCAACAATCGCCTCTCCGTCCGCAAGGGAGCTTTGGAGGGCGCCGTGCTCTCGGTCCTGGAGAGTTGTCTGCTTACGCCGGAGCTGGCTGAGCTGTTCGTCGGCGAGTTCAAGCGCGAAGTTCGTCGGCTCTCGGAAGGCGTCGACCGGGAGGCCGGCGATGCGGCCCTGCGGCTCGCGGAGCTGGAGCGGCAGATCGACACGCTTGCCCGCAACATGCTGGTAAGCGAAGCGAGTCCTACGCTGCACCGCATGCTCACCGAACTCGAGCGCGAGAAGGCGGACC
>NZ_SPDV01000037.1:37500-38577 GCF_004564275.1 Sphingomonas parva (ex Maeng et al. 2020)
CCTTTTGACGACGGACCTTAGCACCCGCCGTCTGTCTCCCGGATATCACTCTTGGGTATTCGGAGTTTGGTTAGGTTTGGTAGGTCTCGCGACCCCCTAGCCCATCCAGTGCTCTACCCCCCAAGGTGTTCGTCCGAGGCACTACCTCAATAGTTTTCGCGGAGAACCAGCTATTTCCCGGCTTGATTGGCCTTTCACCCCTAAACACAACTCATCCGGTACCTTTTCAACGGTAATCGGTTCGAGCCTCCAGTGGGTGTTACCCCACCTTCACTCTGGTCATGCCTAGATCGCCGGGTTTCGGGTCTAATGCATCGAACTCAATTCGCCCTATTCAGACTCGCTTTCGCTGCGCCTACACCTATCGGCTTAAGCTTGCTCGATACATTAAGTCACTGACCCATTATGCAAGAGGTACGCGGTCACTCCTCAAGGGAGCTCCCACTGCTTGTAGGCAACCGGTTTCAGGTACTGTTTCACTCCCCTCATCGGGGTGCTTTTCACCTTTCCCTCACGGTACTTGTTCGCTATCGGTCATACACGAGTATTTAGGCTTGGAGGGTGGTCCCCCCATGTTCAGACAGGATTACACGTGTCCCGCCCTACTCGAGGCCTGATACATCACTTTCGCATACGGGGCTGTCACCCGCTCCGGCCACTCTTTCCAAAGTGTTCTGCTAGTTGAATATCAGGCACTGGCCTGGTCCGCGTTCGCTCGCCACTACTAACGGAATCTCGGTTGATGTCTTTTCCTCCAGGTACTGAGATGTTTCAGTTCCCCGGGTTCGCTTCACCAAAGCCTATTTTATTCAGCTTAGTGATACCTCTAACCCATCTAATTCCAACCTAGCCTCTCACCGACACGCATGAAGCGTGCCGCCGAGCGGCTCAGCTAGAATTAAATGGTGAAGGTGGGTTTCCCCATTCGGAAATCTGCGGGTCAAAGGTTGCTCACACCTCACCGCAGCTTATCGCAGCGTGCCACGTCCTTCATCGCCTGTGTATGCCAAGGCATCCACCAATTGCCCTTACCTCACGCTTGAGAATCCACACCACCAACGACAAATCTGGAACTCG
>NZ_SPDV01000038.1 GCF_004564275.1 Sphingomonas parva (ex Maeng et al. 2020)
TGCCTCAGCGAAGCGGCGCGCCTGCCTCGGATTGACCTTGGCATAGGGCAGACCGCTCCGGACGAGCGTACGTTCAAACAGGCGATGATAGGGCCCGGTGGGCTCGAAGACGACCAGGTCGATCGAGACACGATCGAGCCAAGCCAACAGCTGCGCGTGGCCTGCCGCGATATTCGCGACATGCAAGGTGCTGCCGCCGGGATTGAGGCACACGTCGAGATGGTCTTTGGAGATGTCGACGCCGAGGACCTGTGGTAGGCTCTTGCTCATCTTTTCCTCCCCTCTGCTTGTCATCCGAGGCGGCACCTCGGGTATCCGTTCAGGGCTCAAGGAAAAGAAAGGGGTGATCAAACTCTAGCTCGGTCCGCGACGACCAGCGCGATCTCGATCCGACCCCTTCCGCCGTTGGTGGGTACAGCCGCCAACGGCGGTCCGTTTTGCCACGAACGGGCAGACTCTCATAAGACAAGCGCGATCGGCTGAGGTGGAAGCGCCTCGCGCTCCCACCGACGACGTGAATCGCGCTCTATTCAAATGGTTGAGACCAGGCTCGCCTCAGGCTGATTCAGCCTGAGGCGATCCTGGTCTAGCCGCTAAACCGGGCGCACGAGATCCCGATCACCCCAAAGAAAAGGCGCCGCGGACCCGAAGGTCCGCGGCGCCAGGTCGATCAGGCGAAGATGATGTCGCTCTGCAGGATCTGGACGTGGTCGGTGGCGATGACGAAGTCGGCCACCTTGTCGCCGTTGACGTCGCCGGCCAGGAACCAGTCGCCGTGATCCTTGTAGGCGCGAAGCTCGCCGGCGGCGCCGCTGAACGCCCTCGATCCGACCCAGGTGAAGGTGTCGTGCGCCGACGTGCCGCTGCGGGCATCGAGATCGCTGAGATCGATCTTGTCCTGGCCACGGACGAAGTCGGTGATCGTGTCCGTGCCGCCGAGATCGTCGACCAGGAACACGTCCTTGCCGGCGCCGCCGGTCAGCGTGTCGTTGCCGGCACCGCCGTCGAGCGTGTCGTTGCCCGCGCCGCCATCGACATTGTCGTTGCCGGTGCCGCCGTCGAGCCGGTCGGCGCCGTCGCCGCCGTCGAGCGTATCGTTGTCGGCGCCGCCGAGCAGCACGTCGTCGCCGCTGCCGCCGTATAGCGCGTCACGGCCGGCGCCGCCGTCGAGCAGGTCATTCCCGCCGTCGCCGTACAGGATGTCGTTGCCGGCGCCGCCGCTCAGCAGGTTCGCAACGTTGTTGCCGAACAGCTGGTCGGCGAAGGCCGAGCCGGTGATGTTCTCGAAGTTGAGGAGACGATCGCCGGTGGCGAAGCCGCCGAGGCCGTCCGGCAGGGCGTCCTCGATCCAGAAGAGCGCATCCCAGAGCCAACCCGTATCAGTCGGGGAACGGACATTGTCGAGCCGCACCACGACCCCCGCATCCGAGGCCTCGTAGCTGACGGTGTCGATGCCCGCGCCGCCGTCGAGGACGTTGCGCTGATCGTTGGCGATGATCAGGTTGTCGAGGTTGTTGCCGGTGCCGTTCTGCGCCGTGCCGACCAGCTCCAGCTCCTCGACATTGGCGGCGAGGACGAAGTTGACCGAGCTCAGCACGCGGTCGCGACCCTCCGCCTCCGCCTCGACGATCGCGTCACCGGTATTGTCGACGATGTAGCGATCGTTGCCGGCGCCGCCGATCATTGTGTCCGCGCCGACCCCGCCGTCGATGACGTTGTCGAGCCCGTTGCCGGTGATGCGGTTGTCGAGGCCGTTGCCGGTGCCGGTCAGGGAGGATCCGGTCAGCTCCAGATTCTCGACATTTGCGCCGAGGCTGTAGTTGATCGAGGACACGACGGTGTCGGTGCCCTCACCCGCAGTCTCGGTAACGACGTCGCCCGCGCTGTCGACGATGTACCGGTCGTTGCCGGAGCCGCCGATCATCGTGTCCGCGCCGACCCCGCCGTCGATGACGTTGTCGAGCCCGTTGCCGGTGATGCGGTTGTCGAGCCCGTTGCCGGTGCCGGTCAGGGCGGATCCGGTCAGCTCCAGATTCTCGACGTTTGCGCCGAGGCTGTGGTTGATCGAGGAGACGACGGTGTCGGTGCCCTCACCCGCAGTCTCGGTGACGAGGTCGCCGAGATTCTCGACAAAGTAGCGGTCGTTGCCGGCTCCGCCGATCATCGTGTCCGCGCCGAACCCACCGTCGATGACGTTGTCGGCGCCGTTGCCCGTGATCTGGTTGTCCAGACCGTTGCCGGTGCCGCTCACCGCCGTGCCGGTCAGCTCCAGGTCCTCGACGTTCGCGCCGAGGCTGTAGTCGATCGACGAAGCGACGGTGTCGGTGCCCTCGCCAGCGTTTTCGATGACGACATCGCCGCCGTTGTCAACAACGTAGCGATCGCTGCCGAGGCCACCGAGCATCGTGTCCGCGCCGCCGCGGCCGTCGAGGATGTTGTCGGCGGCGTTGCCGGTGACGCGGTTCGCGGCGCCGTTGCCGGTGCCGGAGATCGCCGAGCCGGTGAGCTCGAGATCCTCGACATTGTCGGCGAGCGTATAGCTGATCGCGCTGACTACGGTGTCGGTGCCTTCGCCCTCCGCTTCGGTGACCACGTCGCCCGCATCGTCGACGATGTAGCGATCGTCGCCGAGGCCGCCTGCCAGAGCGTCGGCACCGGTGCCGCCGTCGAGCAGGTCGTCGCCCGCGCCGCCGCCCAACCGGTTCGCGCCGGCGTTGCCGGTGAGAACGTCGTTGAAGGCGGAGCCGGTGAGGTTCTCGATCCCGCTCAGCGTGTCGGAGCCCGCGCCGGTCGCCTGCGCGCCGGCGAGGCCGAGGTTCACGGTCACCGCGGCCGCCGCGTCGCTGTAGCTCGCGGTGTCGCTGCCGTCGCCGCCGATCAGCGTATCGTCACCCGCGCCGCCGAACAGCACGTCGTCGCCGGTGCCGCCGTCGAGCGTGTCATTGCCGGCGAGGCCGATCAGCACGTCGTTTCCGCCCGCGCCGCTCAACGTGTCGTCCTTGATCGCGCCGGTGATGGTCTCGTCGCCGTCGAAGCCGGTCAGGACTATGTTGTCGATGAAGCCGTCGAAGTTGAACGTCGTGAAGCCACCGGTGTAGCCGTTGCTGATCGTGAAGACCGTCACCGCGCCGTTGGCGGCGGCGCCGGCGTCACGATCGACCTGCAGCAGCAGGTCGGCGCCCGACTGGACCAGGTTGAGGTGACCGCTGGCGAAGGCGTCCGAGTTCGCCGTGTAGCCGAGCAGCGAGCCATTCAGCCACTGGGTCATCTCGAACTTGTCGCCCGCGTTGCCGACCTGGAAGTCGGTGACGACGTTGCCATGGGCCACCGTGCTGGCGCCCGCGCCGGTGCCGGCGAGTTGGATGATGTCCTGGCCGGCGCCGAGGGTGACGATGTGCTTCGACTCCGTCGCCGCGCCGAGCAGGCTGAGGCTGAGGACGTCGTTGCCCGACCCGGCGTTGATCACCGCCGACTTGACGCCGGTGAGGACGATGCGGTCGCTGCCGTCGCCGCCGTCGACCGTGACGGTATCGAGGTAGCGGGTGCCGGTCGTGCCGAGCGCCGCATAGGTGGTCGACGAAAGACCGGTGAGCAGGCGGGCGTCGCCGGTGAGCAGAGCGGTCGACAGCGTGCCCGCGCGCAGCTCGATGAAGTCGTCGCCGGTGCCGCCGTCCATGTTGATATTGGTCGCCGGCGCCGCCGCTGCGCGGGTGACGTGCAGCGTGTCGTTGCCGCCGAAGCCGAACAGGCTGTCGGTCTGGCCGGCGACGCTCGTCGCCGCGGTGCCGGTGTCGGTGATCAGGTTGAACCCGTCGTCACCCATCAGCGTGTCGCCGAAGTTGGAGCCGTCGAGATATTCGATACCGATCAGGGTATCGACGCCCTCCCCGCCCGTGTTCTGGCTGACGCCCTGGATGCGGAGATCGACCGTCACGCCGGCCGTCGAGTTGATGTAGGTGGCCGTGTCCAGCCCCTCGCCGCCGATCAGCGTGTCGTTGCCGAGGCCGCCCGACAGGAGGTCGTTGCCGAGCCAGCCGTCGAGGACGTCGTCGCCGGCGAGACCGGCGAGGCTGTCCAGCGTGCCGCCGCCCCGGACCACGTCGTTGACCTGGCTGCCCCGGAAGATGACCCGCTCGATGCTGATCAGCTCGCCGGCGGCAACACCGTTGAAGGTCAGCGCGCTGTTCCCCTCGAGGCTCGAGAGATCGAAGGCGATGCCGGTGGTGCTTCCGGCGACGCCGAGCCGGCCGTCGTAGATCAGATAGGCGATGTCGGTGCCGGCGCCGCCGTCATAGACGTCGTCGCCGCCGTCGACGCCGGTGAAGTATTGACGCGCCGTGTTGCCCACGCCGCCGACCAGGCTGTCGTCGCCGTCGCCGCCGCGCAGGATGTCGTTGCCCTGGCCGCCGGACAGGAAGTCGCTGCCGGCGCCGCCCTCGAGCACGTCGGCGCTGCCGTCGTCCAGAGCGCCGGTCGTGCCGCCCAGCAGGGTGTCGTTACCGGCGCCGCCGATCAGGACATCGGCGCCGTTCCGGCCTTCCATCGTGTCGACCGCGGAGCCGCCGACCAGGCGGTTGGCGGCGGCGCTGCCGATCACAGTGTTGGCGAACGTCGCCGCGCCGACGAAGTTCTCGATGTTGGAGATCGTATCGGTGCCGCCCCAGGTGCCGGTGTTCTGCGCGGTGGCGAGGGCGAGGTTCATCGCGACCGTCGACGTCGAGGCCGAATAGTCCAGAGTGTCCGATCCTCCGGCGCCGTTGTAGACGTCGTTGCCGCGGCCTTCGAAGAAGACGTTGTCCCCGCCGTCGCCGGTGACGGCGTCGTTGCCCGTGCCGGTCAGCACGTTCTCGAAGCCGGAGATGGTCTTGCTGCCCCGGCCGGTCGCCTGGGCCGTGGTGGTGGCGAGGTTGACCGTCACCGCCGCCGAGCCGGCGCTGGCGAAGGAGATCGTGTCCACGCCGGCGCCGCCCTCGAGGACGTCGTCGCCGAGGCCGCCGTCGATCACGTTGCTGCCGGCGTCACCGGTGAGGGTGTCGGCATTCGCGCCGCCGAGCAGATTCTCGATGCTGCGCAGGGTGGCGACCGCCGCACCGCCGATCGTGGCGGTGGCATCGCCCGCGCCGTTCAGCGCCACCGTCACCGCGCCGAGGCCGGCGAAGGAGGCGGTGTCCGCGCCGGCCCCGCCGTCGAGCAGGTCGACGGCGCCGGCCGCGTTGGCGCCCGGGTTCAGCGTATCGTCGCCGGCGCCGCCGGAAACGACGTTAGCGCTGGCGTCGCCGGTCAGGCTGTCGGCGAACGCCGAGCCGGACAGGTTCTCGAACCCGCTGAGGGTGTCGGTGCCCGCATTGACGGTGTTCTGCGCCGAACCCTGGAGGGCGAGGCTGACAGCGACGCCGGCCGCGGCGCCCGCATAAGACGCGGTGTCGACGCCTGCGCCGCCGGCCAGGACGTCATTGCCCAGGCCGCCTTCGATCACGTTGTCGTTGCCGTCGCCGGTGAGCGTGTCGTTGAGACCCGAGCCGACCAGATTCTCGATGCCGCTGAGCGTGTCTGAACCGGCCGCAACCGTGTTCTGGGCGACCCCCTGGACGTTGAGATCGACCGTGACGCCGGTCGTCGAGCCGCCGCTGAAGGCGTTGACGAACGAAGCCGTGTCGTTGTCGCTGCCGCCGTTCAACAGGTCGTCGGCAAGGGTGCCGACGAGCAGGTCGTTGCCGGCGCCGCCGTCGAGCACG
>NZ_SPDV01000039.1 GCF_004564275.1 Sphingomonas parva (ex Maeng et al. 2020)
CGCGGCTTCGTACCGGGCTCAGGCGCGAAAGGCTTAGTTCGAAGGCTTTCCTGCTCAGCGAGCTGATTGAGCAACTCTTTGGAGCTCCGGATAACAGTCCGGGAAGCAATGACCGCCTCCTTGTCAGCAGCGCACTGTCGATGTTGCAACCCGAGCCGCCGGCGCAAGACCGATAATTGATCACCCAAATGGTCCACCATAATCGATTCAAGACAATGGGGGACCCTTTTTATCATTCGCCCTACGCACTGTCATCGGGCTGGAGACGCCGGAGATGGTGTCGGTGCAAGAGCAGCGAGTCCTCAAAGTTCACCAGAACCTGCTCTGACAGGGTAGTGTCGGCGCCAACCGACGCGAGATGCGCGATCAGCTCATGCTGGCGAGCAATATGCTTTAAGCCAAGCGTGATATGCCGGCGCACCCGGGCGACCTCATCATCATACATGGCGTCCGCCATCCCGATTGCGAGGACTGTTGCGGACGCCGTCAAGCGGAAGCAAGCGTTCCGTTTCCAAGAGGAGTTTGCGCGAGCGGTGCAAGGCTTCCTCAGAAGCCGAAAGGCGCTGTTGCAGACTGCTGATGGGCGTGCTGGCCCGCGTGACGGACTGAGCATTGGAAGAGGCCATAAAGGTGCTCCCACGTTGCAAGCGGGAGCACGAAGAATGTCTCTCAGGCAGGCGCTCGCTCACGAGTGAATTGCGCCCGATCTCTGGACTCTATCAGATGGGGGCTTGCCGCGCCAATGCAAAGGCAGCTGTCCATCCCCTTCGGCCGCTTATCGCCGAACCTGGGGCGCCACAGAGCGGACTGTCGCCTATCGGTCCCTCGAGCTCCAGAACGGACGATCCCCTCACGGCCACTCTCAGCCGCCCACTGGCGAGCCGATCTCGCTTGACGAGGACTGCGTGTTCATGTTATGTTCCGCTCACGGTTAGCGGCTTTGTAGCCGCGCTTATGGTCGTCCGGCCGGCCGTGGGTATGCGTCCTGCTCTTTGACGTCGTGAACGGACACACGTCGCGCCAGGCTCGGGGGTGACGACGGGCCGTGCAGCTGCACGCGAGGGGCTAGTCTTCTGCCACGCGGTGCGCTGCAGCAGGTGTCAGTGAGCGTGCTGCACCGCAGCACGCTGACCGTAAACAACGGTCGATTTACGGCGTGCAGCGCAGCATTCTAGGGTAAGTCGTGCGGTACGCTCGAGGCGCTTTTGATGCGGAGCAACACGCTGTTCCAGTCGCCTGCGCGGGCACAGCCACTGCGCCGGTGCCGCGGCACGGCGGCTACGTGCGGGTCTGTCGCGAGCCTGTGGTGGCTCAATGCGCGATCCGACCGGCGACGCCGCTCATGCGCCGGGATTAGCAGACCTCTTCGGCGCAGGCGGGCACCGCACCGTTTTCCCGTAAGAACCCCTGTTCTTGACAGGAAATGCGTGGCCGCACCCCGCGTCAGCGCCCGCCCGTCGCCGCCTCCCCGACCGGATAGGCCGTCGTGTACTTGACCCGCTCCATCGCGAAGCGGCTGGTCACGTTCTTCAGCGGGAGCAGGGCGACCAGCCGGCGGTAGAAGCCGTCATATTCGGCCATGTTGGCCACGGCGATGCGCAGCAGATAGTCGACGTCGCCGGCCATGCGGTAGACCTCCATCACCTCCGGCATCGCCTCGACCTCGCGGGCGAAGCGCTCGAGCCATTCCGCGCTATGGTCGCCGGTCTCGATCTCGACGAACACCGACAGGCCGAGCCCGATCGCGTCCGGATCGACCAGCGCCACCCGCCGGCGGATCACCCCGGTCTCCTCCATCCGCTGGATCCGCCGCCAGCACGGCGTCTGCGAGAGGTTCACCCGGCTCGCCACCTCGGCGACGGGGAGCGACGAATCCTCCTGGAGGATGGCGAGGATCTTGCGGTCGGTGGCGTCCATGCGGGCTCCGGGCTGGTGGGGCAGCGAGCGAATCCTTCTCCTCGCTTGCGGCACGTTTGAGCATAATCTTCTACGCCGGCAAGAGAGTGCGCAAGATGCATGTTATCTCCTCCGGACGCGTTGATCCCCTCTGAAGAGCCGCATATCTGGGCGCTTCCAGAACGACCTAGTGCGCGTCGGCCGCGAGGGGCGAGCTCCTCGCGGTCGGCGTCGTTTTGGAAGATTTTTCTCTTTGGTACCCCGCACGGGGCCCAGGTGCATGATGGTGGAAGCAGAAGGGCCGTTCGACGCCCGCAGCGAAATTCCCGACGCGATCGATCCGGTGGCCGCGGACCTGCCCGCCGCCGGTCTCGCCGCCCTGATCCACGGCGCCACCATTGCCGAGCGGCTTCGCGCCGCGGCGCAGGCGATCGACGGCCGGCTGGTCTTCACCACCAGCTTCGGGCTCGAGGACCAATTGATTGCCCACCACATCCTCACCGAGAAGCTGCCGATCGAAATCGTCACCCTCGACACCGGCCGCCTGTTTCCCTCGACCTACACGCTCTGGCAGGAGACCGAGGAGCGCTACGGCGTCCGCATCCGCTCCTACCATCCCGATGCCGAAGCGGTCGCCGCGATGGTCGCCGACGCCGGGATCAACGGCTTCTATCACTCGAAGGACGCGCGGATCGCCTGCTGCACCGTCCGCAAGGTCGCGCCGCTCGGCCGCGCGCTGGCCGGCGCCGCCGCCTGGGTCACCGGCCTTCGCGCCGACCAGTCCGGCCAGCGCGCGGCGGTGGCGCTCGCCGCCTGGGATGCCGAGCGCGCGCTGGTCAAGCTCGCCCCGCTCCACGACTGGACGCGCGACCGCGTCGCCGCCGAGGTCGAGGCGCTCGGCGTTCCAGTCAACCCGCTCCACGCCAGGGGCTTCCTGTCGATCGGCTGCGAGCCCTGCACCCGCGCCCTCCGGCCGGGCGAGCCCGAGCGCGCCGGCCGCTGGTGGTGGGAGAGCGATGAGGCGAAGGAATGCGGCCTCCACGTCGGCGCCGACGGCCGCCTGGTGCGGAGCAAGGCGGCATGAGCGTCCAGACCCTCAGCCCGGCCGAGACTCCGGCGCGGATCGCACCGCTCCCGAACCTGCCGCTGTTCCACAAGCTGGCGGGCCGCAAGGCGGTGGTCGTCGGCGCGTCGGACGGCGCCGCCTGGAAGGCCGAATTGCTCGAGGCCGCCGGCGCCGAGGTCGTCCGCCTCGTCTCCGGCTGGCAGCCCGCCGACCTTGAAGGGGCCGCGCTCGCCGTCGCCGCTCTGGCCGATCGCGGCGAGGCGCTGCGCTTCGTCGCCGCCGCCCGCGCGGCCGGCGCCCCGGTCAACATCATCGACCAGACCGATCTGTGCGACGTCCAGTTCGGCACGATCGTCAACCGCGCGCCGGTGGTCCTCGCCATCTCGACCGACGGGGCCGCGCCGATGCTCGGCCAGTCGATCCGGGCGCGGATCGAGGGCGTGCTGCCGCTCGGCCTCTCGGCCTGGGCGAGCGCGGCGCAAGGCTGGCGCGCCCGGCTCAAGCAGCACCTTCCGGACTTCGGGGCGCGCCGCGGCTTCTGGAAGCGCTTCACCGAGGCCGCCTGGGCGAATGTCGATCGCGCGCCCGCCGAGGCGGACTTCGCCGCGCTGCTCGCCGCGACCCCGGCCGAGCGCCAGGGCAGCGTCACCCTGGTCGGCGCCGGTCCGGGCGATCCGGAGCTGCTCACCCTCAAGGCCGTCCGCGCGCTGCAGAACGCCACCGTCATCCTCTACGACGCCCTGGTCGGGCCCGACGTGCTCGAGCTCGCCCGCCGCGAAGCGAAGCGCGTGGCGGTCGGCAAGACCGGCCACGGCCCCTCCTGCAGCCAGGCCGAGATCAACGCGATGATCGTCGAGCTCGCTTTGGCGGGGGAGACGGTGGTGCGGCTGAAGGGCGGCGATCCCCTGATCTTCGGGCGCGCCACCGAAGAGATCGACGCTTGCAAGGCCGCGGGCGTCCCGGTCTCGATCGTGCCCGGCATCTCGGCCGCCCAGGGCATGGCCGCCTCGCTCGGCCTCTCGCTGACCGAACGCCGGCGCAGCCGCCGCATCCAGTTCGTCACCGGCCACGGCGCCGACGGCAGGCTCCCGTCCGACATCGACTGGGGCGCGATGGCCGACCGCAAGGCGACGACCATCCTCTACATGCCGAGGAAGACGCTCGGCGAGTTCGCCCGCAAGGCGCTGGCCAAGGGCCTCGACCCGGCGACGCCCGCCGTCGCAATGGCCAATGCGACGCGTCCCGACGAGGCGCGGGTCGCCGGCACGATCGCCGACATCGACGCGCGCGCCCAGGCCCTGCCCGCCGGCGCGCCGGTCGCCATCCTGATCGGCTGGGTCGCCCGCGACCTCGCCGGCGCCTCCGCCGACCTCATCCCATTCCCGAAGGCCCTCGCGTCATGAATGCCCATTCGTCCCTCGGCACCCGCGCCCTGACCCACCTCGAGCAGCTCGAGGCGGAGAGCATCGAGATCATGCGCGAGGTGGTCGCCGAGACCGAGCGGCCGGTGATGCTCTATTCGGTCGGCAAGGACAGCGCGGTGATGCTCCACCTCGCCCGCAAGGCCTTCTTCCCGGCGCCGCCGCCTTTCCCTTTGCTCCATGTCGATACGACCTGGAAGTTCCGGGACATGTACGCCTTGCGCGACCGGGTCGCGAAGGAAAGCGGCATGGAGCTGCTCGTCTACCGCAACCCCGAGGCCGAGCGGCAGGGGATCAACCCGTTCGACCACGGCGCCCTCCATACCGACATGTGGAAGACCGAGGGGCTGAAGCAGGCGCTCGATCTCTATGGTTTCGACGCGGCCTTCGGCGGCGCCCGCCGCGACGAGGAGAAGAGCCGGGCCAAGGAGCGGATCTTCTCCTTCCGATCGGCCGCGCACCGATGGGATCCGAAGAACCAGCGGCCGGAGCTCTGGAGCCTGTACAACGCCCGCAAGGGGCCGAAGGAGACGATCCGCGTCTTCCCTCTGTCGAACTGGACCGAACTCGACATCTGGCAATACATCTATGCCGAGGACATTCCGATCGTCCCGCTCTACCTCGCCGCGCCGCGCCCCACCGTGGAGCGCGACGGCCTCATCCTGATGGTCGACGACGATCGCTTCCCGCTGCGGGAGGGGGAGGTGCCGGTCCAGCGCTCGGTCCGCTTCCGCACGCTCGGCTGCTACCCGCTGACCGGCGCCGTCGAGAGCGAGGCCTCGACCCTCGCCGAGGTCATCCAGGAGATGCTCGTCGCCACCACCTCCGAGCGTCAGGGCCGCGCCATCGACAAGGACGGCGGCGGCGCGAGCATGGAGCGCAAGAAGCAGGAAGGGTATTTCTGACATGATTGCGAGCAAGCATCTCATCCCGGCGAAGGCCGGGATCTCGGCGACCAAGGGCGCAGGCCTGCAATCCTCCCCGGAACGGGGAGGGGGACCGCGCGTAGCGCGGTGGAGGGGGCCCAGTGCCACGCTCCGAACCCCCTCCACCAGCCTGCGGCTGGTCCCCCTCCCCGCAAGCGGGGAGGAATAAATGGCCACCGCCCTTCGAGACCTCACCGCCGCCGACGTCGCCCGCGCCGAGATCGAGGCCTATCTCGACGCCACCGCGCGCAAGTCGCTGCTGCGCTTCATCACCTGCGGCTCGGTCGACGACGGCAAGTCGACGCTGATCGGCCGATTGCTCTACGATTCGAAGATGCTGTTCGAGGACCAGCTCGCCGCCCTCGCCAGCGACAGCAAGCGCTCGGGCACGCAGGGCGAGGCGCTCGATCTCGCTTTGCTCGTCGACGGCCTCGCCGCCGAGCGCGAACAGGGCATCACCATCGACGTCGCCTACCGCTTCTTCACCACCGACAAGCGCAAGTTCATCGTCGCCGACACGCCCGGCCACGAGCAATATACCCGTAACATGGTGACCGGCGCCTCGACCGCCGATCTCGCCGTGATCCTGATCGATGCGCGCAAGGGCGTGCTGACCCAGACGCGGCGCCACTCCTTCCTCGTCCACCTGCTCGGCATCCGAAGGGTCGTGCTGGCGGTGAACAAGATGGACCTGGTCGGCTTCGACCAGGCCCGGTTCGACGCCATCGTCGCCGATTATGCCGCTTTCGCCCGCGAGGTCGGGATCGAGGGCTTCACCGCCATCCCGGTCTCGGGCCTCACCGGCGACAACGTCACCGGCCGATCGGCCGCCATGCCCTGGTACGACGGGCCGGCGCTGCTCGAGCACCTCGAGAGCGTGCCGGTCGCCGCCGCGTCGCATGGCGACGAGCCGTTCCGAATGGCGGTGCAATGGGTGAACCGGCCGAACCAGAACTTCCGCGGCTATGCCGGCCGCATCGCCTCCGGGCGGGTGCGGGTCGGCGACGCCGTCAGCGTGCTGCCCGCCAGCCGCAGCTCGACGATCGCGCGGATCGTCACCTTCGACGGCGATCTCGACGAGGCGATCGCCGGCCAGTCGGTCACTTTGGTGCTCGCCGACGAGGTCGATTGCTCGCGCGGCGACATCCTCGCCTCGGCCCCGGCCGAGCCGGTCTCGAAGCTCCAGGCGACGCTCGTCTGGATGTCGGACGAGGCGATGGTGCCGCATCGCTCCTACTGGCTGAAGATCGGCGCGCAGACGCTCTCCGCCTCGATCGGCGGCATGGGGCCGATCGTCGACGTCAACACGATGGAGCAGCGGCGCGGGCTCACCCTGGCGCTGAACGACATCGGCCAGGTCGACATCGATCTCGACCGGCGCATCCCCGGCGTCCGCTACGCCGACAACCGGCGGCTCGGCGGGTTCATCCTGATCGACAAGGTCACCCACGCGACGGTCGCGGCCGGGCTCGTCCAGGACTTTCCGAAGAGCGTCCTCAGGGCCGGCGGCGGCGACGAGGACAAGGGCTCGATCCTCTGGATCGCAGGCCCCGGACGGGCCGAGCACGCCCGCCGCGCCGCCGATCGCCTCGCCGCGCTCGGCCGGCCGGCTTTCGTCCTCGACGCGGCGGCGCTCGCCGATCTGGTCAGCGACCTCGGCGGGGACGCGCGCGCCGAGGCGGTCCGCCGCGGCCGCGAGGTGGCGAAATTGATGGCGAGGGCGGGGGTGCAGGTTCTCGTCACGCTCGAGGCTTCGGCCGAGGAGGCGCACCCGGGCCGCCGCATCGAGGCCGGCGCCGGCGAACAGGAAGGGGCGGACGAATGGGTGATCTGACCCGCCGCCGCGAGCAACAGGGATCGAATTCGCGATGACCGCAATGCAGACTTTCGCCGAGGGCGCGCTGACCCTCGAGCAATGGCAGCACGTCGAGGCGCTGGCCGGGACGCTCACCCCGGCGCAGGCGCGCTGGATCAGCGGCTATTTCGCCGGCCTCGACGCCGGCCTGCTCCGCGCCGGGGCGCCGGCGGGCACTGCAGCCGCGCCGGCCGTGCCGCAGGGCCGGACGCTGACCATCCTCTACGGCACCGAGACCGGCAACAGCCGCGATCTCGCCCGCGCGCTCGCCGCTGCGGCAAGCGAGCGCGGCCTCTCGCCCCAGCTCGCCGACATGGCCGATTACAAGACCAGGTTGCTCAAGGACGAGCAGGACCTGCTGGTCGTGGTCAGCACCTATGGCGAAGGCGATCCGCCGCAGCCGGCGGTCGGCTTCTTCGAGTTCCTCGAAGGCAAGCGTGCCCCGAAGCTCGACAAGGTCCGCTTCTCCGTCCTTTCGCTCGGCGATTCGACCTACGAGAAATATTGCGAGGCCGGGAAGCGCATCGATCGCCGCCTCGAGGAACTCGGCGCCAGTCGGATCGGCGATCGGGTCGATTGCGACATCGATTACGAGGAGCCCGCCGCCGCCTGGAGCGGCATCGTCATCGATCGTCTCGCCGCCGATCTCGCCGCCGCCGCGCCTTCGGCCAGCGGCTTCGCGATCCCGTCGGCCATCCCGACCGCTGCTGCGGCGCCGGTCCACGACAAGAAGAACCCGTTCCCGGCGACGGTGATCGAGAACATCTCGATCGTCGGCCGCCACTCGACCAAGGAGACCCGCCACGTCGAGCTCGATCTCGCCGGCTCGGGCCTCGTCTACGAGCCGGGCGACGCGCTCGGCATCGCCGCCTCGAACGATCCGGCGGTGGTCGCGCAATTGCTCGAGGCGACCGGCCTCTCCGCCGAGGCGCCGGTCCCGGTCAGGGGCGAGACGCTGACGCTGGCGGAGGCGCTCGGCAGCCGCTTCGAGGTCGCCATCGCCTCGCCGCGCTTCCTCGATCAATGGGCGACGCTCAGCGGCGCCCGGGAGCTCGCCGAGCTGCGCGCCGAGGATCGCACCGCCGACCGCCTGCTCTTCCTGCGCGGCCACCATGTCGTCGACATCGTCCGCAGATATCCGGTGCCCGGCCTCAACGCCGAGGCGCTGGTCGCCGGCCTGAGGCCGCTCCAGCCGCGCCTCTATTCGATCGCCTCGAGCCTCGCCGCGGCGCCGGACGAGGCCCACCTCACCGTCGCCCCGGTCCGCTACGCGCTGCACGGGGAGCCGCGCGCCGGCGTCGCCTCGACCCAGCTCGCCGACCGGATCGAGATCGGCGACACCCTGCCGGTCTACATCCAGCACAATCCGCACTTCGCGCTGCCGAAGAACGGCGCGCCGATCGTCATGATCGGCGCCGGCACCGGGGTAGCGCCCTATCGCGGCTTCCTCCAGGAGCGCGAGGCGACCGGCGCCGGCGGCAGGTCCTGGCTGTTCTTCGGCGAGCGCAACTTTCGCTCCGACTTCCTCTACCAGACCGAATGGCAGGGCTGGCTGAAGGAGGGCGTGCTCAGCCGCATGGACGTCGCCTTCTCGCGCGACCGGGGCCAGCCCAAGACCTATGTCCAGCACCGCATGCTGGAGCAGGCGAAGGACCTCTACGCCTGGCTCGAGGAGGGCGCCCATCTCTACGTCTGCGGCGACGAGAAGAGCATGGCGCGGGACGTCCACGAGACGCTGATCCGGATCGTGGCCGAGCAGGGCCGCGTCGATCGCGACACCGCCGAAGCCTATGTCCGCAACCTCGCGTCCGACCATCGCTACCAGCGCGACGTCTACTGATTTCAGGATCCTCGAAGATGACCACGATCACCGACACCGTCGATCGCAGCACCGACATCTCGCAGCCGCTCGACAGGCTCGGGCCCGACGAGACGCTGAAGTACAACAGCGACTATCTGCGCGGCACGATCGAGCACGGCCTGCTCGATCGGATCACCGGCAGCGTCAGCTACGAAGACAACAAGCTGATGAAGTTCCACGGCATCTATCAGCAGGACGATCGCGACATTCGCGACGAGCGGCGGCGGCAGAAGCTGGAGCCGGCCTATACCTTCATGGTCCGCGTGCGGCTGCCCGGCGGCATCTGCAGCCCCGAGCAATGGCTGAAGATCGACGCGCTCGCCCGCGCCCATGGCGGCAACACGATCCGGCTCACCACCCGCCAGACCTTCCAGTTCCACTGGGTCCTCAAGGAGGACATCAAGCCCACCATCCAGGGCCTGCACGAGGTGCTGCTCGATACGATCGCGGCGTGCGGCGACGACGCGCGCGGCGTGATGTGCACCTCCGATCCGTCCGACTCCGCCGTCCATGCCGAGGTCGCCGCGCTCGCCGCCGCGACCAGCCATCACGTCATCCCGCGGGCGCGGGGCTATCACGAGATCTGGTACGGAAAGGAGAGGGTGGCGACCTCCGAGGAGGAGGAGCCCTTCTACGGCCGCACCTATCTGCCGCGGAAGTTCAAGATCGGCTTCGTCATCCCGCCATCGAACGACATCGACGTCTACACCCAGGATCTCGGCTTCATCGCGATCGCCGGACCCGATGGCCTCGAAGGCTTCAACGTCTCGATCGGCGGCGGCATGGGCCGCACCGACAACGAGCCGCGGACCTATCCGCGCCTGGCCGACGTGATCGGCTTCATCCCCAAGGACCGGCTGATCGAGGCCACCGACGCGGTGATGGCGGTGCAGCGCGACTATGGCAACCGCGCCGAGCGCGCCCGCGCCCGCTTCAAATATACGGTCGACGACAAGGGCGTGGAGTGGGTGAAGGCGGAGATCGAGCGCCGGATGGGCGCGCCGTTCGCCCCGGCGCGGCCGTTCGCCTTCACCTCGAACGGAGACCGGTTCGGCTGGCGCCGGACCGAGACCGGCCGCTTCGACTACACGCTCTTCATCCAGAACGGACGAGTCTCGAACCTGCCCGGCCGGCCGATGATGGATGGTCTCAGGGCCCTGGCGGGAGTGCATCGCGGCGCCTTCCGGCTCACCCCGAACCAGAACCTGATCATCGCCGACATCGCCGCGGAAGACCGGCCGGCGATCGAGGCGATCCTCGCCGAGCACGGCCTGGCCGAGGCCGATCGCCAGAGCGCGCTGCGCCTGAACTCTATCGCCTGCGTCGCGCTGCCGACCTGCGCGCTCGCGATGGCGGAATCGGAGCGCTATCTGCCGGATCTGATGACCCGCATCGAGGAGATCCTCGCCGCCAACGGGCTTCTCGACGAGCCGATCACGATCCGCATGACCGGCTGCCCGAACGGCTGCGCGCGGCCCTATGTCGCGGAGATCGCCTTCACCGGCCGGGCTCCCGGCAAGTACAATCTCTATGTCGGCGGCGGCTTCCACGGCGAGCGGCTCAACCGCCTCTATCGCGAGAATATCGGTGAGGCGGCGATCCTCGAGACGCTCGGCGAGATGCTCGGCCGCTATGCCGCCGAGCGAGCGGCGGGGGAGCATTTCGGCGATTTCGTCATGCGGGCCGGCTATTTCGACGCGGCCTGAGCAGGCCCGCGGCGCTCAGCTCGGGCAGGCCCTGGCGAGCTCGCGGATCATGTAGAGCAGTTGCGACGCCAGCTCGGCCTGGTCCCGCGCGCCGCGATCGAGCTCGATCAGCGGCGTGATGTATCGGGCCACGTAGAGCGAGCCGCCGCTGTAGACGAGGTCCATTCCCGGTCGCGGCGGCGCGCCGGCAACGGTCTGTTCGAGCACGACCTTCACCCGCTCGTGACGCGGATCGCCGGCGATGGTGGCCATCACCGCATCGACATGGTCCTCGGGCCCGTCGACGACTTCGCCGAAATGGCCGCGCGCCGCGACCAGCGCCGAATAGACGCCGAGCGAGGCATTGCGCCGTCGCCCCGCCGCGACGATCGCGCGCAGCTGCTCCGCCTCCTCGGTCCGCTCGATGCGGCTGGCGCTGACGAAGAGGAGGGTCTTCAGGGTCGTGCCCTCCTCTGGGCGCCGCCAACCGGAAGCGGTGCGGGTCTTGCCCTCATGCCGTTTCCGTAACAAAGTTTCCGAAAGAATTCAATCTTCTGGAAAGTTCGCGGCGGGGCAGCTTATCCCCAGAAATCCGCGGTTCTCGGCCCCGATCCGGATTAGTACAGTATCCCATTTTGGCGCCGAATGAGGGTAATGACGGCACCAACGGGGCAGGAGTTCGGAGCCAGATGCAGCCAATTGTCCATATCGTCGACGACGATCCGTCGGTCAGGGCGTCGATCAGCTTCCTTCTGCGCAGCCACGATTGCGTCAGCGAGATCTATTCGAGCGCCGAGGAGTTCTTCCGCGACGCGCGCTTCGGGCTCGGCTGCATCCTGCTCGACGTCCGCATGCCGGGGATGGACGGCTTCGCCGCCCAGGCCGAGCTGATCCGCCGGGGCGTCGATCTGCCAGTGATCTTCATGAGCGGTCACGGCGACGTTCCCTCGGCCGTTCGGGCGGTGAAGCTCGGCGCCTTCGATTTCCTCGAGAAGCCGTTCCGCGAGGGCGTGCTGCTGCCGATCGTGCAGCAGGCGTGCGCACTCTCGATGCGCGATCAGCAGCGGCGTGCCCAGCGCAGCGAAGCGGTGGCGCGCCTCGCCCGCCTCTCCACCCGCGAGACCCAGATCCTGCGCGGTCTCCTCGCCGGCATGACCAACAAGGAGATCGCGCGCCGGTTCGAGATCAGCCCGCGCACGGTCGAGATGCACCGCGCCAACATGATGCGCGACATGAATTGCGACGCGTTGTCCGATGTCATTCGCCTGGCCATCGAGGCCGAGCTCGAGCCGCTCGACCGGGCCTCGCCGCCCCAGCACGCCGCCGGGGAGCAGCGCGACCTCGCCGCCTGAAGGCTCTGCGGACGGTGCGTGATCCCGCGCGCGCCGGCCGCGCCTCGCCGTCGCTCGAAAAAATCCTGCCGACCGCCCTTTCGGAGACACTCTCCCTTGCGGGAACGCGCCCGCACCTTATGCTCGGCGTCGGGCAAAGAGGTGCGTCTCCATGCGAACCGGAAGCGTGTACCTGGTGGAGGATGATGACGCAGTCCGCGCATCGCTGAGGACGTTGCTCCGGCTGGCGGACTGGACGGTCACGGATTTCGCCTCCGGCACGGCTTTTGTCGACGCGCTCGCCACGCTCGAACCCGGCTGCGTCATTCTCGACATGCGGATGCCGGACATGGACGGCCTCGCCGTCATCCAGAAGATGGCCGAGCAGGGCATCGACTGGCCGGTGGTGGTGATGACCGGCCACCCCGATCCCGGCATCGCCGCCGCCGTGCTCAAGCGCGGCGCGATCGAGTTTCTCGAGAAGCCCTGCCGTGAGGAAGACATGTTCGCGGCGCTCGAGCGCGGCCTCGACGCGCTGGACGGCCGGGCCCGGGGCTGAGGCGACCAATCTCCTGCGTCTGAACCGGTCCCTGTGGTCAGGGGGCGATTGCCGGGCATCCCGGTTCGCACGGCCGAGATGCATCGCACCAGTCTGATCCGTACGCTGCAGGCGCGCGCGCTCGCCGATGGGGTCCTGCTCGCCACCGAAGCCGGCATGCGGCGCAGGGAAGCGGAGCTGCAGCCTGATCGCGCCGCCGCTCAGCGCGGCGCGGCGTCGCCCGGAGCGAAGCTGAAGTCGGTCCAGCGGGCGATCCGCTCGGCCGCAGCGTCGGCCGCCACCGGCCGGCCGAAATAATAGCCCTGGCCCATGCTGCAGCCCTGGGCCGCCAGGCAGACGGCCTGCGTCTCGCTCTCGATGCCCTCGGCGATCGTCCGCAGGCCCAGGCTCTTCCCGAGGCTGATCAGCGCATTGACGATCGCCGCGTCCTCGGGATCTTCCTCGATGTCGCGAACGAAGCTGCGGTCGATCTTGATGATGTCGACCGGAAAGCGCTTGAGGTGCGACAGCGAGGCGTAGCCGGTGCCGAAATCGTCCAGGGCGATGCGCACGCCTTCCGACGAGAGCAAGTTGAGCGCGCGATCGACCAGCTCCGAGCCGCGGCCGAGGAACACCGTCTCCGTCACCTCGAGCTCGAGGCAGGAGGCGGGAACGTCTCCCGCCTTCAGCAGCCCGAGCACGCGCTCGGCGAAATTGTCGCGCCGGAATTCGGCGGCCGAGGCGTTCACCGCCACCCGGCCGAACGGCAGGCCGCCGTCCAGCCAGCGGCGCATGTCGGCGATCACCCGCTCGAACATACGATCGCTGATGCTGGTCGCCAGCTCATTGTCCTCGAACGCGGCGGCGACGCTGCCGGGCAGCTGAAGGCCGCGGTGGCGGTCGCGCCAGCGCAGCAGCGCTTCGAAGCCGACCAGCTTTCCCGAGTGGAGATCGACCTGCGGCTGGTAGTGCGGCTCGATCGCGTTCGAGGCGAGCGCGCCACGCGCGAGGCTCAGCATCGATGCGCGCTGCTGGATGACGGCGCGCATCTCCGGCCGGAACATGGTGACGCGACCACGTCCTTCCGCCTTCGAGACGTAGAGGGCGATGTCGGCGTGCTTGAACATCGCCTCGGCGCCGTCGAACTCGGCGCGCGAGGTGGTGGCGCCAATGCTGGCGCGGACCTCGATCGACTGGTCTTCGAGGCGGAACGGAATACCGAGCTGCGCGATGACGCGCTCGGCGATTGCCAGCACCTCTTCGTCGGACGCGGGCTGCGCCAGGAGGATGGCGAACTCGTCGCCGCCGAGCCGCGCCACCGTGTCGTGCTCGCCCACGGCCTTGCGGATCCTCTCCGCCGAGACCTGGAGGAGCCTGTCGCCGGCATCGTGTCCGAGAGTGTCGTTGATCAGCTTGAAGTCGTCGAGGTCGACGAGCAGCAGCCCCGCGCAGCAATCCGGGGCGCGGCCGGTGCTGACGGCCTGATGCAGCCGTTCCTGGAAGGTCAGTCGGTTGGCGAGCCCGGTGAGCGGATCGTGCCGCGCGGCCCAGGTGACCTGGTCCTGCGCCTCCTTGCTCTCGGTGATGTCGCGGATCGCGACGATACTCCGCGTCGTCGTGCCGCTTTCGTCCCGCACGCGATGGATGTCGAAGGTCAGCCAGCGCACCGCACCCGTGTCGGCGCGGCGGAAGCGGAAGAGCTTGGCGTTCGGCGGGAGCGCGGGATCCGGATCGTCGCCGTCGATCACGGCGGTCACCACCTTGCGGTCCTCCTCCACGACGCGCTCGAGGAACAGGGCGGTATCGGCGGGGACCTCGGCCGCGAAACCCAGCATGTCGCGCAATTCGTCCGACCAGCGGCGGGTTCCGGAGGCGTGATCATAATCCCAGATGGCGAGGCCGGTGGCGCGAACGGCGAGGCGATAGACCTCCTCGACGGAGAGCAGCGCCGCCTCGGCACGTTTTTGATCGTCGATGTCCTCGAGCGTACCGTACCAGCGCACGATCTCGCCTTGCTCGTTGCGGCGCGCGCCGGCTCGTGCCCGCACCCACAGCCCGCCTCCGTCGAAGCGCCTCATCCGGTATTCGCTGTCGAGGGTCTCGCCGGTCTCGAGCGAATGACGCCAGGCGGCCTCGGCCCGTTCCCGGTCGTCCGGATGGACGAACTCCAGCCAGCCGTGGCCGAGCGCGTCGTCGCGCGGCCGGTCGCTGGCCTGGAAGCCGCGCTGGCTGACCTCGATCAGGCGACCGGAAGGATCGGCGGTCCAGGGGATCTGCGGGCTGAGCTCGACGGTGTAGCGATAATGCTCCTCGCTCTCCCGAAGCTTTTCCTCGATCGCCTTGCGTTCGGTGATGTCCTGCAGGATGCCGCGGACAGCCGTCACCTGCTTGTGCTCGTCCAGCACCGGGCGGACCTCGGCCCAGCAGTGGCGGGTCTCGCCGTCGGGACGGATGATGCGGAACTCGGCAGCGTCGTCGCTGCCGCCGGCGATCGTGCTCAGCAGGCGCTGGTGGACGCCGGCGACATCGTCCGGATGGATGCAGGACAGGGAGCTCTCCAGCGTCGGCTTGTAGGTGGCGCGATCCCGTCCGGCGATCCGGAACATCTCGTCGGACCAGGCGAATGCCTGCGTTGCGACCGTCCACCGCCAGATGCCGAGCTTGGCGATCCGCTGCGCCTCCGCCAGATCATCGGCCAGGGTCTCGATGCTGGTCGCCAGCTCCGCGAGCCGTTCCGGGCCCACCGACGCGGTGCGCGGCGGCTCCGTGCGGCGGCGGGGTATCTGCGAGGAAATGTCGTTGTGAGCGTACATGACAGCCATTGAGCGGCCGGGCGGAATCCCGGCCCTTTCATTCTAGAGCGCCGAGCCTGGGGAGAGTGGCCGGAGAAGGACTTTCTGCCGCGATCCTCGCGGGCGAGGCGGCAGCGGCGGGGCTGCTCGGCGCCGGCTCAGTCGCTTGCCGTCGGAATTGCGATGCAGAAGCAGGCGCCGCCTTCCTCGTTGGCGGCGGCCCAGAGACGGCCGTGCTGCGCCTCGACGATCATCCTGGAGACGGAGAGGCCGATGCCCATGCCTTCCTCCTTGGTCCCGGAGAAGGGCGTGAACAACGTCTCGCGCTCCTCCTCGCTCAGACCCCGACCGGTATCGCGGACATCGATGCGAACCTCGTCTCCGCTGCGATAGGCGGAGATCCGCAGATGCTTGCGCTCGCATCCGTCCATCGCCTCGACGGCGTTGCGGATCAGGTTGATCAGCACCTGCTGCAGCTGCATGCGGTCGAACTGCACCATCAGCTGCGGCGGATGGGTGATGGTCTTGCGGATCTGGGTGCCCTCGGGGCCGATCAGCGCCACGGCCGCCGCTTCCTCGATCGCTTCGCCGACGTCGACGCGCTCGCGCGCCGCCTTCGATCGCACCGTCATGTTGCGCAGCCGCCGGATGATGTGGGCGGCACGGGTGGTGTTCTGGCGGGCGGCGGGGATCAGCTCGCGCAGCCGGTCGAGCGCAGGCGGGTCGGCGTCCAGCGCCATCTCGCATGCGGCCAGATAGTTGGTCACCGCGGCGAGCGGCTGGTTGAGCTCATGCGCCAGCGTTGAGGCCATCGCGCCCATCGCGCTGACCCGCGACATGTGGACGAGCTCGGCCTGGAGATTGGCGATCTTCGTCGCGGCCTCCATGCGCGCGCTGATGTCGCGGATGAAGCCGAGGAAGAGAATCTCCTGGAATCGCCCGGTCAGCATCACCGCGAGCTCGACGGGGATCTCGCTGCCGTCCCGGCGGAGCGCCACCGTCTCGATCTGGCGGCCGAGGATGCCCACCTCGCCGGCACGGAGAAACCGCTCGAGGCCGGACTTGTGGGCCTGGCGCAGCCGCTCCGGAATGATCAGCTCGCTGAGATCCTGGCCGATCGCCTCGCTGGCGGTCCACCCGAACAGGCGCTCGCATATCTGGTTCCAGCCGAAGACGGTGCCGTCGGCGCGCATGACCACAACCGCGTCGAGCGCGGTGTCGAGCACGGCAGCGAGAAGCTGCCCTCCGGTCTCCGGCGAGGTCGGCATGTGCGCGGCCTACACCGCAGCAGGCGGATTTGGACAGCCCGTATATCTACAAAGCGCGCTCAATAGCGTGCGCCGCAAGAGGCTGTGGCGAGTCCGGGCCCGCCGCTCCGTAGAATCCCGCTAGGTACACTTCCGCAATATCTCGTCATCAATTCCAAGAAGTAGTTACCGAGTCATTAACGGAGAGAGTCGGCGCTGCTCGCCGACGGCCGAGCGGGGATAGTAATGATGATGACCGACGCTGTGAGCAATTACGGTTCCGAGCTTCGTCCACGTATCTGCGTCGTTGGCGTTGGGGGCGCTGGTGGTAACGCAGTCGCCAACATGATCGAGCACGGCGTGACGGGCGTCGAGTTCATCGTCGCGAATACCGATGCGCAGGCGCTCAATGCCTCGCCGGTGGAACGCGGCATCCAGCTCGGCCGCGAGATCACCCAGGGTCTCGGCGCGGGCGCCGCTGCCGAGATCGGCCGCGCCGCCGCGATGGAGTCGCTGGACGAGATCGTCGCCGCCCTCGACGGCGCGCACATGTGCTTCATCGCGGCCGGCATGGGCGGCGGTACCGGAACCGGCGCCGCCCCGGTGATCGCCGCCGCGGCGCGTGCCCGCGGCATCCTGACGGTCGGCGTGGTCACCAAGCCGTTCGGCTTCGAGGGCCGCCGGCGCGCCGCCGCGGCCGAGGAAGGCCTCGCCGCCCTGACGCCGCACGTCGACACGCTGATCGTCATCCCGAACCAGAATCTGTTCCGCGTGGTCTCGCCGAGCACCACCTTCCGCCAGGCCTTCCGCATGGCCGACGAGGTGCTGGAGCAGGGCGTGCGCAGCATCAGCGACCTCATTCTCATGCCAGGCCTGATCAACCTCGATTTCGCCGACGTGCGCACCATCATGCTGTCGATGGGCAAGGCGATGCTCGGCACCGGCGAGGCCAGCGGCGAGCGCCGCGCGACCGACGCCGCGGAGCGGGCGATCAACAACCCGCTGCTCGACGGCGCCATCCGCGGCGCGCGCGGCCTGATCATCTCGGTGGCCGGCGGCGAAGACATGCGCTTGATGGAGATCGACGAGGCGGCGATGCGCATCAAGGACGAGATCCACCCCGACGCCAACATCATCTGGGGCTCGGCGGTCGACCCGGCGCTGGAGGGGCGTATCCGCGTTTCGATCCTCGCCACCGGCATCGACGGCGAAACCGCTACGGCCGCGGCCGACCAGCTCGAGACGCCGGCGGCAATGCCTTTCGCAGCGTCGCAGGCGGCGCCGGTCGCCGCCGCCGCGGAGATCGCCGTGTCTCGGTCGACTGCGGTGATTGAGCCTGCGGAACCGATCGCAGAGGCCGCCGAGCCGGTGGAGGAGCCTTTTTACGAGGTCCAGATCGCCGCACCGTGGGAAGACGGCTACGCCGCCACCGACACGCTGGTTCTCGCAGCCTCCGACGCCGTGACCGTCGAGGGGCCGCGCATCGATCCGGCGGCCGCCTTCTTCCGCGAGCCGCGCGGCAGCGACGAAGGACTGATCCTGGTCCAGCCGCCTGCGCCGGCCGCGCCCGCCTTCGCCGCGGGCGAGTTCGGCGGCGGCCGCCCGGTGCACAAAGCGGTCGCGGCGCCGCTCCGCGGGCCGAGCCTGCTCCAGCGCCTGTCGATGCTGGCGCGCGGCGATGGCGGCCGCGGCGGCCATCTTCCTCGCTGATCTGACCGGCGGCGCCGTCGAGGCGTCTGTCCCCTCGCTGTTCGAAGGATCGAGAGATGGTGCTGACCAAGCTGTTCAAGGCGCGCGACACCGAAGCCCCGGCTGAGGCGCCGGCCATGGCCGAGCTGCGGCCGCGGATCTGCGTGGTGGGCATCGGCGGCGCCGGCTGCAATGCGGTCCGGCACATGATCCGCAACGGCCTCGAGCGGGTCGAGTTCGTCGCCTGCGACACCGACGTCCGCGTGCTCGACGCCTCGCCGGCGGAGACCCGGATCCTGCTTCGCGAGAAGACCAGCGGCCGTCTTCCGGTCGATCCGCGCCGCCAGTCGCCCGCCGATCGCGCCCTCGACGACGAGATTGCCGAGGCCCTCGCAGGCGCGCAGATGTGCTTCATCGCCGTCGGCATGGGCGGAGGCACCGGAACCGGCGCGGCGCTGCGGATCGCGTCCTGGGCACGGCGCAACAACATCCTCACCGTCGCCGCGGCGACCAAGCCGTTCCGCTTCGAAGGCCGCCGCCGCTATCTGGCCGCCGAGCGCGGCATCGAGGAGCTGCGCCGCGCGGTCGATACGATGATCGTCATCCCCAACGAGAATCTGCTGCGCTCGACCGGTGCCGAGGCCACGGTCACCGCCGCGTTCGAGGCGGCCGATGCGGTGCTGGAGCAGGGCGTCCGCTCGATCACCGACCTCATCGTCAACCCCGGTATCGTCAATCTGGACTTCGCCGACGTCCGCGGGATCATGCAGGGCATGGGCAAGGCGGTGCTCGGCACCGGCGAGGCCGAAGGGGCCGACAGGGCGGTGACGGCCGCGCAATCGGCGGTTTCCAATCCGCTGCTCGACGGCGCACTCGACGGCGCCAACCACCTGATCATCTCGATCGTCGGAGGCGAGGACATGCGCCTGATCGAGATCGACGAGGCGGCGCGCTATATCACCGGCCGCGTCCATCCGGAGGCGCAGATCATCTGGGGCTCGTCGCAGGATCCGGCGATGGACGGCCGCATCCGCGTCTCCGTGGTCGCCACCGGGCTCGACTCCCCGGCCGGGAAGGCGCTGCGGCCGCGGCGGACCTCCTCCTGCCGCTTCCGCAAGCACCAGGCGCAGCCGAGCGCGATCTACAACCAGGGCTTCTATTTCAGCACCTGCCGCAATTGCGGCGAGGACATGATCAGGACCGGCGGCGACTGGCAGGCGGTGCCCAAGGGCCTTCGGGTGGTCTGGCCCGGAAGCGCGCCCGCGGCTTCGGTCCGGCCGGCCGGCAAGAGCCGTGACGCCCGTCCGGCGTCGCCGAGGCGGGGAACGGCGCGACCGCTGGCGCCGCTTCAGCTCGCGGCGGCGGGCCTTCGCGTCCTGCTGTGGCGCGGCGGGGACCTGCTGCGCCATTTCCACTGGCGGCGCGCCCACCGCCGCCGCGCCGGAGGCGTCCTTCTGCTTCCTCCGGCACCCGCGACCCGCTGAGAGCTTGCCGCGGCTGCGGCAGGTGCCTAGAGCGTCAACGCCCGGTGCGGCGGCGTTCGCGCTGCCGGATCAGGCTGAACCAAGGCTGATCGAAGCTTCGCTGCGATCGGTCCAACGATGCTCTCGAGGTCTTTAGCGACCGAAATATACAGTAATCTCCGTAGGTTGTATGGCACGTGGTCAGTCGCCAGAGCCGCAGGCGGCGGTGTTCCTGCCGGTGGGGAAAACGGCAATGGGTATTGAGGCGCAAGATCGGGCGACGACGGCACTTTGCGCCGCGGCCGGCGCCTGCGCCGGGCTGGTCCTCACCGGATGGGCGATCGACGCACCGGCGCTGACCGGCTTCGGCAGTCCGCTCACTGCGCAGCCGCTCACCGCCGTCGCCTTCCTCGTCCTGACCGCCGCGATGCTCTTCGCGCTCGCCGAACGAAAAATGCTGGCGACCCTGCTGGCGGTGGTGCCGGCCCTGATCGGGGCGAGCGCGCTCTTCCAGGAGATTGCGGGGGTCGCGCTCGGCACCGACACCTTGCTCTTCGCCGATCGCGTGACGCGCCAGGCCTTGCCGGAGCCCGGCCGGCCCTCCACGGCGGTCGCTCTCGGCCTCCTCCTGCTCAGCGGCGGGGCCGTCGCGGCGACGCGCAAGGGCCTGCGCATGGGGCAGACGGCCGCCGTGCTGGCGATCACCGGCTTCGGCGCGATTGCGGTGGCCGGGGCCGCCCTGCCGCTGGCTGCCGAGCTGACCGATCCCGCCTTCCGCTATGTCGCCGCGCCTTTGCCGGCGATGATCTGCGGGGTCCTGCTCGCCATCGCCCTGCTCGGGTGGCGCGGCTCGGTCTGGGAGGGGTTGCTCGCCGGCCTCGGGCTCGACCGGACCCTGCTCCAGGTCGTCCTCCCGTTGCTCGTCGTGACTCCGGTCGCCGCCGAGTGGATCGAGGAGCGCGCCAAGGGCGCGGGGCTCGATCCGGTCGTTGCCGGCAGCGTCGAGACCGGGCTCAACATTGCCGCGATGGCGGCGCTGCTCTTGTGGGTGACGAGCCGGGCGGCGCGCGAGCAGCGGGCCCGAAGGGCGCTGACCCGGGCACTCGATTCCGCCCCGATCGCGCTTACCGACACCTCCGGCCTTGTCATCCACTGGTCCAAGGGATGCGAGCAGCTCTACGGCTGGGGCCAGGCAGAAGCGCGCGGCCGGCGGAAGTACGATCTGCTCGCCTCCGCGACCGGGCAGGATGAGTCCGCCGCCTGGCCGAGCGGCTCCGCGGGCTGGGAAGGCGAGCTGATCGAGCGCAAGCGCGACGGCAGCACCGTCAACATCCTCGAGCGGGCCCGCCTGCTCGAGCCGCGCCACGGCGGCGATCCGGTCTTCGTCCTGTCGATGACCGACATCACCGCGCGGACCCAGGCGGAGGCGGCGCTCCGCGAGAGCGAGGCGCGGCTCACGCTCGCCATGGACACCAACGATATCGGCATCATCGAATGGGACGCCGTCGCCGGACGGTTCACCCAGTCGCGGGGCGCCGGGCGCAGCCTCGGTCTCGCCGAGGGCGGGATCAGCAGTCTCGCCGACTGGCGCGCCCGTATCGATCCGGCCGATCGTGCCGCTCTCTTCTCGCGGATCAACAATGCGATCGCCCGGCAACAGCCCCGCATCCGCTTCCGGCACCGCTTCGTCAGGCCCGACGGCTCGAAGCGCATGCTCGAGACCAGCGCCGCCTGCTTCTACGATGCCGCCGGCAAGCTCACGCGCCTGATCTGCGTCTACATCGACGTGACCGAGAAGGAGGAATGGGAGAGCCGGCTGGCGCAGCTGCAGGACGAGGTCATGCACGTCTCGCGCCTCAGCGCAATGGGCGAGATGGCGTCCGGCCTCGCCCACGAGCTCAATCAGCCGCTCACCGCGGTGGTCAATTTTCTCGGCACCGCCAAGGTCCTGCGCGCCACCGGCGACGACAGCAAGCTCGACGATCTGCTCGCGGCGGCGAGCCAGCAGGCGCTTCGCGCCGGACAGATCATCCGCCGCCTGCGCACCTTCGTGTCGCGCGGCACGGTCCAGGAGGAATGGACCTCGATCGGCGAGCTGATCGAGGATTCGATCGCGCTCGCGCTCGCCAGCCGGGGGCGCAACGACGTCGATCTGCGGATCGAGACCGAGGATCCGGATCAGCTGGTCTGCGCCGATCGCGTCCAGATCCAGCAGGTTCTCGTCAACCTGCTGCGCAATGCCGCCGAGGCGCTCGATCAGATGCCGCCCGAGCGGCGCGAGATCGTCGTCACGTCGGCGATCGACGGCGATCCGGAACGCCTCCTCGTTTCCGTGCAGGACAATGGTCCAGGCCTTCCAAAGGAGATGCTGGACAGTCTGTTCACGCCCTTCGTTTCGGGTAAAGAGGGCGGGATGGGCGTCGGCCTCTCGATCTGCAAGCGCATCGTCGAGGCCCACGGCGGCACGCTGAGAGCCGAGAACAACCAGCACGGGGGCGCGACCTTCCGGTTCACGCTTCAGACCAGACCAGGAGATGATGAAGTATGAGCACCCGCACCATCTACGTCGTCGATGACGACGACGATGTCCGGCTCTCGCTGCAGTCGCTGCTCTCGGTGCTTCCCAACACTCTGGTGTGGGGCTTCCGCTCTGGAGATGCCTTTCTCGAGCGCGCCGAGGAGCTCGGGCCGGGCGTGATCCTGCTCGATTACCACATGCCGGGCTCGACGGGGCTGGACGTGCTGAAGGCGATCCAGCCTTATGGCCCCAAGTTCGTGGCGGTGGTGCTGACCGGCCATGGCGAGGTCAGCCTCGCGGTCGAGGCGATGAAGTCGGGGGCGCTCGATTTCCTCGAGAAGCCCTATGAGCACGATGCGCTGCTCGAGACGCTGAACAGCGCGTCCGCCCAACTGGAAGAGAGCAGCGAGCAGATCGCCCGGGTCGAGGCGGCCAAGGCGAAGATCGATCGCCTGTCGCAGCGCGAGGTGCAGGTGATGCACGGACTGATCCAGGGCCGTTCGAACAAGGTCATCGCCTATGACCTCGATCTCAGCCCGCGGACGATCGAGATCTACCGCGCGAACCTGATGGACAAGCTCGAGGTGAACAACCTCTCCGACATCCTGCGGATCGCCTTCACTGCTGGACTGGTACCGAGCGCCTGATCGCCGGCCGCGGCGGCGGCCTGATTCCGGTATCGACCTCCACGCAGTTCCGGCCGCTCGCCTTCGCCTTGTAGAGGAGGCGATCGACACGGCGCATCAGCGATTGCTCGCTCTCGCCCGGCTTGGCGGTCGCCACCCCCGCCGAGAACGTGATCTGGCCGATCGGCGCGCCGGTCTCGCGGTTCTTGAACGGGCTCGCCGCGACCGCGTCGCGCGCCGCGTCGATCAGGCGCGAGACGATCGCGGAGTTGGTCGCGGCGAACAGCACCGCAAACTCCTCGCCGCCGTAACGCGCCACCATCGCGCCGGCGCAATTGGCCTTGAGCATCTGCGCGACCAGCTTCAGCACCCGGTCGCCGACACCATGGCCGTGCGTGTCGTTGATCGATTTGAACCGGTCGATGTCGCAGAGCGCGACGCTGAGGCCGACGCCCGCCTCGCTGAGCGCGGCATAGCGATCCTCGAACGCGCGCCGGTTCGAGATCCCGGTCAGGGTGTCGGTGCGCGCTTCCGACTGCGCGTCGACCAGCTTCTGGCGGAGCGCCCGTGCCTCCTCGGTCGCCTGCTCGAGCCGGGCTTCGGCCAGGCGGCTGCGCTCGATCATGCTTTCGGTGATGCGCACCAGCGCCTTGATCGACGCCGGACCGGCGCCGGCGGCGAGCTGCTCGGCGCCGAAGATCAGGTCGCCCTGGTAATCGCGGACTTCCTCGCGCGTGGTCTCGGCCACGTTGGCGAGTGCTTCCACCTGGCGCCGCGCGACCTGCATCAGCTCCTGCGTCGCGTCCTTCTGCTCGGCGGCGGCATCCGCGTCGGGGAGCGGGCAGATGCTGCTCTCGTCGCTGCCGGTCAGCAGCGCGTGGATGATTGCGAAATTTTCGGGAGTCGGATCGAGGCCTCGCGCGAACAAGGCTTCGCCGATCGCGGCAAAGAGCTGCCGTTTCTCCGCTTGTTCGCCTTCCTCGATCATCAGACTTAGCGCGTACCTCTGCCGGCAAGTGGTCGCCGGCCGAACCGGTTCCTCCCTGTCATTGTAGGACCAAAGTTCGCAATGAAGAAGCGCGCGGGTCAATCAAAGTAGGCCGCGACGACACCGGCGATCGCGGCCGGATCGATCGCGTCGAGGGCAATCTCCTGTGCCGGGTTGAGGCTGCGGCCGAGCATCGTTCCATGCTCGTCCAGCGACACTGCGAGCAGGCGGACTCCGCCGCTCTCGCGCACCACCGCCAGACCACCCGCGGCCGGGAAGCGGTCCGGATCGACGACGAGCGTCGCACTCGCCGGCAAGCCGGCGCCGAGGGTGGGGCGGCAGATCCGCAGCGCGTAGCAGCGCGGGCCCGCGCGGCCCGGCGCCTCCACGCTGCGGCCGGTCGGAACCAGCGCGAGCAGGCCGTCGGGAAGCGGCGACCCGTAGACCGGCAAGCGGCCGGGCTCCGCCACGGCGGGGGGCTCGGCCGCGGCTTGCGCCCTCTTGGCCAACTGCGTGCGAAGCTCCGCGACCTTCGAGCGCGTTCTCTCGATCCGCGGCGCGGGTCCGGAGAGCACCGCGATCCGCTCGTCCAGCGCACCCGTGCGACGCAGCGCCTCGACTGAGCCGCGCAGCGCCTCGATGCTCTCGACGCCGAACAGGCGCAGCAGGGCCGTCACCACGAACGGGTTCCAGCGATCAAGACTCTTGTGAGCGTTCTCGAGGCGCGAGAGCACCACCGGCGCGATCCCAAAATCGTGCTCCAGCCGCGCTATGGTGAGCGCCGGATCTCGGCTCCGCCGGTGGCGGATCGCGGCGGCAAGGGCGATCGCGAAGGCGTCGTCCTCATGCTCGCCACCCCTGATGTGCTGCTCGCTGGCCCAGGCGCCGATGTCGAACCCCGGATCGTCGATATCGAGGAGCACCGCCTCGGGCGCAGTGTCGAGGGCGGCTGCGATGCGGACGATCTCGTCCGGCCGCGCGACCACCTCGCCGCGCTCGATCTTCGACAGGCGGATGTACGGGATTTCGGGAACGCGTTGGGCGAGCCCCAGCAGCTTGGCGAAACCCGCCGCCCGGCGGAGCCGTCGCAAGTGATTGGGAAAGACGATCGAGCGGTGCGGGTCCGTCAGGATCTCCCGCGGGGGGTCCAGCGCTGCGTCCTCCGCCATCGCGCCTCCTGACGATCACGCCGACGATCAGCGAGGCCGGAAATATCCGCTGATCTCAAGTGCCTGTCAATGCGCGGCGCGGCCCGGCCCCTGCATGTCGGACGCGAGGAGGCTCCAGACTCCGCTCGTGCCGAACGGAATGATGATCGACGCCGACGAGCGCCTTTCGATCTGGTCGAGCAGCCAGTTCCGGCTGAGCCCGGACGGGTGCTCGCCGGAAACGGCCAGGCCGATGCCGTCGGTGACCAGGCCGATGATCGGCGGCGTGGCGTAAGGCGGCCAGCGCCGCGCGACCTCGCGCAGGGCCTCGGCACCCGCTTCGCGCAGCTCGGCGAGCGCGCCGCCCGCGTCCCCAATTTCCTCTCCCGGCTCCAGAAACCGGGTCCAGGAGGAGAGGCGCACCGTCGCCTCGGCATCGGCGGAGCAGCGCGAGACGGTGAGGAGAGGGGCCTGAAGCCGGGCGAGCAGCGCGGCGGCCGGAGCGAGCATGCGTTGCCCGGCGAGAAGCAGCTCGGGCTCGGTGGCGAGGAGGAGCCGGCCTCTGGCGGACCGGCCGAGCTCCGTCGTTGCGTCATGGCGTGGGCGCACGGGGTTTCTTCATGAAAAGGGCGGCGGCCTGGCGGCCGCCGCCCGAGATGGTCAGCGCGGAGCGATCAGGCGGCCTTGCGGACGTCGACCGGGAAATCGGCGAGGACGGCCGGCTGCTCCTGCTCCACCGCCGGCTCGGGGCGGATCGCCACCAGGCTGGTCAGGCGGTTGTGCGGAAGCGACGGATCGGGAAGCAGCTCGGGCAGGGCCTCGGCCGGGGCGGCGGCCTCCGGCGCCGGAGCAGCGGCCTTGCGCGGCTTGGCGCCGGCGGCGGCCGCAGCCTTGTAGTCGGCCATCACGTTGAACTTGGAATTGGTCGCGACCAGCTCGCCCATCGTCTTGGCGGCGCGCTTGGTGATCTGGCGGACGCGCTCCTTGGTGAGGCCGGTGTCGAGGCCGAGCTCGTCGAGGGTGCCGGTGTCGAACACCCGGCGCTCGACGATCTCGCGATTGCGGGCCAGCTTCTCCTCGAGCTTGGCGAGCTCGACCGGATCGATCTCGCGGAAGCGAGGGCGACGCTCCGGAACCTGGTCGCGGATGTCGCCGGGCTGGTTGGCGATGGCGCGCTTGGCGCGGGGCCGCTTCTTCAGCTGCTCCATGCTCGCCTTGCGCAGGTGGTCGATATATTCGTCGATCAGCGCGCTGGTGGCAGCCTTCGCCAGATAGGCGGAGGCGTCGGCCTCGGTGGCGGCGAGGGCGTCCTCGTCCTCGATCGTCGCTTCGAACGGCATGTCCTCACCGTCGAGGTTGCGGTTCAGATCGCCGAGCGAGATGGTCATCGCCTCGACCTTCTTGGCCGACGAGCGCTGGTCGGTCATCAGGCGGAAGCGCAGGCTCTGCATCTCGCCGCGGATCTGCCAGTTGACGAAGGTGGTGAACTGCGCCTTCTCGGAGTCATAGGCCTCGATGGCGCGGTGAACGGCGATGGCGGCGGCCTGCTCGGCGTCTTCCCAATGCGAGACGAGGCCGTACTGGCGGATGAAGTGGCGGATGCGCGGCGCGATCAGCTTCAGGATCGAGGCGAAGGCGCGATCGGTGTTCGCGCGCTGCCGGGCGGTCGGCTTCGCGCCGGCTTCGGCGCGGTTGGCGATGACGTCGGCCACCAGGGCTTCGAGCGCGATCGTGGTCTTGGACATTTCTCAACTCCCCCCGGGCGAAGCGCACCCCGCGCTTCCGGCCCCCGTTCACGAGGCTGAAATTGCAGGAGGAGAGTTAATGCGCCCATTAATCCTATATACGGGCGTGTACGTAAGGGGCCGCCGCAAACGGGCTGCTCGACGGGCACAAAGCCATGTAAATCAGGGATTTAACATTGCAGGCCCTGGCCTTTTGGCCGGGGCTCCGTAGTAATGCTTATCTTATAGGATGAGATCGGCGCGACGACTCGTTTCACCAATCTTTCGTGCCGCTCCGCGTCTTTTCGCCCCCGGCATAGCATCGGGGGCACACGCCGGAAACGAGCGGCGTCGTCAGGCCATGAAGCGTTCGGGACGGATGTGCCGCTCGACGAAGCCGAGCAGCCATTGACGGTGCGCCTGGGAAGCGTCGCCGGCCTGTGCCAGCCGCGCGTGCGCCGCGGCCGATCCGACCTGCGCCTTCAGCAGCACGGCGGCGCGACGATCGTCGATACCGCCCTTCAAAAACTTGATCGCGTCGCCCGCGCCGAGATGATGCCCGAGATAGGCCGCCTGGGCGATGCGATCGACGTCCTTGCCGATCTCGACGCCGGCATTGCGCAGCCGTTCGAGATTGCCCTTGGCGTAATCGGCCGTCGCGTGGATCGAGGTCTCGCCGTCATAGCGGAGGGCGAGCAGCTCCGAGCGCGCGTGCTTCAGCACCTTGCCCGATTCGGACAGCCAGCCGCGGTTGCGCGCGACCTGGTTGAGCCAGGTTCCGGGCCGTTCCGCCTCGCCGATCCAGGTGCCGGCGAGAAACTGGCCGAGGCCCGCCGCGCTCGAGCGCGGATTGCGCGAATAAAGCTTCCAGCTGCCGTCGCGGCCCTTCGCCGCCTCGGCATCGACGATCGCGGCGAGCGCCGGCGTCGGGATGCCGGTGCGTTGCGCGGCCCGCTCGAGACTGGCCTGGTGCTGCGCGTTGGGGCCGAGCCCTGCCGCTTTCACCACCTCGGCGTTGCTTGCCGGCGATGTCGCATTCGCTGCCGCCGGCATCGGCGCTTGCTGAACCGGCTGGCCCGAACGCATCGCGGATGTGGGGCCGGCATCGTCGCGGCCGAGCACCGCCAGGAGGGATTCGAGATTTGCGGCGAGCGGACCGGAGGACTGGGCCTGCTGCGGCGCCTCGGGCGACGCGCCGTCGCCAAGTGCAGCGCGCCACAGGCGCCCACTGAGCTCGGTGCGGGCCTGGGTATAGATCAGTTCCGCCTTCTGCTCCGGGCGAAGCCGGTCGAGGTCCATCCGCCCGATCATCGGCCGCGCTCCTGCGCCGCAAGGCGGCGGGCGCGGAGCAGCGCGGCGGTGGAGAGATCGTCGACCATCGCCTGCTCGGCGGTGGCGGCTGCGCGTTCCTCGGCGGCACGGAAGCTTTCGGCGGCGGTCTCCATCGCGCGTTTCGATCCGAACACCTCCATCGCCTCGTCGCGCAGGCTGTCGAGGCGCGCGGCCGATGCGACGCGATCGTGCTCCAGCCGCTCGCGCAAGGAGCGCATCCGGCTGACGTAAGCGAAGCTCGACATCATCGGATCGATGGCGGCGGCATGAACTTCCGCGATCGCGCTCTGGATCGCGTCCTCGCGCGCCTTCTCGATCGCGACGAGCTTGCCCGTCTCGGCGCCGATGGCCATGCCGACGCGATCGATCTCGCGCTGCTGGAGCCGAAGTGCGGTGTCGAACGGAGTCTTCATGCGTCACCTTCTGCGTCGCCGCCTTGGCCGGCGTCGGAAACGAGGATGGACTGGAGCATCGCAAAGCTCTCGGCCGCGAAGCCGCGATCGTTCTTGCCCTGCTTGAGCAGGGTCTCGATGGCCGGGGCGAGGGCGATCGCCTGATCGACCTCCGCCCGCGTGCCTTCCTTATAGGCACCGAGACGGATCATCTCTTCCATGTCGCCATAAGTGGAGAGCGCGCGCCGGGCTTCGGTGCGCAGCAGGTTTTCCTCCGGGCTGTGGGCGGCGGGCAGCGTCCGCGACACCGATTTCAGCACGTCGATGGCGGGGTAGCGCCCGCGATCGGCGATGCGGCGGCTCATCACGACGTGCCCGTCGAGAATGCCGCGCACCGCGTCGGCCACCGGCTCGTTGTGATCGTCGCCGTCGACGAGCACGGTGAACAGGCCGGTGATGCTGCCCTCGCCCGCCCGGCCGGGACCGGCGCGCTCGAGCAGGCGCGGCAGTTCGGCGAAGACGGTGGGCGTATAACCTTTGGTCGCCGGCGGCTCGCCGCTGGCCAGGCCGATCTCGCGCTGCGCCATGGCGAAGCGGGTGACCGAGTCCATCAGGCAGAGCACGCGCTTGCCCTGGGCGCGGAAATGCTCGGCGACGGCCAGGGTCGTCCAGGCGGCCTGCCGCCGCATCAGCGCCGGCTCGTCGGACGTGGCGACGACGACGACGCTGCGGGCGAGGCCCTCCGGCCCGAGATCGTCCTCGATGAATTCCTGCACCTCGCGTCCGCGTTCGCCGATCAGGCCGATCACCGCGACGTCGCATTCCGTCCAGCGCGCGAGCATGGAGAGCAGCACCGATTTGCCGACGCCGGATCCGGCGAACAGGCCGAGGCGCTGGCCGACGCAGAGCGGTGCGAAGATGTCGAGCGCGCGCACGCCGGTCTGGATCTTGGCGCCGACGCGAGCGCGGGAGGCCGCCGGCGGCGGGGCCGCCTTGATCGGACGCGGCACCTCGCCGCGGGGCAGGGGCCCCTTACCGTCGACGGCGCGGCCGAGGCCGTCAACCGTGCGGCCGAGCCAGGCGTCGCAGGGGCGCAGCGCGAAGCGTCCGGCCATCAGGTCGGCGCGCGCGCCGGAGGTGATGCCCTGCGGATCGCTGAACGGCATGCACTGGGCGATGCCGCGATCCAGGCCGGTGACTTCCGCCTCCACCGGGGCGTCCAGGCCCTCGATGCGGAGCCGGGCGCCGATCTGGGCGGCGCCGACCAGGCCCTCTACCTCGATCAGAGCGCCGCGCACGGCGACGACCCGCCCGAACCGGAGGTCGGGCGAGACGTCCCTCAGCGCCGCGGCGGCTGCTGCGAGCATGACGTTCAGGCGGCCGCGGCGGTGGCGAGCAGATCGGCTTCGTAGTTGATCAGCCACCGGCAGTCGGCGAGCGCCGCATAATATTTTCCGCAGGCGACCTTCTGGGCGAAGGCGACGCAGGTGGATTGGGCGTCGGGGCTGGTGAGCGCGCCGATCAGATCGCGAACCAGCGCCACGATCGAATCCTGGTGCGCTTCGCGATTGGTCTCGTCGATATAGGCCATCATGCAGGCGAAATAGAGACGGCGGGCCGGCGTGTTCGCCTCCTCGGGCGTCATCACGTCCTGGCCGCGCAGCACGCAGGCGTCGTTTTCCAGGCGCAGATCGGTGCGTCCCACGGAGCGCAGCACTGCGCCGTTGACGATCACCTTCTCGCCGTCGCGCAGGGAAATGCGGAGCGTCATCATCTCATCCTTCAGCCGTTTGACTGGATTATAGGAGCGAAGCGGAAGCGCGACGCGGAACTAGGCAAATTTTGCCCATTGTTGGGCCGACCCGATCCTCATTCTACAATGGATCAGAACCCCAGGTGCGTGCGCAGAACGCCGGCCGACCAACAGTGTCAGGAGAACGAAGTTGAGCCTCTATTCCGCGCTTTATGCCGGCGTGTCGGGCCTTTCTGCGCAATCGAGCGCGATGGCCGGCGTCGCCGACAACATCACCAACATCAACACCGTCGGTTACAAGGGCGTGCAGACCGAGTTCCGCACCCTCGTCACCGACGGCCGCGCCAAGACCAGCTATTCGGCCGGCGGCGTGACCGCCGCGCCGCAGGCGCTGATCTCGAAGCAGGGCATGCTCCAGTCCTCGTCGAGCGACACCGACATCGCGATCGACGGCGCCGGCTTCTTCGTCGTGCGCGCGGGTAGCGCGCCGAGCAGCGAGGTGAGCTTTACCCGCGCCGGCTCGTTCAAGCCCGACGCCGAAGGCTATCTGCGCAACACGAGCGGCCTCATTCTCCAGGGCTGGCGTCTCGACACGCAGGGCAATTATCTCGACACCGGCAGCCTCGACACGCTCGAGCCGGTCCGTCTCAGCGATCTCACCGGCACCGCGATGCCGACCTCGAAGCTCGAGATCCGCGCCAACCTGCAGTCGACCACGCCGATCAACCCGGCGGCCGGCACCTATGTTGCCGGTCAGATGCAGTCGGGCGCCGTGACGCCGGATTTTTCGCGCGCGCTGGACGTCTATGATGCGCAGGGCACCGCCCACCGCGTCACCGTCGGTTTCATCAAGACCGGTGCGAACACCTGGCAGTCGGAGATCTACGGCCAGGCCGGCGACGTCACCACGCCGCTGCTCGCCTCGGGCACCGTCACGTTCGACGGCGAAGGCAATCTCGCCACCCTGCCGGCCAGCTTCAACGCGCTGACCATCAACTGGACGAACGGCGCCGCGCCGCTCAACGTCGATCTGAACCTCGGCGATCCGGGCTCGCTCAACGGCCTCACCCAGTTCGGCAGCGAATCCGCGCTGATCTCGTCGATCGTCGACGGCGGCGTGCTCGGCAACCTGGCCTCGATCGAGGTGTCGAAGACCGGCCGCGTCAGCGCCGTGTTCGACGACGGCACCACCCGCGAGGTGTTCCAGCTGCCGATCGCCACCTTCGCCAATCCGAACGGTCTCACCCGCGTCTCGGGCAACGCCTTCCAGATGTCGGCCCAGTCGGGCAACGTGGCGATCAACAAGGCCGGCGCGCTCGGCGCCGGCATGATCGCCAGCGGCTCGCTCGAGGCGTCGAACGTCGATCTCGCCGGCGAGTTCACCAACATGATCCGCTTCCAGCGCGCCTACAGCGCCTCGTCGAAGATCATCACCACCGTCGACGACATGCTCCAGGAAGTCAGCAACCTGAAGCGCTAATGCCTCCGGCCCGGCCGCTCACCCGGCCGGGCCGCAAATTCCCTGAAGTGTGAAGGAAACGATCGGCGTGTCTTTGAACGAGATCCTCGGGTCAGCGATATCGGGCCTCTCCGCGTCCCAGGCGGGGCTGCGCTCGGTCTCGAACAACATCGCCAACGTCGATACGCCGGGCTATGCGCGCGAGCGCGTGGCGCTGAGCGCCGCCGTGACCAACGGCCGCGTCAACGGCGTCGTCGTCGGCGAGCCGGAGCGTATCGCTGATCGCTTCCTCGAAATGAGCGTCTACCGCCGTTCCGGCGACATGGGCCAGTCGGAGGTCACTGCGACCTATCTCGACCGGCTCCAGTCGCTGCTCGGCCAGCCGGGCGCGGAGGGCGGCCTTCCGGCGCGGCTCGACGCGATCTCCGCCTCGGCGGTGCGGCTGACCAGCGGCACCGCCGCCAGCCAGGTGATCTCCGCCTTCACCGGCGACGTCGAGGATGCGATCGTCTCGATGCGCCAGCTCGACGGCGACGTCGCGACGATGCGCACCGACGTGGAGGCCGAGGTCGGCTATACCGTCGAGCGCGTCAATGCGCTGCTCGGCCGGATCCACGAGCTCAACGACAACGTCGCCCGCCTCCAGGGCCTCGGCAAGAGCCCCGCCGGCGCGATCGACCAGCGCGTCGCCGCGCTCGAGGAGCTCAGCTCCCTGATCAAGGTCACCGTGCGCGACCAGCCGGACGGGCGCGTGATCCTCGAGACGCCGCAGGGCCAGACGCTCCTCGACAGGAGGGTTCGCCAGCTCGATTATGCGGTCGCCGGAACCGGCGTCGCGCAGCACGTCTACCCTCCGATCACCATTCGTTTCGCGGAGCCGAACGGCACGATGGGACCGGCGACGGGCGACAAGATCGACAGCGCCGCGATCGGCGGAAAGCTCGGCGGGCTGATCGACCTTCGCGACCGTGCCCTGCCCCAGTTTTCCGACAAGCTCGGCGTCCTGTTCGGCGGCCTCGCCCAGACCCTGAACGCCGCCTCGAACGCGAGCACGTCGCTGCCCGCGCCGGCGCAGCTCGAAGGCCGCTCCACGGGCCTCACCGGCACCGACCGGCTCGGCTTCACCGGTTCCACCACCTTCGCCGTGGTCAAGAGCAATGGCGAGCTCGTCGCCAAGACGAGCATCGATTTCTCGACGCTCGCCACGGTCAACGATGCCGTCGCCGCGATCAACGCGGGCCTCGGCGGCGCAGGCACCGCGACCTTCACCGGCGGCAAGCTGGTGATCGCCGCGAGTGCGGCCGGGAACGGAGTCGCCACCGGCCAGGACGAGACCAACCCGAGCAGTCGCGCCGGCGTCGGCTTCGCGCAATATTTCGGCCTCAACGACCTGGTTCGCACCCCGGAGAGCACGCTCGTGCCGTCGGGCTTCGTCGGCACCGATCCGCACGGCTTCTCGCCCGGGCAGAGCGCCGAGATCGTGCTGCGCGACGCCTCGGGCCGGTCGTTGACCCGCTTCACGCTGACGCCGACCGGCACCAGCTTCAACGACGTTCTCACCCAGCTCAACGCGAGCCCGCTCGGCGGCTTCGGCGCGTTCGCGCTCGACACCAAGGGCAGGATCCAGTTCCAACCCAACCCGATGGTGACGGGGGCGTCGCTGTCGATCGTCTCCGACACCACCGATCGCTTCGGCACCGGCCGCTCGTTCACCGCGCTCAGCGGCCTCACCGGCGCGTCGATGGGCCTCAACCAGGCCGAGCTGCCCAAGCAGATCGCCGACAATCCCGCCGCCGTTCCGCTCGCCAAGCTGCAGATCGGCGCCGCGGTGGGCGAGCGCGCGATCGGCCAGAGCGACATGCGCGGCGCGACCGCGTTCATTGACGAGCTGGCGAAGCCGATGGATCTCGGCCGCGAGGGCGTGGCGACGATCGAGCGCTACTCAGGCCTCCTGCTCGGCGGCGCCGGCGCGGAAGCCGCGCGCGCGGCCGAGCGCTATGACGACGCGTCGGCGCGACGCGACGACGCGGTCAACCGCCGCGACAGCTTCGGCGGCGTCAACATCGACGAGGAGCTCGCCCAGATGGTCGTGCTCCAGAACAGCTATTCGGCGGCGGCCCGGGTGATCACCACCGCCAGCGAAATGTACGACACCCTGATCAACATGATCCGCTGAGAGGTATTATGACCCGCGTCGCCACCATCCCGATCCAGCGCAACCTTTCCAGCGCGATCATGCGCAGCCAGCAGAAGCTCGCCGAGACGCAGCTGCAGCTCGCAACCACCAAGAAGGCGCGCGACTATGCGGCGCTGGGCACCGAAACGGTGCGCCACATCTCGGCGCGCACCCTGCTCGCCAAGCAGGAGGCGCAGAGCGACGTGCTGACGACGCTCGGCACCACGCTCACCCTCTACGATGCCAACATGAGCGGCATCGAGACCGCGGCGAGCGAGCTGCGCCAGTCGCTGCTCGAAGCGATCGGCACCAATTCCTCGGGCGGCCTCCAGGAGGCGATCGAGCAGGCCTTTTCGGCGTACCGCAACGGCCTCAACGCCTCGGAAGGCGGGCAGCCGCTGTTCGCCGGCTCGCGTACCGATGCGCCGCCGTTCAAGGCCGATACCCTGGCCGACACCCTGGCCCTCACCACCGCCACGGCCTTCACCGACGATACGATCCGTCCGACCGCGCGCGTCGCGGAAGGCTTCGACGTCCAATATGGCGCCGGCGCGAGCGAGATCGGCACCGGCCTGTTCATCGCCTTCCAGAAGCTGGCGACCGCGGGCTCGATCGGCCTCGTTCCCACCGATGCGCAGATGACGGTCCTCAAGGACGCGGTGGGTCTGATCGAGACGGGCCTCGACGAGCTGCGCGACGTCAATGCCGAGAACGGCCGCAAGCAGAAGCAGATCGAATCGATCGCGGTGCGCGGCGAAGAGCGCACCCTGCTGCTCAAGGACGTGATCGGCCGCAACGAGGACGCCAACCTCGCCGAGGTGGCGAACGATCTCGCCCAGCAGCAGACGACGCTGCGCGCCTCCTACTCGGTCTTCTCTCAGCTCTCCGCTTTGTCGCTGACCGAATATCTCCGCTGATCAGGTCATCCGGGCCCGCGCCTGAAAGCGCGGGCCCGGATGACGAGCAAGGAAAAAGGCCGGGCGCTGGCAGCGCCCGGCCTTTCTTCGTTTTGGCAGATGCCTGGAGCTTCAGCTCTTCTTCGAGACCTCGAGGAGGTCCGCAATCTCGCCCGCGGGGCTGGCCGATGGGATCGCCGCCATCGCCTTGCCGAGCTTCTCGGGATCGACGGCGCTCACCTCGCTGGTCAGCGCATCGAACGCCGCCGCCGTCGGCAGCGACGCGAAAGCGCCGGCATAGCGGGCACGCAGCTCGGCGATCTCGGGCTCCCGTCCAGTCATCGCGAGCGCGACGGCGTGCCGGAGGATCGTCGCCTGGGCGACGTCGCTCAGCCTTCCGGCGGCCGGGAGGCTGGGGGCAGTCGCGGCGGCGAGCGCATTCCAGTCGCGCGCCTTCCACAGGATCTCCGCCTGCAGCAGGCCGCCGTTCGGCACCTCCTGGAGCACGGCGAAGGCCTCGGCGGTGCGGCCGAGCTGGGTCAGCGCCACCGCTTCCATGCGGTAGCGTTCCCACAGCATCTCGCGCGGATAGATCACGTCGGTGGTCTTGCGGATGGCCGCCAGCGCGCGATCGGGACGTCCGGCCAGGATGTGCAGCGTCGCCACCTTGGCGGAGAGCGGACCCTTGGCGAGATCGTGGGCGCGGGCGAACAATTGATGCTCGAGGAGCTCGGCCGCCTTTTCGTAGAGCCCGGCGCTCTGCAGCCGGTCGGCGAAGCGGTTGACGAGCAGGTCGCCCTCGGCCCCGAGCGGGGCGAGGGCGCGGAAATCCCAGTAAAGGCCCAGCGCCTGGTCGAGCGGCATTCCGTTGGCCGGATCGAGCACGGCGGTGAGCTTGGCCTGCAGCTCCGCCGCGAGCGGCGGCCCGGCGGCGCCGAGCTCGAAATAGTTGAACAGGGTCGAGCCGGCCGAGAGGGCGCCGCGAACGTCACCCGCCTCGGTGCTCAGCCGGTAGCTGAGCTCGAGCGCGCGCCGCTCGATCGGGCCGCCGCGCCAACTGTAGCGGATGCGATCGAGCTTTTCGATCGCCGCTTTGGCCGACATGTCCTTGCGCGCGACCGCCGCCTCGATCGCGCTGAGATCGGCGTCGATCCGTTGCTCCTCGCTGCCGCTGCTGGCGACGCGGCCGAGCTGGATTCGCGCGTCGCCGGGTTTGCCGAGCATCAGGAATGCGCGCCCGCGCAGCAGGTCGCCGGCCGGATCGCCATTGGGCACCTGGCGCAGGGTGGTGACGGCAAGATCGGCGCGACCGGTCTCGATCGCGGCGGCGGCGGCGGCGAGGGCGAAGCGCCGCCGCTCGGCCGTCGGGCGGCCGTTGAGCGCGGGCAGGGCGCAGTTGAGCTGGGACAGCGCCTGGGCGGCGAAGCCGGACTCGGCCAGCACCAGCATGCGCCAGGCGCAAGCCTCGGAATTGCTCGCCAGTCCGGGGCCGACCAGCGCGCTCAGCGCTTCCTCGGGACGGCGCATCTGGGCGAAAGCGGCGCCCTTGGCCAGCCGAAAGGTGTCGACGAGCGCGAGATCCGGATCGTCGCTTTCCATCACTTCCAGGACACCGGCGGCATCGCTGCCCAGCCCTTGGCCGATCAGGCTCGCCGCGTAGCGCCAGCGGGCTCGCTGGCGGCTCTCCGCATCGGCAAGCGCGAGCGCCTTCCAGGCATCCTCGTGGCTGACATAGGTCCAGGCCTCGCGGCCGTTCGGGGCAGGCGCTTCGGAAAGCTCGTTGGCGAAGCCGGGCAGCCGCCCCTCGCTGCGGCGCTCGGCCGGCAACGGTGCCGGGGCGGCGGCGGGGCTCGCCAACGGCGGCTGTGCTTCGCCGCCGATCAGCGCTTCGGTTTCGGCGGCATGCTGGTCTTCCGGCGCCTGGGCGAAGACGGCGGCCGAGAGGGCGGCCGCCGCGGCCGCCGCATAGAGACGTGGCTTCATTGCGGCAGCGACGGCAGGACCAGCAGCGTGAACGCGATTCCGCCGGAAGCGCAGCACATCAGGAATAGCACGACGGGCACGAAGGCGAGGGCGCCGGTCTGAACCACCGCGGCGGGCTCGGGCGCCGCGACGCGATCGGCGGCAGTGCCGTCGGCGGCCTCCGGATCCAAGTCGGTCCGGCGGCGGAGGGGCTGCGCCCCCGCGTCGCGCTGACCGATGACTCTGACTTTTCCTGGCTTCTGGTCGCGGCTCATCCCAGTCCTCCGGGTAACGATTTGTTTCTATTATAGGATGAAAAGAGCGGCATGCGGTCGCGGTGTAAGGCGGCCGAAAGAGAAAAAAGGGGAACAGGAAAGTGCCGCTTTCGCCGAAACGACTTCTCGTCGCCGCGAGCGTTCTCGCCGTGGCGGCAGCCGGCGGTGCGGGCATGGCGCTCGCGTCGGACGGCAGCGAAGCTGCCGCCGGAGGCGCCTTCGTCCCGCTCGAGGACGTGGTCGTGCCGATCGTCAGCAGCGATCGTGTCGAAGGCACGTTGCGCGTGCGGATGGTCGTCGAGACCGCCGACGAAGCCGCGGTCAGCGAGCGTCTGCCGGAGCTTCGCGCCGCCAGCCTTGCCGCTGCCGTCGAGCATTCGCGGCTTTATGCCTCCGCGCTGGCGCCGGTGAATGCCGAGCAGCTCGGCGGCGACATGACCGCCGCGCTCAAGCAGGCCAATCCGGCGGTCGGACGTGTCCTCCTCACCGAGGTCGGCGCCTTCGCCATCTGACGCGCAGGCGTCCGCTCCAACATCTCGACTGGAGACGCGCCGGCGTACCTGGTGATCCCGGGTACGCCGGCTTTCTCGTCAGCGCGCATTTCCGGCGGCGGGAGCCGCGGCCGGCGCCGGCCTTGCGGCGCGCGGTGCCGGCTGGGGCAGGGCCTTCTGCGCGTTCTTCCCCGCCATCGCCATGCTGAGGCGGGCGGCGGCGTCCGGGCTCATGCTGGCAAGGATCGAGGCGGTGGCGCGATCGCGCATCCGCTGCGCCACCTGCACCTGGACGTCGAGCTCGAGCTGCTCGAAGACTCGCGCCGCCTTGGCCGGCTTCATCGTCTGGTAGATGCGCGCCAGGGAATCATACGGCCCCTCTTCCTCTTCGGCGGCCTTGCCCGCCGCGGCCGCCTTGGGCGCGTTCTGCTTCGCCAGCATCTCGGCCTTGAGGCGCTCCTCAGCCGCGCGTGCGGCCTGCTCGCGAAGGTCGAGCGCGCGGTTGCGCTCGGCCGCCGCGCGGTCGCGGTCCTTCACCGATTGCTTGATCGAGACTCCCATCCGGGTCTCCTGGGGCGCGGCGGGCGCGGAGATGGCAACGCCGTTGGCGACGATCGCCAGGGCCGCCATTCCGGCGAGGAGCGGGAGCAGGGGAGGACGCCTGGACATCAGACGGTCTCGACCTTGGCTGCCGAAGCCGCGGCAGCGGGGCGCTTGCTCCGCACCGGCGACTTGGCGCGGGGCCGCGACGTCTTCACCACCGGCCTCGGCAGCGGCGTCTCGGACGCGGTCTTCACCGGCTCACGGGGCGCCTGCGGCGCGGCCGCCTTCGGTTCGGCCTGTTTGGCGTCTGCCTGCTTCGCGGGCTGCTTCGGAGCGGCCTCGACCGTCTCGACGATGCGCTCGGCCACCGCATTGGCGATGCCGACCATGACGGTCAGCTCCTCGCGCATCTCCTCGCCCTTGGCGACGGTGCGGGCGTTGGCCGCACCCTCGGTGCGCAGCGTCTCCTTGAGATCGCCGAGAACGACGCGCGCCTGGGCGGTCGACTTGTCGAGCGCGTCGACGACGTCCTTGAGGCCGCCCTTCTTCAGCGTCTCGAAGCTCCGCATCATCCGCACGCTCTGTACGAGAACGGCACCGCAAAGCAGGATCAGAACGACGTTGGTCAGCGTGGCGAAGGTCATTTCGGGAGCCCCTTCGAGATGTCATTGAGGATTCGAACGGCGATGCTGTTGTTGCGCTGGCCGATATGCGCGTGCCCGAGAGGGACGCCGCCGCAATGGACTTCCAGCGGATCGTCCGGTCCGGAGGCGAGGGCCAGGGTCTGGCCGATCTCGAGGCTCATCACGTCGCGCAGGCTGAGCTCCTGCTCGCCCAGCACGACGTCGACCGAGACCTCGGTCTGCCGGATCTGCGAGGCCATATGGTCCTCCCACATCCGGTCGCGGCCGAGCTTCTCGCCCATGAAGCGCTGGATCAGCTTGTCGCGGACCGGCTCCATCGTCGCATAAGGCAGGAGCAGGCTGAACTTGCCGCCGCGGCCTTCCATGTCGACGCGGAAGGTCGCGACCGCGCAGATGTTGGTCGGCCCTGCGATCGCCGCGAAGCGCGGGCTGGTCTCGATGCGCTCGAGATTGAGGCTCACCGGGGTGATCGGCTCGAACGACTGGCCGAAATCCTGGAGTGCGAGCACCAGCATCTTGGAGACGAGGTTGGTCTCGATCGTGGTGAAGCCGCGGCCTTCGATGCGCAGCGTCTCGGTGCCCTTGCGGCCGCCGAGCAGAGCGTCGACGACGGCGTAGATCAGGCTCGATTCCACCGTGACGACGCCGTAATTCTCCCACTCCTGGACGTTGAACACGCCGATCATCGCGGGCAGCGCGACGCGGTTCATGAAGTCGCCGAAGCGGACGGAGGTGATCTCCTCGAGGCTCACGTCGATCGCGTCGGAGGTGAGGTTGCGCATGCTGGTGGCGAAGACGCGCACCATCCGCTCGCACACCACCTCGAGCATCGGCAGGCGCTCGTGATTGATGATCTTGGATTCGATGACGGCGCGAAGGCCGCTCTTCTTCGCCGTCGACATCGCCGCGTCGAAGCCGAACAGGGCATCGATGTCGGCCTGGTCGAACGGCGAGTCCGAGCCGCCGGCCGCCATGATCGGCGGATCGGGAAGGACGAAATCGTCGAAGCCGTCGTCGGCAGGCGCATCGCCGGGGAGGGGGATTTCCTCGAACGCGGCGGTTTCCGGCGCGTCGCCCGGCAGCGGGATCTCCTCGAACGGCTCGGCCGCAGCGGCATCGGCCGCAGCCTCGTCGTCGGCGACGGCGCGCGCTTCCTCGCCCTCGCCGTCGGCGGTGCCGCGGGCGAAGTCGAGCGCTTCCTCGATCGCCGCGGCGTCTTCCGCCTCGGCCTTCGGCTGGTCCTGGGCTTCGCTCATTGCTGGATCAGATCCTGGATGAGGACGTCGGTGACGACGCCGCGGCCGGCGACGCGGGCGGCACGCGACAGCATTTCTTCCTTCAGGCGGAAGACCGCGGCCGAGCCGGCGAGATCTTCCGGCCGCAGCTCGCGCAGGAAGGGCTGGAAGCCGTCGAGGATCAGCGGCAGCTTCTCGGTGATCACGTCCTCGTTGGCCGGATCCTGGGCGACGAGGATGAAGCGCAGCTTCAGGAAGCGCGGCTTGCCGTCGCCGCTGCGCAGGTTCACCGTCATCGGCGGCACCTCCACATAGGCACCGGCCTCGGGCGCCGCTTCGTGCGCGGCCTCCTCGCCTTCACCGCCGCCGCCGAGCATCGTCCAGGCGGCGGCGCCGCCGCCCCCCGCTACGAGAAGGCCGGCCGCCGCGATCGCGATCAGCTTGCCCTTCTTCTTGCCGGGATGGGCGGTCTGCGGCGCCACGTCGTCCGGGGCTTCGTCTTTGACTGGCTCTGACACTCTCGATCCTCGTGTGTGCGAAAAAGAGGGCGCCTGCCGCCGCTCTTGGTCCCTTTCCCGCTATTATAGGACGGGTGGGCGGCAAAGTTTGCCTACCGGGCTTTTCGCCGAAGATTTTTGGAAGAGGTGCCGAATGGACGTATCCGCATATGTTCTGTTGAGCCACGAACAGGCGCTCCGCAGACGGCTCGACGTCGCCGCCAACAATATGGCGAACAGCAGCACGATCGGGTTCAAGCGCGAGCAGCCGCTCTTCCATGAATATGTCGAGCGCGCCGACGAAGCCCAGGTGAAGGACGCCCGCACGACGTCGTTCGTGCTCGATTACGGCGCGGTCCACGACAGCAGCCAGGGCGCGTTCCAGGCGACCGGCAATCCGCTCGACGTGATGATCGACGGCCCCGGCTATCTGTCCGTGCAGACCCCGGACGGCGGCGTCGCCTTTACGCGGGCGGGCATGATCAAGATGCGCGAGGATGGGCAGCTGGTCACGTCCGGCGGGCAGCCGATCCTCGGCGAGGGCGGCCGCCCGATCAATGTGCCGGAGGACCAGCGCGGCCAGCTCGCGATCACCGCCAACGGCACCGTGATGAGCCCCCAGGGCGCGCTCGGCCGCCTGACCGTCACCGTGTTCGACGACGAGCGCGGCGTCGATCCGCGCGGCGACGGCCTGATGACTGGCGCCGGCGGCCGCGAGCTCGCTGCGGCCGAGACCAAGCTCAAGGTCGGCGGCGTCGAAGGATCGAACGTCCAGCCGATCGTCGAGACGACGGCGATGGTAGAGATCCTGCGCTCCTACCAGTCGAGCCAGCGCATGTCCGAGAGCCTCAACGAAATGCGAAAAGGCGCGATCAGCCGCCTCGGCCGCATCAACTGATCCTATAAGTCTTCCAAAGCCACACGAAAGGGCACGCTCATGCGATCGCTTTCCATCGCCGGCACCGGCATGCTTGCGCAGCAGACCAACGTCGACGTCATCTCGAACAACATCGCCAACATGAACACGACCGCGTTCAAGCGGCAGCGTGCCGAGTTCCAGGACCTGCTCTATCAGCAGGTCTCGCGTCCCGGCGCGGCCGCTGGCGGCGCCGACAATCGGGCGCCGTCCGGCATCCAGATCGGCTCGGGCGTCAAGACCGGCGGCGTGTATCGCATCGCCGAGCAGGGCGCGATGACCCAGACGTCGAACCGCTATGACGTGGCGATCGACGGCCAGGGCTATTTCCAGATCACCATGCCCTCGGGCGAGGTCGCCTACACCCGCGCCGGCTCGTTCCAGCTGTCCGACCAGGGCGAGCTCGTCACCACCGACGGCTATCCGGTCGCACCGGGCATCGTCGTGCCGCAGGGCGCAGTCGACGTCGTCGTCTCCAAGACCGGCCAGGTCCAGGTGAAGATGCCGGGCGAGGCCGAGATGCAGAATGTCGGCCAGATCGAGCTCGCGACCTTCGTCAACGAGGCCGGCCTCGAGGCGGTCGGCGGCAACATGTTCCTGCAGACCGCGGCCTCCGGCCAGCCGACCGTCGCCGTCCCCGGCGAGCCGGGCTTCGGCACCGTCGTCCAGGGCTTCCTCGAAGCGTCGAACGTCAATCCGGTCTCCGAGATCACCGCGCTGATCACCGCCCAGCGGGCCTATGAGATGAACAGCCGCGTGGTGAAGACGGCCGACGAGATGCTCGCGACCTCGGCGCAGCTGCGGTGACCCTCCGCCGCGCCTTCCTTCTCGCCGCCCTGCTGGGCGGCGCGGTCCCGGCCTCGGCGCAGACCGCGCCGGCCGCGGCCGACGTGGCCGTGCTCGTTCGCGACGTCGAGAAGGGCGAGCTCCTCTCGGCCGGCGACTTCACGATCGAGCCGCGGCCGCTCTCCCAGGCGCGCGGCGCGGTCGACATCGGCGCGGCCGCCGGCAAGGAGGCGCTTCGCCGCCTGCGCGCCGGCTCGACCGTCCGCACCGGCGATCTGATCCGGCCCCAGCTCGTCCGTCGCGGCGAGCCGGTCTCGATCAACGTCCGCAGCGGCGGCCTCACCATCACGGCGCAGGGCAAGGCGCTTTCCGGCGGCGCGCAGGGCGAGCTCGTCCGCGTGGTCAACACCGCGACCAATCGGACACTCGACGGCATCGTCGAGAAGGCGGGCAGCGTCCGCATCGCGGCCCAGTAACCAGCGGAGTCTTTCATGAAGAAGCTCGTCACCGTCCTGGCGCTTGCCGTCTGTCTCTCCGGCTGCGGTGCGGCCGGTCGCCTCAAGGCGGTCGGAAAGGCGCCCAAGCTCAGCCCGACCGGCGAAACCTATGCATCCGAGATCGAGCCGTCGCTCGGCGATGCGGCGGCGGCGCGTCGCGCGGCCGAAGCACCCGCGCCGGCTTATGGCCAGCCGCAGCCGCAGGCGCCCAGCGCCTCGCTGTTCCGCACAGGCGCCAGCGCCCTGTTCCAGGATCAGCGCGCGGCGCGGCTCGGCGACATCCTGACCATCCGGATCAACATCCAGGATCGTGCCAGCGTCGACAATTCCACCTCGCGCAGCCGCTCGGGGGGCGAGACCGCCGGCCTCGCCGCGCTGCTCGGCCTCGAGAACCCGCTGAAGAAGGTGCTTCCGGGCTCGAACAACGACACGTCGAAGCTGGTCGATGCGAAGTCGACCTCGACCTCCAACGGTGCCGGCAACACCAGCCGGAGCGAGCAGATCAACATGACGATGGCCGCGATCGTCACCCAGGTGCTGCCCAACGGCAATCTGATGATCCGCGGCAAGCAGGAAGTCCGCGTCAACTTCGAGCTCCGCGAGCTGGTCGTGACCGGCATCGTGCGCCCGCAGGACATCGCCCGCGACAACACGATCCGGCACAGCCAGATCGCCGAGGCCCGCGTGATCTACGGCGGCCGCGGCCAGCTCACCGACGTCCAGCAAGCGCGCTGGGGCCAGCAGATCTACGACGCGCTCTTTCCGTTCTGATCGTACGGTTTGCCAGTTGAAGAGCCGCAGGGGCGGGTGCTCCTGCGGCTTTTTGACGTTCAGCGCTCCGGCACTACCTCAAAAAGTCGTCTTTCCGCGACTATCCGGAGACTGCGCAGCTCAGGGACTTAGCTGGTAACCCACGCATTAACTTCAAAAAAATCGTCCACGCGCTTGGGCCGGTGGAATTTCGTTTCCAGAATGAGACTGCGGGAAGGGGCTTTCTCTTCCGTCGAGGGTCGGCGCATCCGATCCGGGCCGCAGAACTCGGCCCAATTCCAAGAAGGAAAAGACGATGGGTTTCTCCGTCAACACCAACACCGGCGCGATGGCCGCTCTCCAGAACCTGAGCGCGACCAACCGTGGCCTCGAGACCACGCAGAGCCGCATCAACACCGGCCTGCGCGTTTCCGGCACCAAGGACGACTCGGCGTCGTACACGATCGCCCAGAAGCTCCGTGGTGACGTCGGCGGCCTCACCGCCGTGACTTCGTCGCTTTCGCGCGCGAAGAGCACGGTCGATGTTGCCGTCGCTGGTGCCGAGCAGATCTCCGATCTGATGAACCAGATGAAGACCAAGGTCCTCGAGGGCAGCGATGCCGGCCTCGATACTGCGTCGAAGACGCAGATCACTGCGGACGTCACCGCGCTCCAGAACCAGATCCGGTCGATCATCAAGTCGTCGTCGTTCAACGGCACGAACCTGCTCGACAACAGCTCGGGCGCCACGGCTTCGGTCGCGGCCCTCAAGTCGGCGGACACCACCGACACGCTGACGGTTGCGCACACCGATCTGGCTTCGTCGCTCGGCAACGTCGCCAGCGGCACGGTCACCATGGCGGACTTCGCCACGGCGGAAGCCAACATGAAGACGCTGCTCAGCACGCTGGGTTCGGCTTCGCGTCAGATCGACGGTCAGCTGAGCTTCACCAGCAAGCTGTCCGACGTGATCGAGAGCGGCATCGGCAACCTCGTCGACGCCGATCTGGCCAAGGAATCGGCGAAGCTTCAGGCCCTGCAGGTCAAGCAGCAGCTTGGTCTCCAGGCTCTGTCGAT
>NZ_SPDV01000040.1 GCF_004564275.1 Sphingomonas parva (ex Maeng et al. 2020)
CCGCGAGGCGGCGCCGGCGGCGAAGGCGACGCCCGCCCAGGACGCTGCGCCGGCCGCGCCGCAGCCGCAGATCCGCTCGATCGGTCCCGGCGGCTTCCTCCGCCAGGCCCCGGGCGAGCAGCAGTCGCCGATCCCGCCGGCCCCGCCGCGCCGCCTGGTGCCGGCCAAGCCGAGCCCGGAGATCGCCGACAAGACCAGCCTGCTCGATCTCAACGAGCGGATCTGCAAATGGCCGATCGGCCATCCCGGCGAGCCCGATTTCCATTTCTGCGGCGCCCAGGCGAACCCCGGCTTCCCTTATTGCGTCGAGCATTGCGGCGTCGCCTATCAGGCGCAGCTGCCGCGGCGCGACCGGCGCCCGCCGCCGCCGCTGCCGTTCGGCGGCCCGCGCATCCGCTGACGCAAGCGCCGTTTCGATCGACGGGCTCGGCCTTCCGGCCGGGCCCGTTGTTCATGGTACAAGGGCCTTAGGCGCTGCCGGGATCCGCAGTTTTCCGCCGGCCGTTACGCCAGCATCATCATCCAGGTTAATGCGAAATCGAGGAACAGCGCGGGCCCCGCGTTCGTTCTTTGTCCGGTTCAACAGACCGGAGTAGCCACGCGTAAAAATGTCGCACAACGAGTTGGAATATTACGAGCGCCGGGCCGAAGCCGAGATCGAGCTGGCCCAGAAGGCCCGCCACCAGGCGGCCGTCCAGGCGCATTACGAGCTTGCCTCCGCCTATCTCGACCGCGTCCACGGAGAGACGCCGCGCTCCAGCGGCGGCCTGTTCGACGCCTGACCGGCGGGCCCGGCCGGGCCCGTCTCCCCCAACCCATCCGATGCGCCGGCGCTGAGCGGCCGTCCCCGACGCGCGTCGTTCAGCGCTTGCGCCCCTCCGCCTCGTCGCGGCTCAGCCGCTCGACGATGTCGGAGGCGAGCAGGGCGCTGCGCTCGGCGCCGCTCAGCGCCTCGCGCAGCATCTCGTCCTCGGCCGCGGAGGGGCCGAGGCGGCTGCGGATCGCGCGCGCGAAATTGGCGATCGCGGCGAGCGGCTGGCGCAACTCGTGGGCGAGCTTCGGCGGAACCGCAGCGGACTCGCCGGCACTCTCCGTCTCGGCCGCCGGGGCGCTGAGCCGGAAGCCGCCCGCACCGTCGCGCGCCTGGGCGAAGCCGACCATCCGCGCCGGGCGGCCGTCGGCGCCGCGCACCACCATGCCGACGGCGAGCAGAGGCGTTCCGTCGGCCGCGTTGCGATATTCGATCCGCCAGGGCGCAGCGGTGCGGATCGCCGAATCGATCCCGCCCAGCGCCGCCTCGCGGTCTCCGGGCGCGACGCTGGCCACCCAGGCGTCGCGCTCGATCCACTCCGGCCCGTCTTCGCCCAGGCCGTGCAGCACGCGGCCGCGGGCCGAAAGGCGCACCCGGCCGCTGTCGATGTCGAGCTCCCAGAGCCCGGCGTCGCCCGCCCATTGCGCCAGATCGAGCAGCGCCGCCGAATCGCGGGCGCGCTCCTCCTCCGCCTTGCGGGCGCTGATATCGGACAGCGTGCCGGCCATGCGCAGCGGCTGGCCGGCGGCGTCTCGCTCGATCACGCTGCCGCTGTCCTGGTACCAGACCCAGTCGCCGCCCTCGGTCTTCACCCTTATCTCGGCGGCGAAGCTCTCCGTGTCGCCCCTGAGATGCGCCTGGAGCTCGGCGACCAGGCCCTCCCAATCGTCGGGATGGACGATGGCGCGGAGCGCCTCCAGCCCGTCGAGGGAGCCGCCCGGATCGTAGCCGAGCCGCTCGGCGACGCGCAGCGAGAGCTTGATCTCTCCGCTCGCCAGCGACCATTCCCAGGCGCCGTCGCTCGACGCCTCGAGCACCAGCCGCAATGCGTCGGAGGACATTGTCCCGCTCCGCGCGCGTGCCGGTCCCGGCGGGCGGCCAGGCCGGCCGCGCGGCAGCACGCTCTCGCCGGCGGGCGGGCCGTCGCCGTCCGATTCGAGCGGCACCAGGCCGCCGTCGATCGCCAGCCGGATCGCCTCGGGGAGAGTCGAGACGCCGAGCTCCTCCATCATGTTGGCGCGGTGCATCTCGACGGTGCGCGGGCTGAGCCCGAGCAGCCTCGCGATCACCTTGTTCGGATGGCCGGCGAGCAGGCCCTGGAGGATCTGGCGCTCGCGCGGCGACAGCCGCCGCAGCCGCACCTCCGCCTCGTGCTCGGCGGCGCGGCGCTGCTCGGAGCTGCGGTAGCTCTCCAGCGCATGGTCGATCGCCGCGAAGATCTGCTCCTCGCTGGCCGGCTTGGGCAGGAAGTCGTGCGCGCCGAGCTTCATCGCCTTCACCGCGGTGTGGATGTCGCCATGGCCGCTGGTCACGATCACCGGCAGGCGGACGCCGCGGCGGGCGAGCTCCTGCTGCACCGCCAGGCCATCCATGTCGGGCATCCGCAGGTCGAGCAGGATACAGCCGCGGGTCAGCCGCGCGTCGCGCAGGAAATCGGTGCCGCTCGCATAGACTTCCGTCGCGTAGCCGCGGCTGGCGAGCAGGAAGCTGGTGGCGGCGCGCACCTGCGCGTCGTCGTCGACGATATGGATCAGGGCAGGCAAGATCGATTCCGAAACCGGCTGTTTCTGGGGGTGTAGCGCCTAGATAGGGGCCCGTCGCCGCGGCCGCCAGAGCGCTTTACCGTAGACGAACGGTATTTTCGAAACCGGTTACCGCGGGCATATCGAGAACGGCCTTAACAGGCGCCGGCAGTCTCTGGTCCCGCCGGCGGCGGCGGTCCTTCCCCCACGAGCGGACCGCCGCCATCCCCTCCCCCATCGGTATTCCTACGATAGCCCGCGCGGGCGCTTGCCGCTTGGCAGCACGACTCCCGCCCGCCTATAGCTTGGCCCATGTCAGACCTGTTCGCGTCCCCCACCGCCACGTCCGGCGATTACGATGCCCATTCGATCGAGGTGCTCGAGGGGCTCGAGCCGGTACGGCGCCGTCCGGGCATGTACATCGGCGGCACCGACGAGCGCGCCTATCACCATCTTGCCGCCGAGGTGCTCGACAATTCGATGGACGAGGCCGTCGCCGGCCACGCCAACCGCATCGAGGTGACGCTCGAGCCGGGCAACCGGCTGACCATCACCGACAACGGCCGCGGCATGCCGATCGATCCGCACCCCAAGTTCCCGGGCAAGTCGGCGCTCGAGGTCATCCTCACCATGCTGCACTCGGGCGGCAAGTTCTCGAACAAGGCCTATGCCACCTCGGGCGGCCTGCACGGCGTCGGCGTCAGCGTCGTCAACGCTTTGTCGACCGAGACGGTGATCACCGTCGCCCGCAACAAGGAGCTCTACCGCCAGACCTTCGCCCGCGGCGAGCCGGTCACCGGGCTCGAGAAGCTCGGGCCGACTCCGAACCGTCGCGGCACCAGCGTCACCTTCACCCCCGATCCGGAGATCTTCGGCAACGACGCGGCGTTCAAGCCGGCCCGGCTCTACCGCCTCGCCCGCTCCAAGGCCTATCTGTTCGCCGGGGTCGAGATCCGCTGGAAGTGCGATCCTTCGCTGGTCGCGGGGAGCGACGTGCCCGCCGAGGCGGTGTTCCAGGTCCCCGGCGGTCTCGCCGACCATCTCAAGGAGCAGATCGGCGAGCGCAATTGCGCGACCACCGATTTCTTCAAGGGCCGGCAGGATTTCCCGTCCGAGCAGGGCATGGTCGAATGGGCGGTCGCCTGGCCGCTGTGGAGCGAGGGCGGCTCCTCTTTCTACTGCAACACCATCCCGACGCCCGACGGCGGCACCCACGAGCAGGGCATCCGCGCCGCGCTCACCCGCGGGCTGCGCGCCTTCGCCGAGCTGGTCGGCCAGCAGAAGAAGGCCAAGGACATCCAGGCCGAGGACGTGGTGGGCGGCGCCGAGATCATGCTCTCGGTGTTCATCCGCGATCCGCAGTTCCAGAGCCAGACCAAGGACCGGCTGACCAGTCCCGACGCGGCGCGGCTGGTCGAGGCGGCGGTGCGCGACCATTTCGATCATTTCCTCACCGACAATATGGAGCGCGGCCGCGCCCTGCTCGGCTTCATTCTCGACCGGATGGACGAGCGCCTGCGCCGCAAGGCCGAACGCGAGGTCAAGCGCAAGACCGCGACCTCGTCGCGCAAGCTGCGCCTGCCCGGCAAGCTCACCGATTGCGCCAATGACGATCCGTCCGGCACCGAATTGTTCATCGTCGAAGGCGACAGCGCCGGCGGCTCGGCCAAGCAGGCGCGCGACCGCAAGACCCAGGCGATCCTGCCGATCCGCGGCAAGATCCTCAACGTCGCCTCGGCCAGCGCCGACAAGATCCGCGCCAACCAGGAGATCGCCGATCTGATCCAGGCGCTCGGCTGCGGCACGCGCGACCGCTGCGATCCGGCCCAGCTGCGCTACGACCGCGTCGTGATCATGACCGACGCCGACGTCGACGGCGCCCATATCGCCACCCTGCTGATGACCTTCTTCTTCAACGAGATGGCGCCGATCGTCGAGCAGGGCGCGCTCTACCTCGCCCAGCCGCCGCTCTATCGCCTCTCGGCCGGCGGCACCGTCGCCTACGCGCGCGACGATGCCCATCGCGGCGAGCTCGAGGCCAGCCTGTTCAAGGGCAAGAAGGTCGAGGTCAGCCGCTTCAAGGGCCTCGGCGAGATGAACCCGAGCCAGCTGCGCGAGACGACGATGGACCCGAAGACGCGGTCGATGCTGCGCGTCACCCTGCCCGAGGAATATCAGCAGCAGCGCGGCGTCAAGGACCTCGTCGACCGGCTGATGGGCCGCAACCCCGAGCACCGCTTCAACTTCATCCAGAACCACGCCGCCGAGCTCAGCGAAGAGGATATCGACGCCTAGGGCCGACGCGCCGGGTGCGTCGTCCGTTAGTTCCTCTCCGGCACGGGGAGGGGGACCAGCCGTAGGCTGGTGGAGGGGCTGGCACGAAGTCATTGCCAGCCCCTCCACCACCGCCTGTCGGCGGCGGTCCCCCTCCCCCTTGGGGGAGGAATTGCTTCCTTACCGGCTGTCCCTCTTCCTGCCGATCGTCTCGAGTTCCTGCTCGAGGCTGTCCTTCTTCGCCTTCAGCGCCGCGACGTCGTCCTTCGCGGCGTCGCACCACGCGGTCTTGTGCGCGTCGAGACCCGTGCCTTCGGCGCAGCGGGCCAGCGCCTCGCGGCGCGGCAGCAGCTCGAACGGGTCGGACGAGGCGTCGGCCCGCGCGATCAGCAGCTTCTGCTTGGCGAAATAGTCGATCCAGCCGGCGCGGCTCTTGCCCTCGTCCTGGTCCATGTCGAGCGGCGCCGGCGGCGCGATCGTCACCTTCTCCAGCCGCGCCAGCGCTTCGTCGAAGCGGCCGAGCTCGCGTAGCGCGTTGACCGCGCGCCCCTCCATGCCGATCCAGTTGAGGTCGTCGGGCTTGGCCGGCACGCTGGCCGAGGCCTCGGCCAGCTCGGCGAGATAGCGGGCGCGCAGCGGCGGGCGGTCGTCCGCCTCCCAGCTCGCCTGGAGCAAAGCCCAGAGATAGCGCTCGGGGCCGAGCCCCATCTCCTTCATCAGCCAATAGGCCCGGTAATATTGCGTGTCCTCGCGGCGCAGCGCCTGATAGGCCTCGGACGCGACCAGCGGCTCGAGTCTCGCCACCTCCTCCGGCGCATAATCCTTGTAGAGCACCAGGCCGTTGTCCGGGCATTCGGGCAGCGCCAGCGGAAAGGTCCAGCTGCCGAACGGCTTGCCGTCGGCGCGGGTGCCGAACGTGGTGTAGGAGGCGGTGGTGCGGAAATCGAAGGCCTTGCCGCCGATCGGGCAGGTCATCTTCTGCGTCACCGGCGTTCCGGCCGGGGCGGCGCCGGGCGCCAGCAGCATTGCGGCGGCCGCCGCCAGGATCACGCTCCGCATCTCTCTTTCTCCACGTCTGGGCACGGCGCAGGCTGGATCGGCCGCCGCGCGGAATCAAGCGATGCGCTCAGCTGGCGACCGTCGGCGCGACCAGGGGAAAGCGCGGGATCGCGATCGGGAAGGCGCTGCCGTCGGCGGCGACGAGATGGTAGCGCCCTTCCATCCACCCGGTCGGCGTGCCGAGCGGGCATCCCGAGACGTAATCGAACGCCTCGCCCGGCTCGATCACCGGCTGCTCGCCGACCACGCCCTCGCCCTGCACCTCGTTGCGCCCGCCGCGGCCGTCGGCGATCGTCCATTCGCGAGTCATCAGCTGGACGGCGATCGGCCCCTCGTTCTCGATGCGGATATGATAGGCCCAGAACCAGCGCCCGCGCGCCGGCTCCGATTGCTCGGGCAGGAAGCTGACCGCGACCCGGACGGTGATGTTGCGGGTCGTCTCGCTATGGGGAAAAAAGCTCTTCACGCGACAACCCTCTACACCTCGCCCCGCGAGGTCAACGCCCTCGACGCGGCCCCGAGCCCCTCTTCCCTCCAACCGTCATCCCGGCGAAGGCCGGGATCTCAGGCCGGAAAGGCCGCTGCCCCTGGGGCGAGCGCCAGCTTGAATCCAAATTCCCATTTCCACGCGAAGGACGCGAAAGCGCGAAGAAGAAGAAGAAGAAGAAGAAGAAGAAGAAATGGCGCGAAGCGCCTATGCCTGGGGCCCCTGGTACTGGCGAACGGTCGAAAAGAATCGCTTCGCGATCGCTCCCTTACGCCGTGGCGTCGGGAAGCCATGGACGCGGGGAAGCCGGCAACCCCTTCGCGCCTTTCCTTCCTCTTCGCGGCTTCGCGTGAAAAGGCAGCTCCGCCGCTGCCCCGCCGCCTCCGGAAAAGCACCTCAGCCCACTTTCTCCACCCGCAGCATGCCCTCAGGGCACGGCCCGAGCAGGTCCTTCGCCGGCGCCGAGCCGTCGAGCCAGTCCCGCCACCGCTCGCGCGGCAGCACCGCCACCTGGCGGTCGTGATAGGGCGCGACGTCCGGGCCGGGCGGCGTGGTCAGCATGGTGAAGGCCTCGCCGACCTCCTTCGTCGCGCGCCACAGGCCGGCGATGCAGAACCAGTCCTCGCCGGCCAGCGTGAACAGCCATTTGTCCTTGCGCTTGTCCTTGCGCGGCTCGGCCGGCGTGGTGAATTCGTAGAAGCCGTCGGTGACGATCAGGCAACGTCCCGAGCCGAATTCGCGGCTGTCGGAGCGAAAATTGTAGACCGGCTTGCCGCCCGGCCCGGGCCAGCTCCAGCGCCGCTGGACGAGCTCGGCCGCGCCCTCCCCGCCCGCCTCGGCGGCCGCGGCCCAGCGCACGATCGGCGCCCGGTCGGTGATCCTTATGTGGTCGCGCGCCTCGAGGTTCGGCAGCCCCTCGGGAAAGCGCAGGGGAATGCGCAGGTCGGAGAAATCCTGGCCGATCGTGCCGAGCTCGACCCGGCTGCGGAAGTCGTTGCACATAATCCGCCGCCTAAAGGAGCGCGCCGCGCTTCGCCAGCTTGACAGGACGGTCCGGCGCCCCCTAAGGGCCCCCGGCACGCAATCGCGCGGCCCCTTCGTCTAGCGGTCTAGGACGTCGCCCTCTCACGGCGAAAACACGGGTTCGAGTCCCGTAGGGGTCACCATCTCCGCCCAAGAGCGGCAAATTCCTGGAAGGTCGCCACCGCGCCCCTGCCCGTGTCTGGCACCAGGTCCCCCCCTTGCATCCTGGCGCGAAGCCGCGCGTTCATTCGAAGCCGCTTTCCTGCTTCTCGGCCGCCCCGCGTCGCCGCTCCCGAGCAGATCCTTGCGGTCGCCCGGCAGCACCACCACGGCTTCCTCCTCGTCGATCATCAGCAGCCGCGGCGGCCGCGGCAGCCCCAATGCCGCCGCGACGGCGTCTTCGGCGTCGCGCAGCTCGCGCGCGGCGAGCGCCAGTCGCTGACGGACTCCGGGCTTGAGGTCGGAGAACTGGCGCTGATTGCGGCGTCGCGTCAGCACCCGCTGAAAAGTCGCATGGGCTTCAGCCCCCGCGATGGAACGGGAGGCTCAGAAAAGCCATAGCCTGGAGCAGCAGCGACACAAGGATCAGCCGCAGGGCCCAGGTTCGCCGCCGTGCGCTGTCCGCATTGGCTTTCAGTTATTGCTCGTATGCGACCGCATAGCTCGCAACCAGGACTCCCCTCGCACGGGTCTCTGCTTGCCCGTCTGGCGTGTCCCTGCCGCCGTCGAACAGCTCCGGAAGCCTGGGCGGCTCGTGATAGACGAACAGCCATTCCGACATGACGACCTGATAGGCCGAAAGGAAGAGCGCGACGACCGCCCCCGCCGCGAGCGCGATCAGCGCCAGGGCAGACCAGTGCGGCCATCGCTCGATGTCCACTTCGACGGAAAGGCTGCTCAGCGCAAAGACGGCGAAGGAGATCGCCGCCACCGGCGTGCTGAGGCTGCCGCGGATGCTCTCGCGCCGAGCTCGCTCGCTGAGGAAGAGGTGACGGGAGTGCTCGAGGTGAAGCTCGGAAACCGGCAGCATCGTCAGCTCCTGTCCATCATTCCATCCGCCGCGCATGGCGGAAGCGGGCGTAGCGATTCAGCAGATCGTTGATCAGCTGTTCGGTGCTGTATCCGGTGACGTCGTGCGGCTGATCGCTGTCGGGAGACGAGGCGACTGCCCGATAGTGAAGGCGATCGTCCTTCTGCATGCGCCGGGTCTCCGCCCACGCGAAGCTCGGGGCCCGGAAGCTGCGCAGACGGATCGTGTAGTGAAAGGCGCCTCGCTCGGCGTGCGGAACGATCATCGCGAGATGGTCCTCTCCTTCGGCGACCGCAGGCGAGAGGCCGCGGTCGCGCATCTGGGCGGCGACTGCGTCCAGGGCGTCGCGCGCCGTGCCGGTGAGAAAGCCGGTAACCTCATCCCGTTCGTGGTAGTGGAGGATGGTGGCGAGCCGCTGTTGCCAGCCCAGTCCGTGGTCGCCGTCCGCGTCGGCCACGTTCGAGAGGTCCGTCGGCGCCCCCTTCCCTTCCATCTGGAGGGCGCGCAGCAGCCCGTAACAGATGAAGACCATGATCAACGTGAAGGGCAGTGCGCTGGCGATCGCCGCGGTCTGGAGCGCTTCGAGCCCGCCGGCGAGCAGCAGCACGGCGGCGACCACGCCGGCGCTCACCGCCCAGAAGACGCGCTGCCACACCGGCGGGTTCGGCGCGTCACCCGAAGTGATGGTGTCGATCACCAGCGCGCCGGAATCCGCAGAGGTCACGAAGAAGGTGATCACCAACAGCGTCGCGAGCGTCGATGCGATGATCGAGAGGGGCAGATGGTCCAGCGTCTCGAAGAGCGCCACCGGCATGTTGTTGGCGGCCGTCGTCGCGATGTCCGCGACGCCGCTCATGTCCATCTGAATGGCCGTGTTGCCGAAAACGGTCATCCAGAGGAAGGTGAAGAGCGACGGCACCAGCAGCACGCCGACCACGAACTCGCGGATCGTGCGGCCTCGCGAGATCCGGGCGATGAACATGCCGACGAAGGGTGACCAGGAGATCCACCAGCCCCAGTAGAACAGCGTCCAGTCTCCGAACCAGGCGTTGGGCTCGTAGGCGTACATGCGGAAGGTTCGCTGCACGAGACTGCCCAGATAGGCGCCGACATTCTGCACATAGGCTTGCAACAGGAACACGGTCGATCCGGCGAGCAGCACGAAAGCGAGCAGCGCCACTGCGAGGATGATGTTCAGCTCCGACAGTCTCCTGATGCCCTTGTCGAGGCCGGCGACGGCCGAAAGCGTCGCCATGCCGGTGATCACGGCGATCAGCACGACCTGGACCAACGTCCCGGTCGGCAGGCCGAAGAGATGGGCGAAGCCGGCATTGACCTGCAGCACGCCGAACCCGAGCGACGTCGCGACTCCGAACATGGTGCCGATCACCGCGAAAATGTCGATCGCGTGGCCGATCGGACCGTGGATGCGCTTGCCGATCAGCGGATAGAGCGAGGAGCGGATGGTGAGCGGCAGTCCGCGCCGGAACGCGAAATAGGCGAGCGCCAGTCCGACGACGATGTAGATCGCCCAGGCGTGCAGCCCCCAGTGAAAGAAAGTGAGCACCATCGCCTGACGCGCCGAGTCGATCGTGCGCCCCTGTCCGACGGGCGGCAGCGCGTAATGCTGGATCGGCTCGGCCACGCCGAAGAACAGCAGGCCGATGCCCATGCCGGCGCTGAACAGCATCGCAAACCAGGAGAGGTAGCTATAGTCCGGCTCGCTCTCGTCCGGCCCCAGCTTCACGTCCCCGTAGCGGCTCATCATCAGGAAGAGCACGAAAAGCAGGAAGCCGGCGACCGCGACGACGTAGAACCATCCGAAATCGACGATGATGGTGGCCTGCACCGCGGCGAACAACCGGCCCGCCTGTCCGGCGAACAGCGCCCCGATCAGGACGAACGCGAGGATCAGGCCCGCCGAGACGAAGAAGACCGGCGGATTGACCTGCATTCTCGATTTGCTCGCGGGCCGTGCGGCACCTGTCGAGGTCGGCTCGATCTTCTCGTCCTTTCAGAGGGGCTGATTGGATGGGCAGGAATCCAACGAGCGCGAGCGTCGAGAGTTGCCAATCCGCTGCGGCAACAGAGCGCCCGACCGTGACAGCGTCACGAATGGCGGTTCCCGGAAATGGTCGTCGGAGCCGAGCCCCCTCCAGTGGCGGCGACCTCGCTTCGAAGCGGAGCACGGACCGCGACCTCGGAACCTCGAGCGCTCGCCGGCATTTCGATCAAACGTGCAAGAGCGATACCGCGGCCGTTCAAGTTCATGCTCTTGCGACGACCATCGCTCGACGTGCGGCTCACGCCACCGCATCTCGAGCGCCCCTCAAGAGGAGAGGAGCTGCCTTGACCGACAGCCGACCCGCCAGACGCGTGATCCATCCGGTTCACGCCGTGCTTCTCGCCTCGAGCCTACCGCTTTTCCTGGGTGCCCTGCTCAGTGACTGGGCCTATTCGGCCAGCTACGAGGTGCAGTGGATCAACTTTGCCGCGTGGCTAAACGCGGGGGCGATGGTATTCGCAGGCTTGGCACTAGTCTGGGCGATTATCGACTTCCTGCGGGCCGATTTCGCACGCGATCGCCGTTCGGCGCTGTCCGTACTGGTGCTGCTGGCGACCGTTGTCCTCGGCTTCATCACCGCCTTGGTCCACAGCAAAGACGCTTGGGCGACGATGCCGGAAGGACTGATCCTCTCGCTCCTCGTCGCCCTGCTCGCCTTCGCCTCGGTCTGGCTCGGCTTCTCGCCTCTTCGGGCGGGAGGTGTCCGATGAACCGGCTGCGGCTAAGCGTCGCGACTGCGCTGATCGCCCTGCTCGCCAGCTGCGGCAGCGATCCCGATCCAAACCAATACGGAGCCAACCCCGATCTGCCCGAACAGCAGCGTGGCCTGCTCCCGAGCATGGACGTTGCCAGACCAACAGATTGGGGCGATCAGAGGCCGACCGTGCCGCAAGGCTATATGGTTGCAGCCATCGCAACTGATCTCAAGGTTCCACGCCAGGCGCTGGTGCTGCCGAACGGCGACGTTCTCATTGCCGAAGGCAAGGGCGGGAAGGACGCTCCGGCAATGCGGCCCAAAGACTTCGTCGCTGGCTATGTGATGGAACAGGGGTCGGCCTCAGCCAAAAGCGGCGACCGTCTGACGCTTCTGCGTGATGCAGACGGTGACGGAACCTATGAGGGGCGCGCGGTCTTCGCCGAGAATCTCAACGCGCCTTACGGCCTCGCTTTCGCCGGCAATGCCCTTTACGTCGCCAACCAGGATGCCCTCGTTCGGTTCGAGTATCGGCCGGGTCAAATTCGTGCCAGCGGACCACCGGTCACGGTCACGCAATTGCCTGCCGAAATCAATCACCACTGGACGAAGGCACTCGCGATCAGCCCGGATGGCCGCCGGCTCTACGTCGGCATCGGCTCCAACAGCAATGTCGGCGAACGCGGCATGGCGGTGGAGGAAAACCGGGCAATGATCTGGGAGGTCGACGCCGCGAGCGGCTTCCACCGCCCCTTTGCCACTGGCCTGCGCAATCCGACCGCGCTGGCGATACAGCCAGGCATCGGACAGCTTTGGGCGGTGGTCAACGAGCGCGACGAACTCGGCCCGAACCTCGTGCCCGATTATCTTACCACCGTTCGACAGGGTGCGTTCTACGGCTGGCCATACAGCTACTGGGGAAGCAACGTCGATCCTCGGGTTCGGCCACACGATCCCCGCAAGGTCGCCGCTGCCGTTCGTCCGGACTACAGCCTCGGATCGCATCACGCGCCTCTGGGGCTCGCTTTCTCCGTCCCAGCGATGGGCGCGCGCTTCGCCGATGGCGTCTTCATCGGAGAGCACGGCAGTTGGAACCGCAGCACGCCGGTCGGCTACCGGGTCGTATTCGTCTCGTTCGAGAATGGACGCCCGTCAGGTGCGCCCGTCGAGTTCGTCACCGGATTTCTCGGAGCCGACGGCAAGGCCCGCGGGCGTCCGGTCGGCGTGGCGGTGGACCCGCGCGGCGCGCTGATCGTCGTCGACGATCTCGCCAACACCGTCTGGCGCGTCACCCCCGCAGGGCGGCAAGCGGCCCCCACCCCAAATCCCTGAACATGCGGCCTGAGTCCGGCGAAGCCTCGTCTTCGAATGACTTGCCACCCGGGACCGATTGAGGCCCCGGGGTGGCGGTTTGTCTCAAGACGTGTGGGTCACGCCCTGGCCTACGCGCCGGGCTCAGCCCCTGCCCTCCATGCTGTGCTTCAGCTGGCTGGCGCGATCGTGGCCCTCTCGCACCGAGCGGAAGGCCTGCTCGATGATCGACTTGGCCTGGACCGAGAGGCGGTCGTCCTGCAGCGCTGTCTCGTACTTGCCCTTGATATAGTCCTCGCCGTTCTCGACCTCCTCGATGATCTGCTTGTCGCTGTCGCCGGTGACCGCATCCTTGAGGTTCAGCCACGTGCGGTGCGCGGCCGCCTTGACCGATCCGTCATCTTCGGGATCGCCGCCCAGCTGACGCACGGCCTGCTGAAGCTGGCTCACGCATTGCCGCCGATCGCTCGCGAACTGCTGGAACATGGATTTGAACTGATCGCTGCGCGCGTCCTTCGCGGCCTCCTCGAAGCCGTTTGCGCTGTCGATCGTGGTGGTGATCAGGGTATTGAGCACACTGACGTCATGGTCATTGCCGGCCATTCTTCTGTCTCCTTCTGCATGGGGAACGAACAGAACGAACCGACACGTGAAGGGTTCGCGACGAGCTGACCCCCGATCACTTTTCTTCACCTGGTCGCCCACAGTGAAGTAGGCGTTTGATCCCTCGGGTGTTTCGAGAACGGCGGACGCCGCACCGTGCTGGTCTCGATTGGATGATACTTGGAAGAAAACTTCCGCCGGAAAGCGGCTGATCAGATCAGCAGCGCCGGGAGGCCCTGCCAGAGCACGGCGAGGAATGCGATTGCGCCGGACAGAGCGGCAATGGTGTGGACCCAGTGGACGACCTCATCCGGGGCTCGTGCCCTTCCTGCCCATCCCCGTGCCGCCAATGTGCCGGCGATGGCCAGGCAGACGATCGTCAGCAGAGCGGTGATGACCCGCGCGGTCGTGCTGGTGAGCAAGATGCTTGAGGCGGTGTAGAGGCCGAAGAAGTGGACGGTCCAGACCAGCAGCCCGCCGAGAAGATAGGCCCAGCTGCGCATCAGAGACCTCCAGGCACGAGGCGCGTCAGCAGCGCCGACGCCGCGCCCTGACCGGCGAGGTAAAGCGTGAAGAGCGTGATCAGGTCGAAAGTGTTGTTGCGCGGCTTCGTGACGAGCGCACGGGCGGTCCGCGCGGCGAGGAAGCCTCCCATCAGCGCGAGAATGGCGACGAGGCAGCCTTGCAGCGCGAGGAGGGCGTGAACGATTGCGCCCTGCCCGCTCGTTTCCCCCGTGATACGCGTCGTGCGCCAAGTCACGAAATCGATCACGAACGCCGCGGCGGCTGCGACCATGCCCCAAAGCAGTAAGGCGCTCGGCGCCCACGTCGACACTCTCTTTCGGGTCAGCACATGCCGGCCGAGCCATGCCAGCAAGGCGGCGAGCGCGTAGAGGGCGACGATCGGGAACAGCCACCGGCGATCGGCAGGCTTGATCCAGAATTCCGGAGGGATCCCGTAGAGGTAGAGGTAGCTGAACACTGCCATCAGGAAGATCATCCCGATCACGATCAGCAAGATGATCATCGCCCACCAGCCGTGCGTCCGCGAACCCGTAACATAGGTCGGCAGCGCAATGCCCGCGCCGATATCGACATGCTCGACGGCGACGGGGCGATCGGTGTCCCACATCCAGCGCAGGACGCACAGGATCGCTAGCACGCCGCTGAACACGGCCACGCCATAAGCCTGGACCGTCATGATCACGAAGAAACCGGCAGTGAAGATGGCAGAGAGGAACGGCCACAGCGACGGTCCCGGCATGATCTGGATATATTCGGGCGTGGCGCGGATCGGACTGGTGATGAGCGTTTCGCGATGGCCCGTCGGCGCGTTCGGTAGAAAATAGCGGCCTTCCTCGACGTCCTTGCAGATGTTCGGATCGTCCCAGAGCGGGTAGCGGCTCCTCACCAGCGGTATCGAGCGCGTCGAGTAGAGGCCGGTCGGCAGCCATTCCAGCGTACCGCCCTTGTAGACATTCCCGGCATCGTCCTCGACGGTGAAGCGGAAATTACGCGCCAGCTCGATCACGAAGAGCAGCACGCCCGTCGCGAAGATGAACGCGCCGATCGTCGAAATCATGTTGGTGATTTCGAAGTCGCGCCCCGGCATGTAGGTGTAGACGCGGCGCGGCATCCCCATCAGCCCGGTCAGGTGCATCGGCAGAAAGATCACCTGCATGCCGAGGAACATCAGCCAGAAGATCCACTTGCCCATGCGCTCCGAAAGGGCCCGGCGGCTGGTCATGCCCATCCAGTAGTAGAAGACCGCGAACAGCGGGAACACCGCGCCGCCGATCAGCACGTAGTGAAGATGGGCGACGATGAAATGCGTGTCGTGGACCTGCCAGTCGAACGGCACCAGCGCGACCATCACGCCCGTCAATCCGCCGATCACGAACGTGACGAGCCCGCCGATCACGAACAGGGTCGGCGTGTTGAACACCGGTTTGCCGCACGCGAAGGTCGCAATCCACGAGAAGACTTGGATGCCCGCCGGCACGCTCACCGCCATGCTCGCCGCGGAAAAGAAGCCGACCGAGAGAGCGGGCATGCCCGTCGCGAACATGTGGTGCGACCAGACACCGAAGCTGATGAAGCCGGTGGCGAGAAAGGCGAGCACGATGAGGTTGTGCCCGACCAGCCGCGTGCGGGCGAGCGCCGGGAGCATCATCGAGACCAGTGCCGAGGCCGGTAGGAAGATGATGTAGACTTCCGGATGCCCGAAGAACCAGAATAGGTGCTGCCAGAGCGCCGGATCGCCGCCGCGCGTCGGGTCGAAGAACGGCCAGTTGAGCGCGCGCTCCAGCTCGAGCAGCAAGGTGCCGAGGATCACTGCCGGAAAGGCGATCACGATCATGCCGGCGAAGACCAGCATGCCCCAGGCGAAGATCGGCATCTCACGCAGGCTCATCCCGGGCGCGCGAGTCCGCAGCACCCCGACGATGATCTCGATCGCGCCGGCGATCGCGCTTATCTCGATGAAGCCGATGCCGAGCAGCCAGAAATCGGCGTTGATCCCGGGCGAGTAGGTCGTGCTGGTGAGCGGCGGATACATGAACCAGCCGCCGTTCGGCGCGAGGCCGAAGAAAAGGGACGCGAAGAAGCAGAGGCCGCCAACGAAATAAGCCCAGAAGGCGTAAGCCGACAGACGCGGGAACGGTAGATCGCGCGCGGCCAGCATCTGCGGGAGGAGGAGGACGCCCAGTGCTTCCATGATCGGCACGGCGAACAGGAACATCATGATCGTGCCGTGCATGGTGAAGAACTGGTTGTACGTCTCCTGCGGCAGGATGCCCTGCAGCGGCAGCGCGAGCTGCGCTCGCATCGCCAGGGCGAGCACGCCCGCGAGGATGAAGAAGAGGAAGGCTGTGGCGACGTACCAGACGCCAACATAATTATTGTTGACGGCGGTCAGCTTGGCGATTCCCGTCGGGGCCGCCCAGATCCGGTTCAGTTCATCCAGCTCGCCCTCGGGCCGCTCACCCGGCCTCGGAAGGCGCTCGTACACGGCCGGGTCCAGACCCTTCTCCGGATTCACCTCTGCGCCTCGAGATAGACGGCGAGCGCGCGCAGATCGTCGGAGGACAGCATCGAATAAGGCGGCATGCGATTGCCGGGCTTGATCGCCTGGCTGTTGCCGATCCAGCCCATCAAAGTGCCGCGGTTATTGGGCAGGATCCCCGCGCCGAGCGTCTGGCGGCTGCCGACGTACGAGAGGTCCGGCCCCGCGGCGCCGTTGGCGCCGGTGCCGGCGACGCGGTGACACGCTGCGCAGCCTGCGCTCCCGAACAGCTGCGCCCCGCGCGCCAGGTCCGGGTGCGCCGGTGCGGGGGGACGAATGTTCGCTCTCCTCGCCGTCATCAGCCGGGCGAAGTCCTCCGAGTGGTGGGCGACGACCACGAAGCCCATAAGCGCGTGCGGTCCACCGCAATATTCCGCGCACTGGCCGCCGAACACGCCCGGCGCGTCGGCCTGAATGCGCATGATGTTGGTCCGCCCCGGAATCATGTCGAGCTTGCCCGACAGTCGCGGAACCCAGAAATTGTGGATGACGTCTGCGGATTCGAGCTCGAGCACGACCGGCCGACCGACTGGAATGTGCAGCTCGTTGGCGTCGTGCAGAACAGCTCCGCCATCGGCTCCCAGATAGGCGATGCGCCACCACCACATTTCACCGGTGACTTTCACGCGCATCTCGTCACCGCGGATCGGCGCGGTGAGGCTGCCGGTCATCGACAGGCCCCAGACCAGCAAGACGGAGAGCACGACCACGGGGAAGGCAACGCCGCCGATCCAGATGGCGCGGGTGCCGCCGAGTTTCTCCTTGCGCGCGGCCGTGCCGAACAATGCGATCCACAAGGCGGCGAGCACAACGAGGAACACCAGGCCGGCGCCGCCGAACAGGACCCAGCTAAGTGTCGCCAGCGGGTTGGCATAGGGCCCTGCGGGATCGAGCACGGGCGGCGGCCAGCCGCCGAGCGCGTCACCGACGGCCGAGCGTGTAGAGATAAGCGGCCACATCGCGCGCCTCCTCCTCCGTCAGCGGCATGGCGGGCATGCCCGATTGCGGCACGTATTTCGGCGCGTTTCGCACGTAATCTGCGAGAATGTCGGCACGGTTGGGCAGCCGACCGGCGATCAACGTCTGCTGCGCGAACGAGTCGAGCGACGGCCCGACCTCTCCCTCGGGCCAGACGCCGGGAGCCGAGTGGCAACTGCCGCAGCCAGCACCATTCATCGCCAGTCGTCCGCGTTCCGCATCGGCTTGCGGCATCGGGTGACGATCGTCCGGTGGCATCTTGCACGCGGGCATGCTCGTGAACGGTAAAAGAGCAGCCAGAATGCGCCAAGTCCGCAAGTACGACCCCCTGTCGAGGACGACGACGGCCGGCGTCCGGTAAGCGGAACCGTGCGCATCTCGAGTGGTTCCGTAACCATGGCTGCCAGAGCGCGACGACGGTGGGAATACTCCGCTCCCGCAGCTCTGCTGGCCGTTATGATCTCCGGCTGCAGCGCGGTCGACACCGCATCGGCCGATCGCTTCGCGCAGACCGGCGAACTCATCGCGCTGAGCGGCGGCCATGCCGGCGCGGCGAACGCCTGCATCACCTGCCACGGCCTCGAAGGACGCGGCAATGGCGCTGGCGTGCCGCGTCTCGCCGGGCTCGAGTCCGGCTATCTCAATCGGCAGATGGAAAGCTACGCTTCGGGTCTTCGCCAGCACCCGCAGATGCAATATGTCGCCGGCAAGCTGTCCGCCCGCGACCGGCAGGCCGTGTCCGCTTATTACGCCGCGATGCCGTTCGCGCCGGGGCCGATGCCGCAGGCACCGCCGCCGCAGCTTTGGCTGATCGGAGACCCGGCGCGCGATCTCCAGCCCTGCGCCGCCTGCCACGGCCTTCGCGGCGAAGGGATCGGGCCAGCCAATCCGGCGCTGGGCGCGCAACCGGCCGCCTACCATCTCGAACAACTCGAAAAGTGGCGGCGCTCGGAACGGCGCAATGATCCGATGAATGTGATGCAGACCATCAGCGTCCGGCTGACCCCGGCCGAGCGCGCGGCGCTCGCGGCTTATGCCGGTGCCCTTCCCGGGGGTCCTCCGCGTCCGGGATCTCCGGAAGCATTCCCCGCAGCACATCGTGTCGATCCCAGAAATGGTGCTTCAGGGCTGCGGCCACATGAAGCGGTACCGTGACGACCAGAAGCCATACGAGCACGAGGTGCACGTCCTCTGCGACGTCTAGGATCGACCAGCGGGTGGCATCACCGAGCGCGTCGAACGGCAGTTGCGGCCAGGGAAGCACGCCGGCGAGGTGGAGTGGTCCCGGTTCCGCCACCGAAGACCACATCACCCAACCGCTCAGCGGCAGGCCGAAAAAGGCGAGATAGAAGAGATAGTGGATCACGTGAGCGACCGTCGTCTGCCAGCCCTGCTCGTCGGCATCGTTGTGAGGTCCCGGGATCAGCATGCGCCAGCCGAGGCGGCCGATCGACAGGAGCAGGATCGGCAGGCCGACGGCGCTGTGCACCTGGTAAGCCGCGATCTTGTCGCCGCCCACGCCCATGAAGCCGATGTAGAAGCCCCAGCCGAGCTGGAAAAGCACCAGGAACGCCATGACCCAGTGGAACGCGATGCCGACCGGGGAATAGCGGCCCTCTTCCGTATGCGTGCGCGCCCATCGACGGAGCGCATTGATCATGCCGGCAGTCCGTTCGGGCGGACCTCGTCCTCGAGGAGGCGGTGCAGCCGTGCCAATGCCGCGCAGAGATAAGCGAGCGCACCCGGCACCCACATCAGGAGCCCGGCAAGTTGTTGATCCTCAAGAGGTGAGAATCCCCAAGCCGTCGTGGTCAGCGCGTGCGGTGCGTAGAAAGCTTCGTCGCTGAACGTCAGCAGGGAGCCGAGAAGGCCCATCTGGACCATGTAGGCGAGCAACGCCGCGACGGCCGCAACCGACGAGGATGCCCGCACGGTTGCCCAGAAGGCGATCGCCGATCCGAGCAGGCTTGCCTGCATCAGCCAGTAGACGGCATTGCTCGACAGCGCCTCGCCGTAGAGCGAAGGCGCATGCCAGAGCCACAGGATCAAGGCACTGACCGCGGTCCAGCTTGCCGGTCCGCCGCGGATCGCGTTCAGTGCGGATCGCGGCATCGCGGCCGCGATCAGCGGCGCCGCCAATGCGGTCAATAGAACGTGGTGAGCGCTTCTTGCCGCGAAAAGGGCGGAAGTCAGCGCACAGAATGGGGACACGAAGAGCAACAGAGTGACGGCGGTTGCCGCGAAGAAGAGCGCGCGCTCGCGCGGCCGGCCGGCAGTGCGAACAAAAGCGATCGCCGAGATCGCCACGAACAGGCACAGGAGCCCCGGATCCAGATTCCACCGTCCGATCAGACCGCCGGGATCAGGCGCCGCACCGCAATAAGGTATCCAGATCCGTTCATTCATCGGCGTTGGGCGCCTTTCCCGCTCGTTTCGAAATTCACCGGGCCGCTGAATGGTTCCCGCGTCCAAGGACGGCGCTCGGCGGACGACTATGCGAGCGGCGCTTGGCGCTCCGTAGCCTGCTCGCCGGGGATGCTGGTTGGCGTCTGGAGCGCGCCGCGCACGTAGAGCCGCTTGACCAGTACGTAGACGACGACCGTGAGCGGCTCGGCAAGCAGCACGCCAATCGCTCCGAATAGCAGGCCGAAGCCTACCAGGGCGAACAGCAGCAAGGCGGGCGGCAGCTCCACCGCCCGCTTCTGGATCAGCGGCGTGATGACATTGCCTTCGAGCTGCTGAGCGGCGAGGTAGAGAAGCACGACCCACAAGGCCATAGTCGGGCTGGTCGCCAGCGCCAGCAGGATGGCGGGGATTGCGGCGACGATCGGTCCCACGAAAGGGACGAAGTCGAGGATGCCCGCCGTGACTCCAAGGGCCAAGGGCGCCTGCATTCCGATCGCCCATAGCCCGACGCCGGTCAGCGTGCCGACCAGCAGCATCGTGGTTACTCGGCCGAGCAGCCATAGGCGCAGAGCCCCGTAGCAATCTTCGAGGGCTTCGAGGAGCGCCGGGCGGGCGCGTTCCGGCACCAGCTTGGCGACGCCGCGTCGATACAGCTCGGGGTCGGCGGCGAGGTAGATGGCGCCGAAGATGACGAGGACGATGTCCGCCAGCGCGCTGGTGAACGAGACGACCATCCGAGTCATGCTTGAGACCACGCTCTGCCCGCCCCCCTCGAGGGACGGCAGCGCTTGCCGAACTGCCTCACCGAGCCCCCACGTATCCAACCTTTGTTGGATAGCCTGCCACGCGGCAGGAACTGACTCGCGCAATGTGCTCGCCTGTCTCGCCACTTCTTGACCGAACATCCAGAAGGCAACCGCAAAGACCGCCGTTACGATCAGGATCGCGGCCAGCAAGGCGGCGCGATCGGGTAGGCGAAGCCTTCGACGAAGCGGTTGCGCTATGACACGGAGGACGACGGCAAGGACGATCGCGCCGAAGGCGAGAATGAGCAGGCTGCGAAGCACCCAGAGCAGCCAGAACAAGGCGACGAGCGCAAGCACGGTCAGAAGATCGGCGACGAGGCGCCGTCGAGGCGGAGTGGCTCCCATCCGCGGCCTTGTCGCGTCTTGAGCGGAATTCGTCCAGCTGAATGGTCTGGCGTTGCACCGCGCTTTCGATCCAGCGCCACTCTCGGAACCGGATAAGGTCCAACATGCGTTGCATCGCACGCGGAGGAAGTTCAATCAGAACGCATGGACTCCGGCGCGTACTTTCCTGTTCATATCGCGTGGATTGACGCGCTGGCTCGAATCGCTCTGTCGATCCTGCTTGCGCTGTCGATCGGCGTCGAGCGGTTCGTGCACAAGAAGCCCGTCGACTTCCGCCCGTTCGTTATCATCTCCCTCAGTTCGTGTGGTCTCGGCCTGCTTGTCATGGAGCTGCCGTTCACGTCTTCCGACAGCAATCTGTCGATCGATCCCGCAAAGGTGATCAGCGGCGTGATGAGCGGCATCGGCTTCCTGGGCGCCGGCGCCCTGTTTCGAGAAGGAGACATCGTGAAGGGCGCCGGTTCCGCCGCATCGATCTGGTCGGCGGGAGCGATCGGGCTGATCTGCGGGATGGGCTTCTTCTGGCTGGCGGGACTGGTCGCGCTCGGTATCATCCTCTTGTTCCTGCTCAGCCGCCGCTTCGTCGAGACCGACGCCTATACGGCCAGGCTCAACCAAGAGGATGAGGACAAGGTTGATCGATAACGTCAGTCGAGGCTCTGAGCCGCCGCCTGCGCGGCGGAGAGGCGGCAAAGTCTTGCGAGCTCGCGCGGTGTCGAAAAGCTTGAGCGCTTGATGTCGCTCCCTTCACTTCATGCGATCGGCGCGATCTTGCTGACCATCGCGATGTTCTACGGTTTCGTCTCCGGTCGGGCGCGAGTCGAGATTATTTCGCTGCTGACGATCAGCGCGATCGCGCTCGGACTGTATTCATTCCCACTCCCTGGGCAGGCGCCAACCGACGGGCTGAAGCTCGCTTTCGAGGGTTTCGGCCATTACGCGCTGATCACCATTTGCGCGCTGATGGTGCTGGGACGTGGGCTGGTTACGACCGGTGCGCTGGAGCCCGCGTCTAGGCTGCTGACGCGCGTGTGGCGCTTCAACCGACAAATAGGCCTGTTCGTCACTTTGCTGCTCGCCATGGCCATGAGCATGCTGGTCAACGACACGCCGGTGCTCGTGCTGCTGCTGCCGATCATGGCGGCGATCGCAGCGAATGGCGGGATGCCCGCTTCGAAGACGCTTATCCCGGTCAACAGCGCGGTGCTGATCGGCGGGATGGCGACAACCATCGGCACCTCGACCAACCTGCTGGTCGTGTCGATCGCGACCGACCTCGGTCTGCCGCCGATGAGCGTGTTCCATTTCACACCGGTCGTTCTGATGGCAGCGGCCGTGGCGCTGCCATTCATGTGGCTGGTCATGCCGCGCCTTCTGCCCGACAATTCGATAGCCGCCGGCCACGAGCCGCGACGGTTTCTCGCGACGCTCCGTTTCGGCGGCGCTTCGTCGGGGCGCGACATGGATCCAGCGGCGCTCGAGAAGCGACTGCCGCCGGGTGTCGAGATCCTTGCGGCCCCTGCCAGCGGTCGATTGGCGGTGCGCGCCACCCATGCCGAACTGGAAGAGGCGATGCGCGTGCTGGGTGCCACCGCAGCCCCGGCCTGGCTGATGGAGCGGCTCCAAAGCGGCTATGGCAAGACGGGTGAAGATCTGACGGTTGTCGAGCTGTCGATCCCGAGGGACTCGGGCTTGATCGGCAGGACGGTTGCGACCGCCAATGTGGCCGAGCGCTTCAACGTCGCCCTGCTCGGCGTGCACGACGCCCGGCACCTGTGGCCTGATGAGCGGCCAGCGGACGGGCGCCAGATCACCATATTCGGCGAGGGGGATATCATCCTTGCGGCCGGCGCAATGCCGGACCTGCAGGAATTCGCGCGCGCTGAGAACCTGCTCGTGCTCGAGGGCGCGAAGGAGCTGCCGCGCACTGCCAAGGCGCCGCTCGCGCTCGCGATCATGGCGGGCGCGGTGGTGCCGGCGAGCATCGGGCTCGTGCCGATCGCGATTTCGGCGCTGGCCGGAGCGATCGCGATGTTCGTAACCGGCTGCGTGCGGTTCGATCGAATCGGCAGCGCCCTTTCGGCCAAGGTGATCGTGCTCGTCGCCGCGAGCATCGCGATCGGCCGCATCATCCTCGACAGCGGCGCCGCCGAGTGGCTCGGCGGCCTCATCGCGCTCGGCCTGCAGTTCCTGCCGGCCGCCGGGGTGCTCGCAGCAGTGATGCTGTTCGTGACCGTGCTCACCAACTTCGCCTCCAACACGACCGCGGCCGCGGTCGGGACCCCGATCGCCTTCAGCCTGGCGCAGAAGCTCGGCATCCCCGTCGAGCCGCTGGTGCTGGCCGTGCTGTTCGGCTGCAACCTGTGCTATGCGACGCCGGTGGCCTACCAAACCAACATGCTGATCATGTCGGCCGGTGATTACAAATTTAGTGACTACACCAAGACAGGCCTACCACTAGTGGCAATAATGATTACCACGTTATCGATGGTCTTAGTGTACAGGTATAATCTTTACTGACGCGCATTGAGGTCGGATCGCCCAATTTGCGCCGCACCTGATCTGAACGGCGCCAGCGCTTTGAGCAAGAGGGCACTGTTCGACAACGACCTCCCTCCTGTGGCTCAGCCGCATAAAATGAGGATAGCAGCGTCGTCGAATGCGTTCAGTGAAGAGATCACCGTCCGAACCTCGGCCCGTACGTACCCGGGCGCCGTGCAACAGGAGCCTCCATGTTCTTCTCAGGTTTCGAAGGAATCTGGCGCACCCTGATCGTCGGCATCTGTGCCTATGTGGCGCTGGTGGGCGTGCTCCGGATCACCGGGAAGCGCACGCTGTCGAAGATGAATGCGTTCGATCTGGTCGTCACCGTCGCGCTCGGCTCGACACTGGCGACGATCCTGCTCTCCAAGGATGTGGCTTTAGCAGAAGGCGTGACCGCTTTCCTGCTGCTGGTTGGCGCGCAATATGGGGTGACCTGGACCTCGATCCGCTCGACCCGCTTTCGTCGCTGGGTCAAGTCGGAGCCGCGAGCGCTGCTTCGGGACGGGCAAATGATCGCCGAGGCGATGCGTAGCGAGCGGGTGACGGAAGACGAGGTGGAAGCGGCTATCCGCGCCGCCGGCCATCTCGATCCGGCGGCAATTGCGCTTGTCATGCTGGAGACCGACGGCAGCATGAGCGTCGTTCCGCAACGCGGGGGCGTTTGAGGGTATGTGGGTAAAGGTTCGGCTGTTCGCGTTGATCGAGGACGTGCGCGGCAGCTACTGGTTCGTGCCCGCGCTGCTTGCGCTGCTCGGCTTCGGGGCGGGGCTGGCGCTGGTCTACCTCGACGCGCTGCTCGGCGACGCCTGGCTCGGCCGGGTCGAATGGTTCTACGGCAGCCGCCCGGAGGGAGCGCGATCGCTGCTGTCGACCGTAGCCGGCTCCACGATTACCGTCGCCGGTGTCGTATTCTCCATCACATTGGCGGCGGTCACCTACGCGTCGGGCCAGTACGGTCCGCGACTGCTCAGCAACTTCGTTCGCGATCGAGGCAATCAGGTGACGCTGGGCGTGTTCATCGGCACGTTCCTCTACTGCCTCGTCGTCCTTCGCACGATCCGCAGCGCCGAAGAGACGAGCGCCGATACGGCCGGAGCGGTGCGCGAAGCATTCGTGCCGCATTTGGCCATGTTCGGCGCGCTGGCGCTCGCCATCCTGTCGATCGGGGTGCTGATCTACTTCGTTCACCACGTCACCGACGGCATCCACATCAATAATGTCATCGCACGTATCGGCCGCGGTTTGCTCTCGGACATAGAGAAAGCGAGCGACCACGATGGGGATGATGGGACGGATGCCGCTCTCGTCCCGCCCGGCTCCGGAACGCCGATCCCCTCGCAAAAGACCGGTTATGTGGACGCTTTAGACGAAGATGCTCTGCTCGCGATTGCCGCCGAGCACGACCTTTTCCTGACGGTGCTCGCAATCCCCGGCGATTTCGTCCACCGGGGTCGCCCGCTCCTGTTGGTAACGGCGACCGGATCCGCTGACCTGCACGCGTGCGGCGACCTGTTCTCGATCAGCCGCAAGAGATCGTCGCTGCAGGATCTGCGGTTTGCAATCGACGAGTTGGTCGAGCTTGCCGCGCGCGCGCTTTCGCCGGGCGTCAACGATCCGTTCACCGCAATCGCCTGTATTGATTGGCTCGGCGCGGCTTTGACTGATCTCGCTGAACTCCCGAGGCGCTCTACTGTCGTCCGGGACAAGGAGGGGCGGCCGCGGCTGCTCCTGCGTCGGTTGAGCTTCGGTGACTATCTGAACTCGGCGATTGGACAGCTTCGTCCCTATGCTGCACGCGATCCTAATGCCGCGGCGCATCTTGCCCGAACGCTCGAGGTCGTAGGCAAATCGATAAGGGACAACGAAAACCATGCGTTGCTTCGAGCCGAGCTGGATCGCGTTCGCGCGGAGATGTGAGGAGGGTCATCCGGCTCTGGCTGAAGTCTGTTCCAACGATGTACGGGGCCGACGCGCGTGAGGGCGGCAGCCGGGCATCATCGCTCCCGACACGTCGGCACTATCCTATGACGGGCGTCGGCTGTCTGAGACCGCAGATCGTCTTGCGCACGATCCAAGCTGGGTGGCGAACGGTTCGAAGTGCCGCGCAGGACGATTTCGGCATGGTGGCGAGCTCGATCGCCTTTTCGTCCTTTCTGTCGCTGCTGCCGCTCCTGGCCCTGGTCGCCCTCACCTACGGCGCCTTCAACGATCCGGAGGAGGTGATCAGCGACCTCAGGAGCTTGATCCGCTTCATTCCCGCCGAAGCACGAGGCTTCATCGATGTCTGGCTCGGAGAAGCCTTGCTCCAACGCGAAGGCAGCAGCGCCGGAGCTGCCATCTCCCTTGCGCTGCTGGTCTATAGCGCAAGTCGTGCCGGACGATCGCTCCTCTACGGCCTGAACGTCGCATACCGGGTCGATCGAGGACGGGGCTTCCTGGCGCGCAGGGCGACGTCGATCGTGATCGTTGCGATCGCGGCCGCGATCATCACGGGGGCCCTGGCCGCGATTTCGATCCTCACGTTCGTTTCGCGCTTTTTGCCGGAGGTGCCGTTCGCATCGGAGATCGCACACATAATGTTCTGGGCGGCGGCCGCACTCGCCGCTGGCTGTGGGCTGACCGTGATCTACAGATATGGACCGGCGAAGGAAGCGCATGCCGCCTCTTGGCGGGACGTCGTGCCGGGCGCCGTGATAGCCACCCTCTTGTGGTTGCTCGCGACTGGTGCGTTCAGTTTCTATCTCAATCGCTTCGACAGTCTCGGCCGGGTTTACGGCTCCCTTGCTGCGATCGTGCTGCTTCAATTCTGGTTGCTGGCCTCTGCGATGGTGTTCCTGCTGGGCGCCCGCTTCAACGTCGAGGTGGCGGAAGCGCTTGATGAGCAGGATCGAAGCGGCCGAACGGGCCCGGATGGAGGATAAATGGAGGATAAGAGGTAAACACGCCGGAGGAGGCATACGCGTCTCCTCCCCCCGACATCACTGGGCTGCGCGCAGCGGAGCCGAGCACGACGATGCGTGTTATCGGAGCGCATGGCCTCGAGCAAAACGCCAGCTTCTACCCTGCGACAGCGGCTCCCCTGGCTGTTGCCGCTCTTGCTGTTCCTCGGCTTGATCGGCCTGCTCTCGTTGTCCAGCGACGTGCGGCGGCGGCTCGGCATCAAGCCTAACCACCCTGGCTATGAGTGGCTTCGCGACGAGCTTGAACGAGCACAACTCCTGTCACGATCAGCGGCGGCTGAATCTCGAGTTCAGACGAACGCCGCGGCAGCTCAGATTCTCGAACAGGCGATCCGATATTCCAGGAGCAACGCACGACGCAGCGGTACTCGGGAAATCCCGTCGAACGTGAAGATGGCACTCGCTGCGCACTTCCCCGAGAGCATTCTCGACGAGACGCGATGGCGCCTTGCCGGCAGCGATCTCACCCTCGGGTCAGCGGTCGCGGCTTGGTACGGACGCGAAGGTGGCGCGGTGGCGCTTGTCGACACGATAATCTTTTCCGACCAGCGAATGGCCGGGAACCTCGTCCTGTGGGCGCACGAACTCACCCATGCGCTGCAGTACGAGGAACTCGGGCTGCGCGAATTCGCTCGTCTCTACGTCTCCGGCCATGCGCTTCTGGAAAGGCAGGCTTGGCAGAACGCCTACCGAATTGGCGCTGTCCTGCAGCAACAGCGGCAAGCCGCGTCGAAGCGAAAGTTCACGGCCTGCGATCGCTCCAACTTACCAGCTCGGGGCATCGAGCGCCCGCTGACCGTCCGCGCCGAACTGCTGAGCCTGAGAGCGGGCCGCGGCAGTCGGGCCAATACCGGATGCTTGTCGGGCGCGCGAGAGCTGTCGAAAGCTGCCGTTCCCCGTGCACTGCTCGACCGAGAGTTGCCGGGCACTCCATGGCCAACTTCAGCCGAAGAGCAGCCGGACGAATTTGTCGTGCGCGCGAAAATTGCGAGCTACCCGCGGCTGCAGGTGACACGTTCTCCGCGCAACCTGGCACGATCTTAGCTTCACGACGAGGCGACCCGGGGCAAAAAGCAGCCTCAGGACGTAACCAACTCATGTGTACAAAAGCGCGGGTTGGCGACCACAAGAAACGGCAGTTTTCCGCCACTTCTGCTTTCAGGTGACGCCTTCCGTAGGGGTCACCATCTCTGCCCAAGAGCGGCAAATTCCTGGAAGGTCGCAACCGCGCCCCTGCCCGTGTCTGGCACCAGGCAAAACCTCCTGCATCGATCTTCTTCGCGGCCTGTCATAGCCGGAGCGACTGAGCGCCGTTCGGCGGCAAGACCTGCCCGGGGCACCCGGCTCTCACCTCGAAACTCGAAAGGGCGGCGACGGTCACGCTGGACGCGCAACGGAACGCCGCCCGCCGGCGACGAACGAGCACGCCCTTCACGCTCTCGTTCGCGGGACCTGGCGCGAAGCTGCGCGTCTATTCGAAGCCGCTCTCCTGCTTCTCGGCACGATCGCGTGCGGCCCGAGGGATCCTCCGAAAATCTATCTCATCCTTCGCGTGCCGAACTGGAGGCGTCGACGCAGATGCGCGGCTCCCGGTCGGCATCCTCGCCGAAGACCTCCTCCGCCTCCTCCTCGTCATACGCCGTCGTCAGGATCGGGCGGGTGAAGCGCAGGACCGCAAAGCCGAGCAGACCCGCGACGACCGAGCCGGCCAGGGTTCCGATCTTCGCCGCATCCACGAGCGCCGCATCGGCGAAGGCGAGCTCGCCGATGAACAGGCTCATCGTGAATCCGATGCCGCAGAGCAGCGCAGCTCCATAGATGTGCGCCCAGCGCAGATGCGCCGGCTTCGGCGCGATCCCGGTGCGATCAGCCAGCCAGATCGCGGCGAAGACGCCTGTCTGCTTGCCGATGAGAAGTCCGAGCGCGACGCCGAGCGGTAGCGCGGCAAGCAGCGCATCCAGGCCCGAGATCGTCACACCCGCGCTGGCGAGCCCGAAGACCGGCACGATCCCGAACATCACCCAGGGGTGGATGCTATGCTCCAGCCGCTTCAGAGGACTGTACGCCTCCGTACGGCCAAGCGGGATCGTCAGGGCCGTCAGCACCCCCGCAATCGTGGCGTGCACGCCGGATTGGTAGACCGCCACCCACAGCAGAATGAAGCCCAGCAGATATACCGAGAGATGCCGTACGCCGAGCCTGTTCAGGACGAACAGCGCAGCGACCACGGCAACGCTTGCGGCAAGCGCGGCGAGGTTCAGGTCCGCCGTGTAGAAAATGGCGATGATCGCGACCGCCCCGATGTCATCGACGATCGCGATGGTGACGAGCAGGAGCTTGATCGACGCCGGCACGCGGCCGCCGAGCAGCGCGAGGACACCCAGGGCGAAAGCGATGTCGGTCGCGGCGGGTATCGCCCATCCGTGCGCCAGCGCCGGCTCGAAGCCGGTCGCCACCGAATATACGATCGCGGGCACGGCCATTCCCGCCGCGGCGGCGATCATCGGCAGACGACGTGCCTGCGCCGTCGCGAGCTGGCCGTCATACCATTCCCGCTTCACCTCCAGGCCGACGAGAAGGAAGAACACGGCCATGAGCGCGTCGGCGATCCAATAATGGACCGTAAGCGGCCCGACCGGAAGGTGAAGCAGGTGGCGGTACGCGCCCGCGAGCGGCGAATTGGCGAGGACCAGCGCCAGCGCGGCCGCGGCCATCAGACAGAGGCCGGCATTGCGTTCGGCCCGGGACGTGTCGTGTTCAGCCATCGAACGGCCCTGCACGGCTACTTCTACTCACGCAAGACCGAGTGGCCTTGCGCGGCGGCGCCGCGCGCGCGACGGGAAGGCGCCCGGAAACGCGGCGGCGCCCGCGGCTCACAGGCCGACCACCTTCATCAGGCCGTCACCCAGTCCCTCCAGCCCGCGGCTGAAGATGCCCGCGCCCGTCGCCGCGCGGGGCACTTCCTCGTAAACCACACAACCTCCCTCGCCCTCGAAGCTGTCGTTGAACAGGCTCTGCTTGCCGGCGAGATAGGCAAGAAAGGTCTCGCTGCGGCGGACGGAATAGCCGACGCCCGCCGACCAGCCGAGCGTCGCCGTGCCCGAGATCCTCCGCCCGGTGTCCGCCGGCTCGAGCGCGACGCCGCGCGCGCCCTTCACGACGAGCGTGCACGGCCCCTCGAAGACGAGAAAGCGCAGCTGCAGGGTGAGCCACGCGGAGAGATGGCCGAGCCTCCAGACGCGGCGGATCCTTGCCGGGCGATCGACGCGCTGCACGACGCCGATCAGCCCGCGAGGCTTGAAGACCAGCCCCGATCCGGCCGGCACGTGGATCAGCGCAACCTCGTCGAACAGGTCCTGCGTCGCCGACACGGTCGCGGTTTCGCGGCGATCGACCCTGATCCTGGTCAGGCCGACCAGCCCGGTCGCCAGGCTTCCGAGCGGGATCGACCAGCTCAGCACCAAAGCGGAGTCGATGCGGGCCCGGTTCATCGAGCTCTGCAGGAATTCGGGCTTGATGAGCAGCTCGTCGCCCGGACGGAGCACGACCGGGCGCGAGACGCCGCTTCCGCGCACGGACGTCTCGTTCCCGGCCTCCGGCCGCCCCCAATACGCCTCCGAGCCGAGATCGCCGGCGAGGGTGATCGGCCGCAGCCGCGAGGCGGCAGGCGCCACGACGAAGAACCAGAACGCCTTGGTCGCGGGTGGGACGACGATGACCAAAAGCGTGATCCACAGCGCTGCGCCGAGCACCGGCTCGATCGCGGTCCAGGCGCGGTGCGCCCAATTTTGCGACAGCTCCGCGCGCCTCTCCTCGATCAGCCGTGTCAGCGTCGCACCGGGCGGTGGAACGCTGAGCATCTGCGCCTGCGCACGCGCATAAACGGCAGCGAGCGCCTGCGCTGCCCGCTGCGCCGCCGCTTGGACCTGCATCGCCTGTGCGCGCCGTGCCTGGACGGCGCGCAACTCGCCGCGTGCCCTGCTCAGCTCCCGCCACGGCCCTTCGAGGTTGCGCAGGACGAGGACGCTCTCGGCCTTGCTGAGGATCGGGTGCCGTCTCTCGATGGCCGCGATTTGCTGCTCGAGCGCCGCCGCGCGGGCATCGAGCGCGGCGATCTCGGACGCAAGCCCCTGCGCTCGGCGATCGCCCGCGATGCTGCGCAGTCGCGCGAGGATGACCGCCTCCTCTCGCTGCAGCAATCGCACGCGAAGACCGGCGCCCAGCTGACCGGCGATCCTCTCGGTGTCGCCGCGAAGGACGTCGAGCGCCAACCCCGCACGGCCGTACCGCTCGCCGTCCAGCGCCGTGAGCTCGGCACGGATTGCCCGCAGGCGTTGCCCGAGCGCGGCAGCTTCCATGGTCGCCAGGCGCTGTTGCTTTTGCCGAGCCGCGGCCATCTCTCTGGCGACGATCCGTTCCAGTTCTCGCTCCTGCCCTTCCAGTGCGGCGACCTCGCCGCGAAGCTGAGGCACGGCCCGCCAGGCCTGATAGATCCGGGCGGTGCCCCACAAGGCGATCGCGATCAGGACGAAGATCGCCATGTGGCGCGCGATCCACCCGGCGAGGCTGCGAAGCAGCGCGATCATCGTGGGGCCGCGATCCGTGCGCGTCGCGAAAAGAGACCGTTCAAGGACATGGAATCCGAACGTCGTGGCCCGGATCTGTTTCCCGAGTCCGCGCACGGCGGGGTCCTTACGGGGTTGCGTCGCGGTGCGGCCGGCCCCTATGGGGTGGGCGCCGGGGCGGCGACAAAGACGAATGTGAGGGAATGAAACCAGAGGAAGACCTCGCGGCCTTCATCCGATCAAGCTTCCGATCGGTGTGGTCGTTCGAGATCGTGCTCCTGCTGAAGAGCCAGGCGGGCCGCTGGACGCACGACGACATCGTTTCCGCGCTGCGCGGAAGCGACCTGATCGTGAGCCAGAGCATCGAGAACCTGACGATGGCGGGGCTGGTCGATGTCGATGCGGAAGGGCGGATCGGCTACACGCCGGTGAACACGTCCACTGCCGAGCTGATGGATCGAGCGCAGCGCCTCTACGAGTCTCGCGCCGACCACGTTCGCCGGCTGATCGTCAGCCAGAACGTGTCCAGCCTGAGGGCCTTTGCCAATGCGTTCCGTTTGAGGGACGAGTGATCATGTACGACCTGTTCCCGACCATCGTCTATTTGCTCTGCTTCGCGACCAGCGCGGCCTGCACGGGCCTGCTGATGCGCAGCTACCGCCAGAGCGGTGCGCCGCTGCTCCTGTGGAGCGGCCTCTGCTTCCTGTTTCTTGCGGCGAACAACCTCGTCGTCGTTCTGGACCTGCTCGTCCTGCCCAACTGGGACATGCGCCTGATCCGCCATCTGCTCGCCCTCGCCGGCATCGGCACTCTGCTGTTCGGGTTCGTCTGGAGGCTGGAGGAAGAATGACTCTCCTCACTTTTCTCGGTGGCGCGATAACGATCGGCTTTCTGCTCGCTGCCCTCTTCTTCGCGCGCTTCTGGAAAAAGGTCGGCGACGGACTCTTCCTCGCCTTCGCCGGCGCTTTCGGCTTGCTCGGCCTGGGCCAGGCGCTGCTTTCGCTCGGTGATATCGGCTCGGAGGAGCGAAGCTGGATTTTCCTGCTGCGCCTCCTTGCCTTCTCGCTGATCATCGTCGCGATCGTGCGCAAGAACCGGCCCGCAATCTAGGCGCGCGTCCCCGCTCTCATCGGTTTCAGGCCGGCTCGCGGATTTCCTCCGCAGCCGCCTGAGTCCCGAGCAGCGCCTCGGTGCAGCGCCGTCGCCACCAGATCACGTCCTCACGCTCAACGACGGCCATCAAGGCACGCCAGCGCCGGATCCGCTCAGCGCGGCGCATGCTCAAGGCGCGGCCGATCGCATCGGAAAGCTCCTCGGCGCTGTACGGATTGACCAATACGGCGTCGCTGAGCTGCGCGGCGGCGCCGGCGAAGCGCGAGAGGATGAGCACGCCGGGATCGTCCGGATCCTGAGCCGCGACATATTCCTTGGCGACGAGATTCATTCCATCGCGCAGCGGTGTGACGAGACCGATTCGCGCGGCCCGGTAGAAGCCGGCGAGCACCTCGCGCGGATAGCCCCGATTGACGTAGCGCAGGGGCACCCAGTCGACATCGGCATAGGCGCCGTTGATCCGGCCGGAGAGGCCATCCAGAGTCGCGCGGATCCGCCGGTAGCTCTCGACCGTCGCCCTCGAGGGTGGTGCGATCTGGAGGAGAAAGACGCTTTTCCTCTGATCCGGGCAATCGCGCAGAAAGCGCTCGTAGCCGGCGAAGCGCTCCTCAAGGCCCTTGGAGTAATCGAGCCGGTCCACGCCAATGATCATCGCGCGCCCGTTCGCGCTCTCCTGCATCTGGCGGAAGGCGGCGCGGGCGATCGATCCTTCCACCGCAGCCTTGAAATCCGCCGTCTCGATACCGATCGGCGCGACCAGCAGCTCGACCGTGGTGTCGCCAATGGCCAGGCCACCGTTGCCGACCGGCACCGCGCCGAGCTCGAGCACGGCATATTCCCTGAACGATTCGAGCCACTCCCGGGTATGAAATCCGATGACGTCGTACGCGAACATCGCACGGACCAGCGCGTCGGCTCCGGGCAGCGTCGAGAGAAGCCGCTTCGGCGGCCAGGGGATGTGCAGGAAGAAGCCGATCCGGTTGCGGCATCCGCGCCGCCGCAGCTCCGCCCCGACCAGGAGGAGGTGGTAATCCTGCACCCAGACGACATCGTCCGTCTCGAGCAGCGGCCGAAGCGTATCCGCGAAACGGGCATTCACCCGCGCATAACCGCCGGCAAAGTCGCGCTCATACTCGGCGAGATCGATCCGGTAGTGGAACAGCGGCCAGAGAGTCCGGTTGGCATAGCCATCATAATATTCCTCGATGTCCTGGTCCTCGAGGTCGATGGTCGCCGTCGTGACCCCCTGTTCCCTGCGGAAGTCGATGTGCCCGCTAAACGTATCGGTGCGTTCGCCGGACCAGCCGAACCACAGGCCCTGGTGCTCACGCAGTGCCGCGGAGAGTGCGACGGCAAGGCCACCTTGGGCGCCACCGGCGTCGCTGCCGGAGACCTGGACGCGGTTCGAGACCACGATCATTCGAGACATGTCGTACCTTCCAGTATTCGAGAAAGATTGGTGGTCGCACGGAGCCGCCAGGCCGCAACCGGCGAATGTCCGCGGTCGGTTCAGCCGCCGTCATCAGTCCCGCGGCCCGGCTCGCGCCGAGGTCGGCGACGGCCGCCGCGTTGCCCGCGCAGGCGATCGCGGCGCATGTGGAACGCCGCCCGCCAGAACATGAAGACCAGCATCGCCGGGACGAGAATCAGAACGATCAGGTAAAGCAGCGGCAAGATAGCGAATTCCCCGCACGGAAACCGACAGGTGCGTGCAAATGGCAAGGGTGATCAGATCTTCCGACCCCTGCCGGCCTCAGTCTTCCGAGCCCTGATGCTGGGACCCGTAGACCCGATCGAGGTAGCGCTCGGCCATCACGTAATGGGACCGGACGACTTCGGGATGGCCTGCCGCCTGCGCCCGTTCGAGCTCGTCCTCGGCGCGGCGCAGGAAATAGCGCCTGTCCTCCGGATTGCCGGCGACGCTTTGCAGCGGGAAGCGCTGCGCCGTCATTCTTCCTCCTCCAGCACTTCGACCTTGATGTTGCCCGGCCTCTCGATCGTGACGAGAACGTCGTCTTCGGCAACATCCACACCCTCGGAGAACAGAGCATCTTGAGCATTGAACCCTTGCGGTCCAGAAACAATCACAACGCGCTTAGTAGAGTTATCTCCTGACATCATACCCTTTCTGTGATGGTCTTAACGTACAATTCCCCGATCAGCAGGGTCTACTCTGCTGCTCCTGATGACCGACATGGACATTGCCCCGTTCAGCTCACACTAAGCCTCATGTCCGGAGGCGAAACCAATCGTCGATGAGACGAGCCTGTGCGGGGACGAACCGAGCCAGGCGACGTGGGCCTTGCCGGGGCGGTCGCGGCGGCGACGCGGGTCGGATCAGGGCCGCGTTCGCGTCGCGAACGGGTCACGGCCGGCGCGACGCCGATGGTCTCGGCTGCCGACACTCTGGGCTGCGGCTTTGGCTCAGCCAGCCACAGGATCGCCGATCTCGAAAGCGTCCGCGGCGCTATCCTGCCCGGTCCGCGCCTTCCCGGGCGATCCGCAGCTTCGGCATGCCGGTGATCTCGTAGGTTGCGGAGGCGATGCCGATGCCCGCTCTTTCCAGACGCGTCAGGATCTCGCGGCTCATTGCGTCCTTGATCTCCCGCGCGCCGTGATCGGGCGAGAGGAACCGGACCGCCAGCTCCAGCCAATTGTCGGTGATCCTCCAATACACTTTTGGAGAGATGTCGCCGAGCGGCAGCTGGTAGCGCCGCTCCAACTCGGCGCGGTGCCCTTCGTTCAGTTCGTCCGTCTGCACCGCATGGCGCTGCGCCGCCTCCAGCAGGATTCGCTCGGCGGCATCACGATCGTCGCGATAGCTGATCGGAAGTCGCATCTCCTCCCAGACATAGGGAAAATGATAGGTGTAATTGTAGACCGGCTCGTCGAAGATCTTGTCGTTGCTGACGGTCACGATCCGGCCGGTGAACTGCCGGCTGTGCACCCACATCGCCGGTTCGGCCGATTCGACCGGCGGCGGCTGGCCCATTTCCATGATCTTGGTCTGCATGAAGCTCAGCGAGATCACGTCGCCGCGCACGCCGCCCATCACGATGCGATCGCCAACGTTGAAGGTCTTGCCGCGCAGAATGACGAAATAGCCGGCCGTCGCCGTGATCACGCGCTGCAGAGCGAAGGCAAGTCCTGCGGTAACCAGCCCGAGCGCGGTGGTCAGCCGCGTCGGATCGTCGAACCAGACCGAGACCACACCCAGGATCAGAATGAGCGCGGTGACGATGCTGACGACCTGGCGTGACCAGAAGCGGAAGCGGCCGCCCGCGCTTGCCCGGTCTGTCGCCGCGAACAGTCGCCTGCCGAGCCAGCCGAGCATCAGCACGACCGCGGCGAGCGCGAGGGTGAGCAGAAGCTTGCGCGCGTTCTCGGGAGTTGCCCCCACCAGATGGACGCCGAATAACTCCAGGGATTCGTTCGCTGGCATGCCCGGTCGTCGCCTCCTCCAGGAGATGAAGCGAAAGGTCGCTGCGTAGGTTCCCGCCGGATCGGACCGGCGCGAGCTGACGCTTCCCGAGGCGAGCACCCGCGCAAGCCTCCAATGTCCTGTCGCGCCGCAGCCGTACGCTCGCGCTGCACGTCGAAAGGCTTATCGAACTGCGCGAGCACCAAGCGGCAAGGAAAGAGGAGCGCCAAGCTCGCGATCCACATGCGCCCGGTAAGCGCCCACGACATCGCCGACGCTCGCGCCCAGCGAAAATTGTCGGCCTCGGCGGCCGCACCGATGTTTTCACGGCCGGCTCTTCTGCTCTGGATCCCGCTGGAGCATCCGTCTCCTGGTACTTTGGCGGTGATCACGACGTGAACCGACCCGCGCTCCGGCACGTTGTCGCGCGAAAGCGGGAGAGGTGCCTTGACCGACGTGATTGCCGATACCCTCAGCGCCTTCGGGGAAGCCGTCCTCGCCGGGCTGTCGCAGCCGCAGAAGACGGTTCCGGCGCGCTTCTTCTACGATCGCCGGGGCTCGGAGCTGTTCGAAGCGATCACGAAACTGCCGGAATATTATCCCACCCGTACGGAGATCGCGCTGCTCAGGGCGCACGGCCCCGACATCGCGCGGCTTTCGGGCCCGCACCGGGCGGTCATCGAGTTCGGATCCGGCTCGTCGAGAAAGACGCCCCTGCTCCTCGACGCCGTCAAACCGCCCGTCTACGTGCCGATCGACATCTCGGGCGACTATCTCCATGAGGCGGCCAGCACCTTGGCCGACGCCTATCCGGATGTCGACGTGCTGCCGGTGACCGCGGACTTTACTCGTCCGCTTACGCTTCCCGCCGGTGCGCAAGCGCTGCCTGCCCTGGGCTTCTTCCCCGGTTCGACGATCGGCAATCTCTCGCATGCGGCGGCTGTCGATCTGCTGAGAGCACTCGCGGCAACGCTGGGCGCGGGCGCGTGCCTCGTCATCGGCATCGATACAAGGAAGAACCCTCGGCTGCTCGAGACCGCCTATGACGACGATGCCGGCGTGACCGCGGCGTTCAACCTCAATCTCCTCCACCGCATGAACCGCGAGCTGGACGGCGACGTGCCCGTCGATGCGTTCGAGCACCGGGCCGTCTGGCACGATGGACTCGGCCGCATCGAGATGCACCTGGTCGCCACCCGTGACGTCACGTTTCGCATCTGCGGCCGATCCTTCTCGCTGGCGGCCGGCGAGTCGATCCACACCGAGAACAGCTACAAATACACGATCGAGGAAGCGAGGCTGCTGGCACGCGCGTCCGGCTGGGAACCGCTGGCCGCATGGACGGATCACGAACGGCTCTTCGCGCTTCACTTCTGGAGGGCGGCCGACGCCCGGCAGGAACCGTAATCCCCGTCCCCGAGCCGCCGCCGCGATCTCTCTGATCGAAAGGGGACGTGTCCGAGGCTGCACGTGTCCCTTCGAACCATGCTGATAGCGGCACGCCGGCAACCGGAACCGATCCTGCCATCATCGGTCTTTCCCCCATGATCGTTTCGGCCGCAACGTCCACCCGGTAGTCCGTCGGTGGAGCACATCGCTTTCGTCATCGCGCTGGTCGGTTTGATCGGCATTGCCGCGCAATGGATCGCCTGGCGGACCGGCCTGCCGGCGATCGCGCTGATGCTCCTGGCCGGGCTCGTCGCGGGTCCGGTCACCCGCCTCATCCAGCCCGAGCGCGATTTCGGGCATTTGCTGGAGCCCGCCGTCTCGATCGCCGTCGCCATCATTCTCTTTGAAGGCGGCCTGAGCCTGAACTTCCGCGAATTCCGACGCTCGGAAGGGGCGGTCCAGCGCCTGGTGCTGTTCGGCGTGCCGGTCGGATGGCTGCTCGGGGCCCTCGCCTGTTATTATGTTGCGGGGCTCGTCTGGCCGGTGGCGATCCTCTTCGCCGGCATCCTGGTGGTCACCGGGCCTACCGTGATCCTGCCGCTGCTGCGCCAGACCAGCATCGCGTCACGCCCGCGCGCGATCCTGAAATGGGAAGCGATCGTCAACGACCCGATCGGCGCATTATGCGCGGTCGTAACCTACGAATATCTGCGTCAGGCGCAGGCGGGCAGCTCGATCGCCCAGAACATCGTGCTGGTGCTCGTCGCGACCTTGGCAGCCGGTCTGATCGGCTATGGCGTTGCCCGCGCCATCGCCTGGGCGCTGCCGCGCGGCTACGTTCCCGAATATCTGAAGGCGCCGGTGCTCCTCGTCACGGTGATCGGCACCTTCGTGCTGACCAATTCCATCCAGCAGGAAAGCGGGCTGCTCGCCGTGACGGTGATGGGCATCGCGCTGGCCAACATGCGGCTGGCCAGCGTCCGACAATTGCTGTCCTTCAAGGAGAATATCACCGTCCTGCTCGTGTCGGGCGTCTTCGTGCTGCTGTCCGCCTCGCTCGACCTCGCCGTTTTGCGCCAGTTCGAGTGGCGCTTCGGCCTCTTCCTGCTGGTTTTGCTGTTTCTGGTGCGTCCGCTTTCGGTTCTGCTCAGCCTCGCGTTCAGCAGAGTTCCGTGGCGGGAGCGCCTGTTCGTCGCCTGGATCGCCCCGCGGGGCATCGTCGCCGTCGCGATCTCCGGCCTCTTCGCCTTGCGCCTCGACGAGCTCGGTTATGGCGATGGCGGGATTCTTGTCGCCCTTTCGTTTGCGGTGGTGGCGGCAACGATCGTCGCGCACGGCTTCAGCATCGCCCCGGTCGCCCGGCTGCTCGGACTGACCGCCAAGGAGAAGCCCGGCATCCTGATCGTCGGCGCGACGCCCTGGAGCCTGTCCCTCGCCGATCACGTCAGACGGCTTGGTGTCCCCGTGGTGGTGAGCGACACCAGCTGGCAGCGTCTGTCGGCGGCGCGCGCGCGGCGTGCCGGCCTATCACGGCGAGATCCTGGCCGAGGCGACGGAGGAGGATCTCGATTTCCATCAGTTCGACGTGCTCGTCGCCGTGTCCGACAACGAAGCCTATAACGCACTGGTGTGCAACGAATTCGCCCCTGAGCTGGGCCGGGACTCGGTCTATCAGCTCGGCGATGCGGCGGGCGATGACCCGCACAGCCTTCCCGATGCCCTCCGTGGCCGCGCCCTCTTCACCTCGGGCTTCGGCGTGGAGGATATCCGTGCCCGCCCCGACTGGACATTCGCCAGCGCGACGCTGGGCGACGGAGCGGAATTCGAGGCGCTTCGCGCGCGCCTGCCGCGGGATGCCGAGCCCCTGATCCTCCTGCGCCGCAATGGCCGCATCCGTTTCTTCACCCACGCATCGAAGCCCGCGCCCGAAAGCGGCGACACCGTGATCGCCTTTTCACCAAGAGACGGCCTGGAGGACAGTCACGGCTGGAGTGTCGCGCCGCCGTTCCTCGATCGCCGGGCCGCGCACGATCGTATCGGCGAGACCGCTGGAGCTGCCTCATGAAGACCACCCTGCCCGCTCTTTTGGCGCTCAACCTTCTCGCCGGGGCGTGCGAACGCGCGAGCGAAGAGCCGGCCGCGACGACGAACAACGTCCAGACGGCCTCGTCGCCGAGCGACGGCAATGCCGCAGCGGCGTCGATCATGCGCCCCGAGGTGACCGAGGAAGTCACGCCCCCGCCGCCCCCACCGCCGCCCGAACCGTTGCGCGCGGTGATCGCCTTCGGCGAGTCCGGCGTGCGGCTGGATAAGGCCGCTCAGGCGGCCATTGACGCGCTGATCGCCGACCCGAGGTTTGCGGAAGGCGGGCGCATCACCTTGTCCGGACACAGCGA
>NZ_SPDV01000041.1 GCF_004564275.1 Sphingomonas parva (ex Maeng et al. 2020)
CCGAGCCGGCCGAAGCCGCCGAGGCGCCGGCGGAAGCGCCGGCCGCCGAGGCGTCCGCGGAGACCGAGGAGGCTGCCGCCAAGCCCAAGCGCGCGCGCAGGGGCCGCGGAAAGTCCGCTGCCGCCGAAGCGCCGTCGTCCGGCCCCGAGGCCCCTGCCGCAGCCGAGCCCACTCCGGAGGCGGCCAACGATCCGGCGCCGGCCGAAGCTGAGCCGGAGGCCCCGGCGGGACCGCCGCGTCGCGGCTGGTGGCAGCGCACCTTCGGGAACTGATCCGGCGGCGCGCAGCCGCGCCGCGCGATCGAAACGCTGAGGAGGTGGAAGCGAGCGTCGCTTCCACCTCCTTTCGCATCAGGCGCAGGCGGACCGCCGCGCGCTTGATTCCCCTGTCGCGCTGGTTCAGCCTGCAGTCACGGGGCGGGACGCTCATCTGACGTTAAGGGCCTCGCAGCGATAGGGACGACCATGCCTGAAGTCCGCTCACCCCGTCCCGGCCGCGGCCATTTCCTCGTCCGGCTGCTGATGCTGCTCAGCCTCAGCTTCGCGTTCGCGATGCAGCCGGCCGCGGCGCAGTCGATCCTCCGCGACGCCGAGACCGAGGCGCTGTTCCACGAGATGTCGAAGCCGCTGATCGAAGCGGCCGGGCTGAGCCCCGACAACGTGCAGGTTGTGCTCATCCATGACGGGTCGATCAACGCCTTCGTCGCGGGCGGGCAGGTGGTCTACGTCCACTCCGGCCTGATCGCCGCCGCCGAGAGCGCCAACGAGGTGCAGGGCGTGATCGCCCATGAGCTCGGCCATATCACCGGCGGCCACGTCCTTCGCTTCAACGAGGGCGTGAAGATGGCGACGGGGATCATGATCCTGTCGATGGTGCTCGGCGCCGCCGCGCTCGCCGCCGGATCCGGAGACGCGGGCATGGGCATCATCGCGGCCGGCCAGCAGGCGGCGATGGGCAAGTTCCTGGCCTTCACCCGCACGCAGGAATCCTCGGCCGATCAGGCCGGCGCGAGCTTCCTCACCAAGGCCGGGATCAGCGGCAAGGGCTCGCTGAGCTTCTTCAAGAAGCTGCAGAACCAGGAATTCCGCTACGCCATTCCGCAGGAAGACAGCTACGCGCGCACCCACCCGCTCACCGGCGAGCGCATCCAGGCGCTGGAGCAGGTCTATCATTCGGATCCGGCCTGGGAGAAGCCGAGCGACCCTGCGCTCGAGGCCCGCTTCCAGCGCGTGAAGGCCAAGCTGGCCGGCTTCGTCGACGATCCGAAGCGCACGCTGGCCCTCTATCCCGAGACCAACAAGACCGTCCCGGCCCGCTATGCGCGCGCTTATGCGTGGCACAAGACCGCCTTCCCGGAGAAGGCGCTGGCGGAGGTCGACAGTCTGCTCAAGACCCAGCCGAACGACCCCTATTTCCTCGAGCTGCGCGGCCAGGTGCTGCTCGAATCCGGCCGGCCCGAGGAGGCGCTGGAATCGCTGCGCCAGGCGGTTCGCTACGCGCCCAACGAGCCCCTGATCTCGTCGCTGCTCGGCCACGCGCTGATCGCCACCGAAAAGCCCGACAATTTCATCGAGGCGAAATCGGTGCTGAAGGCGGCGATCGGCCGCGACAACAGCAATCCGTTCGCCTGGTACCAGCTCGGCATCGTCTACGATCGCGAGGGCGATCACGGCCGGGCGGCGCTCGCCACCGCCGAGCGCTACAATCTCGAGAACCAGCCGCGTCTCGCGCTTGCCAATGCCGAGCAGGCGCTCCAGAGCATCCCGACCGGCAGCTCCGACTGGATCAGGGCGCAGGACATTGCGATGGTCTCCCGCACCGCGGTGGAGACCGAGAAGAGAAAAGGCAGCGATGGCGTCCGTTGAGCCGGCCAGGCCGGGTGGAGTGAAGACCGGCCTCGCGGCAGGCGTTCTCGGCATTGTCATCGGCGGCGCCGCCATGGCCCTCTGGGTCCAGGGGCGGGGCGGCACGGCAAGCGACGAGCAAGTCGGCGAGACGGTCCGTGCCTATCTCCTCGAGCATCCCGAGGTCATTCCCGAGGCGATGCAGCGCCTCCAGGAGCGCGAGGCGGGCAAGATCGTTTCGGCGAACCGTGCCGCCTACGAGACTCCATTCGCGGGCGCCTGGGCCGGCGCCCAGGACGCGGACGTCGTCCTGGTCGAGTTCTTCGATTATGCCTGCGGCTATTGCCGGAAGAGCAATGCGGATGTCGATCGGCTGCTCGCCGAGGACAAGAAGCTGAAGGTGGTGTGGCGCGAATGGCCGGTGCTCGGGCCGGACAGCGAGCGTGCCGCCCAGGTCAGCCTCGCCGCCGCCAAGGAGGGCCGCTTCCGCGACTATTTCCACCGTCTCTACGCCCTCGGCCGGCCGAGCGAGAGCACGATCAACCAGGCCGCCGCGGCCGCCGGCGTCTCCCCCCAGCGCATTGCCGAAATGGCGGGCTCGGCCGAGGCGAAGAACGAGCTCGGCAAGAACTTCCAGCTCGCCCAGGCGCTGAACGCCAGCGGCACGCCGACCTTCATCGTCGGTGACCGAGTCCTGCACGGCGCCGTCGGCTATGACGAGCTCAAGAAGGCGGTCGGAGAGGCGCGCGAGAGCTGAGGAAGCCGACGCGCGCAGGCGCCGCGGCCGACCATCAAGGAGCCTTCAGGCGGTGGGCCGCGCTTTCGCCGGCAGCGTCCGCACCGGCGGCCTCGCCATCGACTCGATCACTCAATCAGCCAGCACCTCGGCTATGCGCGGGTTGAATTCGCCGTCGGGCGGAGACCCCGCCGCGATGGCCTTCGCGCGGAGCTCCGAGCGGTTCCCGACCAGGGTCATGCCGTGATCGGTTCCGGCGATCTCGACGTAGCGCCCGGTTCCGGGCCGATGGAAGTCGGCGATATCGGCGATCATCCGATGGTCGCTGTCGAACAGCGCAACCACGTCGGACTCGCCGTAGAGCGCGAGGACGTTGGTCCTGGCGTCGCGCCATGCCTTGATCAGCGGCTGGTGCGGCAGGTCCTGCGCGAAGCTGTAGTGCCGCCCGAAGACGCGCTCGCCGCCGTCCCAGGCGAGGACGTCGCGCAGCGCCTGCGCCGCCGCTGGATCGTCGCGAATGATGTCGGCCGGGGCGCGACGCTCGAGATAGAAAGCCTCAAGCCGCCGGCGGTTGCGCTCGGCACGGTCGGCTTCGGCGGCGGGGTCGGCGCCGGTGAGCAGATAGGCTTGATAGACGTCGACGTCATGATGGTAATCGGCCCAGTTGCGAAGCACCGTCCCGTAGACGGCGACCCCGCGCGGCGGCTGCTCGGCCGCCAGCATCGGCGCCTCGAGCCCGCCGAGTGAATGGCCCAGCATGAAGATGCGGTCCTGCCCGAAGCTCTCGGCCAGCTTGCGATAGGCGGCCCGGAAGGCGTCGAGCTCCACCTCATAGCCGGTGTCGACGCAGCGCGGGCCGCCGGCGCTGTCGCCGACGCCCGGCTTCTCCACCCGATAATAAGCGATGCCGCGGCGGATCAGCTCCTCGCCCAGCCGGTGGTAGGGTCCGTCCGCCGGGGATTCCACCGTGGTGCAGGTGAAGCCCTGGATCAAATAAACGACCGGCGGGTTGGCGACGCCGTTCGGAGTGACGAGGATGTCGCGCAGCTGCCCGCCGCGGAACGGCACCGTCCCGTAAACCGTCTCGCCCCCGGCGAAGCTCTCGGTGGGCCGGCCGAGCGCCTTGCCGCGCAGCCGCACCGCCTTGCCGCCCCGGTCTACGCGAAGCTCGACGGGATCGCCGGCGATCAGGCCCGAGGCATAAGCGACGACGTCCTGGCTGCGCGCCACCGGCTTGCCGCCCGCGGCGACGATGCGATCGCCCTGGCGCAGCCCGAGGCGCTCGGCCGTCTGGCCGGGCAGGACGCGATCGACGAGCGGCGGCCCTTCCGGCGCATTGGCGCCGCTCGCCATGGCGATGCCGAGGCTGGCCCGGCGCGGCAAGGTCTGCGCCGCGGCGGCAGTGGAGAGCCCGGCGAGGACGAGCAGGGCAGTGGAGGCAAGAGGGTGGCGCATCCCCGGGAGACTAGCCGCGGTCCCCGCAAAGACGATTGTCTCGTCTTGCTAATATTGCGCGATCGCGCTGCTAGCGGGCGCCGAGACGCGCGAGCACCTCGCTGGGGATCCGATATTCCGCGATCGCGTCCTGGTGGCGGCGAATGCCGCAGGCCTCGCGCTGGATGAAATAGGCCTGGACGGCGTCGGCGGCCTCGCGGCGAAGCGCGTCGCGGCCTTCCTGGTCGGGCTCCGCCGCGCGCAGCGCCGCAAGCTTCTGCTCCATCAGCCGTCCCGCCTGGCCGAGCGTGCCCGCTTTCTCCGCCAGGATGTCGAGCTCGAGCCCGGCAAGGTCGCGCGGCGAGGGGGTGGCGGAGATCGAAGACGGTGGGCGAAAGGACATGCGCGGGCTCGTCTGGCGGTACGAGCCTCCCAGATGTGGTCGGAGCGGCGCGACGGCAAGCGCAGCCGGTCAGGCGTCCTCGTCGCCGCGCCCCTTGAACCCCTGGGCGACGACATACCATTCGGACGAGCCCTTGCGGCTTGCCGGAGGCTTGGCGTGCTTGACGGTGGTGAAGCGCCGCTTGAGCTCCGCGACCAGATTGTTGTCGGCGCCGCCGGCCAGCACCTTGGCGATGAAGGCGCCGCCGGGCTTGAGCACCTCGCTGGCGAACTCCAGGCCCGCCTCGACCAGCGCCATCGTGCGCAGGTGGTCGGTCTGGGGATGGCCGACGGTGTTGGCGGCCATGTCGGAGAGGACGAGATCGGCGGGGCCGCCGAGCGCCTCGCGCAGCCGCTCGGGCGCGTCCTCCGCCAGGAAGTCCATCTGCAGGATCACGGCGCCGTCGATCGGATCGGTGGGGAGAAGATCGATGCCGACGACGCTCGACTTCGGCAGCCGCTGACGGACCACCTGGGTCCAGCCGCCGGGCGCGATGCCGAGATCGACGACGCGCTCATTGCCCTTGAGGAAGTGGAAACGCTCGTCGAGCTCGATCAGCTTGTACGCGGCGCGCGACCGATAGCCCTCCGCCTTGGCGCGTTTGACGTATGGATCGTTGAGCTGCCGCTCGAGCCATTTGGTCGAGCCGATCTTGCGCCCCTTCGCGGTTTTCACCCGCGTCTTGCCCTTCATGGCGTGTGCCCGTCGCGCGCCATCAGCGAACGCAGGATGCCCTCGCGGATGCCGCGATCGGCGACCCCGAGCGTCCTGGCCGGCCAGATGTCCATGATCGCCTCGAGAATGGCGCAGCCGGCGACCACCAGGTCCGATCGCTCGTTGCCGATGCAGGGCAGGGCGGAACGCTCCTGATGGCTCATCTGCGAGAGCATCCCGCTCACGGCGCGCATCGAATCCGCAGGTACCATCAGCCCGTCGACCGCCCGGCGATCGTAGCTCGGCAGGGCGAGGTGGACGCTGGCGAGGGTGGTCACGGTGCCGCTCGTCCCCATCAGCCGGATATTCTCCTTGGATGCGGGCAGCAGTTCCGAGAAGCGTCGGAAGGCATGGCGGACCCGCTCCTTCATGCGGCCGTAGGCGGCGAGCCGCTCGGCGGCATCGTTGAACTGGGTGCCTTCGCTCTCGGTCAGCGAGACGACGCCCCAGGGCGCGCTCCACCAGCATTTGATCCGCGGCGTGGCGTCGCCGTCGGTATCGACGAGGACGAGCTCGGTGGAGCCGCCGCCGATGTCGAAGATCAGTGCGGGGCCGTCGCCGGGCTCGAGCAGGCGATGGCAGCCGAGCATCGCGAGCCGCGCTTCCTCCTCGGGCGAGATGATCTCGAGCACGATCCCCGTCTCGCGGCGAACCCGCTCGATGAAATGGCGGCCGTTGGCGGCGCGGCGGCAGGCCTCGGTCGCGACCGAGCGCGCGAGGGTGACTCGGCGGCGGCAGAGCTTGTCGGCGCAGACGGCGAGGGCCGCGATCGCGCGGTCCTGGGCCGCGTCGCTGATCTTGCCGCTCGCGGCCAGCCCTTCGCCGAGCCGTACGACGCGGCTGAACGCGTCGATCACCGTGAAGCCGTCGTCGGAGGGGCGGGCGATGAGCAGGCGGCAGTTGTTGGTGCCGAGATCGAGCGCGCCATAGGTCTGGCGGGCCGTGCGGGCGCCGTACCGCGCGGAGGGCGGTCTGTTGTCCGCCGGCGCCGGGCCTGCTGCCGGCGGGAGCGGAGCCGAAGCGGCCTGCTGCGCCATGCGTATTCTCTTATTTTCTCTTGCGGAGCGGCGGGTGCCGCGCCTGACTTGCCACCTTGGTACATGGCCGGGTGCGGTTCGGCAAGGCAGGCCTCCGTAGGATCACGGAAGCGCCGATTGGCCCCTTGACCGCCTCGGGCGAGCCCCCTATCTGCCGCCCCGGCGCTGCCCGATCGTCTAATGGTAAGACTACGGACTCTGACTCCGTCAATCGTGGTTCGAATCCACGTCGGGCATCCAGCTCCCCCTGAAATCGCCGATCGCGCGCCCTCTGCCCGCCGGGGCGGCTTGAACTTCGCCCGCTTTGCCGGTTAGCCGTCTTGCGAAGGCCATGCGCGAAAGGGGGCAGCAATGATCCGGACGATTGTCCTCGCGGCACTGATGACGGCCGGCGCGATCCCCGCCGCTGCCCAGCAGCCCGCGGCCACGCCGCACGCGGTGACGGTGACGGTGAACGCCGACCGGCCGGGCCCCGTGATCGACCGCCGCATCTTCGGCCAGTTCGCCGAGCATCTCGGCACCGGCATCTACGGCGGCATCTGGGTGGGCCCGAACAGCCGCATTCCCAACACGCGTGGCTATCGCAACGACGTCGTGCAGGCGCTGAAGGACCTGAAGGTGCCGCTGGTGCGCTGGCCGGGCGGCTGCTTCGCCGACGAATATCACTGGCGCGAAGGGATCGGCCCGCGCGGCCAGCGGCCGGTGAAGATCAACACCCATTGGGGCGGCGTCACCGAGGACAATGCCTTCGGCACCCACGAGTTCATGGATTTCGCCGAAATGATCGGCGCCGAGGCCTATGTCTCCGGCAACGTCGGCAGCGGCACGCCGCAGGAAATGGCGGAGTGGGTCGAGTACATGACCGCGCCGGCCGGCAGCCTGGCCGAGCTGCGCGCCCGCAACGGCCGCAAGACGCCGTGGAAGCTGCCTTATTTCGGCCTCGGCAACGAGCTCTGGGGCTGCGGGGGCAGCATGAGGGTGGAATATGCCGCCGACCTCACCCGGCGCTACGGCACCTTCGTCAAGGTTCCGGCCGGTACCAGGACGCTGAAGATCGCGAGCGGCGCCAACAGCGGCGACTATCACTGGACCGACGTGATGATGCGCGAGGCCGGCAAGAACGTCGACGGTATCGGCGTCCATTACTACACTTTGCCCGGCGACTGGGCCCACAAGGGACCCGCGACCGGCTTCGACGAGGCGGCCTGGGCCCGCACGCTCGCCAAGACGCGGATGATGGACGAGTTCATCGTCCGTCATTCGGCGGCCATGGACAAATACGATCCCGAGAAGAAGGTGATCCTGGCGCTCGACGAATGGGGCACCTGGTACGATCCGACGCCGGGCACGAACCCGGGCTTCCTCCAGCAGGAGAACAGCCTCCGCGACGCGATCCTCGCCGCGATCAACATCAACATCTTCTCGCGCCATGCCGACCGGGTGCGGATGGCGAACATCGCGCAGATGGTGAACGTCCTCCAGGCGATGATCCTGACGCGCGACGCGCAGATGGTCCTGACCCCCACCTATCACGCGTTCAAGATGTACATCCCGTTCCAGGACGCGACCGCCATCCCGGTCGAGATCAACTCGCCCTGGTATTCCAAGGATCAATGGGTGCTTCCGGCGGTCGATGCGGCGGCGGCCCGCGGCAGGGACGGCAAGCTCTACGTCGCGCTGGTCAACGCCGATCCGAACCGGGGCGCCAGCCTCGACATCGCCGTCCCGGGGAGCCGTGTGTCCGGCACGATCCTCACTGCCGACAGGATGGATGCGACGAACGAATTCGGCAGGCCGGAAGCGGTCACGCCGCGCGCCTTCGACGGCGCCAGCCTGAGCGGCGGCACGCTCCGGGCGTCGCTTCCGCCCAAATCGCTGGTGATGCTCGCGATCGAATGATCAGGGGCACATTCGTGCCGTTTGGCCGTAAGAATACGAGGTAACTACAAGCACTTAGTCACCGGGCCTACCTGTTCGGCAGGTTTTGCGCCGCCCTTCGGGGCGGCGCCTCAGGACACAAATGGTGACGAGTTTCGCTTCCCGGCTCTCGCGGCGGCGCGGCAGCCTTGTTTTTCTTCTCCGCAGCCTGGTCGGCGCCTCGCTGGTGCTTGCCCCGACCGGAGCGCTGCCCGCGCGCCCCGCCGGTTCGCATGCGGCCGCACCGGCCGCCCGCGCGGCGCGTGCAGCGCCTCCGAGCCGCCGGAGCCTCGAGCGCGCGCTGAACTGGGGGATCGGGGCGATCGATGCCGACGCGGCCTATGCCCAGGGCGCGACCGGCAGGGGCGTGACCGTGGCGCTCATCGACACCGGCGTCAGCGCCGCCGGGACCGACCTCCTCGCCGGCCTCTCCGACAAGTCGATCGACGTCGTGGCCGATCGGGGCGAGGACGGCGGCGCGCGCCACGGCGCACAGACCGCGAGCCTGCTCGCCGCCCGCCATGACGGCCGGGGTTCCCTCGGCGTCGCCTATGACGCGACGATCCTCTCGGTCCGGGTCGACACCGCCGGCAGCTGCTCGAAGGCCTGTCGCATCAACGGCACCAATCTCGCCCGCGGGATCGATTATGCCGTCGAGCAAGGCGCGCGCATCATCGCGCTGCCATTGGAGGCGCCGAACCGGCTCAGCCAGATCGAGCCAGCGCTCGTCCGCGCGGTGGAGGCGGGCGCGCTGCTGGTGACCGCCGCCGGAAATCATGGTGACCCGGAACCCTCATGGCCGGCGCGCTACGCGGCCGATCCGCGCTTTGCGGGCTCGATCGTCATCGCCGGCGCGACCACTCCGTCCGGTCGCGTCGCCCGCTGGGCGAGCAAGGCGACGGGTGCCGAGCACCGCTATCTGGTCGCGCCCGGACAGAATCTCGTCACCAATTGCGGTCGGCGGAGCTGCGCCAAGGTCTCCGGCACGTCCTACGCCGTGTCGTTCGTGGCCGGCGCGGCCGCCCTGTTGCTGGAGCGTTATCCGCAGCTGCGCGGACCGGAGCTCGCGACGCTTCTGCTCGACAGCGCAGTCGATCTCGGCGCGCCGGGCGCGGATCCGGTCAGCGGGACGGGGATGCTGAACGTGGCGCGGGCGATGCGGCTCGCCCGGACGCAGCTCGCCGCCGGAGCGTCGGGCGGCGCAGCGGACGATCGTTCCTGAGCGCCAGGGCCGCGCTGTGGCTTTCACGTGGCTGGCGCTCAGGAAAACTACTGCTCCCAATGGTTTAACCATGTCCTGAAACCTCCTGCTTACCGTGCGGTGAGACTCTCGGCCGAGGCGCATGGGGATGGACTCCCGTGCGGATCGGGAGGCTTTCATGACCATCTTCACGAAGCGATATGCCGCCGCGCTGGCGGCCGCGTCGCTCTGCTCGGCCCAGGCCGCGCAGGCCGACATGGGGTGCTGGAACAACGAGCAGGCGGCCGCCGCGAAGGTGCGCGATCTGCAGTCGCGGCTGATGGTCGCGAGCCTGCGCTGCCGCGCGATCGGCATCGACGTGCTGGCGCCCTACAATGCATTCGTCAGCGGCAACAGGACGACGCTGCAGGCGGCCAACACCGTGCTCCGCGCCCAGTTCGCGGCCGGCTACGGCGCGGCAGGCGAGAGCGCCTACGACCGGTTCACCACCGCGCTCGCCAACGAATATGGCGCCGACGCGACCACCGACGCGATCTGCGCCGAGACCGCCGATGCCGCGCTGGAGGGCGCCGAAGCGGCCGGCGACACCCGCAAGCTGCTCGCCGTGGCCGAGCGGCTCGGGCCGTCGCCGGAGCTTCCCGGCGGCGAGTGCCCGATCGTCTTCTCGGCGCGCTGAAGGCGGCTTTCGAAAAGGGCGCGAGCGCGATCGCGCGATTGCGCGGACGCTGATCGAGGTTCATCCTCCCACCGGCCCAGGTTGGGGGGAGATTCGACGATGCGCAGGCTTAGCCTGTGGTTCGGCAGGCGGTTCTGATGCCGGCGTTGAGGGGTACGGACGCCGCCGGCGGCGCGGCGCCTCCCGTCTGGATCGTCACCGGATTGCCCGGCAGCGGGAAATCGACCACGGCACGCGCGCTCGCGCGACGCCTGCCGCGGGCGGCGCATATCGACGGAGACCTCCTGCAGGCAATGGTCGCGGGCGGCGCCGTCGGACCGGGCGAAGCGCCGGAAGCGGAATCACACGCGCAGATCGCGCTCAACCTGCGTCACCAATGCCTGCTCGCGCGGTCGTTCGCCTGCGCGGGCTTCGTGCCGGTGATCGACTATGTCGTCGTCGCCCGGCAGATGCTCGATCTCTACCGGCGCAGGCTTCGCCGCCACAAGCTGCGGCTGGTCGTCCTCTCGCCGTCCCCGGAGACGGTGGCGCGACGCCGCGCCGAAAGAGGCGAGACAGGCCCAGACCGCTGGGCAGACCTCGGCGCGTGGATGAAGGCCGATCTCGGCGCGGACGGCCTGTGGATCGACAATGACGGCATCGGCGTCGCCGAACTCGTCTCGCGGATCCTGGCACGCGAGGCCGAGGCGGCGTTTTAGCCGAGCTCCACCTTGATCACCGCCGCGGCCTCCAGCGCGTCGAGCAATGCGAGCGCCTGCTCCCCCAGGTCCGCTCCGTCGATCGCGACCTCCGCTACGGTGCTGCCGCCGTCGATGCGATCGAGCAGGCGAAGCGCGGCGGTATCGAGGGGGTAAGGCGGGCGATAGCGCTTGAACCGCGCCTCGAAGCCGTGCGGGGTCCGGGCGATGCGATCGAGCCCGTCGCCGAGCCGCACCCGGCGGGAGAGGCGCAGCCGCCGGCGCTCCGGATCGGTCAGCGTCAGCCGGCGGCCATCGAAGACGAAGCTGGACGCCTCGTAGCGGCACCCGCTCTCGAGCAGCTCGGCCGCGGTGCGGGGAAGCTCGGTTCCCCCGCGGGTATCGATCCCGTAGGTCGGTGCTCCGGCGGCCTCCGGTGCGCAGCGGCCGATGTAGCCGCCGAGCGCTGCGCCGAGCCGATCGAATTCGGGGCCGCGGCACGCCGGCGCCAGCGGAGCGGACGAGGCCAGCACGCCCCAGCCGCTTGCGCCCGCCGCGATCGCGCCGGGCGGCAGATCCGGCGCGCCGGTGAAGACGGGAGGCCTTCCGGGCTCTCCGCCCTCCTGCCATTCGTCGATCCCGGCCGCCTTCGCAGCCGCGCCGAGCTGGCGCAGCAGGGCGGCCGCGACGGCTTCGGCGAGGCGCTCGGGTGCGGGGGCGCTGGGCGCGCCGAGGATGGCGCGTGCGACGCGCGGCGCGAGCGCTTCGGGGACCTCGCCGGCGGCCCAGTGAAGCGCCGCCCGCAACCAGCCGAGGAATGCTTCCTCGCGGCGAGCAGCCTGGCAGTCGATCTGGGCGCGGCAGACGTTGCGATAGACGAGATCGCTGACCGAGCGCAGCCCGAGCGTGCCGGCGAATGCCGTGTCGACATAGGCCGCGGCCCGCTCGACGTCGCCGAGCCGCCGGTAGAGGCGCGAGAGGTTCAGGCAGTTGATGTAAACGAGGTGCCAATCGGGCCGCTCCAGGCCGGCGAGACTCTGCTCGATCGCGCATTCGAGCGCGAGCGCGTCGTCGATCCTGCCGAGCCGGAGCCGGTTCAAGGCAGCGATGTTGAGCAGGTAGAGGAACTGCCGTTCCGGCACCTCGCTCTTCAGCAGCTCGATCGCGGCGGAGAAGCGCGGCTCCGCCTGCTCCGCTTCGCCGGTCATCACCAGGCCCCAGGCCTTGCACTGGAGCAGCACGCCGCGCAGGGCGGTCGGGAGACGCGGATCCGGATCGGCGGCCGCCGCCGCAGCCTCGAAATCCATCAGCGCGATCCGCATTCCCTGGAGCTGGAGCTCGACCGCCGCCGGCGTGACGACGCCGCTCGCAGCACTCCGCGCCGCCTCGAGCAGCCGGCGCGCGATGCCGTAGCCGCCTTCCGCGAACCGCTGCGCTGCCTCCGCGCAGAGAAAGGGGACGTCGTTCGCCGTCGGACCGTGTCGCAGCAAGGCATAGGCGCGCAGCCAGCCGTCGCTCGCCGCCGCGATCGCCCGATGGGCGCCGGCGGGCGTCGCCCCCTGTCGCGCGGCGGGCTCCACGAGCAACGCGCCGCCGCGAAGCAACATCCCTTCGTCGGGGCGCGCGTCCGGGGCGAGCGTGGCAGCGTCCGCCGGCGAGATCGGCCCGGGGATCCGGGCGAGGAGCTCAGGCGGGCGAGGCGGGGGCGGTGGAAGCGGGCGGGCGGGGAGCGGCGTGAGCTCCCAGCCCGGCGGCGCCTGCCCGCCGCCAAAGCTGGCCAGGACCAGCCGATGAGGGCCGTCGCGCGCTGCCTCCGCCAGGAAGCGGGCCAAGAGAAGATCCTCTCGCTCCCAGCCAGGCGAATCTACGGCCGGAAGGATGATCACGAAGACCGCCGGCTCGCGCTCGGCGTCGGCCGCCTCGATCAGGCGCAGCGCGTTGTCGAGGGCGGCAGTGACGAGGCGGTCTCCGCTGGTCTCGGCGTCGACCACGCGCGCGACGGTGTCGCTATAGTCCGGCGTTGCTCCCGGCCGGAGATTGGGGGCTGCGAGCGGCTGGACCGCATCCGGCTCAGGAAGCCCGAGCTGGGCCGCGAACTGGCGGGCGAGCGACTGGCCCTGCCAGGCGCCGAGCCACAGATCCGCGACGAGCAAGGTTCCGGGCGGTCCCTGCCGCTCCAGCGCAATGCGCAGCGCCGCCAGGTTCGATGGGGAGACGAGCGAGGCCTTCGGCGGGACCGCGTGCCGCGTGATCGTGCGGCGACGATCGCGCTCGCGCCCGTACGTCACGGCTCTTCCGGGTGGCCGACGGCGCAGAGGTAGATGGACGAGTGATTGATCCCGTCGATGTGCAGGAGCTTGTCGACGTCCCGATCGAAGAAGCCGCCGATGCTGGTCGCCTTGAGGCCCATGGCGATCGCGGCGAGCGTGAGGTTCTGGCCGAGATGGCCCGCCTCGAGGAACACGAAGCGATAGCCCCTGTCGCGATATTTGAACGTGCTGCGCTCGAACATCGCAGTGACGAAGAAGACGATCGAGGCGCTGGCGGCGAGCTCGGGCTGAACCAGGGCGGCGGCGATGCGATCGCCATGATCCCCGGCGGCGAGGCGGCGAAGGTGATGATGGGCGGCCGAATAATGGTAGAGGCCTGGCGCCAGCCCCTCGACATGGCTCGAGTGAAAATAGAGCTCGAGCGGGTAGAGGCCGCCGCCGGACGGGATGGTGCGGAACGGGCGGGGATGCACGGTCCCGACATTGTCCCGCGTGACGCCATAGGCCCAGAACAGCAGGGAGCCGAGCTGCTCCAGCGTGACCGGCCCCGGCGCCATGCCGCGTGCCGACTCGCGCGCGGCGAGCACCTCGTCGAGCGGCGCCGCGAGCGGCGTCCGCGTCTGCGGCAGCGCAACCAGCGGGTAGCTCGCATAATCGAGCGACTCGAGCCGCGCCTGCATCTCGGCGACGACCGCATCGTTGGTCGGGAAGGGATCGAACCGGCCGGTCTTCGAATTCTCGTGAAACCATTCCCACAGAAGATCGGGGGCGCCTTGCCCGATCGCGGCCCGCTCCCAGCGGGACATGTCCAGCGGACGGCTCATGGGAAGGGATGGGGGTAGGGATTGTCCCCGCCGGGCTCGACGGGCCGGTGACCGAGGCGCTGCGGCACGGTCCACAACCGCTCGCCGCCCCGTGCCCTGACGATGTGGCCCATGTGCAGCGGATGGTACCCTGGGATGATGGCCCGGACGACCCGCAGCCCGGCTTCGGCGACGTCGGGCGTGGAGAGATCGACGGCCAGCGGGCGGTGGCCGGTCTCGGTGATCCGTCGCAGGAGATGTTGCAGGCACTCGGCAGGTGAGCCGCTGTGCGTGGTTGGAAGATCGGCAAAGTCGATCACCCGGTCCGACGCCCACAGCCATCGCGCCAGCGCGAGGCGCTCCGCATCGTTCCAGAAGCGCAGATGGGTGACCTGATCGACGACGTTGGTGTGGCCCGCGACGAACGGGACGTCGGGCGTCGTGTTTCGCAGCTGCCACATGTAGCGCTCGGTGTGGGCGAGCTCCTCGAGGCACTTGCCGACAGCATCCTCGGCATCGACCGAGGTCGAGGCGGCGACGACGAGCGGCAGCCCGCAGGGCGAGAGGCTGCGCAGCGTGCCCACGATGCTGGGGATCAGCGAGTCGGTGGTCGCATCCATCAGATCGACCCGATAGCCGGCCGCGGCGAGGCGGCCGACCAGGTCGCGGTTCGCGGCGCTGAGCGAGGACAGCTCGATGCGGGGATGCGAGAGCCGCCCCTGCCAGGTGAGTGTGAAGGCGTCCCGCTCGATCACCTCGCACAGGCCGCCGATCGTCGCTTCCTCGATGCTGCAGTGGCAGGCGAGGCCGGTCGAGATCGGCTGGGCGATCGGCACCTCGCCGGCGGCGCGATCGAAGAAATAGGGAACGTAGACGAAGCAGGCGGGCACGCCGACGGCATCTCCGGTGACGAGGTCGCGCGCCATCGTCCAGCGAAGCGGCGTGCCGTCGTGCCACGGCTCGAAGACGAAGCCGGGAGTGCCGAACTGGTCCGGCGCGAACAGAGCGAACGAGGCCGGATCAACGCAGGGGAAGGGCGCCTCCAGGCGCGACCAGATCGGGAGCTCGGCGGGATCGAAGATCGCTGCGCAATAACGCTCGACCGCCTCGCCGAGCGTCTTGGCGAGCGCCATCTCCCGAGTCGCCGCGGCCGCGCTCGCGACGTCGAAATTGGATTGCGGGCAAAAGGCCTTGGTGTCGCTCGCGCGGGCCGCATAGCGAAAGAAATCGGGCGCCCCCGCCTCCTTGGCGTTTTCGGAGACATATTGGATGATGCCGACCCGGGGATCGACGAGATCGTCGAACATGTCGCGCAGCCGGCGCAGCGATGCGGGTGCCGGCTGGTAGCCCATCAGCGGTTCATCAGCGCCGTCATCGGGACCATCTTGCGCTGGTTCACCGGTACGGCCTCGTGGAGCGGACTGCACACGGCGCAGCGGGGCGCCTTGAAGACCCGGCGCCGGGACATCGAGGCACCGAACAGATTGTACTCGATCAGATGGCCGACCCGCCACTGCGGCAGCGCCGCGTAGAAGCGGTGGATCTCGAAGGCCGCGATCTCGGCGGTGATCGCGAGCAGCGCCGGATGCCCGACCGAAACGTGCTGGCCGCGGTGCGCCTGCGCCTCGGCGAGGCGCCGGTCGGCCGAGTTGACCAGATTGGCGTTCTGGCGCGCGCGCAGGCATGCAAGGCAGGCGGTCTCGCCGGGCACGACGAAGGGGCCGACGTAGCCGATCAGTTCCTCGATCGTCACCGGGAGGAAATGCACGTCGTGCTGGTGCGCGACCCGGTTCCAGCGCAGGAGCAATTGCTGGCCGCCGAAATCCGAGGCTGCGACCAGGCAGTGCGGCCTGGTGTCGGCGACCTGCTTCTCCCAGAGAGCGGCGGGAGTTACGCGACCCAGAACGTTCACTGCGTCGGTGCATCCGACAGGATCGCCCCGCAGCATCGGATCGTCCACGAAGTCGATCGTCTGGACGCCGACTGCGGCCAGCGTCTCGGCGATCCTGAGGCCGATGCGGTTCACCCCGGCAATGGCGATGCGCAGGCTCGCCATCCGCCGGCCGCTGCTCTCCGGATCCTGGCGGAACTGCCAGTAGAGCAGGTCGGTCTCCGTTTCCTCCGCTTCGGACAGGTTCCCGACCGCGGGCACCAGGATCCGGCGACTTTCGAGATAGGCGAGCAGGGCAAGGATCTGCGGCCGATCGGGCTCGGCGAACAATCCCGCGACAGCCTCGGCGGTGGTCGGGCCGTGCTCGAAGGCGGTGACGATCGTCTCGAGCACCAGGGCCGCCTCGTCGCCGCCGAGCAGCAGCTGCTCGATCCCGCGGCGGACGATCAGCCCCTCGGGGCGGCGGATGAGCTGGAAGGGCAGCAGGCGCAGGAGGGGCGGGCGAGTCTCAGCCATGCGGAGCAACGCTTTCCCTGAGCTCGGCGGGCGGTGCGGCGCGGCCGCGCCGCCCCTCCTCGCGCGCTTTTTAGCAGGTCACGACCGCGGCGGCGGTGCAGCAGCACGCCGGCGTGCAGGTGCAGCAGCAGCTCGCTCCGACGGTCTCCGAGTTCGCGTCGCCACGGAACGGATGGTCCTTGAAGGCATCCTCGATCGAGACGATGTCGCGCCAGCTCAGCGTCTCGGTCCGCTCGGTGCTGTTGCGCCATGCGAGTGCGACGAGATCCCCCTCGATCAGGGTCTTGGCCTTCGCGGTGAGACGATCCGCCGAAGGACCGTCAAGGAATTCCGTGATCGGCGTGTCGAAGTCTTGGGTGTCGAAGCCGTCCTCTGCCATGATTTATCTCCATTGTGGAGTTAATCTCGCTTCCCCGGCGACCATACGCGACTGCGGGAACATGGCGGAGCCGGAAGGATAAGAGGAGATGAAGCAGCCGGTCAACCATAAATCGGTCGGCATTTTAATGTTGTTGGCTCTTCACTTCTGCAGTTTGTCTAAGATCATGATATCAATGAACTACCTGCAGTGAAGTAGCTGCCAGTCCAGCGGCCGAAGGTACGGTAGCGGCCTTCGACGAGGTCGCGGTGGCTCCAGATGGACGGGCCGTAGCGCGGGTCGTGCAGCGAGACGCGGCCGATCGAGGAGAGGCCTGACAAGGCGACGAGGTGGCCGCCGCCGAACGACCAGCGGATCCGCGCCACGACGATCCGCCCGGCGGCGATCTCCCGCTCCAGATCGACGATCGTGAGCGCTTCGTCACGCTGCCCCGCCAGCACTCCGGCCGCGGCGAGCGCCAGGCCTGCGTCGCAGAAGCGGTTGGGGGGCAGCCCGACCGCGGCAACGACCGCATCCTGATCGAGCCCGCCGGCGCCGCGATAGTGCCGGGACACGGCGCTGGCGACCGCGGCCCAGCATTCGTGGCGGCGCCTCTGAGGTTCGACGGCGATGTCCAGCCGCAGCCAGGTCTCCGGTCGTGCGTCCGGCGCGGCCCGCTTTCGACTGCGCTGCCGTCCCCAGTGCATCGGCGTCCCTCTCCGACTCGCGCGGGAAAGGCTGCGCGCGGCGGTCGGACAAGTCCAGCGAGGTCACGGCACGCGGTGCCTGCCGGCCGCCTGCCGCGCCCGAGTGGGGCAGGATTGCGCCTTGCCTGTCCGTTCCGCCCGTGACACATCCTGTCCATCGCAGGCGAGGGGGACGCTCCGCTGATGGAATCCGAAGGCGCGGTCGTCGAGCTCGTCGATCTCAGCAAGACTTATCGCGGACGCAGGGGCGGCGTCCATGCGGTCCGCAACGTCTCGATCTCGGTCGGGGCGGGCGAGGTCTACGGCTTCCTGGGACCAAACGGGGCAGGCAAGAGCACGACCATCCGCATGCTGCTCGGGCTCATCGCGCCGACCGGCGGCGAAGTCCGGCTGTTCGGCGAGGCGCTCCGCTCCAATCCGCGCACGCTTCGCCGAGTGGGCTCGCTGGTCGACGGCGGCGCCTTCTATCCCTTTCTCTCCGGACGCCGGAACCTGCAGGTGCTGGCCCGCACCCATGGCGGCGAGGGCGCCGACGCGCGGATCGACCCGCTTCTCGAGCAGGTCGGCCTCGCCCATGCGGCGGAGCGCAGGGTGAAAGGCTATTCCACGGGGATGCGCCAGCGCCTCGGCGTCGCCGCCGCGCTGCTCCACGATCCCGATCTGGTGATCCTGGACGAGCCGGTGAACGGCCTCGACGCAGCCGGCATCCAGGAGATGCGGATGCTGATCCGCAATCTCTGCGACGAGCAGGGCAAGACGGTCTTCCTGTCCAGCCATCTCCTGCACGAGGTCCAGCAGGTCTGCGACCGCGTCGCGATCATCAGCCGGGGCGAGATCGTGCGCGAGGCGACGATCGCCGAGCTGCTGCGCCAGGACGAAGGCCTGCGGATCGAGGCCTCGCCGCTCGCCATGGCTCAATCGGCGCTGGAGGGGCGCTGGGCGGTCGAGCCGGACGGCGGCGCGATCCGCGTGGCGGCGACCCAGGAGGAGGCGCCGGAGGTGGTCCGGCGCCTGGTCGGCGCCGGAGTCGACGTCTTCGGGCTCGCGCCGGAGCGCCGCAACCTCGAGGAGGTCTTCCTCTCGATCACGCAGGAGGATCCCGATGCTTGACGCGGTCTCGGCCGAGCTGCTCAAATTCTCGCGCCACCGCGCGACCTGGTTCCTCATCTGGATCTATCCGGTCGGCTTCATCCTGCTCTTCGCGATCGCCATTGCGGTCGCTCTGTCCGGGGCGCTTCCGGAGAGCCCCGGCACACCCTCCACCGCCAAGTGGATCGAGAATACGGCGGCGGTCTGGTACGTGCCGCCGCACACCTTGGGGCGCTACCTGATCGCGGCGTTCACCGCGGTCGTCTTCGCCGGCGAATATGGCTGGAACACCTGGAAACTGGTCGTGCTCCACCGTCGCCGGCCGGCGCTGATCGCGGCGAAATATGCGATGGTGCTCCTCCTGCTCTACGGTGCCGTATTGTTCACCGCGCTGCTTTCGGTGGTACTCACCTGGGCCAGCGACCATCTCACCGGCGACGCCATCCCGCCGGGGATCACGCCGGCGGCCATCCTCCACGAGCACGGCATGCGCGCCGCGGTGACGATCGCGCCGGTGCTGCTCACCATCGCCTACACCAGCCTGGCCGCGATCCTCACCCGCTCGATGATCGCCGCGGTGGTGATCGCAATCGTGATCGGCACCGCCGAGCAGACCTTCACCGCCTTCGCGCCGCTGCTCTCCGTCTATGCGCCGCGGCTGATCTGGGGCCTTTACCAGGTGCTCCCCGGCTATCATCTCGAGAATCTGGGCAGCTGGATCGTCGAGGGCAAAGCGTTCGAAGCCCGCTTCCCCCGCACCGGCGTGGTCGCGCTCGGCTGGGCCACGTCCGCAATGGCGATGGCGGCCTGGATCGGCGGGCTGATGCTGCTGACGCTCGGCAGCTTCCGCCGTCAGGACATCAACTGACGGCCAAGGTCCTTACGCCACCGCCGGCTCAAGGATGCGGATCGTGCCCGCGTCGGCGTCGATCTCGGCGCGAATACCCACCGGGATGCTGAACTGATTGGCGACATGGCCGATCAATGCGCCTTGGAAGGCCGGCACGCCGAGCGGTTCCAGATGCTGCTTGAGCACCTCGGAGAGGGTGAAGCCGCCGTAAGAAGGTCCCGAGCTGCGGCAATCGGTGCATTGGCCGAAGACCACCCCGGCGACCTTGCGCAGCACGCCGGCGAGGGACAGCTGGGTCAGCATCCGGTCGATCCGATATTCAGCCTCGTCCGTATCCTCGAGGAACAGGATCGCGCCGCTGAAGTCCGGGAGATAGGGCGTGCCCATCAGCGCGGTCAGCACGGTGAGGTTGCCGCCGAGCAGACGGCCGCTGGCCTTGCCGCCGCGGAAGGTACGGATGCGGCCGCCGCGCTGGACCAGCCGATCATCGCTCGCTTCCGGGTTTCGGTAGAGCGGCGTGCCGCCGTCGAAGGCGAGGCTGCGGAACGCGTCCCAGGACAATTTGCCCCAGGAGCTCGCGGCGTTCGGGCCATGGATGGTGGTGAAGCCGGCGCGGGCGGCGAGCGCCATGTGGAGGGCGGTGATGTCGCTGAACCCGATCAGCAGCTTGGGATTGGCGCGGATTCTGTCGAAGTCGAGATAGGGGAGGATGCGCGCGCAGCCCCAGCCGCCCCGCACGGCGAAGATCGCCCGGACCGTGTCGTCGGCGAACATCGCGTTGAGATCGGCGGCCCGCTCCTGGTCGCGCCCGGCGAGATAGCCGTAGCGCTGGGCGAGGTGCGGCGCGGGCTTGGGCACGAGCCCCATCGCGCTAACCGTCTCGAGGACCAGCTTCAGGTCGAATTCGTCGTCGGTGAAGCCGGCGGGCTCCACCAGCCCGACGGTGTCGCCGGCGCGCAGGCGCGGCGGCTTGCGCGTCGCGGACGCGGCCGCCGCCGGAGCGAGCGGCAGCACGGCCGCGCCGGCGAGGGCGCCGAGAGCCTGCAGAGCAGTTCGTCGATCATGCATCAGGGACATACGCGCACTTCTCCGTGGATCGCCGCGGCTACGGAGGCCCGGCAGCCCCCGGCTCCGACGGCTATCGAGGTGTCAATTATAGGAGCCGGTCTTCAGGCAGGTCTGCCACTTGCGGTATTCACGCATCTTGCAGGTGCTGTCGCTGCACAGGGCCGATGAGGAATGATGGCGCGCGTTGCACTGCTTGCGGCGCGGATCGTTGCTCGCCGCCGCCGCAGAGGCAGCCGAGGCAGGCGCCCGAGTCGCCCCCGACGCACTCTTGGCGGCCGCTGTGGCGGGTCGCGAGGCGGGCGCGACATAAGGCGCGTTCTTGGCATATTGGCCGCCCGCCTTGAGCACGGCGGCGAGCAGGGGCGAGCCGCTATAGGCCATGTCGGCGACCGTGCTGCCGATCTTGCTGCGCAGGTTGGGGTTCGCTCCGCGCTGGAGCAGGATCTTCGCCATCTCGAAATTGTTCTGGTCGGCGGCGATGTGGAGCAGGGTGTAACCCTCGGCATTCTGCCGGTTGACGTCGAAGCCCGGCGTATCGATCAGCGCCAGCGCCTTCTCATTCTCCTTCCAGCGCACCGCGACGATCGCGTCCTCGAACGGGTCGCCCGCGAACGCAGCCAGCGAGCCACCGGCACAGACGAGGAGGACCGCCGCAGCAACAACACGCAACCCGTTCATTCCATTGCCCCCAATACGCCTTCGGAGCCGCAGGTGTCCGACGCGGCGGCCGCTCTGTCAATCGACGAGAGCTTTGGGCGGCGAACCGTGACGGCCGCGCTGCGGCGGGTCAGTCCTCCTTCTCCGCCTCGTCCTCCTTCGCCTTCATCAGCGCCTTGGCCTCTTCGACCTTACCGGCGTCGATCAGATCGACGAGCTGGCGGGCGAGATTCTCGTCGCGTTCGCGGTGCGGCGTGAACGCGCTGCGCTGAAGCAAGGCGCGTGCCGTGGCAGCATCGCCGTCGGTCAGCATCTGCCGGGCGAGCTGAACACGTATCTCGGTGCTCTCCGGTGCAAGAGCGGCGGCGCGCATCAGCCCCTTCACCGCGCCCGGTGTGGGCTTGGCGTCCGCGGCGGCGAAGCTGGTGTAATAGAGGTAGAGGGGCATCACGGCGTTCGGATCGGCGCGATTGGCCTTCAGGAACCAGGCGCGGGCGGCCGACCATGCGGCGGCATCGGTCGCTTTCGTCTTGGTTGCCCGCGATACCGCGATCAGTCCCTTGCGGACGAGGGCGTCGACATGGTCCGGCTTCAGCGCGAGCGCCGCGTCGGCCGCCTTGTCTGCCCGGTCCAGCCGGCCGGCGTGATGCTCGGCGACCGCCCATTGCGTCTGCACCACCGCATCGTCCGGAAAGCGGGCGGCGATCTTGGCCGCCTTCATCGCCGGGCCGAGACGGTAATCCTTCTGGACGCCGACGGTGAAGGCGATGTGCAGCGGCAGCATCTCAGCCTGTCCGGGCGAGAGCGTGGTCACCGTCACCCGCACCGGCTTCGGATCGGGCGCGACGTAGAGCGGCGACTGCAGGCGGCCCTTGGCGTAAGCGTCGAGAGCGTCGTTGAGCTGCTTCAAGTCGCCGAACGACTGCTCGGCAGCCTGCAGGCTCGGAACGCCCTTGTTCAGCGCCTCGAGATAGGCGGCAAGCTGCTTCTTCCGCGCCGTGTCGAGCATCGCATAATGGGTGAGCAGCCAGCCGCGGCCGTAAAGCAGGTCGAGGTCCGGCGTCCTGTAGCGGATCGGATCGAACAGCTGTTTGGCCGAGAGGCGGTTGCCGCTCTTCAGGCCCTCCGCCCGATAATTGGCCGGATAGCCGATGATGATCGATCCGTCGGGCTCGAACGTGGCGTTGGCGTTGAACTCGGCGAAGCCTTCCGAGAACCAGTAAGGATAAGCGGTGGGGAAGTTCGAGAAGGCGAAATGGTGGCCATATTCGTGGAGCAGCACCGTCTGCGAGCTCCACCAGCCCGTCTTCGTCTTCTTGTCGATGCCCGGCATGTGCATGCTGAAGATCAGCGATCGGTCCGGCCTCGCTTTGTAGCAGCCGAGCGCGGTGTAGCCGCACGTGCCATAGACCCCGCCGTCCTTGAGCGCGTAGATCTCCAGCGGCCGGGCATGCTGATCCGGATTGTCGGGCACGCCGTAGAGCGAGCGAAGCGCCGCGTCGAACCGCTCTAGACGGGTGGCGAAATCGCGCGCCCCTTCCTCGGTGTCGTCGATGGTCAGGATGAAGTGATCGGTCCGCGCCTCGCGCCATTCGGCAGGCGCTGGCGACGCGACGGCGAGCGCCGTCAGCGCACTGATTTTCCACGGCAAGTAGCGCATCTTGTCCCCCCTAGACCGGATGAGGCTAACCCAGGTCCGGTCGTCGCGAAAAGGGGTAATCGGCGGCGCGGACGCCCGCGGAGCGCGGAAGGAAGCGCGGCCTAACGCGTGCCGAAGGTGCGGTCGCCCGCGTCGCCCAGACCGGGGACGATATAGCCGTGGTCGTTCAGCCGATCGTCCATGGCCGCAGCCCAGATCGGCACGTCCGGATGCGCGGCGCGCAAGGCCTCCGCCCCCGGTCGGGCGGCGAGCAGGCAGACGAAGCGCATGTCGGAGGCGCCGGCCTCCTTCAGCCGGTCGATCGCCGCGATGGCGGTGTGGCCGGTGGCGAGCATCGGATCGACCACGATCACCAGCCGCTCGGCGACGTCTTCCGGCGTCTTGAAATAATATTCGACCGCCTGGAGCGACACCGGCTCGCGATAGAGGCCGATATGGGCGACGCGGGCGGACGGCACCAGATCGAGCATGCCGTCCGCCATGGCGAGGCCGGCGCGAAGGATCGGCGCGAACACCAGTTTCTTGCCGGCGATAGCCGGGGAGAGCGTGGTCGTGATCGGAGTTTCGATCTCGATCAGCTCGGTCCTGAGATCCCGCGTCACCTCGTAGCAGAGCAGGGTCGCAATCTCGCGCACCACGGCGCGGAACAGCTGCGTCGAGCTGCGCCGGTCGCGCAGCAGGCTGAGCTTGTGCTGCACCAACGGGTGCCCGACGATCGTCAATCCATCCATGTTCAGAACACCGTGCCGTCGCTGATGATGTTGAGGGGCGGGCCGCCGTCCTGCCGCTTTTCCGCCGCGATCCGGCGGCCCGCCGTCCAGCTTCCTGCCTCGAGGATGCGGGCAAGGGGGAAATTCTCCTCCTCGACGCCGAGCAGCGTCCGCACCTTCGGCGCCAGGCGATCGAGCAAAGCCACGGTCATCGAGCGCCAGGCGACGATCAGCGGGTCCGAGACGTCATGCCGCTTCGCGGCAAGGGCTGGATCGGTGAGCCGCAGCACATTGGTGTCGAGAAACAGGCCGCCGTTGCGATATTCGGCAAGGCCGGTGAGGCCGTCGATGTCGACCACCGCGATGCCGGCCGCCTCGAGCGGCTCGATCAGCGAGTAAGCGAGCCATTGCGAGAGCTTGTGGAGCGGCACCAGCCCGTCGCTGGCGTCGGCGCGCTTCAGCGCCGGATGACGCCAGCAATCGCCGAGCGGGATGCCTTCGACGACGAGCCGGCCTTGCCAGATCGGCCCCAGCGCCTCGAGCAGCAGCTCGAGAATCGCCGGCGCGGGAAGCGACCCGCCGTCCGCCCGCGCGGCGAGCACGTCGTAGAGGCCACCCGGTCGTGCCGCGTCGGCGACGGCGAACAGGTCGGGCCGGGCGAGCGCCTGCGCACCGAGACGGCGCAACAGCGCGGATCGCCCATCCAGGCCGATCATCGGGTTGCCGGCATCGACTGCGAAGCCGCGGGCCAGAGTCTCCGGCGCCAGTCCGGCGAGCAGCGCGGCGTCGGCACGATGAGGCGAGCCGGGATCCGGCGAGAAGGCGCCCGCCTCGAACATCCGCTGGCTGGCCACGGCAAGGCCTTCCGAGCGGCCGAGGGTGAGGCCGGTGACCGGGTCGCGGAAACGCCAGCCGGGGCCGGCGCCGGCGTCGAGCAGAACCGAGAGGATGACCAGATCGAACGCGGCGCGGGCACGCTCGGCCGGATCTTCCCCGGCGTCCGGCAAGGCCGGCGCGCCGGCGACGAAGTGGCGCCAGCGGGCGTGGAACGGCACGTCGAGCTCGGGATAGAGCTCGCGCGTCACGGCGGCGGTGCGCTCGGCCGCCTCGTCCAGCCGATCGAGATCAACCGTCCAGCCGTCGATGCCGCCGCTTAGCCCGGTGGCGAGCATCTCGTGCGCGCGCTCGCGCACGGCCGCGGCGCTGAGCAGGCGCCGCACGGCCTGGCAGGAGTCGGTCTCTAGAATTGGCCGAGATCCCGTCCGATGACCGAGCGCAGCGCTTCGTCACTCGGCGCGCCCTCCGGGGTGAAATAGCCGGCAGCTTTCTTGGCCTCCATCTCGACGCTGGCGTCGGGCGGAACGAGGTAATCCGGGATCGGCACGCGCTCGCCGATCTCGACGCCGCCGGAGACGAGCGCATCGTATTTCATGTTCGACATGGAGACGAAGCGGTCGATCCGCCGGATGCCGAGCCAGTGGATCACGTCCGGCATCAATTGCTGGAAGCGGGCGTCCTGAACACCGGCGACGCATTCGGTGCGCTCGAAATAGGTCGCCGCCTGGTCTCCGCCCGGCTGGCGCTTGCGGGCGTTGTAGACCAGGAACTTGGTCACCTCGCCGAGCGCGCGGCCTTCCTTGCGGTTGTAGACGATCAGGCCGACGCCGCCGGCTTGCGCCTGGCGGGTCGCTTCCTCGATGCCGTGGGTGAGATAGGGACGGCAGGTGCAGATGTCTGATCCGAACACGTCGGAGCCGTTGCATTCGTCGTGGACGCGGCAGGTGAGGGTCTTCGCCGCGTCGCCGAGGAAGACGGGATCGCCGACGATGTAGAGGGTCATGCCGCCAATCGGCGGCAGGAAGACGGACAAATCGGGGCGGGTGACGAGCTCCGGATACATGCCGCCGGTCTGCTCGAACAGACAGCGCCGCAGGCTGCCCTCGGCGACACCGAACCGCTCGGCGACGCCTGGCAGCCACCAGACCGGATCGACGGCGATCTTGGTGACCGAAACGTCCCCTGCCTCGTGAACGATCTCGCCATCGACCTGCAGCCGCCCCGCGGCGATTGCGTCGCGTATCTCCGGAAGCGTGAGCCGTGCCCGGGTAATTGCGATCGACGGCCGGATGTCGAGACCTTCGGCGATCAGCCCGGCAAAGTCCTGCGCGACCCGATGGCCCCAGGGATCGAGCGAGACGATCCGCCCCGGCTCGCCCCATTGCGGGTGCGGCCCGATGTCGCACACCGGCGCGGTGTCCTGGAGATCGGGGCGGGCCTGGGGATCCATTGCCCCCGACGAGATCGCGAGGGCGCGATAGATCGAATAGGAACCGCCATGGGCGCCGATCGCGTTACGGTGGGAGCGGGCATTGACGGTGGCGATCACCGGGCCGCGTTCCGCCGCCGTCGCGGCGCCCCAGCGGAGAGGAAAGCGGGCTGGGCCGCGCGAGCCGGGATGGGAGGTCAGCCGGATATGGCCGTTGCTGGCTTCGGGTACGCGCTCCATCGGCAATCCCCCCGTTTGCGCCGGCCTCACGCCGGTCTCTGGACGGAGGCTAGTTCAGTCGAGGTGCCGCGGCCAGAGGATTTTCAGCCGCAACCGACTGCGCGACGAACGCTAAATCGCGCCTTGCCAACGGTTTGCGCGGCCGGCGCTGCGGGACCGTTCCGCTGCGGTGCAGCATCGCCAAGCGAGGTGACACCGTTACTACACTGGCTACCGCCCAGTCGGCACATCTCAAGTAGCTGTTTCGATAAGGGATTCTACGCAGTTGCCGAACTGCGGTAGAACTACGGTGTCGCTTCGCACACGCAGCACCCGTTCTATGAATCTACCAAGCCGAGCTGAATGAGCAGGGTAGCTCCGTCCTCGGCACGATGGTGGCTCGTCCGGGCCACGGAAGGGGACCTTATGCTGCAATATCTAGGTAAATTTCGCATCGCGACGAAGGTGATGGCGCTGCTCGCCATGCTCGGTGCGCTGTGCCTGGCTCTCAGCGTCTATTCGAACAGCGTGCTCAAGAGCACCGACGCGGCCTATTCCGAGCTCGTCAACAAGCAGCTGGCGGGCACGATCAAGCTCGTCCGCTTCAACCGCTTCACCCAGGAGATCCGCCTCGCGGCGTTCCGCTCGATCGCCTATGACGCCGGGTCGCAGGACTCGCGAGACAATACGGCCTTCGAGAAGGAAACCTTCGAGAATGCGCGCAAGGCGCTGGAAGAGGCGCGCGCGCTTCGTCCGGACCTCGCGGACGAGATCGAAGAGGTCTCCGCGCAGCTCAACGTCATTCACGAGGCGGCGGGGCGCGCGATCGAGCTCGGCACCCGCAACGAGGATGCCGCGGCGACGCAGGTGATGCTCGCTGCCAAGCCCGCGTTCGCGAAGATGGACGGGCTGATCCAGCCGCTCAACAAGAAGAGCGTCGAGGCCGCCGAGCAGAGGTCCCAGGCGCTGAGCGAGGGCGCCAATGCGACCGCGTTCACTGGCCTGATCGTTGCGATCCTCGGCATCCTGGGCGCACTGGGCGCAGGTTTCCTGGTCAGCCGCCTCGGGATCGTGCTGCCGATCGGCAACATCGAGCGGCAGATGCGGCAGCTCGCCGACGGCGATCACTCGATCGAAGTGCCGTGCGTGGTCCGCAAGGACGAGCTCGGCGCGATGGCGCGGGCTCTCGTGGTCTTCCGCGACAATGCCAAGGCGCAGAAGCAGGCCGAAGCCGCCAAGGCGGTCGCGGACGCGGCCCAGCAGCAGGTCGTCGCCGAGCTAGCCGACGCGCTCGCAAAGCTCTCGGCGGGCAATCTGACCGTCAGCCTCGCCGACTTCCCCGGCGACTATCGCAAGCTGGAGGAGGACTTCAACGGGGCCGTCGCCGAGCTGCGCGGCGCGATGGAGACGATCGCCCGGTCGACCGCCAACATCCACGGCGGCTCGGGCGAGATCAGCCAGGCGTCCGACGATCTGTCGCGCCGCACCGAGCAGCAGGCCGCGAGCCTCGAGGAAACCGCGGCCGCGATGACCGAGATCACGACGACGGTGCAGAACAGCGCCGTCGGCGCCAACGAAGCGAACAAGCTCGTGCTCGCGACCCAGGCCGATGCGCAGGAGAGCAGCAAGACGGTCTCCGATGCGGTCGCGGCCATGGCCGAGATCGAGAAGTCGAGCCAGGAGATCACCAAGATCATCGAGGTGATCGACAAGATCGCGTTCCAGACCAACCTGCTGGCGCTCAACGCCTCGGTCGAGGCGGCGCATGCCGGCGAGGCGGGGCGTGCCTTCGCGGTCGTCGCCAACGAGGTGCGTGCTCTCGCCCAGCGTTCGGCCGACGCGGCGCAGGAGATCGGCGCACTGATCTCCAACTCGTCCAGGCAGGTCGACAATGGCGTCGGCCTGGTCGGCGAGGCGGGGAAGGCGCTCGGCCGGATCATCGGCTCGGTCGACGAGATCAGCGGCCTGGTGTCGCAGATCGCGATGGCCGCCGACCAGCAGTCGGCTGCGCTCGCCCAGGTCAACACCGCGATCACCGAGATGGACAAGGTGACCCAGCAGAACGCGGCGATGGT
>NZ_SPDV01000042.1 GCF_004564275.1 Sphingomonas parva (ex Maeng et al. 2020)
GGGGACCAGGCGAAGCCTGGTGGAGGGGCCGGAGCTGGTCGTCCTTCCCGGCCCCTCCACCGCGCTCCGCGCGGTCCCCCTCCCCATCGCCTTCGGCGACAGGGAGGATTGCAGCCCCCTTGCCCGCTCTTGCGCAGTCGCTCCGCCCCGGCGCTGGCGCCCGCCCAGCCTCTTGCCGCCCCACCCGCGATCGGGCACCCACACCGCATCCCGCCGCGCGTGTCCTTCGCGCGGCTCGTCTCTGCCGGAGTCTCCATGAAGAAGCGCATCGCCGCGGCCGCCTTTCTCCTCCTGTCCTCGACCGCCCTCGCCCAAAACGGAAAGGCGCCCAAGGCCGAGCCGAAGACATGGGACGTCGCCGCGCCGCCGGTGAAGACGCGCAACGTGGCGATCGACGTCGACGAGGGCACGTGGATGAATATCGACGTCAGCCCCGACGGCCGCACCGTCGCCTTCGACCTGCTCGGCGACATCTACACCTTGCCGATCGCCGGCGGCCGCGCCACCCGCATCGCCGAGGGCATGCCCTATGAGGTGCAGCCGCGCTTCTCGCCCGACGGCCGCCAGATCGCCTTCACCTCCGACCGCAGCGGCGGCGACAACATCTGGATCATGAACCGCGACGGCTCGAACAAAAGGCAGCTCACCAGGGAGAGCTTCACCCTGCTCAACAACCCGAGCTGGAGCCCCGACGGGAAATATGTCGCGGCGCGCAAGCATTTCACCACCGGCCGCTCGCTCGGCACCGGCGAGATCTGGCTCTACCACGTCGCCGGCGGCAACGGCGTCGCTTTGGTCGAGCGGCCGAACCCGCAGCACCAGAAGGAGCTCGGCGAGCCGACCTTCAGCCCCAACGGCGAGACGATCTACTTCAGCCGCGACACCACCTCGGGCCCGATCTTCCAATATGCCCAGGATTCGAACGGCCAATTGTTCGACATCGAGAAATACGAGCTGAAGACCGGCGAGCGCAGCGTCGTCGCCTCGGGCCCGGGCGGATCGGTGCGGCCGACGCCGTCGCCGGACGGGCGGTACCTCGCCTTCGTCCGCCGCGAGCGGTCGAAGTCGAAGCTCTACCTCAAGGACCTGCGCTCGGGCGAGGAGCGCAAGCTCTACGACGCGCTCGACCAGGACATGCAGGAGACCTGGGCGGTGACCGGCGTCTATCCGAACATGGACTGGACGCCGGACAGCCGCTCGATCGTCTTCTGGGCGGGCGGCAAGATCCGGCGGATCAACGCCGACGGCAGCGGCCTCGCCGAGATCCCGTTCCAGGTCAGCGACACGCGCGCGGTGATCGATCCGCCGCGGCCGGTCGTGGCGGCGTACAGCGACTCTTTCTCGACGAAGATGCCGCGCTGGGCCAAGCTCTCGCCCGACGGGCGGCAGGTCGTGTTCGAGAGCCTCGGCCGGCTGTGGACGAAGGACACCGCGGGCGGCGCCCCGCGCCGGCTGACCGCCGACGATTCCGACTTCCAGCTCTTCCCGAGCTGGTCCCGCGACGGGAAACGGCTCGTCTTCGTCAGCTGGAACGACCAGCGCCTCGGCGAAATCCGCACCGTAGCCGCAGACGGCTCGGGGATGAAGACGGTCACCAACAGTCCCGGCCATTACCGCCGGCCGCGCTTCTCGCCCGACGGCCAGACGATCGTCTTCGAGCGCGGCGGCGGCGGCTACCTGACCTCCGACGCCTGGTCGGAAAATCCGGGCGTGTTCCGGGTCTCGGCCAATGGCGGCGAGGCGGTGCGCCTCGCGACCAGCGGCTCCAACCCGCATTTCGGCGCGACCGGCGACCGAATCTTCCTCGAGACCTCGGGCGACAACAAGGTGAAATTGGTCAGCGTCGACTGGAACGGCAAGGACCAGAGGGTCCACGCCCAGGGCGAGATGATCGTCGGCTACGAGGTCTCGCCGACCGGCGACACGCTCGCCTTCCGCGAGAATTACGGCGTCTACGTCATGCCCTTCTTCGCCGGCGCCAAGACGCTCGAAGTGAGCGCCAAGGCGAGCCAGCTGCCGATCGTCCACGCCAGCAACGACGGCGGCCAGTTCATTCACTGGGCGCGGGACGGCGCCACCCTCGCCTGGAGCCTCGGGCCGACGCTCTACAGCGTCGACACTGCCTCGGTGCTGCGCACCGGCACTGCCTACACGCCGCCGAAGAGCGGCCTCTCGCTCGCCATGCCGGTCCGCGCCGACCGGCCCGAGGGCCTGGTCGCGCTCACCGGCGCCAAGGTCGTCACCATGGCGGACGACCAGGGCGGCGTCATCGACGACGCGGTCGTGCTGGTCGAGGACAATCGGATCAAGGCGGTCGGCCGCCGCGGCGAAGTGACCATTCCCGCCGGTGCGAAGACGGTCGACGTCGCCGGCAAGACGATCGTCCCCGGCTTCATCGACGCCCATGCCCATGGCGCGCAGGGCGAGGACGAGCTCGTGCCGCAGCAGAATTGGGACGCCCACGGCCACCTCGCCTTCGGCGTCACCACCGTCCACGATCCGTCCGCGACGTCGAGCGAGATCTTCCCCGCCGCCGAGATGCAGCGCGCCGGGATCATCGTCGCGCCGCGCACCTTCTCGACCGGCGAGATCGTCTACGGCGCCCGCAACCCCAATTATTACGCGGTGATCGACAGCGTCGACGATGCGCTCGCCCACGTCCGCCGCCTCAAGGCGCAGGGCGCGCACAGCATCAAGAACTACAACCAGCCGCGCCGCGACCAGCGCCAGCAGGTCGTCGCCGCCGCCGCGCGCGAGAACATGGCGGTGGTCGCCGAGGGCGCGTCGCTGTTCAGCCAGGACATCACCCTGATCCAGGACGGCAACACGACGCTCGAGCACAATTTCCCGCAGGCCGAATTGTACGAGGACGTGCTGAGCTTTTTCGGCGCGACCAAGGTCGGCTACACGCCGACGCTCGGCGTCACCTATGGCGGCCCCGGCGGCGAGCCGTACTGGAGCCAGGAGAGCGAGGTGTGGAAGCATCCTTTGCTCACCCGCTACGTCCCGGCCCATGTCCTCAACCCGGAGATGGTCCGGGTCGTGAAGGCGCCGGCCGAGGATTATGTCGACCAGGTCAGCGCCCGCACCGCCAAGAAGATCTCCGACCGCGGCGTGCCGGTCTCGACCGGCGGCCACGGCCAGCAGCAGGGCATCGCGCTCCACTGGGAGATGTGGTCGTTCGCCCGCGGCGGGATGAGCTCGATCGAGGCCTTGCGCGCCGCGACCCGCACCCCGGCGCGGGCGCTGGGCTTCAGCGACATCGGCTCGCTCGAGCCCGGCAAGCTCGCCGATCTCGTCATCCTCGACGCCGATCCGACCGCGGACATCCGCAACACCGAGAAGGTCTCGAAGGTGATGCTGAACGGCCGGCTCTACGACGCCGCCACGCTCGACGAGGAAGTCACCGGCACCCGCCGCCGCGCACCCTATTATTGGGAGCGCAGGGGCGGGACGGCGCGCTGAGCTAGAATCCTCCCTGTCGCCGCAGGCGATGGGGAGGGGGACCGCGTGAAACGCGGTGGAGGGGCCGGGAAGATCGACGAAGGGCACCCGGCCCCTCCACCACCCTTCGGGTGGTCCCCCTCCCCATGAGGCTTCGCCTCACAGGGAGGATTAGTCGTTACTCCGCCGCCGCCGCCCGCCGCTCGTCGGTACGCCGCGCCGCGGTGCGGCGGTCGCTGGTCCGGCGGTCCTGAACGTCCGCGCCGTGCGCGGCCTGGCGCCGCTCGCGGCCGCGGCGGTCGCCGCCGCGGCGATCCTCGCCTCTCGTCACCTTGGTGCCGTCGCTCATCTCGAGACTCCCCCGCAAAAGGTCCGCCGTTCATAGCGGCAGGGAGTCTCCATCGCGTTAATGGCGCGGTTTCGCCGCCGCCTGCTGGCGGGCGAGCTCCGCCTCGAACGCGGCCTCGGCGCGGGCGACCTGCCGCTGGAGCTCGCCGGGGTCGATGAAGGCGCTCGCCTCGCCGGCGCGCTGGCGCGCCCTTTTGCCGTCGAGATCGAAGAACTCCGGGTGGAAGTTCAGGAACATGTCGGCGCGCATCGCCTTCAGCCGCGCGAATGTCCGGCGGAAGTCGGCCGCCGCGTCCGGGTAGGTCGGATCGTCGAGCAGATTCTGCCCGGCGACGGTGAGGCTGCAGGCGAACAGGATCGTGCCGCTCTTCGTTTGGAGCGACCAGCTGGTGCAGCCGCGGGTGTGGCCCGGCGTCAGGTTGGCGGTGAGCGCCGTCCCGCCGAGCCGCAGCATTTCGCCGTCCCCGACGACGCGGTCGACCCGTACCGGCGGCCCCGCGAAGATCTCCGGGCGGCCGGCGACGCGGCCGCTCTCCAGGTCCGCTTTGTCCCCGGCGCTGGCGACGAGCCGGGCGCCGCTGCGCCGCTTGAGCTCGGCAAGGCCGCCGCTGTGATCGGCATGGGCGTGATTGATCAGCAGGTACTTCACGTCCGCGAGGCGGAAGCCGAGGCTGCGGATATTGCCGGCGATCAGCGGCGCGCTCTCCGGCAGGCCGCCGTCGATCAGCACATGGCCGGCCGGATCGGTGATCAGATAGGCGGCGAGGCCTTGGGTGCCGACGTAATAGAGATTGTCGGCGATCCGGAACGGCGCGGCGGGGCGGTTCCATTCCCGCCGCTGCGCGCTGTCCTGCGCGGCGCCGGCGGCCGGGATCGCGAGCAGCGCCGCGGACAAGGCCAGAACAAGGTATCGCATCATGAGGCTCCCTCTCCAGACGATGGGAGCAGGCGGTGCCCCTCCCCTTTCCGCGCCCTGATGGCGGAGCCGGCCCCACGAGTGCAAAGGATCTTCCTTCGCATCAGCCATGAGATTATCTCAGCCGAGGCGCCCGCCGACCCCACGCGATCCGCCGGGCCGGCCCGGCCGCCGCACGGCCGGGCGATCCCGGCGTTGCGTCGGAACGCCGGCGAAGGCATTGTCGCGCGCGATTCGAGGAGAGATATTTTGCTCAAGTCTGCTTTGTTTTCCATGGTCTTGCTCGCCGGCGCCTCGGCGGCGGTCGCCCAGAACGACCTGGTCCCGACGCTCGGCCACGGTGCGGCGGCGGCGAAGGTGATGCGCACGGTCAACATCACCGCGCTCGGCGCTTATGCCAATCAGGGCGAGGAGCGGCTGATCGACGTCCGGCTCGACGCGGACAGCGACGGCGACGGCGAGAAGGACCTCGGCCTGCTGCGCGTCACCTGCAACGGCGGCGACATCCTCACCGGCCGCTTCCAGGCGGGCGAGACCCTCGCCGCGGCCAAGGTGAAGCCGGTCAAGGCCAAGGCGGCCTCGGCGCTCGCCGACGGCAGCACCTTCAAGGGCAATTGGAACCTGCGCGACGTGCAGAAGGCGACCTCGACCAACGCCGCCGTCCCGCTCACCCTCGCCCCGGGCGGCCCCGACGTCTGCGCCTGAGCGCGACCGAGGCCAAAGTGGCTGACGAGAGCCGCCTCCGTGTCACGCGGGGGCGGCTCTTCTCTCAGGAGTTCTGACGCGTCCGCCGGCGGCGCCTCAGCCGCCGGCCAAGGCCGCGCAGCAGCCCGGGCCGCGCCTCTGGCTCGCCCTCCTCGCCGGCGCTCTCGGGATCGAGCAATTCCTTCCTGGCGATGGCGATCTCGAGCTCGCTCGGCTCGCCCGGCTCGACCGGAACGAGGGTGCGGCCGCTCCCCCGCAGCCGCTCCACCGTCGCGACCAGAGACCCGGTCTCCGCGAACGCCGCGGCGACGTCGCCCGCGCGGACGTCGAGATGCTCGGCGAGGAGGTCGCAGCGCCGCGCGGCGATCCGTTCCTCGGCGCCGCGGTTGCCGGGGCTGCGCGCGTCGAGCGCGAGATCGCATTCGGTGTCGAGGCCCATCGAGCGGTTGTTGATGTTGGCCGAGCCGACGCGGAGGATCTGATCGTCGACGATCGTGATCTTCGAATGGACGTAGATCGGCGCGCCGTCGCGCGTCACCGGAGAATAGATGCGGAAGCGGCCGTGGACGTCGGCCTCGGCCAGGCGGCGCATCAGCTCGCTGCGGGCGGGCCCCATCGCTTCTTCCTCGATCCAGCCCTCCGCCTTGTCCGGATTGACGATGACGAACTCGGGCCCGTCGGGCTCGCGCAGCCGCTCGGCGATCGCGTTGGCGATCACCCGCGAGGCGAAGAACTGGTTCTCGGCATAGACGAAGCGCCGGGCGCTCGCGATCATGTCGACGTAGAGCGCCTCGATCTCGCGGATCGACTCGAAATCCTCGTGCTCGGCGCGGGTGCGGGCGACCGCCACCTCCACGTCGGTGAAGTCCGCCTCCAGCTCCTCCGGCCACGGATCGCTCGACACTTCAGGGACCGGCAGCCGCTCCCCGCCGGCGATCTCCCAGCGCTCCCGCGCGAGATCGCCGATCGCCCGGGCGGCGGCGCCGTCCACCGCCATCGTCGCATCGTGCCAGGGACGGTAGAGCCGCCCGGTCGTCGGCCGCTTGCGGCGGCGGTCGCCGTCGAGATGGCGCCGCGTGTCCCAGCGCGTCGCGGTCATGTCGATCCCGCCGCAAAAGGCGAGATTGTCGTCGACGACGATGATCTTCTGGTGATGGCTCGCGCCGACCGGATGCGCCGCGTCGAGCTTGAAGGCGATCCGCTTGCTCGCCGCCCAGCGGGCGAGGCGGAACAAGGTGCTGCCGCGGCCGAGCAGCTTCACCGCGCCCCAGTTCCAGCGCAGGATGTGGATGCACACGTCCTTGCGATGCTTGGCGATCCACGAGATCAGCGGGCCGAGCTCCTGCGGGGCGCCCTCGCCCGCGTCCGGATCGAGCACGATGCGCGTGTCGAAATCCCAGCCGATCAGCAGGATCTGCGATTGCGCCCGCAGCATCGCCTTGCGCGCGAGGCTGAAATAATCGGCCGCGTCGACGATCAGGGCCGCGCGACCGGCTTCCTCGATCCTCCAGCAGTTTCGGCCCGGCTCTGGAACGGGAGCGGCGAGGTCCCGCGCGTACGCTTTCAACATGGCCGGAGAACGCCGCCGGGGCGTTTCGGTTTCGCCGCCGAAACGGCAACGCGCCTCCCCCTCCCGGAACCCTCACTCACATGCAACGTTCGCCCGGGACCGTTTTGGAGGCGCAATGGACAGCGAGGATCGCACCGCCACCCGCCAGCCCGCCACCGTTGCCGGGGGCGAAGGACCGCCGGCGGTGTTCGCCTGGCTCGTCCATCTGTTCACGGCGAGCGGCGCGGTGCTCGCGCTGCTGGCGCTGATCGAGGTCGATCGCGCGCGCTGGCACTGGGCGCTGTTCTGGCTGTTCGTCGCGGTGGTCGTCGACGGGATCGACGGCACCTTCGCGCGCTGGGCGCGGACCAGGGAGCGCGCCGCGCGGATCGACGGCGACACGCTCGACCTGGTGGTCGACTATCTGACCTATGTGTTCGTGCCGACGATCTTCATCTGGCGCGCCGGCCTGGTGCCGGCGGACCACGCCCCCTGGCTCGCCGCGGCGATCCAGTTCTCCTCGCTCTATCTGTTCGCCCGGCGCGACATGAAGACCGACGACAATTACTTCCGCGGCTTTCCCGCGCTGTGGAACATCGTCGCCTTCTACCTCTTCGTGATCGACGGCACGCCGCTCACCGGCCTGTTCGTGGTCGCCCTGCTCGTCGCCCTCACCTTCGCGCCGGTGCATTTCGTCCATCCCTTCCGGGTACGCGATTACGGCAAATGGCTGCCGTTGATCACCACCGTCTGGGCGGTGTCGACCGTCTCGCTGCTCTGGCTGGGGCCGCCGTCCACCGCGCGCAGCGTCTGCCTGACCGTCTCGGTCGCCACCGCCGCGATCCTGCTCCTACTCGGCGTGGTGCGCAGTGTCCGCGGGCCTCGGGAGGCCGCTCCGGGGGACCGGCTTACGAGCCGGCCGCGTTGAGTACCGCCAGCTCCTCGGCGCGGGCGGTGCTGACCGGGCCGTTGGCGGTGAGCAGGGACCAGCCGTCGGGCAGATAGTCGGTCGACATGTAATAATAGAAATTGCAGCGCCCGCTCTTGTCGTAGCTCGCGCCCTTGACGATGCCGAAAGCGGTGGTGCCGCGGAACACCGGGCCGCCGCTGTCGCCGCCGCCGCAGGTGGGGCCGGCGACGGTCACCCAGGACGGGGCGCACGGCCCGCCGCACAAGGCGCCGGGCGGCGCGTAATCGACCAGCTCGACCTCGGCGCAGCTGTAGCCGCTGCGTTCGCCGCGATGGCAGACCACGTCTCCCGCCCTCGTGCTCGCCCGCCCGCGCGCGCCGGTCAGGGTGCGCACCGCCGTCTTCTTGCTGTCGGCGTAGAACGACGGGCTCTGCGCCGCCTCGCTGACGTGCAGCTGGACATCGCGAAAGCTCCAGCCCCATTGCCCGCCGAACTCGAGCGGAATGTCGGCGCCGGCCGCGTCCCGATAGGTCAACGTGTCCGGGCAATGGGCGGCGGTGACGATGCCGGTCCTCACGCCGTCGGTGACGACGAAGCCGGTGGTGCAGAAATTGCGCCGGCCGCTCGAGGGCTCGACCCCCTCGACCCGGGCGCCGCCCTCGATGCTGGCGTTGCCTTCGCGCTCGACGACCCGCACGCGCGCCGGCACCTTGAGGGTCTCCTCGAGCCGCTGCTGGATCAGCTCGACGCCGATCCGGTCGGCATCGCTCGCCCGCACGTTGAGGACGAACTCGCCGCGGCGCGGGTCGACGCCCATGCCCATCGATCTGGGCAGCGATGCGCGGATCTCCTCGGCATGCGCCTCGAGCGCGGCGAGGATCTCGGCGCGGCTCGCCCTGGCCCCGGTGCGGAAGACGATCGGCACCCGCATGCCGCCGGCGACGATTTCGCGGTCCTTCACCTTCTTTCTGCCGGTGAGCAGGACGACGATGCGATAATCGGGATGATGCTCGATCGCGATTCCGGCCAGCCGGTCCTGGTAGAGAAGCTGGATCCGGTCGGTCTCGGCGACGCTTTCCTCCTGGGCGCGAAGGCGGCGCATCGCCTCGTCCAGCCCGACGCCCTCGAGTCTCGCATATTCGGCGGCGTCCTGGGCGAGCGCCTCGTCGGCGCTCTGCACCACCGGCGGCTGGGCAGGGGCGGGCGGCGCCGGGGCGGCGCTGACCGGCGCAGGGCCGGCCTGGGCGGCGCCGCCGGGCGCCGCACCCGCCGTCTGTGCGGCGGCAGGAAAGGCCGCGGCCAGGAACACGGCCGCGAGCGCGGCCCGGACATGAAGCTGCAAAGACGTGACCCCGCGCTCTCCACCCGCCGGCGCGACGATCGCGACCGGCCTCGGCAGCGCTATAGCGCCGGTCAGCTTACACCAGGATGACCGGGCTCAGTCCGCCGCCTCGCCGCCGACACGCCCCGCCGCATGGGCGAGACGATAATAAGCGACCGCCATCGCGCCGCGCAGCACGATCCTGGTGAACGCCTGGGTCCGACCCGGCGCCACGCATGTCTGGAGCGCGCCGACGATCGCGGCGAAGCGCGTGGTCTCCTCGGCGGAGGCGGGCTCGCTCAGCAGGACGGCCTTCGTCCCGACCGGATCAGCGCGGACGACGCACTCGCCGTAGCGGGCGGCGAAATCATAGGCGGCGGCATCGAGATAGCGGTCTTGCGCCTCCTCCTGCTCCTTCTTCGCCTTCCAGCCGGCGCCCTCGGGAAGCGGTCGGGGCGGCTCCGGCAATGGCCGATAGGTGAGCGGGGCGACGTTCGCAAGCTCCGGCGCCGGCAGTGCGGCGAGCTCCCGGCGAACCAGCGCATCGGCGAGCGCGTAGCGATAGGAATCGCCCGGAAACCGGGCAGAGACGACGGAGCTCCTCGTATGGAGCAGGCACGCCGGGTCGATCAGCCTGGTATAGTCGCGAACCATCGTCTGGGTGTCGACGTTAGCAACGAGCGCCTCGGCCGCCTTGATCGGACGGGCGGCGACGATGCAGCGCGCATATTTGTCGACCAGCTTGCGGGTTTCCCGCGCGGAAAGGTCCTCGGCCGCCGCCGCGCTCGCGGTGGCAGCCAGGATGCAGCCGATCGTAATCACCCTGATCATGTGAATTCCCCTTTCGGCCGGGCCCCTCCAGCCGTTGCGGCGATCCTAGGCGCGCCGACCAAGGGGTCAACCCGGGGTCAGATCCGGGGCGGTTCCCACAAGGGGAAGAGGATGCCGGCCTGGCGCTCGATCACCGGATGGCGGGTGCGGCTGCGGCCGAAGGTGCGCGGCCGGCGCTGGGCGCTCCAGCGCACCTCCTCGCGGCGGCGCTCGACGCCGCTGCGCTCGATCCGCGCCGCCTCGCGCTCGAGCATCTCGGCTTTCTGGATCAGCGGCTTGGCGACGTCGGGATGATAGTCGCTGGCGAGCTGCCGGCACTGGGCGGCGCGGTCGCGAAGGGCGGTGGAATTGGTCATCTCTCGAGTCCTTCTCGCACCCGTGGGTGGTTCTTGGAGGAGAGAACGCCATCATATCGGCTCCGGGTCCATGGGGTGATTCGGGCTGCCCTGATCCGGGACGGTTCCGCCGCTTTTCCTTCCGGCCCCTCGGAGCCGCCTCTGCGGAACGGATTGGCAGGCGCGGCACGCGCCGGTAACGCGGAACCCGCGCCGCGAGAGCGCGAACAGGAGGAGGATGGTGATGATCTGGACTGGCTTCGGACGAACCGCGACGGCCGTCGCCGCCGCGGCGATCGCGCTGGCGGGCTGCGCCGCGACGGAGACGGGCGGCTCGCCCGCCAAGCCGCGCTCGGCCGAGGGGCTGCGCTATCTCGGCCAGCCGCTGCTCCAGGACATCTACATCGCCGACCCCTCCGCCCATGTCTTCGACGGGCGCATCTACGTCTACGGCTCGCACGACGTCGACGGGACCACACCGGAGGACGATCTCGGCTCGCATTTCGAGATGCGCGACTATCGCGTCGTCTCGTTCGACCGGATCGGGGGCAAGCCGACTGTGCATCCGGTCGCGCTCGACGTCCGCGACGTGCCCTGGGCCGAGAAGCAGATGTGGGCGCCCGACGCCGCCCGCAAGAACGGCCGCTACTTCCTCTACTTCCCCGCCAAGGACAGGGAAGGCGTGTTCCGGATCGGCGTCGCCACCTCCGATCGGCCGGAAGGCCCGTTCAAGGCCGAGCCCAAGCCGATCGAGGGCGCCTACAGCATCGATCCGGCGGTGTTCACCGACGGGGACGGCGCCAGCTACATGGTGTTCGGCGGCATCTGGGGCGGGCAGCTGCAGCGCTGGGCCAGCGGCCGCTTCGATCCGAACGGATCGAACACCGATCTCGGCCGCAACGACGCGCCGGCCCTCACCCCGCGCATCGCGCGCCTGCGCGACGACATGCTGGAATTCGCCGAGACGCCGCGACCGCTGGCGATCGTCGACGAAGCGGGCAAGCCGCTGCTCGCCGGCGACCACGATCGTCGCTTCTTCGAGGCGGCGTGGATCCACAAGCACGACGGCCTCTATTACCTGACCTATTCGACCGGCGACACGCACTTCATCGCCTACGCCACCAGCCGATCGCCCTACGGCCCCTTCACCTATCGCGGCCGGGTGCTCGCCCCGGTGCAGGGCTGGACCACCCATCATTCGATCGTCGAGGTCGGCGGCCGCTGGTATCTCTTCTACCACGACACCCAGATCTCGGGCCGCACCCACCTCAGGAACATGAAGGTGACGCCGCTGGTCCACGAGCCCGACGGCACGATCCGCACGATCGATCCGTTCGTGCGCTAGACCAACGGCGGGCCGCGACTTTCCCGTCCGGCGCGTGTAGGCGGCGGCGATGACCGCCGAGATCGATCCGTTCCACGCCATTGCGATCAGCCGCCGCGCCCACCAGCTCGCGGCGGCAGGCCGCTCGATCATCCACATGGAATTCGGCCAGCCCTCGACCGGCGCGCCGCCCGCCGCGATCGCCGAGGCGCACCGCATCCTCGACGCCGATGCGATGGGCTATTGGGAAAGCCCGGCGCTGAAGGCGCGGATCGCCGATCATTATCGCGCCTGGTACGGCGTCAGCGTCGAGGCGGAGCAGGTGATCCTGACCTGCGGCGCCTCCCCGGCCTTCGTGCTCGCTTTGTCCTGCGCCTTCGCGCCGGGTGCGCGCGTCGCGCTCGCCCGCCCCGGCTATGTCGCCTATCGCAACACGCTGAAGGCGCTGCACATCGAGCCGGTCGAGATCGCCTGCGGCGAGGCCGAGCGCTTCCAGATCACCGCCGAGGCGGTCGCGCGCCTCGACCCCGCGCCCGACGGGCTGATCCTCGCCAGCCCGGCCAATCCGACCGGGACGATCATCGCGCCGGACCAGCTGGCGGCGATCGCGGAGGTCTGCCGCCGCCGCGGCATCCGCATCGTCTCGGACGAGATCTATCACGGCCTCTCCTACGTCGCTCCCGCGCGTACCATCCTCGAGCACGATCCGGACGCCCTGGTGGTCAACAGCTTCTCGAAATATTTCAGCATGGCCGGCTGGCGTCTGGGCTGGCTGGTGGTGCCGCCCGCCCTGATCGACGCGGCACGCGCCCGGATGGGCAATCTCTTCCTGACGCCGCCGTCGCTCTCGCAGCACGCCGGGCTGATCGCGATGGACTGCCGCGACGAACTCGAGGGCCATCGCGAAACCTACCGGCGCAACCGCGCCCTGCTGCTCGACGCGCTGCCGGGGCTCGGGCTGCGCAGGATCGCGCCGCCGGACGGCGCCTTCTACATCTACGCCGACGTCGGCCATCTGACGCAGGACAGCTACGGCTTCTGCATGGCCCTGCTCGAGGAGACGGGGGTGGCGACGGCGCCGGGGATCGATTTCGACCCGATCGACGGGCACAGGTTCATCCGGATCAGCTTCGCGGTCGCGACCGATCTGGTGCGCGAGGCGATCGCGCGCCTCGCCCCCTGGTTCGCGGCCCGGGCCGCCGCCTGATCCCGGTCAGACGAAGCGTCGCTGGAGCAGCACCAGCGAAGGATCGTCCGGCAGCGGGCGGCAGGTGAAGCCGAGGCTGCACTCGAGCTCGATCAGCGCCCAATTGTCCGCGGACGAGATCGATTCCAGCATCGGCACGCGCCGCACCTCGGCATAATCGGCGACGTGCATCAGCAGTCGCGCGCCGATCCCCAGCCGCTTCAGGTCCGAGCGGACGGCGATCGCCACCTCGGCGCGGTCGCGCGCGTCGCTGGCGGCGAACATCGCGCTCGCCACCAGCACGTCCGTGCCGGGGAGGAAGGCGAGGAAATTCTCGGTCCGGTCGTGGTCGACATGCGTCATCTCGATCAGCCGCTCGCGCCCGACGTGGCGCACGCCGGTGAGGAAGCGGTAGCGCAGGTCCTCGAGCGTGAGGCTGGCGAAGAAGGCGCCGAGCGCATCGGCGTCGGCGGCTTCGGCCGCGCGGACGAAGAAGCGGATCCCCGAGCGTCCCTCGAGCTCGCACGACCAATCGGAAGGGATGAGGACGCCGGGCAGCATCGCATCAGAACGAGCGATCGCACCGGCCGCTCCCCGCGGGGCGTGCGACGCTCCCTCAGCGGCCGTAGAGGCCGGTGCCGGCCAGCTTCGCCTCGATCAGAGCGCGTCGCTGGTGTCCCGGCACCTGGTAATGGCCGACCATCTCCGCCTGCGCCTCCAGCCGCGAGCGCGTGAACGGCAGGTCGGCAGGATCGTCCTGGTAACGGTACATGGCCGCGGCGCGGCCGCGGCAAGCGATCAGGTCCCGCGCGTAGCGCAGGAGGAAGCGCGGCACGCCGAGTCGGGACCATTGCCAGACATGGGTCATCTCGTGCGCAAAAAGGGACCGCCTTCCCAGATCGGCCGCGGCGAAATCGCGGCAATAATCATGGCCGAAATAGATCGTCCGCCGCAGCGTGATCGCGCCGTTGCCGTTGCGGAAGGCGATCTCGGCGACGTCGTTGACCGCCGGCCCGTCGACCAGCCGCACCGCCTCATAGGGAAGCGGATCCGGGAAGATGCCGCGGCAGAGCGCGACCTCGCCCGCGGTGAGCGGGCGGATCTCGTACATCGCCCGGCCGCGCGGCGCCTCCGTCGGGCGATCAGAGTCCGAAGTGCGCGTAGGCCACCATGCAATAGAGCATCGGGATCGAGAGGATCAGGTTTGTGCGGCTCGCCATCATCGCCACGCTCGCCGAGCGGGCCTTGGCGGCATCCTCGGCCGGGACGATGCCGAGCGCCCGTTTCTGGTTCGGCCAGATCACGAACCAGACGTTCGCCGCCATGATCAGCCCCAGCCACATGCCGATGCCGATCGTGCGGTGCGATTCCTGGAGGGTCAGCGCTTCCCCGGTATAGCCGCCCTGCTTGAGCTCGCCGGTGACGAGGCCGAGAAGCACGGTCGCCAGCGCCGCCCAGCGGAACCAGAACAGGGCCGCCGGCGCGATGTATCGCGAGACCGCCGGCTTCAGCTCGGCCGGGACCTTCGGCATGGTCGGGATCTGGACGAAGTTGAAATAATAAAGCAGCCCGATCCACAGGACGCCGGCGAAGATGTGCAGGAAGCGCAGGAACTGCGCCCAGTCGTATCCGCCGTCGCCGAGCAGGGCCCCGTGCAGGCCGAACATCGCCGCGAGCAGCAGCACGATGCCGATCAGCAGCGCGAGGTGGAAGTTGCCGAGTATCTTCGCCATCGAAAGCCCCCTCCTGGTTTCGTTACGCCGGTCTAACGCAGCGACGGTGCGAGCGTAAGCCTCCGATGGATCCGCCGCGGACGGCTCAGTCGAGCCGCCACATGATGCTCTGCGACAGCGGGGTCCACAGCCCGGTCTTGATCCCGGCGGCGCGCAGCGCCTCCCCCGTCCAGGCATTGCAGGTGTAGAAGGCGTTATAGCCTCCGATGGCCTCGTAGAACATGTCGCTGTCGCCATAGCCGCGACCCAGCACCGGCATCGTGCGGCCCTGGGCATCGCGCTGGAAGCTCTTCGCCATGTGCGCGGCGAGCTTCGCATATTGGCCGTGGGTGATCCTCAGCGGCCGCTGCCACTCGTTCGGCTGCGGCCGGTGGGTGTGATCGGCGTGGATCAGGCTGCGCCCCTGGCCGAACATCGCCAGGAAGGCGTTCTTCATGGTGAGATCGCCCCAGGTCGGCGTCTCGAGATAGAAGGTGCGGTTGCCGTAACCGAGCGCGACGTGATCGCCGCCGCCCCAGCGCGGATCCCTGAGGTGCGCGCCGGGCGCATAGGGACGCCAGTCCATCTCCGGCGTGACCTTCGGCACGACGATCCAGGTGTGGACGCCGTTGGTGCGCAGGAAGATGGTGACGCCTTCCTTCGGCTCGACCCAGTTCGCATTTGCCGGGACGGCGCCGAGCAGCAGGGCCGCGAGGAAATAGAGGACAGGAAGGGCGAGCAACGCCGCCAGCAGCCTCGTCGCGATCCTCAGGGCTCGTCTCATCGAGCGCAGCGTAACGTAAGCAATGCGGTTGAGAAAGCGCCGCCGGCGGTCCATCCTCGCGCGATGCGGGACGAGCTCGAAGCGATCTGGCGCGCCGGCGTTGCGGCCTGCCTTCCGGAGCGCGCGCTTGCCCGACAGCTCCCCGAGCCGCCGCGCGGCCGCACCATCGTCCTCGCCCTCGGCAAGGCGGCGGCCGGGATGGCGCGGCTGGTCGAGGCCGAATGGCGAGGGCCGCTCACCGGGCTCGCGGTCGGCCGCGCCGGCGACGAGGCGGGCCTGAGGCGGATCGCGTTCCTCGCGGGCGCCCATCCAGTGCCCGATGCGCGCAGCGTCGCCGCCGCCGAGCGCCTGCTGGCGCTGGCCGCCGAAGCAGGACCCGACGATCTCGTCCTCGTCCTGCTCAGCGGCGGCGCCTCCGCCCTCGCCTGCGCGCCCGGCGCCGGCATCACGCTGGCGCAGAAGCAGGCGCTGACCCGCGCCCTGCTCCGCTCGGGCGCGCCGATCGGCGAGGTCAACGTCGTCCGGCGGCACCTGTCCCGGATCAAGGGCGGCCGTCTCGCGCGGGCGGCGGCGCCCGCCCGGCTGGTCACGCTCGCCATCTCGGACGTGGTCGGCGACCGGCCCGAGGACATCGGCTCCGGCCCGACTGCGCCCGATCCGACCAGCATCGCCGACGCTGTCGCGATCCTCGGCCGGCACGGCATCGCCGCGCCCGAGGTGGGCTGGAGCGAAAGCGTGAAGGCGGTGGACGGCACCTATCGCATCGTCGCCGGCGGCCGAACCGCGCTCGAAGCCGCCGCGGCGAAGGCGCGCACGCTCGGCTACGACCCGGTGACGCTCGAATGCGAGGGCGAGGCGCGTGACGTGGCGCGCGATCACGCCGCCCGCATCCTCTCGGCGGCGCCCGGCACGGCGCTGATCAGCGGCGGCGAGCTCACCGTCACCGTGCGCGGCGACGGCACGGGCGGGCCGAACCAGGAATATGCCCTCGCCGCCGCGCTCGCGCTCGCTGGCCGGCAGGACATCTGCGGCCTCGCCGCGGACAGCGACGGGATCGACGGCAGCGGCGGCGCCGCCGGCGCGTTCTTCGACGCCGGATCGGCGGCGCGTTCGCCCCTGCCGGGAGAAGCCGCGCTCGCGGCGAACGACAGCCATGGTTTCTTCGCCGCGCTCGGCGACCTGTTTATTCCGGGCCCGACCGGCACCAACGTCAACGATTTGCGTATTCTGCTCAGGCGGCGCGGCTGACGCGCCTTCACCCCAGAAGGAGAGACTCATGGCGACACGTTCAGCATCGGCGCGCTACGAAGGCTTCGGGCGGGAGGGCAAGGGCCACCTCTCGCTCCAGTCCGGCGTGCTCTCCGACCAGCCCTATGATTTCGGCACCCGCTTCGGCGACACGCCGGGCACCAATCCGGAAGAGCTGATCGCGGCGGCGCACGCTGCCTGCTTCACCATGGCGCTCTCCTTCGCGCTGGCCAAGGAAGGCTATTCCGACGGGACGCTCGAGACCGACGCCAAGGTGACGCTCGACAAGGACGGGGACGGCTTCGCGGTCACCCGCTCGGACCTCACGCTCAAGGCCGACGTCCCCGGCATCGAGCCGGCGAAGTTCGAGGAGATCGCCCAAGGCGCCAAGGCCGGCTGCCCGATCTCCAAGCTGCTCAAGGCCGAGATTACGCTCAAGCACACGCTCAACGGCTGACTAATCCTCCCTGTGAGGCGAAGCCTCGTGGGGAATGACCGCGCGTAGCGCGGTGGAGGGGCCGGGAAGAACGACCACCACCTCCCGGCCCCTCCAACAGGCTTCGCCGACCGGCTGCTGCGCAGCCCGGTTCCGCCTTCCGGCATGACCCCGGCATGCCGCGGCTACACCCCCCCTCCCCATCCGCTTCGCGGACAGGGAGGATGAGAATCCGCGCTCACGCCAGCCGCGGCAGGAATTGCTCGGCCTCTCCCCAGCCTTTCAGCGCACGGCTGCGCGCCCGCTTCAGCAGCAGGGCGGCGTCGGCGATGGTGAAGCGGCTGGCGCGGGGTATCGCGTCCAGCTCGTCCCAGGACACCGGGGCAGCGACCGGTGCGCCCGGTCGGGCACGCAGCGAATACGGCAGGATCGCCGTCGCACTGCGCTGGTTGCGAAGATAATCGAGGAAGATCCGGCCCTTCCGCTCGGACTTGGGCAATGCGATTGTGTAGAGCTGCGGCTCCGCTTCGGCCAGGACCGCGCAGATCTTGTGCGCGAAGGCGCGCACCTCCGGCCATTCCGAAGAGGGCGTCAGCGGCACCACGACATGGACGCCCTTGCCGCCGCTCAGCAGCGGAAAGCTGGCGAGGCCGAGCTCTCCGAGCACCCTGTGCATCGTGAAAGCGGCGGTTCGCACTTCCGGGAAGCCGGTCCCTTCCCCGGGATCGAGATCGAAGGCGATGCGGTCGGGCCGCTCGACCTGATCGACCGGCGAACCCCAGCCGTGGAACTCGATCGCCTCCGCAGCAGCGCAGGCGACGATTCCGGCCTCGCTGTCGATCCACAGATAGTCCTCGGTCCGGCCGTTCTTCTGCGCGATCGGCAGGAACCGAACCGGCGGCCCGAATGCGTTGCCCGACGCGGGGTGGTTGCGGTTGCGCTGGAAGAAGCAATAGCCGGCGGTGCAGCGGAACAGGTTGAGCGGGCGGCGGCCGGCGAAGCGGAGGACGAGCGGCGCCAGCCGGCGATAGTAATCGATCAGAGCGGCTTTCTCCGGCAGCTTCGGCTTCTTGTAGCTCGGCTCGCCGGCCGGGCCCCTGGCCGTGCCCGGGATCGGCTTGGGCCCCGCAGCGGCAGGATCTCCTCCGGACTCGTCTTGGCTTGCCGGCGCCCGCGTCACCCGCCAGTCCGGCGCGGGACCGCTGCGGTAGCGGCTGCCGACACGTTTCGAGACGATGCCGGGCAGGCCCAAGCCGGCGACGGCGGCGAGGAAGGCGGGGCCGCCGCCCTCGACATGCGCGCCGAACCGGATCGCGCGGGACGGATCGTCGCTGCCGATCAATTCCTCGAGCAGATCGCGGCGCGCCTCGATCGGCCTGGCGCGGAGATCGCGCCCGTCGTGGAGCAGGTCAAAGGCGACGAAGACGAGACGCTCCGGCGCGTCCGCGATAGCATCGTCCAGCGCAGCGCGATCCGGCCGCCCCGCCGCATCCTGCACGACGAGCACGCCGTCGAGCACGAGCTCGCTCACGCCGAGCCGGCGGCCCGCCTCGATCACGCGGGGAAAGCGATCGGTGCAGTCGCGCCCGGCAGTGTCGAACGCGCGAACCACGCCGGCCTCGACGACAATCTGGAGGCGCTCACCGTCGTAGAGCAGCTCGTGCAGCCAGTCGTCTCCGTCCGGAACGGCGTCCGCCGGGGTCGGCAGCATCGGAGGGACGAAGGCCGGCATGGACCCGCAACGGGAGCGGGCGAGCGGCGGTTCCGCGAGAGCCCTGCCTTTGACCCAAGCTCGTCGTCCCGGTGTAAACCGGGACCTCAGGACGAGAGCGCGCAAGCGTCAATGTCGCGCTCCAATGACGCTCCGGCTCCCCACTCTGAGACCCCGGGATTCGCCGCGGTGACGATTATTGGATCTTCAGGCCGCCGCGGCTTCGATCGCCTCGCTCGCCTCGAGCCAGCGAGCCTCGGCGGCCTCGATCTTCGCCTCCACCTCCGCGCGGCGCTTCATCAGCTCGGTCATGGTGAGCCTGGCCAGCGACGGCTCGGCGCCGGCGGGATCGAACATCGCGTGGTCGATGCGGCCGCGCAATGCGGTGAGCTTCGCGATCTCCGCTTCCGCCGCCTTGGCGTCGTTGCGCAGCTTCTGGCTCTTCTCGCGGGCGACCGCGGCGGCGCGGCGCTCGTCCTTGCGGCTCGCCTTGGGCTCGGCGCGCGCCGCGTCGGCGGCGTCCTTGCGCAGCACCATCGCGGTGTAATCGTCCAGGGTGCCGTCGAACTCGGTCGCGGTGCCGTTGTCGACCAGCACCAGCCGGTCGGCGGTGAGCTGAAGCATGTGCCGGTCGTGGCTGACCACCACCACGGCGCCCGAATAATCGTTCAGGGCCTGGACCAAAGCCTCGCGGGCGTCGACGTCGAGGTGGTTGGTCGGCTCGTCGAGGATGAGGAGGTGCGGCGCGTCGCGGGTGATGAGGGCGAGCGCCAGCCGCGCGCGCTCGCCGCCGGAGAGCTTCCTGACCTCGGTGGTCGCCTTGTCGCCGGAGAAGCCGAAGCGGCCGAGCTGCGCCCGCACCGCCGACGGCGTCGCGCCCTTCATCAGCCGCGCCATGTGCTCGACCGGCGTGTCGGCGCCGTCCAGCTCCTCCACCTGATATTGAGTGAAATAGCCGACCTTCATCTTGCCGGAGGCGTTCATCGCGCCGTCGATCGGCGCGAGCTGCGCGGCGAGCAGCCGGGCGAGCGTGGTCTTGCCGTTGCCGTTGCGGCCGAGCAGGGCGATGCGATCGTCGGGATCGAGCCGCAGGTTCAGGCGCGACAGTATCGGCGTGCCGTCATAACCGACCGACGCCATGTCGAGCGTGATCAAAGGCGGCCGCAGGCCCTCGGGGCTCGGGAAGGCGAAGGAGAGCGAGGGATCCTCGACCGCCTCCGCGATCGGCGCCATCTTGGCGATCGCCTTCAGCCGGCTCTGCGCCTGCTTGGCCTTGCTCGCCTTCGCCCGCCAGCGGTCGGCGAACGCCTGCAGCTTGTCGCGCTGCGCGATCTGCTTCTCGCGTGCTGCGGCCTGCTGGGCCTGGCGCTCGGCCCGCTGGCGCTCGAACGCATCGTAACCCCCGGGGTAGAGGGTGAGCTTGCCGCGATCGAGGTGGAGGATGTGATCGACGACGTTGTTGAGGAAGTCGCGCTCGTGGCTGACGATGACGATCGTCGCGCGGTACGATTGCAGGAAAAGCCAGAGCACCGCCTCGAGATCGAGGTGGTTGGAGGGCTCGTCGAGCAGCAGCAGGTCCGGCCCCGAGAAGAGCAGAGCGGCGAGCGCGACGCGCATCCGCCAGCCGCCGGAGAAGCTGTCGAGCGGGCGATGCTGCGCCGCCTCGTCGAAGCCAAGGCCGACGAGGATTCGCGCCGCGCGCGACGGCGCGGCATGGGCATCGATCGCGTTCAGCCTCTCGTGGATCTCGCCAAGCCGGTCCATGTCTTCGCAGATCTCGGCCTCGTCGAGCAGCGCCGCGCGCTCCAGATCCGCGGCGAGCACCGTCTCGAACGGAGTCGCCTTCCCCGCCGGCGCCTCCTGGGCAATGTAGCCGAGGCGGGCGCCCTTCGGCATGTCGGCGCTGCCCTCGTCCGCCTCGAGCTGGCCGGCGATCACGCGGACCAGGGTCGATTTGCCGGCGCCGTTGCGGCCGATCAGGCCGACGCGGCTGCGCGGCGGCAGCGCCGCGGTCGCGCCGTCGAGGATCGTCCGCCCGCCGAGGCGCACCGTGATACCGTTGAGATTCAGCATGGCGGGGCGCCTAGCACGGACGCCGCGCCAAATTAAGGCAGTGCGCGCCTTGCCACGTCCGCGCCCTTCCCCGATGGTCGCGCGAAACCGGAAGGAAGAACGAATGCGTCTGCTGGGAGTGTCGGGCAGCCTGAGGCGCGGATCCTACAACAGCGCGCTGCTCCGCGCCGCGGCGGGGCTGATGCCTGAAGGGAGCAGGCTCGACATCGGCAGCATCGCCGGCATCCCGCTCTACGACGGCGACCTCGAGGCGCAGTCCGGCCTTCCCGAGGCGGTCGCGCGTCTCAAGCAGCAGATCGAGGAGAGCGACGGGCTGCTGCTGGTCACGCCCGAATACAACAATTCGATCCCCGGCGTGTTCAAGAACGCGATCGACTGGGCGTCGCGCCCGGCAGCGGACATCCCCCGCGTCTTCGGCGGCAAGAAGGTGGCCGTGATCGGCGCCTCGCCCGGGGCGTTCGGGACGATCCTCAGCCAGAACGCCTGGCTGCCCGTGCTGCGCACCCTCGGCTGCGAGATCTGGTCCGGCGGGCGGCTGATGGTCTCGGGTGCCGGGCGGGTGTTCGGCGAGGACGGCAGCCTCGCCGATCCGAAGATCGAGCAGAGGCTCGGTGCCTATCTCGCTGGGTTCGTGAGTTTCGTAGAAGGCGGCCGGCGTTGAGTCTGACCAGCTATTCACAGGACACCGTTCGCGGAGACGCTAGAGTTCCGCCGCTTCTTCCTCCGCCAGTCTTTTCACCTCGCGCCAGCGGCGCAGTTCCTCCTCCGCGTCGGCGACGGCGCGGTGGCGCACCGGCCGGCGCTCGCCTTCGGCGCGGGCCCGCGCGACGATCGCGCTGACCCGCACCATCCGCTCGGCCGGCGGCAGCAGACCGGTGAGGATCCGCGCCGCCGTCTCGTGCTGAGCGATCTCGCTGTCCTTGAGGCGAAGGGCGTGGCGCGGAATTCCGGCGGCGCGGAACAGGGCGCTCAGCCATTTGCCGTCCCAGGACGGTGCGCTGGCGAAGAGGGCGTGGCCCGAGAGCGCCTCGAGGACCCGCCGGGCCACCTGATCGTGCGGCTCGCCTTGGGCCTCGAGCGTCGCGCGGCTGATGCCGTGGATCCGCTCCGACTCCGCGTCCCAGTCGGTCCATTGCGGCGCCGGCCGGATCAGATGGTTCTCGGACGTACCGTCCTCGGCCGCCCAGCCCACCTCGATCGGATAGCCGGTCTTGCCGAGCGACGAAGCCTCGAAATCGATGAATATGTGCATCGTCGGGCGAACGCGCCTTGCCGCCGCTGGTGCCGTAGCTCAGGCCGGCAGAGTGGCGTGAACCGTCGCCAGCGCGCGCAGCACTGCGGCGGTGCGGGCCGCAGCCTGCATCGTCAGCGTGCTGACGCCGTGCTTCTGCAGCACCCGCTCGTGACTGTCGATGCACATGCCGCAGCCGTTCATCGCGGAGAGCGCGAGGCTGAACAGCTCGAAATCGTCCTTGTCGATGCCGGGGGTGCACAGGGTGTTCATCCGCAGCCGCGACGGCAGGGTCGCATAATCCGGGTTGGAGCAGAGATGGATGAAGCGGAAATAGACGTTGTTCATCGCCATCAGCGCCGCCGCGCCGCGCGCCGCGTCGGCCGCCTGCTCGGAGAGCCGTCCGGCGGCCTCCGCCTCGGCGGCGATCACCACGGGCCGATAGCCGGTGCCGTGGGCGCAGGCGAGGAGCAGGCCGTATTTGCGCTGCTCGCCCAGCGTCTCGTCGTCGAGCAGCGCGCCGACGTTGATCCTGATGTCCCGCGCATAATCGGGCAGCGCGTCCGCAAGATCCTTGAGCGACATCGAGCCTCCTGTTCCCCGTTCCGGACCCAGCCTAGACCCTGATCGGCCGAAGGCGAAGCGCTGTCGTGCGGCCCCGGTCATGATGCTGGCTTTCATCGACTTACCAGATTAGTCTTGGCGAGTTGATCGACCGAGGCGATGATGACCACCTATCTGCCCACGCTCAAGCAGCTCCAATATCTGGTCGCCCTCAAGGACCAGGGGCATTTCGGCCGGGCGGCCGACGCCTGTTTCGTCACCCAGTCGACGCTCTCCGCCGGGGTGCGCGAACTCGAGACGCTGATCGGGGTCACTCTGGTCGAGCGGACCCGCCGCGTCGTTCGTTTCACGCCGCTCGGCGATCGGATCGCCGAGAAGGCACGGCGCGTGCTGCGCGAGGCCGAGGAGCTCGCCGACATGGCGCGCGCGGCCGGCAAGCCGCTGTCGGGCGAGCTGCGCATGGGCGTGATCCCGACGATCGCGCCTTTCCTCCTGCCGCGTCTGCTGCCGGGCCTGCGCGAGGACTGGCCGGACCTGCGCCTGTACCTGCGCGAGGAGACCAGCCAGGCGGCCTGCGACAGCCTCCACCGCGGCCAGCTCGACTGCGTCCTGCTCGCCCTGCCCTATGGCTGCGGCGAGGTCGAAGCCGAGCCTTTGTTCGACGATCGCCTGTTCGTCGCTTTCCCGCCCGGCGACGCCACCGGCCAGAAGGGCGTTGCGATCACCCCCGCGGCGATCGACGAGGACCGATTGCTGCTGCTCGAGGATGGCCATTGCCTTCGCGACCACGCGCTGGCGGCCTGCAACCGGCCCGAGCTTCGCGCCGAGGCGGCGATGCTCGGCACTTCGCTGCACACCATGGTGCAGATGGTCGGCAACGGTCTCGGGGTCACCATGGTACCGGAGATGGCGGTCACCGCCGGCATCCTCGAAGGCACCGGAGTCGTGGCGCTTCCGCTGGAGGCCGAGCATGCCTACCGCCGCATCGCCCTGATCTGGCGCAAGGGCAGCCCGCGCGAGAAGGACTTCCGCCTTCTTGCCGAGGCGCTGAAGCAGGGCACCTGAGCGCATCGCGCCCCCTTGATTCCCGCGGCCTGCTGAACCAGCCTCTCCCCGGCGACGAAAGGGGACATCGTCGGACGAAGAGGGGGACAAATGGAATATATCGGCATCGGCATGGTCGTGCTCGGCCTGGTCTGGATCGGCGGCTTCGCCTGGGCGCATTTCCGGGCGATCAACAAGGCCAAGGCGGCGGAGAGCTGGCCCAGCGTTCCGGGCCGGGTGATCTCCTGCGAGGTCCGGGAGGAGGAGAGCAGCGACCGCGAGGGCAACACCAGCACCTGGTACAATCCGGTGGTCACCTACGCATATTCCACGGGCGGTCGTGAGCTCCAGGGCAACCGGCTGCGCTTTGGCAATCCCCGCAGCGGCAGCCGCAGGAAAGCGGAGGAGGCAATCCTTCCTTATGGTGTCGGAACGACGCCGGCGGTTCGCTACAACCCGGAGCGACCGGACGAGTGCGTGCTGGAGACCAGGAAGCCCGGGCCGATCTATCTCGTCATGGCCGTCTTCGGCCTGCTGTTCGTCGCCATGGGCCTGTTCTGGGACCAGATGGCGTAGCGCCTGCGGCCGGACGTCGCGGGCTCACCGGGCCGTGAGAGCGGGCGGAGGTTGACCGCGGCGCCGATCCCGGCGAAGTCGCCTGCCTCGTGCGGGGGCGAGCCCTCGCGGTCCGGCTCTCGCCGAGGTGACGCTTTGACCGACATTTCCGCGATCCTACTCGCCGCGGGCGCAGGCATGCTCGGCGGCGCGATGAACGCGCTCGCGGGCGGCGGGACGTTCGCGACCCTGCCCGCCCTGATCGCGCTCGGCCTGCCCGCCAATATCGCCAATGCAACCTCGAACGTCGCCCTGCTTCCCGGCGCGGGAACGAGCGCCTGGGCGTATCGTGACGAGCTCGGTCCCGTCGCCGGAATTCGGGTGCGCCTGCTCGCCGCCTTGACCTTCGCCTTCGGCATCGTCGGCAGCCTGCTGCTGGTGCTGACCCCCAGCGAGACGTTCGACGTCATCATCCCCTGGCTTTTGCTCTTCGCCTTCGCGGTGATGGCGTTCGGCAGGCGCGCCGCCGACTGGCTCCACGCCCGGGTGACGATCGGGCGGCCAACGCTGCTCGTCACCCAGGCGCTGCTCGGCATCTACGGAGGCTATTTCGGCGGCGGCGTCGGGCTGATCACCACCGCCGTCTATGGCCTGCTCGCCAACATCCGCCCCCGCGAGCTGTTCGCGATCCGCACGACGATGCTGGCGGTGGCCAACCTCGCCGCCGCCTTCGTGTTCGTCGGCTTCGCAATGGTCTGGTGGTGGGCGTGCGCGCCGATGCTGCTCGGATCGATCGCCGGCGGGTGGCTGGGCGCGATCGTCGGCAAGAAGCTCTCGCCCGGGCTGGTGCGCGCCTGGACCTTGCTGGTCACCGGCGCGACGACGATCGTCTTCTTCGTGCGCGCGTACGGCTAGCTGCGGCTCACAACACGTCGCCGAACATGAAGTAGAGCGCCGCGAACCAGGCAAGCAGGCACAGAGCGAAGGCGAGCTTCAGCCTCAGGTTGGCCATGCCGCTTCGCCGCCGCGCTCAATAATAGGCCAGGCCGGCGCCGGTGAAGCCGTTCCACGGCCGCTCGCGGTACCATTTGGTGAGGACGTACTTGACGCCCGCCTCGACCGGCATGCCCTGGTGCAGCGAGAAATCGTTGAGCTCGCCGTTCACGTCGAGATTGTTCCAGATCAGCAGATGGGCCGGCGCCGGCGTGATCTTGAGGCCGGCCTTGGGGAAGGCCGTCTGGCCGCCGGCATCGGGCTTGTTGAGGAACGCCATCACCGTCCAGGTACGCTGGCCGCCGCGCGTCTGCTGCTCTTTCCAATAGGCCTCGGTGGTGTGGAAGAAATCGTGGTGCGGCTTGAACTGCTGGCCGACGGCATAGCGTTGTCCCTGCACGGTCTCGCCGAACTGCGGCTCGATCCCCATCAGCTTGTTGAGCCGCGCCTCGAGGCCGCCGACGAGAGGATCGGCCGGGCTGAGGTTGCAGCTCTCGCTGGTGCGAAACTCGGGATCGGCCGTGGGCGCGAGCAGGCCCGAGGGCACCTTGCCGGCGTCGATCAGCCGCATCAGCCCCTCGCATTCCTCCTCGCTCAGGAAGTGCGGGACGACATAGGCCTCGAGCCGGTCCTTGGGAATGCGGGCTACCCCGGGCGTCGCGGCGAGCCGGGCGCGGACCGCCGCGGCACTCTCCGCCCTGAGAGCCGCCTCAGACCTGGCGGCAGGCGCCGCGGGCGCCGCCTCTACCTTCGGAGCCGCAACCGTCGGCGCTGCAACCTTCGGCGAGGCGGTGATCGTGCCGGCGTTCACCCGGGTCGTGATCACACCCTCTTCCTTGCGCATCCAGGGCAGCGGCGCGCCGAACAGGATCGGCAGCGTGACCCGCGTCGCGGACGCCGCCGCGGGGAAGGCCGTCGCCCGCAGTGCATCGAGAACGGCCTGGACGTGCCGCCCGGCGTCTTCGCCGTCGGGACGCACCACGCGGTGGAGCAGGACCTCGGCGTCGCGCGCGGCGCCGTCGGCGCCGATCGCCAACCGCACGGTCAGCGGGCCGTGGCAGCCGGACGCGGCGGCGATCGCCGTCTCGAGCCGGCCACGCGCGGCGTCCCAGATCGCATCGGCCGCGAGCGGTCCCTCGACGATCGCCGCGCCCTCGCTGATGTGGCCGTGAAGGACGATGCGTCCCTCGAGCGGATCCATGCTGCCCTCGATCCGCTGGACGCCGTGCGGCATGCGGTCGTCGAACGTCACCAGTCGGTTGAAGCGCGGCGCAATCAGGTCCTGCAGGCCGGTGCCCGCCCCCGCGCGGGCGACGTTGGCGCGCATCAGATCGCCTTCCTTGAGCACGATCGTCTCGCCGCCGCGGCTCTGCCGGTCGTCTCGGGTGAGGGAATAGACGTAGCCGAAGCGGCCGTTGGTCGAATCGTTGTGGAGGTTCTGCACGCAGCCGTCGACGTAGAGGCTGAGCATCGGCCAGGTGGCGAAGCTCATGCCCAGGGTCTCGGCGGCCCAGGCGGTCAGCGCGGCGTGGAAGCGGCGCACCAGCGGCTCGGCGATGATCTTCTCGGGAGAGGCGCGGAGATAGGTGTAGAGGCCCGGCACGTGCCAGTAGTTCCACACCTGGTGGGTCTCGGGACGGTGGGCGTGCGGCGCCGAGAAATGCGCGTCGACATGGCCGCGCAACGCTTCGGCTTCGGCCGGATCGAGGAAATCGTCGACCGCACGGTGCGGCGGGCTCAGCGCCAACGCCGCGTCCGCACCGCCTTCATAGGCAGGGCTGCTCGTAGTCGCGCTCGTTCCAACCAGATCCATCGGCTTCCCCTGCCTGTCCAGCCGGCAAGGTGCTGGGCAGGCATGGGAAAGTCAACGCGTCAGAACTTGCCTTCGTCCTTCAGACCGTCGAGCGTCAGCCGCTCGAACCGGGCAGCCCAGGGCGAGTCCGGCCGGGTCTCGGTCTCGAGATAGGCAGGCTTCAGCATGTGGGGCGCCCGGCTCCCGTCCGCGTCCGCGCCATGCGCAGGCGACAGGCTGTCGAGATCGAAATCGTCGGCGAAGCGCAGGCCGACCTGCCCGTCCTTCGCCCAGCGCACCTCGGCATATTGAAAGCCGGCCTCGCCGAGATCGAGCTCGACCTCGCAGCCCGGCTGCAGCGCCTGGCCGCTCTCCACCTTGGCGCCGGAGGCCGAGATGTTGCGCAGCCGCACGGGAATCGAGATGCCGCTCCAGTAGAGGGTGCCGCTGCGCAGCAGTGTCTGCCGCGGCGCCCGCTCGACCACCTCGCGCGGCTTGCTCTCCTCGTAGCGGAAGACGGGATTGCCCGGCTGCGCCGAATCCCAGAAGATCGTCTCGTCGAGGAATTCGACCCCGATGCGGCCGGCGCGCAGCCAGCGCACCACGGATCTCGTCTTGTTGCCCTCGGTGAACAGGATGTCGAGCTTCTCACCGATCCGCGCCTCGATGTCGCTCTCGAACATTGCGCCGCGCGACGAAACGTTGACCACCCGCACCGGCAGCTTGCGGCGGCGGAACACGATCGTCGTGTCCTCGACCACGTCGCGCAGGCGATCCTCGCCGCGCTGGTTGGTGACCCGCGTCTCCTGGCGCTTGATCGCGATCCGCGTCAGCCCGCCCAGGCCGGCGCCTTCCTCGCGCGCCCTGGCCTTGCTCGCCACCGGCGTCGAAGGCCTCTCGACACCGCCAAGGATCGATGAGCGAATTTCGTGCATTTTCCACCTCGGACGAATGGTTCGACCGTCCATGACACGGAAAGGGTTACGGAATTGCTGACCAGACGAGTACCGGCACCGTGGCGAAGGCGCAGCTGAGCCTGTTCGGCGCGGCGCCGGCGGCGTCAGGGCCGGAAGGCCTCGCCTACCGGCCCGAGCTGCTCGACGCGCGCGAGGAAGCGACGCTCGCCGCGAAGTTGGCCGAGCTGCCGTTCCGGGCCTTCGAGTTTCACGGCTATCTCGGCCACCGCCGTACCCTGTCCTACGGCTGGCATTATTCGTTCGACGGCAGCGGGCTGAAGGAGACCGAGGCCGTGCCGGACTGGCTGCTGCCGTGCCGGGCGAAGGCGGCGGCGTTCGCCGGCCTCGCGCCCGAAGCGCTGGAGCATGTGCTGCTCACCGAATATGCGCCCGGCGCCGGCATCGGCTGGCACCGCGACCGGCCGGTGTTCGGCGACGTCGTCGGCCTGTCGCTGCTCGCGCCGGCGCGGATGCGGTTCCGCCGCAAGGCCGGGGCGCGATGGGAGAGGGAGAATCTGCTCGCCGAGCCTCGCTCGGCCTATCTGCTGCGCGGGCCGGCACGCGAGCAATGGGAGCACAGCATCCCGCCGATGGAGGCGCTGCGCTACTCGATCACGTTCCGGACGCTACGCGCGCCGTCCGAGCGGCCGGGCAGAGCCGGGAAGGCGGCGAAGCCTCAGGAATAGAAGATGTGGACGCCGATCTGCGCGGTACGGTTGAGGCGCCTGCCCCAGCTCGGCTTGACGTAATCGGCATGGTACCAGAGCACGCCCGAGGGGAGCGTGTCGACCAGCTTGGCCAGCGCGGTGCGGGCGACGCCGACCGCCTTGCGCCAGGCGGCGGAGGCGAAGTTCGGCTGCGGAACGCGGCCCTTGCGGACAAAGGAGAATTGCGCCGGCTGGGTGACGACCTTGCACAGGCTGGGCGGGTAGCGGCCGGACGCGGCACGGTTCATCACGACCTCGGCGACGGCGAGCTGACCCTCGGTCGATTCCCCGCGGGCCTCGAAATAGACGGCCTTGGCGAGGCAATCCTGCTCGTCGTCATCGGCCTTGTCGCCCTCATGGGCCATGACCAGCTCGTCGACGTTCGGCGGGGTGACGGCGACGGCCGGCAGGGTAGGCAGCGGCGCCGGAACAGCGGCAGCAGCAGGCGCCGAAACCTGCACCTGGACCTGGGCAGCGTCGGCCGGAAGCGCAGCGGCCGGCGCGGCGACGGCCGGCGCGGCGGCGGCCGGCGCGATCGCCGGAACGGGCGTGGAGAGATCCGCAGCCTGGGCCTGGGAGGGCGCCGAGAAGGTCATCGCCACAGCGAATGCGGCGCTGGCCACGGCGTACGCCGCGCCCCGAGTGAACCGGATCATCTGCTTCCAAAACTGTGCGGCTGGTCGACCCCCCGGTGCCTGTTCTGCACCTCCGGTCTTCCCCCGTCTCGCCTTCGCCGCCCCGCGTTCTACGCTGGAACGGCGTCGCTCGTTCTTCGATGGCGGGACGATGCGGGCACGGCCGGGATCGAGCAACCCGGGTAACTACGACTCCACGACGAGTCGTTGCGACGGGGGGATGTGCCGAAGAAATTTAACGTTCGGCCCGGAACTTTTAACCATGTTGTCGATTTCAGCCGGCCGTTTTGGCGCCTGGGAATCGATTCGCGGGCCCTTTCGAGGGGTCCCGCGGCGGGTAGATCAGGAATAGAAGATGTGAAGGCCGATCTGCGCGGTTTTGGTGAGGCGCTTGCCCCAGCTCGGGGAGACGTAATCGGCATGGTACCAGAGCACGTCGCCCGGCAGGGTATCGGCGAGGTGTCCCTGCGCGATGCGCGCGACGGCGACGGCCTTGCGCCAGCTCTCGGAGCCGAAATCGGGGGTCGGGAAGCGGCCCTTGTGGATGAACGAGAATTGCCAGGGCTGGGTGATGACCTCGCAGAGGCTGGCCGGGTAGCGGCCCGAGGCGGCGCGGTTCATCACCACCTCGGCGACGGCGAGCTGGCCTTGGAGCGGCTCGCCGCGGGCCTCGAAATAGACGGCCTTGGCGAGGCAATCCTGCTCGTCGTCATCGGCCTTGTCGCCCTCATGGGCCATGACCAGCTCGTCGACGTTCGGCGGGGTGACGGCGACGGCCGGCAGGGTAGGCAGCGGCGCCGGAACAGCGGCAGCAGCAGGCGCCGAAACCTGCACCTGGACCTGGGCAGCGTCGGCCGGAAGCGCAGCGGCCGGCGCGGCGACGGCCGGCGCGGCGGCGGCCGGCGCGATCGCCGGAACGGGCGTGGAGAGATCCGCAGCCTGGGCCTGGGAGGGCGCCGAGAAGGTCATCGCCACAGCGAATGCGGCGCTGGCCACGGCGTACGCCGCGCCCCGAGTGAACCGGATCATCTGCTTCCAAAACTGTGCGGCTGGTCGACCCCCCGGTGCCTGTTCTGCACCTCCGGTCTTCCCCCGTCTCGCCTTCGCCGCCCCGCGTTCTACGCTGGAACGGCGTCGCTCGTTCTTCGATGGCGGGACGATGCGGGCACGGCCGGGATCGAGCAACCCGGGTAACTACGACTCCACGACGAGTCGTTGCGACGGGGGGATGTGCCGAAGAAATTTAACGTTCGGCCCGGAACTTTTAACCATGTTGTCGATTTCAGCCGGCCGTTTTGGCGCCTGGGAATCGATTCGCGGGCCCTTTCGAGGGGTCCCGCGGCGGGTAGATCAGGAATAGAAGATGTGAAGGCCGATCTGCGCGGTTTTGGTGAGGCGCTTGCCCCAGCTCGGGGAGACGTAATCGGCATGGTACCAGAGCACGTCGCCCGGCAGGGTATCGGCGAGGTGTCCCTGCGCGATGCGCGCGACGGCGACGGCCTTGCGCCAGCTCTCGGAGCCGAAATCGGGGGTCGGGAAGCGGCCCTTGTGGATGAACGAGAATTGCCAGGGCTGGGTGATGACCTCGCAGAGGCTGGCCGGGTAGCGGCCCGAGGCGGCGCGGTTCATCACCACCTCGGCGACGGCGAGCTGGCCTTGGAGCGGCTCGCCGCGGGCCTCGAAATAGACGGCCTTGGCGAG
>NZ_SPDV01000043.1 GCF_004564275.1 Sphingomonas parva (ex Maeng et al. 2020)
TGGTCCAGGTGTAGCTCAGATCGAACCCGGCTTTGCGCAGCTCCTCGTGGAAGTGCTTCACCGTGAAATCGTGGTAGCGGGTCACGAACTGATCGATCACCCACTCCACCTTGTCCACAGGCGCCCGCCGACCCGAAACCCGGCCGCGCCGCCGGTCGACAAGCCCAGCTGCACCGTCCGCCTCATAGCGGTCCCGCAAGCGGCGAAAATGCCGCTCGCTCATCCCGAGGAGATCCGCCGCCTCCACACAACTCAGCCTGCCCGACCGATAACGACCGAGCACCTCGCCAATCCGCGCCATGCGTACCTCCGCCAGCATCCGACCTCTCCAGCCGCAACCGGACAGATCGTCTGCTACGAAACCCGGACATGTCGTGTGCTACCAACACCCGTTCAGTCCACGGATTGACTCTCAACCATGTTCATGATATGTTCTGAACTTCGGCTGCTCAGGAGAACCGGCAGGAAGACGTCGCCGCGCCGGCCATCTCCAGAAAGAGTCCGAGGCTCCGTACAGGGCCGAGAGGCCTTCCTTGAAGGCGGAGGATCGATCCGAAGACTCGCTCGTCGAAGCGAAAGCGGCCCAATGCACGCATAGCCGCGATCCCCTTCGGCGAGAGAAGGCACGGCGCCGGGCCTGGTGGTACCGGCGGTCCGGCGTCCGTGCATCCTAGAGCGCGATCGGCTGAGGTGGAAGCGCTTCGCGCTTCCGCCGATGGCGTGAATCGCGCTCTATTCAGATAGTTGAGACCAAGATTGACGCCTCAGGCTGATTCAGCCTGAGGCGATCTTGGTCTAGCGACGTCGCGACTTCGAAGCCTCCGATCGACCAACCCACCGGGCCGGGCTGCACGAAGATGATCCCGGCGGTGGGCTCCACCCGACGGTCCGGGCAGCCGGAGACCTGTCTTTCACCTGTTCTTTGCAGGCGCGCCGCGCGGCGGAGGACCGAGGCCTGACCGGAGGCCGGTCAGTCAGGAAGCGCTACGCCCCTGCCCCGTCGCGTCGATCCCGCGCTCACATTCCGCCGGCAGCGCGAAGACGCGCGATCGTCTCGTCCCGACCGATCAGCGGCAGCAGGGCCGCCATCTCCGGCCCGCTGTCCCGGCCGGTCAGCGCCCGCCGCAGCGGCAGGAACAGGGCCTTGCCGGCCCGGCCGCTGCTCCCTTTCAGCGCCGCAACCAGATCTGCCCAGGGCGTCGCTCCCCATCCGAGGGCCGCCGCCGCGTCCGCAGCCTGGGCCAGGAACGCCCGATCCTCCTCCGGCGCCGCCGCCTCGACATGGCCGTGGAGGATCGCCCACCAATCGCCCGCTTCCGCGACGCTCTTCAGATTCGGGCGGATCGCCGCCCAGTCCTCTGCGCCCATCCCTTTCGGAAGGCGATCGGCAACGGCCGAGAAGGGCAGACCGTGGACGATGCGCGCGTTGAGGGCCTTCAGCTCCTCGAGGTCGAACCGCGCCGGCGCCCGACCGAAGGTCGCGAAGTCGAAGGCTTCGACCAAGGAGCTCGGATCCGCCACCGGCTCCACCGGCAGGGAGGTGCCGATCCGGGCCAGCTTGGCGAGAATGGCGAGCGGCTCGATCCCTTCCGCCTTCATCGCCTCGGTGCCGAGCGAGCCGAGCCGCTTCGAGAGCTTGCCCTCCGATCCGACCAGCAGCGCCTCGTGCGCGAACGCTGGCGCGGGCGCGCCGAGCGCCTCGAACATCTGGATCTGCAGCGCGGTGTTGGTGACGTGATCCTCGCCCCGGACGACATGGGTCACGCCCATGTCGATGTCATCGACCGTGCTCGGCAGCATGTAGAGCCAGCTGCCGTCCTCGCGCCGGATCACCGGATCGGAGAGCAAAGCGGGATCGAAATGCTGGCGGCCGCGGACCAGATCGTCCCACTCGATGGCAGCGTCGTGGTCGAGCCTGAACCGCCAGTGCGGCCGCCGCCCCTCCGCCTCCAGCCGCGCTCTCTCCTCGTCGCTGAGCTGCAGGGCGGCGCGGTCGTAGACCGGCGGCTTGCCGCGGCCGAGATGGACCTTGCGCTTGAGATCGAGCTCCTGCGCCGTCTCATATGCCGGATAGACGCGGCCCGAGGCGCGCAACCGCTCGAGCGCATCCTCGTAGCGGTCGAAGCGCGCACTCTGCCGGTGCTCCTCGTCGTGACCGAGCCCGAGCCAGGCGAGATCGCGGCGGATCGACTCCGCTGATTCCTCCGACGAGCGGGTACGATCGGTGTCGTCGAAGCGGAGCAGGAAGCGCCCATTATTCTTCCGGGCCCACAGCCAATTGTGGATCGCGGTGCGGATGTTGCCGACGTGCAGGCTGCCGGTCGGCGCTGGGGCGAAACGGGTGACGACGCTCATCGCGCGGCTCTAGCTGCTCATCATCACAGGGGAAAGCCGCACGGCGGGCTCAGCCTTGCGACCTCGCCGACGCTGCCAGCCCTTGACCGCCGACCGGCACCGTCTCCGCGACGCTCTCCATGGCGGCGATCAGCGGCCGCCCCCTGGCAATCGCCTCCCGCACCGCGGGCAGGGCGAGCGACGCGCGATGCGCCTCACGGCTTTCCCACGCCTCGGTGATCCAGATCAGGTCCGGGTTGGCCGGATCCTTCGCCACGACGTAGCTGAGGCAGCCGGGCATGCCGCCGACGCCGTCGAGCAGCACCTTGATCAAGGCTTCGCGCTGCCCCGATCTGGCCGTCATCCGGCCGATCAGCCCGTACATGCCGGCAGGCGCAGCTGCCGCGCGCGCCGCGGACGAGGCAAATGCGGCGCTGGCCGCGGCTCCGGCGATGAAGGTTCGTCTCTCCATGGTCATGCCAAGCTGATAGCCGGGATTCGTGCCCTCGTGGAGCCCCGGGGGCGCCGAGAATCCTTGCCATCGCCCGCCGGCTGCTTATGGGGTTCGGGCCATCCGAAGCGCACGAGGTGATCGTTCCATGAAGCTGATGGCTGGCAATTCCAACCTGCCTTTGGTCAAGGCCATCGCGGCCTATCTCGAATTGCCGATCACCGAGGCGAGCGTTCGGCGCTTCGCGGACGAGGAGATCTTCGTAGAGATCCTCGAGAACGTCCGCGGCGAGGACGTGTTCGTCGTCCAATCGACCTCCTACCCGGCCAACGACAATCTGATGGAGCTGTTGATCTGCATCGATGCGCTGCGCCGCGCGTCGGCCGCCCGGATCACCGCCGTGCTCCCGTATTTCGGCTATGCCCGCCAGGACCGCAAACCCGGGCCGCGCACGCCGATCTCGGCCAAGCTGGTCGCCAACCTGATCACCGTCGCCGGCGCCAACCGGGTGCTCTCGGTCGATCTTCACGCCGGCCAGATCCAGGGCTTCTTCGACATCCCGACCGACAATCTCTACGGCGCGCCGGTGATGTCGGCCGACATCCTCGCGCGCTTCGCCGGCCGCAAGATCACCGTCGTGTCGCCCGACGTCGGCGGCGTCGTCCGCGCCCGCGCTCTCGCCAAGCGGCTCGACAACGCCCCGCTGGCGATCGTCGACAAGCGCCGCGAGCGGCCGGGCGAATCGGAGGTGATGAACATCATCGGCGACGTTTCCGACCGCTTCTGCATTCTGATCGACGACATCGTCGATTCGGCCGGCACGCTGTGCAACGCCGCCGCGGCGCTGCGCGAGGCGGGCGCCGAGGACGTCGTCGCTTATTGCACCCACGGCGTCCTCTCCGGCGGCGCCGCCGCACGCGTGCAGAACAGCAGCCTCAGCGAGCTGGTGATCACCGATTCGATCCACGGCGAGGCCGCCGACTCCGCCTCGAAGATCCGTCTCCTGACCATTGCGCCGCTCCTCGGCGAGGCGATCAAGCGAATCGCCGACGAGAGCAGCGTCTCGAGCCTGTTCGACTGATGCCGACCGTCCTCGTCACCGGCGCCAACCGCGGCCTCGGCCTCGAGTTCGCCCGCCAATACGCCGCCGAGGGCTGGGACGTCATCGCCACCGTCCGCGATGTGTCGAGTGCCGGCGATCTGCGCGCCGCAGCCCCCGGTGCGCGAATCGAGACGCTCGAGGTCGCTGATTTCCGGGCCGTCGAGGCGTTCGCGAGGGCGCTGGGCGGGACCCCGCTCGATCGCCTCGTCGCCAATGCCGGGGTCAGCAAGGCGCACCGCATCCAGTCCGCGGCCGACGCCGAGACCTGGCTGGACGTGCTTGCGGTCAACAGCGTCGCGCCGACCCTGCTGGCGGGGCTGCTGGCGAAGAACGTCGCCGCCGCGGGCGGGAGGATGGCGGCGGTGACCAGCCGGATGGGCAGCATCGCCGACAGCTCGGGCGGCTATGTCGCCTATCGCTCGTCCAAGGCGGCGCTGAACGCGGCATGGCACGCGCTCGTCCCGCACATCGGCGTGCCGCTGGTGCTTCTTCATCCCGGCTGGGTGCAGACCGACATGGGCGGCGCCGCCGCGACGATCACGCCGGAGGAGAGCGTGCGCGGCATGCGCGCCGTGATCGAGCGGTTGCCTCCGGAGCGATCCGGCGCCTTCCTCGACTATCAGGGCCAATCGATCCCCTGGTGACAGCGGCGGCGCGCGCCGCCGACCCTTGCCTTCCGGCGCACTCCCTTCTATAGGCGCGCCTTCTTTCCAGCTCTGGAAGAATCGAACCGCCCGGCCAAAAGGGCTGCCGTGGCTGTTCCTAATCGTCCGCATCGCGGTCAAGGAGACGAAAATGCCCAAGTTGAAGACGAAGAGCGGCGTCAAGAAGCGCTTCAAGCTCACCGCGACCGGCAAGATCAAGCACGGCGTGGCAGGCAAGCGCCACCGGCTGATCAGCCACAACGCCAAGTACATCCGCCAGAATCGCGGTACCGAGGTCCTCGCTGCAGCCGACACGGCGCGGGTGAAGGCCTGGGCGCCCTACGGCCTGAAGTAAGGAGAACCCGACATGGCACGCGTCAAGCGGGGTACTACCACCAAGGCCCGTCATAAGAGGATCCTGGAACAGGCGAAGGGCTATTATGGCCGTCGCAAGAACACGATCCGTATCGCCAAGCAGGCCGTCGAGAAGGCCGGCCAGTACGCCTATCGCGACCGCAAGGTGAAGAAGCGGAGCTTCCGCGCGCTGTGGATCCAGCGCATCAACGCCGCGGTCCGCGCCGAAGGCCTGACCTACGGCCAGTTCATGCACGGGCTGAAGCTCGCCGGCGTCGACCTCGACCGCAAGGTCCTGGCCGACATCGCGATGCACGAGGGCGAGGCGTTCAGCGCCATCATCGCCCAGGCTCGCGCGGCGCTCCCGGCGCAGGCCTCGGCCTAAGCCAGCGAGAGCAGGAATGGAGGCGCGGTGGGGAGACCCCGCCGCGCCTTTTTCTATGTTCTCAATCCTCCCTGTCAGCCCGTCAGGGTTGATGGGGAGGGGGACCGCGCGTAGCGCGGTGGAGGGGCCGGGACGAGGTACCCGCGCGCCCGGCCCCTCCACCAGGCTTCGCCTGGTCCCCCTCCCCATCGCCTTCGGCGACAGGGAGGATCGACCGTTGCCTTACCCCAGCCGGCCGAGCCGGTGGTAGAGGTTGGCGAACTTCACCGAATCGGGCTGGTCGCGGACGATCGGCAGATAATGCTCGATCGCGCTGCGGATCAGGCGGAAGTCCTCGTTCGAGAAGACGGCGCGGGGGCGTGGGCTTTCGGTCATCCTGCTTCTCCTTTGCTGTCGCCGTTCACTCGGCGGCCTGAACGGCGATGAACTGCGCGGCCTCGGTCGATTCGCCGAGCGCGACGGTCGACGCCTCGCCGCCGGCGATCGTCTGGGCGACGAGATCGAAATAGCCGGTGCCGACCTCGCGCTGATGGCGGGTGGCGGTGTAACCGCGCCGCTCGCTGGCGAACTCGGCCTGCTGGAGCGTGGAATAAGCGGCCATGCCGCCGTTCCGATAGGCCTGCGCCAGCTCGAACATGCCGTGGTTGAGGCTGTGGAAGCCGGCGAGAGTGACGAACTGGAACTTGTAGCCCATCGCTCCGAGCTCACGCTGAAAGCGGGCGATCGTCGCGTCGTCCAGATTCGCCTGCCAGTTGAAGCTCGGCGAGCAATTGTAGGCGAGCAATTTGCCCGGGAGGACGGCGTGAATCGCCTCGGCGAAGCGCCGCGCCTCGTCGAGGTTCGGGCGGCTGGTCTCCCACCACAGGAGATCGGCGTAAGGCGCGAAGGCGAGCCCGCGGGCGATGCAATGATCGAGCCCGCTGCCCTCCTTCAGCCGGAAGAAGCCCTCCGCGGTGCGGGCGCCGCTGAGGAACGGACGGTCGCGCGGGTCGACGTCCGACGTGATCAGCCGGGCGCTCTCCGCGTCGGTGCGGGCGACGAGCAGGGTCGGGACGCCGCAGACGTCGGCGGCGAGCCGGGCGGCGACCAGGTTGCGGATGTGCGCCGCCGTCGGGATCAGCACCTTGCCGCCGAGATGGCCGCATTTCTTCTCGGCCGCGAGCTGATCCTCGAAATGCACGCCGGCGGCGCCGGCCTCGACATAGGCCTTCATGATCTCGAAGCAGTTGAGCGGTCCGCCGAAACCGGCCTCCGCATCGGCGACGATCGGCGCGAACCAGTCTCGGGCGTCGGCGCCCTCGGCGTGCTCGATCTGGTCGGCCCGCTGCAGCGTTCGGTTGATCCGGCGGCACAGCTCCGGCCCCGCGCTCGCCGGGTAGAGCGACTGATCGGGATACATGGCGCCGTTGGCGTCGGCGGCGACCTGCCAACCGGAGAGATAGATCGCCTTCAGTCCCGCGCGCACCATCTGCATCGCCTGGTTACCGCTGAGCGCGCCGAGCGCAGGGACGAAGTCCTCCTCGTGGAGCAGCGACCAGAGCCGGTCGGCGCCGCGGCGCGCCAGACTGTGCTCGATCGTTACGGAGCCCCGCAGCCGCGCGACCTCGGCGGGTGGGTAAGGGCGGCTGATTCCGGCAAAGCGTCCGGGCGGCGCGGGAACGAGGGTGGCGAAGTCGATCATGTTGAATCCTCGGCGCTTGTCGACCGAGTAAATCGCGGCGGCGCCCGCAGGTCGCGCCGAAAGAGGTCGCGTTGTCACACTATGACTTGCAACTCCTGTGAAGTTGTGACAACTTCTCAATCATGGCCGAGCGGAAACTCTATCTCGGCGGCCGCGTACGCCGCCTCCGCCGCGAGCTCGGGCTCAACCAGAGCGCAATGGCGGTCGAGATCGGCATCTCACCGTCCTACCTGAACCATCTCGAGCGCAACCAGCGGCCGGTCACGGCGCAGGTGCTGCTGCGCCTGGCCGAGCTGTACGACGTCGACCTGCGCACCTTCGCCGCCGAAGGCTCCGAAGTGACCGGCGTCGATCAGCTCGCGGAGATCTTCGCCGATCCCCTGTTCGCCGACCTCGGGATACCGCGCTACGAACTGGTGGAGGTCGCCGACAGCGCACCGGCCGTGGCCGATGCGATCGCCCGCCTCTATGCCGCCCTGGTCGAGAGGCGCCAGCATCCGGAGGGCGGCGCCCCGGACGAAAGCGCTTTGGTCACGCCCGAAGCCTGGGTGCGGGACTATATCCAGGCGCAACGCAATTTCTTTCCCTATCTCGAAGAGGCGGCGGAGACGCTCGCCGGCGCACTCGGCGAGCCGGCCTTGGTCTTCGAGCCGCTGCGGCGGCGGCTGAAGGACGGGTTCGGCATCGACACCCGGGTGGTGCCGCCCGAAGTCCTCGACTTCGCCAGCCAGGCCTATGACCTGCACCGCAAGCGGCTGATGCTCTCGGCGCTGCTCCGCCCCGAGAGCCGCACGTTCGGCGCCGCCTATCAGCTCGCGTTGGTCGAGTTCGGGCCGCTGCTGAAGCGCATGGTGGAGACGGCGGGCGCTCCCGACATTCCGACCCGGCGCCTGCTCCACATGTCGCTCGCCAATTACGCGGCCGCGGCGATCATGATGCCCTACGACCGCTTTCTCGCGAGCGCCGAGAAGCACCGCTACGACGTCGACCGGCTGTGCGCCGAGTTCGGCGCAAGCGTCGAGCAGGTCTCCCACCGGCTTACCACGCTGGCGCGCAGCAACGCGCGCGGCGTGCCCTTCTTCATGCTGCGGGTCGACGCCGCGGGGAACATCTCGAAGCGCTTCGCCGGCGAGAGCTTTCCTTTCTCCCGCTTCGGCGGCACCTGCCCGCGCTGGAACCTCCACGCCGCCTTCCAGACGCCGGGCCGGGTCGCGACCCAGATCGTCGAGACTCCGGACGGGCAGCGCTTCTTCACCATCGCCCGCACCGTCGATCGCGCGGTGCGGCTCGATCCCCGCGAATCGTCGCAGCTCGCCATCGGGATCGGCTGCGACGTCCGACATGCGGCGCGGATCGTCTATGCCGACGGCCACGATCTGGCCAAGCCGCTGGTCACGCCGATCGGCCCCGCCTGCTCGATCTGCCCGCGCATCCGCTGCCCGCAGCGGGCCGCGGCGCCGGCCGGCCGGACGCTCGCGGTCAGCGAGAGCCAGAAGACGATCTCGCCTTATCCGTTCATCGCCAGCTGACGCCTGGCTCAGCCCAAAGGTCGCGGCACCCTGGGGCGTCCGAGTGCACACTCGAGCGCGGCACGATTCCAGCGCGCGAGATCGGCGGCCGCAGCGTAGCTGGTCTCGAGGAACGCCAGCAGCGCCGCGTCGGGATCGGCGGCCGAGCGGACCGCCTCATAGGGTAGCACGAACTCGCCGAGGGCCGTGTCGAACCGGGCTGCCGCCGGATTGACCGGCGCGTCCGCAAAGCCCTCGGGCGCCGGGTAAGCGTAGGAATAGAAGAAGGGCGCGATCCCCGCCGCGGCGTCCCCGGCGCCGCCCGGCCAGAAACCGGCGCTCGAGACTTCGTGGCTATAGGCCTCTTGCGTCACCGGATCGGGGAGATGCGGGATGCCGCCGGGGTGGAGCGGCGCGCGGCGCCCGGAGAAGCGGGTGACGGCGAGATCGAAGCTTCCCCAGAAGAAATGGACCGGGCTCGCCTTGCCGAGGAAGCCCGAGCGGAACAGCCGCAGGACGCGGTCGGAGGCCAGCAGCGCCCCGAGCAAGCGGGCGGCGCTGTCCGGATCGTAGCTGCGCGTGGCCTCGTCCTCGGCGAACGGCACCGCCGGCTCGATCTCGTTCGGTATGGGGTGGAAGCGGACGTCCGGATGAGTCTCGGCGAGCAGCGCACAAAGCCGGCCATGAAGCTCCGCAATCGAGGTCGGCCCGAGCGCGATGACGTGGCGACCGTGCGCATCGTCGAGCGTGAGCGCGTGATCGACGAGATCGAGGCCCAGCTCGAACGTGCCGCCGGGGCCGTGCAGCGGCTCGGTGCGCAGGCCTCTCGGGTGAAGACGGAGGGTGAGATGCCAGCCGTGGTTTCGCCAGGGCAGCAACGCGATTGCGACCTTGCCGACCATCTGGCTGGCAAGGTGCAGCGTAGCGATCGTCGGCCCGTCGCGGGCCGCGTCGAGCTCCGGCCAGTGCATTGGCGCTCCTTCGCGATGTCGCGCGACAGTCCGCCACCAACCGCACGATGGCAAGCGACGATCGTTCGCGACCACTGGACAGAATGAGCCGGATCGTCCTTGGTGCGCCAATTGCCGAGGGAGGGAAATGTCGATGCGTCGTTCTTCATCGTTGCTCGTGCTGCTGGCCTGGCCGGCAGCGGTGGCGGCGCAGCCTCCTGCCGCCTCCGTGCCGGAAGCCGTCTTCCAGAAATTCCTTTCGGTCCTTCCCGACGCGCAGCGGCTGAAGGGGACGACCCACAGCGCCGATCCCGAGGAGCTCGCCGCGATCGCCGGGCTGAACCCGGGCAAGGAAGCGCGCGTCCGGGCGATTCTCGACACCTATGAGACCTGCGCCGGACCGGCGAACGACAAGGCTCTGGAGGGGATGTTCCGGCGGGTCGCCGGCAAGCTCGGCCCCGAGAAGATCGGCCGCCTCACCGCATTTTACGAAGGCGGCGACCTCGCACGCGCCGATGCACTGTTCGGGCGGCTGCGGGCCGGCGAGACGCTCCCCGAGGCCGAGCAGGCGCAGGCGGACGCGCTGCTGGCGAAATATCCGCTCCCCGAGTTCGGCGACGCCATGATGCACGCCGGCCAGGACCTGATGAACGACAGAGCGTTCATGGACACGATGATGGCCTGCTCGGTGACGCGCGAGGAAGCGTTCGACAAGGAAGGCATCCGCCAGGAGGCGGAGTAGACGCGAGCCGCGGCGAGAGGGTTCCAATTCCACCCTCTTCTCGTCTAGAGCGCCGGCCATGTCCGACCTCGACCAGATGAGCGCCGACCTTCTCGGCCGTATCGCCGGCGCGTCCGATCTTGCCGCGCTGGAGAGCGAGCGCGTGCACGCCCTCGGCAAGCAGGGCGCGATCACCCAGCTCCTCAAGAGCCTCGGCGGGATGAGCCCCGAGCAGCGCCAGGAAGAGGGTCCGCGCATCCACGGCCTGCGCGAGCGAGTGACCTCGGCGATCGCAGAGCGCAAGGCGGCGCTGGAGGCGGAGGCGCTCGAGCGCCGGCTGGCGACCGAGACGCTCGACATGACCCTGCCGGCCGAGCCGCGCCTCCAGGGCAGCGTCCATCCGGTCAGCCAGGTGATGGACGAGCTCGCCGAGATCTTCGCCGATCTCGGCTTCTCGGTCGCCACCGGTCCGGAGATCGAGGACGACTGGCACAATTTTACCGCGCTCAACATCCCCGAGAGCCATCCGGCGCGGGCGATGCACGACACCTTCTATTTCCCGGAGGACGAGGGCGGCGAGCGCAAGATGCTTCTGCGCACCCACACCTCGCCGGTGCAGATCCGCACGATGGTGAAGGAGAAGCCGCCGATCTACATCATCGCGCCGGGCCGCACCTATCGCTCGGACAGCGACGCGACCCACACGCCGATGTTCCACCAGGTCGAGGGCCTGGTGATCGACCGCGGCATCCACCTTGGCCACCTCAAGTGGACGCTGGAGACCTTCCTCAAGGCGTTCTTCGAGCGCGACGACATCGTGCTGCGGCTGCGGCCGAGCTACTTCCCGTTCACCGAGCCGTCTGTCGAGGTCGACGTCGGCTATTCGATCGAGAAGGGCAAAAGGGTGATCGGCGGCTCCGAAGGCTGGATGGAGGTGCTGGGCTCCGGCATGGTCCATCCGAAGGTGATCGCCGCCTGCGGCCTCGATCCCGAGGAATGGCAGGGCTTCGCCTTCGGCTGCGGGATCGACCGGCTCGCCATGCTCAAATACGGAATGGACGATCTGCGCGCCTTCTTCGACGGCGACCTGCGCTGGCTGCGCCACTACGGCTTCTCGGCGCTCGACGTGCCGACGCTTTCCGGAGGAGTTGGCGCGTGAAGTTCACCCTCTCCTGGCTGAAGGACCATCTCGACACCGAGGCCTCGGTGGAGACGATCGTCGACACGCTCACCCGCATCGGCCTCGAGGTCGAGAGCGTCGAGAATCCCGCGGAAAAGCTCGCGCCGTTCACCATCGCCCATGTGCTGACCGCCGAGCGGCACCCGCAGGCCGACAAGCTGCAGGTGCTGACCGTCGACGCCGGCTCCGGCGAGACGCTGCAGGTGGTCTGCGGCGCGCCCAACGCGCGCGCCGGCATGAAGGGCGTGTTCGGGCCGCCGGGCGCCTACGTCCCCGGCAGCGACATCACGCTGAAGGTGGCGGCGATCCGCGGCGTCGAAAGCCGCGGCATGATGTGCTCGGTGCGCGAGCTTCAGCTCGGCGAGGAGCATGACGGGATCATCACTTTGCCGGACGACGCGCCGACCGGCGAGAATTACGCCGCCTGGGCCGGCCTCGACGATCCGGTGATCGACGTGTCGGTGACCCCCAACCGCCAAGATTGCATGGGCGTCCACGGCATCGCGCGCGACCTCGCCGCCGCCGGACTGGGCACGCTGAAGCCGATCGCCGTCGCGCCGATCGCCGGCGCCTTTCCCTGTCCGATCGAGATCCGCACCGACGATCCCGAAGGCTGCCCCGCCTTCTTCGGCCGGGTGGTGCGCGGCGTTCGCAACGCCGCCTCGCCGGACTGGCTGCAGCAGAGGCTGAAGGCGGTCGGCCAGCGGCCGATCAGCGCCCTCGTCGACATGACCAACTACGTGATGCTGAGCTACGGCCGGCCGCTCCACGTCTACGATCTCGCGAAGCTCGAGGGCGCGATCGTCGCCCGCAAGGCAAAGCCGGGCGAGGAGGTGCTGGCGCTCAACGGCAAGACCTACCGGCTCGACCCGAGCATGACCGTGATCGCCGATGATGCCGGAGTCCACGACATCGGCGGCATCATGGGCGGCGAGCACAGCTCGGTTACCGAGGCGACCACCGACATCCTGATCGAATGCGCCTATTTCGATCCGGAGGGCATCGCCCGCACCGGACAGAAACTGGCGCTCACCTCCGATGCGCGCAGCCGCTTCGAACGCGGCGTCGATCCCGCCTTCCTCGACACCGGGCTCGCCATTGCGACCGAGATGGCGATCGCCCTTGCCGGCGGCGAGCCGTCCGAGATCGTCCGCGCCGGCGAGCCGCCGCTCGGCACGAAGATCGTGGAATACAAGCCGGATCGCGCGAAGGCGCTCGGCGGCGTCGATGTCCCCGCGGATCGGCAACAGGCGATTCTCGCCCGGCTCGGCTTCGACGTGACCACCGGTGCCGCCTGGCGGGTGACCGTGCCGAGCTGGCGCCGTGACGTCGACGGCGCCGCCGACCTGGTCGAGGAAGTGATCCGCATCGAGGGGCTCGACAGAGTCGAGGCCACGCCGCTGCCGCGGGCGCCGGGCGTCGCCCGCCCCACTGCCACCGCCGAGCAATTGCTCGAGCGCAAGGTGCGCCGCACCGCCGCGGCACGCGGCCTCAACGAGGCGGTCACCTGGAGCTTCATCGCCGAGGCCGAAGCGGCGCCGTTCGGCGGCAGCGCCTGGGTGCTCGCGAACCCGATCAGCGAGGAGCTGAAGGCGATGCGCCCGTCGCTCCTCCCCGGCCTTCTCGCCGCCGCGCGCCGCAACATCGCGCGGGGCGCCGACGGCATCCGCCTGTTCGAGGTCGGCCGGCGCTATCTCGCCGACGGCGAGCGGCCGACGCTCGCCTTCGTCCTCGCCGGCGATCGCGGCCCACGCCATTGGCGCAACGGCAAGGCGGCGGGCTTCGACGCCTATGACGCCAAGGCGGAAGCGCTGGCGATCCTCGCCGCGGCGGGCGCCCCGGTCGACAATTTGCAGGCGCTGCCCGGCGCGTCGGGCGTCTACCATCCCGGCCGCTCCGCCCGGCTCAGCCTCGGGCCGAAGAACGCGCTCGCCGAGTTCGGCGAGCTGCACCCCGCTGCGCTGAAGGCCTTCGACCTCGAAGGACGGACGGTGGTCGCCGCCGAGATCTTCCTCGACGCGATCCCGCAGAAAAGGGGCGCCACCGGCCACATGCGCGAGGCCTACCGGCCGCCGGCGCTGCAGGCGGTGAAGCGCGACTTCGCCTTCCTCGTCCCGCTCGCCACCCAGGCCGAGACCCTGCTCCGCGCGATTCGCGGCGCCGACAAGCAGGCGATCGTCGGCGTTTCTTTGTTCGACGTCTTCACCGGCCAGGGCGTGCCGGAGGGCGAGAAGTCGCTCGCCGTGGAGGTCATTCTCCAGCCCGGCGAGAAGAGCTTCACCGACGAGGAACTGAAGGCGATCTCCGAGCGCATCGTTGCCGCGGCAACGAAAGTGGGCGCAAGGTTGAGGGACTGACAGCGCTGCGGCAGCCCTCTGCCACGAGCGTTTGCGCCCGCGATTCCCGATGTGATACCCTCCGTTGGGGACGAAGGAGAGTTCGATGGCGAGCCGTGCCGAAGAGGAAGTCGATCGGAACTTCGATTACTTCCAGCGGCACCTCGCTGACTTCCTTCCCGCCCACGAGGGTCGCTACGTCCTCCTCCATCGCTGCAGAGCGGTCGACTTCTTCGACACGCTTAGAGATGCAGAGGCGGCAGGCGTCGCTCGCTACGCGCCGGACGCATTTTCGATCCAGGAGGTCACCGCCTCTGTGATGGACCTGGGCTTCTACTCCCATGCGCACGGTCAGCGGTAAGCTCGACGGCGGCCGTGTCATCGTTGATGTCGGTATACAGCCGACACTCTCCGCGCCCAGCACCGCGGTCTCATCCTGGGAAATGCCTGAGATCCACCCCTATCGTTGGCTTCTGGATACAGGGGCCCAGCGAACGTGCATCACGCGCTCAGCCGCGAAAAAGGTCGGGCTCCTGCCGAGAGGGAAGATCCGCCTCGGCAACATCCATGGTGTCGAAATCCACACCGCGTATTCGTTCGCTGTCGGCTTCTGGGTGAGTTCCACCGGACTGAGCCAAGTAGACGCGGAGACGACGTACTACGCTCTCGATCCCGTCATGGGCGCTGACCTGAAGGACATGGAGGATTTCGACATCCTCATCGGGATGGACATCATCGCACGCGGTGACCTGAGCATTCGGCGCAACGGCACGTTCGAGTTCACATTACCCTGATGCCAGCGCCTGGCCGAAGCAAAGATCTCCCGCCCCGCAAGGGGAAAGTCTCTGATTTTTCGAGAAAACTGGAGCGGGCGAAGGGATTCGAACCCTCGACCCCAACCTTGGCAAGGTTGTGCTCTACCCCTGAGCTACGCCCGCTCTGAGCTGCGCCGCTCGGGTCGAGCGGCTGGGGTGGCGCGCTGATAGCGTCCGCCTTGCAGCTGCGCAACCCCCGAATCTGCGCCTGATGCGCGGACTTGGCAGATGGGGGCGCTTTCCCACATAGGGCGCGAGACGAAGAGGGAGAAACAAGGTGGCGACACTCGGCATGAGCGCGGCGGAGAAGGAAGCGCTGGACGCCTTCAAGCGGGACGTGATCGATCCCTCCATGACGTCGCTCGTCATTCTCGACTTCTGGGCCGAATGGTGCGGGCCCTGCAAGCAGCTGACCCCGATCCTCGAGAAGGTCGCCGCCGATTATGCCGATCGCGGCGTCCGGCTTGCCAAGGTCAATGTCGACGAGAATCGCTTGGTCGCCGCCCAATTTCGCGTCCAGTCGATCCCGACCGTCTATGCGGTGTTCCAGGGGCAGCTGGTCGCCGATTTGACTCCCGCACGGACCGAGGGGCAGCTGACCCGTTTCCTCGACCAGATCCTGCAGCAGCTGCCGATCGAGGGCGAGGCGCAGCAGCTCGAGGCCGAGATCGAGCCGCTGATCGCGATGGGCGAGGAAGTCCTCGCCGGCGGCGACGCCGAGCGGGCGGCGAGCATCTTCGGCCAGATCCTCGAAATGGCGCCGGACAATGTCGAGGTGATCGGCGGCCTTGCCCGTGCGCTCACCGGCGCGGGCCGGGCCGACGAGGCGCGCGCCCTGCTCGACGGCGTGCCGGAGAAGGATGCCAATGCCCCCGAGATCGCCCGCGCCCGCTCGGCCCTGGCGCTGGCCGACATCGCGCCCGCCGGCGGCGACGCCGAGACTCGCGCGCTCGAGCAGAGAATCGCCGCCGATTCGGACGATCACGAGGCGCGCTACGAACTCGCCGGGCTGCTGATGGCGGCGGGGCAGCGCGACGCCGCCGCCGACCAGCTGCTGGAGAGCATCGCGCGGGATCGCGAGTGGAACGAGGGCGCCGCCCGCAAGCGGCTGCTGCAGTTCATGGAGGTCGTCGGGCTCGAGGACCCCTGGGCGTCGAGCCAGCGCCGGCGCCTGTCGGCCATCCTGTTCACCTGATGGCCGATCCGCTCCCGATCCCCGTCTTCCCCCTCGCCGGCGCCCTGCTCTTCCCGCGCGCCCAGCTGCCGCTGCACATCTTCGAGCCGCGCTACCGCGCGATGGTCCGCGACGCGCTCGCCGGCGACCGGCTGATCGGCATGGTCCAGCCGCGCGACCAGAAGGAGCCGCCGTCGCTCTTCGAGACCGGCTGCCTCGGGCGGATCGAGAGCGTCGAGGAGCTCGAGGACGGCCGCTACAACATCGTCCTCTCGGGGCTGACCCGCTTCCGGATCGCGCGCGAGCTGGAGACCGACACGCCGTACCGGCGGGTCGAGGCCGACCGCAGCGGCTTTTCCGATCACGAGGAGGAGGAGCCGCTCGGCATCGCCCAGCGCGCCGAGCTCGAGCGCGAGGCGCGCCGCTACGCCGATGCGCTCGGCTATGCGGTCGACTGGGAAGCGGTGTCGCGGCTCGATGACGAGATGCTGGTCAACGGCATTTCCCAGATCGCGCCGCTCGACGTCGGATCGAAGCAGGCGCTGCTCGAAGCCGGGGCGGTGCGCGACCGCTGCGAGCTGCTGGTCCAGTTCATGCAGTTCCAGCGGATGATTCCCGGTGGCGCCGACGGCCCCGAGACGCTGCAGTGAGCGGAGGCTTCGACCCCGCTCTGCTCGAACTCCTGGTCTGCCCGATCGGCCGAACCAGATTGCGCTGGGACGAAGCGGCGTCCGAGCTGGTCTCGGACGAGGCGGGTTTGGCGTATCCGATCCGCCAGGGCGTGCCGGTGCTGCTGATCGAGGAGGCGCGGAAGATCGGCGATCAACTTACCCTCCCTGTCGCCGGAGGCGATGGGGAGGGGGACCGCGCGTAGCGCGGTGGAGGGGCCGGGTAGGACGAAATCTGCTCCAGGCGCCTCCGCCATGCTTCGCCGACCGGCTGCTGCGCAGTCGGGTTCCGCCTTCCGGCATGCCCCCCGGGCATGCCGCGGCTCCACCCCCCCCCCAT
>NZ_SPDV01000044.1 GCF_004564275.1 Sphingomonas parva (ex Maeng et al. 2020)
GCAAGCCGGCATCTCTGGGAGCCGTTCCTGCACTTCACATATACTGTGGATATGTAACGAGACATGGAACGACTTAGCTTTAACCGATCATCCAGCACCCAGAGGCTGCCAGTGACCGGGGCCGCCGCCCACATGTCCCTTCATCTAAACCAACAATGTCAAAGAGCCGACACGTCTCTCCCCTGCCTTCGCAGAGCAACCGGATCACCGATCGTTAGAGACGCAAACGGGAGCAGGCAACAGCCGTGCCCCGCCGGTGAGAGGCCATATATGAGCGGCAAAACCGCCCGTCAATGGCTTTTTTGAGGAACTTTTCGAAGCTTCCGGCCGGCTGCTGCCAACCCCGCACAAGAACCCGATCCCGAAAGGAAAACCCTCCGGTCCCGGCCCCGCGCCGCTCCGAGAAGACCCGGACCCCGACACCCATAGGCGCCGAAATCCCGCCGGACGATCCAGGCTTTCCGCCCAGGCCATCCAGCCTCTCTCAAACTCGATTTTCAAAGAGTGACCAGCGAGCGGATCGCTCACCGGTCTATCCCATGTAGGAGGCCGAAGCGCTCCTTCAAGGACCAGACTTTCAGATTTTCCGAAGCCTGCCAGCACGTTGGAGCAGATGCCCGCCGTGCCGGTGGCCGCCATCTGGCCGCTCGCCGCGAGTCGGTCAATGGTCTTGTTTTGAAACTGGGCCTTTTGCTGGGGATAAGATTGGGGACGAGCCCGGGATAAGCGGCCCGACCGCCCCTGCGCCCCGGGGGCCTCGCGCGCCCCTCGCCTCCCTGGCGTCGGCCGCGGGGCGCCGCACGCAGGGCGAGTGACAGCGCCCCTTCCCTCCCTTAAGGGCCGCCGCGAAAGGGAGTGCCTATGTCTTTGACCGTCGCCGTCCAGATGGACCCGATCGAGGGGATCAACATCGCCGGGGATTCGACCTTTGCGCTGATGCTCTCCGCCCAGGCGCGCGGACACAGGCTCTTTCATTATCTCGCGACCGATCTCTGCTATCGGGACGGACGCGTCGCCGCCCACGCCCGGCCGGTCGAGGTCCGCCGCCAGGCAGGAGACCATCATAGGCTCGGCGAGCCGGTCACCCTCGATCTCGCCGACCAGGTCGACGTGGTGCTGATGCGCCAGGATCCGCCGTTCGACCTCGCCTACATCACCGCGACCCATCTGCTCGAGCGCGTCCACCCCCATACGCTCGTCGTCAACGATCCGGTCTCGGTGCGCAATGCGCCCGAGAAGCTGTTCGTGCTCGATTACGCCCGTTTCATGCCGCCGACGATGATCACGCGTTCGCTCGCCGACGTCCGCACCTTCCAGGCCGAGCACGGCGACATCGTCGTCAAGCCGCTGCACGGCAACGCCGGATCGGCAGTGTTCAAGATCGGCCGCGACGGCACCAATCTCGGCTCGCTCGTCGAATTGTTCGGCCAGGTCTGGGCCGAGCCGTTCATGGTCCAGGCCTTCCTTCCCGACGTCGCCAAGGGCGACAAGCGGATCGTGCTGGTCGACGGCAAGGTCGCCGGCGCGATCAACCGCGTCCCCGGCGCCGGCGAGATCCGCTCGAACCTCGCCGCCGGCGGCACCGCCCATGCCACCGAGCTCACGTCCCGCGAACGCGAGATCTGCGAGGCCCTGGGGCCGGAGCTCGCCCGCCGCGGTTTGCTGTTCGTCGGCATCGACGTGATCGGCGGCACCTACCTTACGGAGATCAACGTGACATCACCGACCGGCATCGTTGCCATAGACGCCTTCAACGGCACCGACACGCCGGCCCTCATCTGGGACGCGATCGAAGCGAAGGCGGCCGCGCGAGGAGCGACTGGGTCGTCGATCTGATCGACAAGACCGGATATGTCGGTGTCGCGTTCCTGATGTTCCTCGAGACGGTGTTCCCGCCGATCCCGTCCGAGGTGATCATGCCCGTCGCCGGAGTCGCGGCGGCGCAGGGCTCGATGACGTTGGGCGGCGTGATCGCCAGCGGCACCACCGGCGCGATGTTCGGCAATTTCTTCTGGTATCTCGTCGCCCGCGTGATCGGGCTCGAGCGCTTCCGCCCGTTCATCGAGAAGCACGGCCGCTGGCTGACGCTCGACTGGTACGACATCATCAAGGCCGAGAAGCTGTTCGGCCGGTTCGGTGCGGTCATCGTCGGTATCGGCCGGATGCTGCCGACGGTACGCTCGGTCGTCTCGATCCCCGCCGGGCTGCTGCACATGCGGCTGAGGAGCTTCCTGCTCTGGTCGACGATCGGGACCGCCGGCTGGAGCTCGGCGCTGGCAATCGCCGGCTACATCCTCGGCACCCAGTTCGACGACATCAACGCGATTCTCGGGCCGCTGTCCTCGGCGGTGATCGCCTTCATCGTCCTCGCCTATGTCTGGCGCCAGCTCACCTGGCGCAAGCGCCACCCGGAGGAGTGACGCGCAGGCCCGGGGGCGTCATGCCCGAGGGTGGGCGTTGCGATAGACGTCGAGCAGGTGCGCCATGTCGACCGCGGTGTAGATCTGGGTCGACGACAGGCTGGCATGGCCGAGCAGCTCCTGCAGCGAGCGCAAGTCGGCGCCGCGGCCGAGCAGGTGGGTCGCGAAGCTGTGGCGCAAAGCGTGCGGGGTGGTGCGCTCCGAGAGGCCGAGCCGCACCCGGGCGGCGCGCACCGCCCGGCGAACCAGCTCGGGGTTGAGCGGCCCGCCGCGCGCGCCGCGGAACAGCGGCTGGTCCTTCGCCGGCGCCCAGGGGCAGAGCGCGACATAGGCCTCGATCGCCGCGCGCACCTGCGAAAGCAAGGGCACGATCCGGGTCTTCGACCGCTTGCCGGTGACCGACAGCGTCTCCCCGAGCGGGAGCGCCGCGCCGGTCAGGCCGAGCGCCTCGGCGATGCGCAGGCCCGAGCCGTAGAGAAGCAGCAGGACGGCGAGATCGCGCGCCCCGATCCACTCCGCGCTGGCGTCCTCGCCCACCTCCTCGGCGAGGGACACCGCCTCCGCCGGACTGACCGGGCGGGGCACGCTGCGCGGAATCTTCGGGCCCTTGAGCCGCGGGACGCTCCCCTCCCCCTCCGCAGCGGCGAAGGCGAGGAAGCCGCGTACGGCGGAGAGCTCGCGCGCGGCCGAGCTGTTGCCCAGGCCGTCGCGCCGCCGCTTGGTCAGGAAGGCGCGCAGGTCGGCCGGCTGCAGCGCGCGCAGCGCCGCGCCGTCGACGGCGCCGCCGAGATGTCCGGCAAGGAATTCGATCAGCCGATGCGCGGTCGCCGCATAAGCGCGCAGCGTATGGGCGGAGCGGCGGCGGTCGCGCCGCAGATGATCCTGCCAGGCGAGCGCGACGGCATAGGCCGGATGGGCCGAGGGAAGTTCGGCGGTCAGGAGATCAGGCACCGGCCCATGCAGCGGGTCAGCACCCGGCCGAGGAACAGGAGGAGTTCGGAGCCGTGGCGGGTCTCGAAGCCCTGGGCGGCGCGCTGGCCGAGCGCGAGCAGCCCGCCGGGCAGCGGCGGATCGCTGTCGAGGCGGACCAGGGCCTCGGCCCGGATCAGGTCGCAGGCCGGGCCGAACAAGGGATGGCCCCGCTCGACGCCGCGCAGCACCACGCCCTCCAGCCCGTGCAGCGAGCGCTCGATCACGCGCGGATCGACGAACTGCAGGCCGGAGGCATCGGCGCGCACGCCCTTGTCTCCGACGAACAACGCGACGGCGACCGCGTCGAGCCCGAGGATCTGCGGCCATTCCTGGGTGACGATGTGGATCAGATGATCGAAGCCCTCGGCCTCGATCGCCGCGATCACCGCCTCATGGATCGAGGCGACCGCGCCGGAATGGCCGCGCGCGAAGGCGATCAGATCCTGATTCGCCTCCTCCGCCGCCGCCACGCGGGCGCGCAGCTTCGCCACCGCCTTTTCCTCGAAGCTGATCACCTTGGCCATCGGGGCAGCGTAACGCGAGAATGGTTAAGATGCGATGCCCTTGTGCGCCCGCGCGGTTGCGAGGGCGGCCCGGTTCGTCGTGGGCACGAGCGGACCGTCGCGCTCCTATCCCGGACCGTCATTCCGGCGAACGCCGGAATCTCGTGTCGGGAAGTTGAGGCGCCAATGGAGCACTCCATTGACGCTCCGACTCTTCCTGCCTGAGACCCAGGCTTCCGCCGGGGTGACGGACCTGGAAAGGTACCAGGTCGGAGCCTGATAGCCGTTTACCCGATGGTCTGGCCCGTCTTCTGCCAGTCGGCGAGGAAGGCCTCGAGGCCGCGGTCGGTGAGCGGGTGCTTGAACAGCTGGCGGATGACCGCCGGCGGCGCGGTCATCACGTCCGCGCCGATCATTGCCGACTGGAGGACGTGGACCGGATGACGGACGCTCGCCACCAGGATCTCGGTGCCAAAATCGTAATTGTCGTAGATCGTCCGGATCTCGGAAATGATCTGCATGCCGTCGAAGCCGATGTCGTCGTGCCGGCCGACGAACGGCGAGATGAAGGTCGCGCCGGCCTTGGCGGCGAGCAAAGCCTGGTTGGCGGTGAAGCAGAGGGTGACGTTGACCATCGTCCCCTCGCCGGTCAGCGCCTTGCAGGTCTTGAGGCCGTCGATGGTCAGCGGCACCTTGATCGTGATGTTGTCGGCGATCTTCCGCAGGATCTCGGCCTCGCGCATCATCTCGGCGTGATCGGTGGCGACCACTTCGGCCGAGACCGGCCCCGGCACGATCCCGGCGATCTCCTTCACCACCTCGAGGAAGTTGCGGCCCGACTTGTTGATCAGCGACGGGTTGGTGGTGACGCCGTCGAGGAGGCCGGTCTCGGCGAGGTCGCGGATCTCGTTGGTGTCGGCGGTGTCGACGAAGAATTTCATGTGGAATTGCCCTTTGGCCTTGGGAGGATTCGGGCGCCCTTCTACTCACGCGAGGCGGCGGGCGCGAGTCGCGGCGGGGGACCTGACGAGGAATGAGGCGAGACGGACTTCATCGTGCGATCTGGGCGATCGCGCTGCCGTCGATGGCGACGAACGTCGCCACCGCCCTGTTCGGAATCGCCGATCTCTGGGTGATCGGCAGGCTCGGGATCGCCGAGGCGCAGGCCGGGGTCGAGCTCGGCGCCAAGTTCATGATGGGCCTGCTCGTCGTGTTCAACTTCCTGAGGACGGGAACGATCGCGCTCACCGCCCAGGCGGCGGGGCGAGCCGATGCGGCGGCGCAGGCGGCGGCGCTCGTCCGCGCGCTCGGCGCCGCGCTGCTGATCGGGGCCTTGCTGATCGCGGCGATGCCGCTCGCTGTCCCGCTCGGCCTCGAAGCGCTGCACGCCCGCGGCGGCGTCGCCGATGCGGCCGCGACCTATGTCGGCATCCGCTATTGGGGCGGCGCACTGTGGCTGGTGAATGCGGTGCTCGTCGGCTGGCTGATCGGGCGAAGGCGGGTGCGCGCGGTGCTCGCCATCGAGGTCGCGGCGAACCTCGTCCACGTCGCGCTGGACCTTCTGTTCGTGCTCGGCCTCGGCTGGGGCGTTGCCGGCGTCGCCGCCGCGACCCTGATGTCCGAAGCGCTGAAGCTCGTCGCCGCGGCGCTGGTCGCGGCGCGCGAGGAGCCCGCCGCCCTCGCCCGTCAGCTGTCGCGGCAGAGCGCGACCTGGGAGCGTGCGGCGCTCGGCGCGCTGTTCCGGCTGAACCGCGACCTTTTCCTGCGCACCCTGCTGTTGACCGGCGCGATCCTGCTGCTGGTCCGCGACGGGGCGATGGAGGGCCCGGTGGTGCTCGCCGCCAACGGCATCCTTTACCAGCTCTTCATCCTCTCGGCCCTGCTTCTCGACGGCTTTGAAAGCGCCGCCCAGGTGCTGTGCGGCGAAGCCGTCGGCGCACGCGATGCGGCGCGGTTCCGCCGCCTGGTCCGCGACGTGCTGCTCTGGGGTCTCGGCTGCGGGGCGCTGATCAGCCTCGTTTATGCGCTGGCCGGCGCGCCGTTCGCCGCCAGCTTCAGCACCGACGCGCAGGTCGTCGCGACCACCCTCACCTTCCTGCCCTGGGCGATGCTGCTGCCCGTGCTCGGCGTCAGCTCCTATGTCTTCGACGGCATCTACATCGGCGCGACCTGGACCGGCGCTTTGCTGGTGACGATGGCGATCGCATTCGCAGTCTACGCCGCGCTGCTGCTCGTCACCGGCCCGTTGGGCAACCACGGCCTTTGGCTCGCCTTCGCCCTGTTCCTGGCGGCGCGGGCCGCAGCCCAGGCGGCGCTGCTGCCGCGGCTGATCCGGCGCGGCTTCGCGGCCGCCTGAACGGCACTTGCCACAGCGACCGCCTGCAGCTGAAAACCGCTAATTTCCGCCGAAAAGCCGCTGCTGTGTGCAATCAACCCGGCCTCTCCCGCGCAACGCAAAGCATATTTCGGGAGTCTCGGAAGCGCGGCGCGAGAATCAGAGACATATCGCTGTCTCAATATGATGCAATTTTCTTCTAGCAGCCTATTCTAAGCAATTGTAAATAGAAAGTTAGGCAAGCGATTCGCTGGTGCCGCACGATAGTCTTGTGGGGAGGCGCCGGTGACTCAGCTTTACGCTCGTACGGGCGGGGAATTCCAGTTCGGCACGATCTCGGGCAACGGCCGGGAATATTCGGCCGTGGCGGCCCTTCCCGGCGGCGGCTACATCATCCTGTGGTCCGACCACACGCCCGGCTTCGGTTCGCAGACCCAGTTCGACGTCCGCGGCCAGATCTACAACGCCGCCGGCGTGAAGGTCGGCGCCGAGTTCCAGGTCAACACGACCACCCCTTATTACCAGTTCAAGCCGCAGGTGGCGGTGCTCGCGTCGGGCAGCTTCGTCGTCACCTGGCAGGACGACAATCCCGCGAGCGACGGCAGCGCCTCGGCGATCCGGGCGCAGATGTTCACCGCCGCCGGCGTCAAGACCGGCGCCGAGCTCGTCGTCAACAGCGTCACTGCCGGCACGCAGATGGACCCGGTGATCACCAGCCTGTCCGGCGGCGGCTTCGTCATCGCCTGGAGCGGCCAGGATGCCGTGAACTCGGGTGCGAAGGCGCAGATCTACACCGCGACAGGCGCCAAATCGGGTGGCGAGATCACGCTCAACACGATCACGGCGGACTCGCAATACCAGCCTTCGCTCGCCGCCCTCGCCTCGGGAGGATTTGTGGCCGCCTGGACCGACTTCAGTCGAACCGGCGGCGACTCCGACCAGACCGCGGTGAAGCTGCAGCTGTTCTCGTCGACCGGCGCCAAGGTCGGCGGCGAGCTGCTCGTCAACACGTCGACTGCCGGCTATCAACAGACCCCGGAGGTCACCGCGCTGACCGGCGGCGGCTTCGTCGTCACGTGGCTCGCCAGCGGTCCGGGCGGTGCCGACGCATCGGGCCTGGCTCTCTACGCGCAGCTGTTCGACTCCGCGGCGCAACGGGTCGGGACCGAGTTCCTGGTCAACACGACGACCTCGGGTGACCAGACCGACCCGAGCGTCGCGGCGCTGCCCGACGGCGGCTTCGTGGTCACGTGGGAGAACGGCGCGAAGTCGGGCGCATGGTACCCGAACTTCAGCAATTATTTCACGATCAGCGGCCAGATCTTCACCGCTATGGGCGAGAAAGCCGGCGCCGAGTTCCTGATACCGACCCAGAATTACTACGGTCGCGACCCGGCGGTCACGGTACTGACCTCGGGCAAGATCCTGACGACGTGGAGCGGCGGCAATCTCGGCATGTTTGCGCGCGTGCTCGAGCCGGTCACCGGCGGCATGACGGAGCTGCAGCTCAGCCACACGACGGTTTCCGAGACGGCGGTGGAGAACAGCGCCGTTGCCGCCTTGCTGCCGACCGGGGCAGTCAACGACGCCTACAGCTACACTCTGCTTTCGGACAGCAGCGGTGCGTTCACGCTGGTCGGCGATGCGCTCGTCGTTGCCGACAGCAGCCTGCTCGACTTCGAGAGCGGCGCCAACGTGACGCTGAGGGTGCGCGCGGTGAATCTCAACGGCGACGTGTTCGAGAAGGATCTCACCGTCACCATCACCAATGAGGTTGTCGAGGACCGTTATTCGGGTGGTGCCGAGACCCTGGTCAGCGCGGTCGATGCGAACCTGCAGGCCGCGCCGGTGCTCGCCACCCTCGCCGACGGCAGCATGGTCACCGCCTGGCAGGAGACCAACGCCGGCGGCGCGACGGTGATCAAGGCGCGGCTGATCGACGCCGATGGCACGCCGACTGCAGCGGCCTTCACGGTCAGCGCCGCAACCAGCGGCGTCACCGCGCCGGCGATCGCCGCGCTCGCCAACGGCCAGTTCGTCGTCACCTGGGCCGACTCGAGCACCGCCGGCGACGGTGCGCTCGGCAGCATCCGCGCACGGATCTTCGACGCCGCCGGAGCGCCGGTCGGCGCCGAGTTCCTGGTCAACACGACGGCGGCCGGCAATCAGACCGAGCCGTCGGTGACGGCGCTGACCGGCGGCGGCTTTGCCATCGCCTGGACCGACCCGAGCGGTGTCGGCGGCGATGCGGCGGGGAGCGGGATCAAGGCGCAGCGCTTCAGCGACGCCGGCGCCCGTCTCGGCGGCGAGTTCCTTGTCAACACCACGACGGCGAACGCGCAGCAATCGCCGTCGATCGCCGCGACCGGCAACGGCGGCTTCGTGGTCAGCTGGCAGGACAATCTCGGCGGCAGCGGCTTTCAGATGTTCAGCGCCGCCGGCGCGAAGATCGGCCCGGAACTGGGGCCGGGCGGAAGCTATTCCTATCTCGGCACCAGCGTCCATTCGCTCGACGCAGGCCGGTTTCTCGTCGTCTGGGGCAATGTCGCCCAGATCTACAATCCCGACGGATCGCGCCGTGGTGCGGGCTTCACGATCGCCAGCGACGTCAATTCGCCCCCGGCCGCGGCCTCGCTCGACAATGGCGACATCGTCATCGTCTGGCAGGACGATCGCGGTCTCGGCGCGGACCGCAGCGGCGACAGCGTCCGCGCGCAGGTCTACACCGACACCGGCGAGAAGGTCGGAGCCGAATTCCTCGTCAACGTCACGACCGCCGACACCCAGGGCGCGCCGCAGGTGACCGCGCTCGCCGGCGGCGGCTTCGGGGTCAGCTGGGTGGACGACAGCGCCGCCGGCACCGCGCCTTGGGCCAATGGCATCAAGCTGCGCGTCTTCACCGCCGAGCAGCATGCGCCGGAGGCGACGAACGACGTCGTCGCCGGAACCGAAGGCACGCCGCTCGTCCTCGATGCCGCCGCCCTGGTCGGCAACGACCTCGATTTCGAGGGTGATGCCCTGACCATCGTCGCGGTCGGCGGAGCGCGCAACGGCACCGTCAGCCTCGGCTCGGACGGGTCGGTGACGTTCACGCCGACCGCCGGTTTCTCCGGCGCAGCCACGTTCCGCTACACCGTCAGCGACGGCGCCGCGACGGCGGAGGCGAGCGTGCGGGTGAACGTCGCTCCGGGCGACTACAACCACGCTCCGGTCTTCCTGTCGCCGCCGCCAGCGATCACCTTGCTCGCATCGGATCCCGAGGATCACGAAGGCACCGGCACGCCCCGCTCGCTCTTCTCGCCCGATGGCGAGACTGTGCTCTATGTCCGTTCGACCTCCTCATTCTCGCCCGGCGGCGGCGACCGGCTGATCCTCGAGAATTTGAGCACCGGAGAGATCCGCATCGTTTCGTCGGACAAGGACGGTGTCCCCGGCACGGGCGGCATCATCCAGTCAATGGCCTTCGCGCCCGACGCCAGCAAAGTTGTCTTTGCCAGTTCGATCGGCAGCTTCGTGCCGTTCGACACGAAGTTCACAGACATCTTCGTCAAGGATCTCGGAACTGGCGAGATCGTCCGCGTATCCACCGATGCCTCCGGCGCGGAAGCGAACCAGGAATCAACCGGCGCGAGCTTCTCGCCCGATGGTACCCGCGTGATCTTCGAAAGCTGGGCGACCAATCTCGTCGCCGGCGACACCAATGCCCGTTCCGATCTGTTCGTGAAGACCCTCGCGACCGGGGCGATCACCCGCGTCTCCACCGGCGCGGCGAACGTCGAGGCGAACGGCGCCAGCATCAATGGCAGCTTTTCGCCCGACGGCACCAAGATCCTGTTCGAGAGCGACGCCACCAATCTCGTCACGGGCGACACCAACAATGCCCGTGACCTGTTCATCAAGGATCTCGCCAGCGGCGTGGTGACGCGGGTCTCGACCGACGGCAGCGGCAATCAGGTGAGCGGCGCCAGCTCGCGCGCGATCTTCTCGCCCGACGGGACCAAGGTCGCCTTCATCAGCAGCGCGAGCAATCTCGTCGCCGGCGACACCAACGGCGCCGCCGACGTCTTCGTCAAAAATCTCACGACCGGCGCAGTCGAGCGGATCACATCGGGAGCCGGTGTCGGACCGCTCGACGGCGCCACCACGCCGCTGGCTTTCTCGCCCGACGGCACCAAGCTGGCTTTTCCCGGCTACGTGACGGTGCCCAGCGAGGGGATTTGGACGCAGGACATCTACGTCCGGGACTTGATTGCCGGCACCACGATCCTGGTCTCGCGCAAGACGGTAACTGCCGATCCGGGCGACTACCGCTATTGGTCGCGCAACCAGTACGACAGCGGGGCGGCGTCTTTCTCGCCCGATGGCAGCCGGATCATCTTCGGCAGCTCGTCGGATTACGTCGCGCCGGGCATTCCGAACGACTTCTCGGATCACTGGAACACCTTCATCGCGACGCTGGGGGAGACCGCCGCTCTCTATCGCGAAGGCATGGCTCCGGCCCGTGTGGCTGAACACGTCGTCGTCGACGACGTGGATCGCGGCGATTTCGGCGGTGGCGCGCTCAGTGCGGGAATCACCTCCGGCGCCCAGGCCGGCGATGCCCTCGCTCTCGCCACCTCGGCGCGGATCCAGCTGAGCGGCGACGCCGTCAGCGTGGACGGAGTCGTCGTCGGCACGTTCAGCCAGACCGCGTTCGGCCTCACGATCGCCCTCGACACCGACGCCGACGCCGACGCGGTCGAGGCACTCGCCGAGGCGATCACGATCTTCAGCACGGCCCCGCAAGTCCCCGGCGGCACCCGCACCGTCACTCTGACGCTCGCCGACGGCGGCAGCAGCGATGGCCCGAGCGCGTCGACCAGCTTTACCCGCGACGTCGCATTCCAGGTCGTGAACGATTTGCCCGTCGTGAGCGGGAATACGGCGCAGCGGAGCTTCGTCGAAGGTGTCAACGGCGCGGCCAGCGAGATCCTCGTCAATCCGACTGTGACGCTTGCCGACCCGGACCATGCCACGCTGGCAAGCGTCACCATTCGGATCGCCGCCAACTTGGTCTCCGGCCAGGACGTACTCGCCTTCGCCAACACCGATGCCGCTCTCTTCGGCGACATCGTCGGCAGCTACAGCGCCGCGTCGGGCACGCTGACCCTCACCTCCCCGGGCGGAGGCGCGACGCTCGCCCAGTTCGAAGCGGCGGCTCGTGCGGCGACTTACGACAACAGCTCCGAGGATCCGTCCACCAGCCCGCGGACCATCGAGATCCGTGCGCATGACGGAGTCGGCGCCGGGAACAGCCTCCAGTTCCAGATCGCAGTGACCCGGCAGAACGATTCGCCCAGCGGGATCGACAACAGCTTCTGGGCAACCGAGGACGTCGCCGTCGCGCTGAAGCCTGTCCACTTCAGCTACTCGGACGTCGAGAACAACGGTTTTTCGGGCGTGATCATCACCGAGCCGCCGATCGTCGGATCGCTATGGTACGACAATGGCGGTGGGCTGGTGCAGGTGACGACCTTCCCCAGCAGTTTCACCGCCGCCGATCTCCTCGCGGACCGGCTCGTCTACCGGCCGCCGCTCAACCTCAACGGCAACGACCACGCCGCGCTCCGCTTCTCGGTGATCGACACGGGGGGCGGCTCCACCAACACCGACCCGACGCCCAACACGCTTTCGTTCACCCTTTCACCCGCGAACGATGCCCCGGTGGTGATTGAGGCAAGTGTCGCGGCGACGGCCATCGGCGAGGACACGCCGAGCGCGACCGGCCAGACCGTCTCCGATCTCTTCGGCGACGCCTTTTCGGACGCCGCCGACGCGCAACGCGATGCCGTGACCAACCCGGCCGGGTCGGTCGCGGGCACCCTCGCCGGTATCGCCATAATCGGGAACGACGTCAGCGGCACCGCCGGCCGTTGGCAATATTGGACGGGAGCCGCCTGGCAGACGATCGGCGCGGTCAGCGACGACTCCGCTCTGGGCTTGCCCGCGTCGACGCGCATCCGCTTCGTGCCGGCCGCCGATTATCATGGGGACGCGCCGGGCCTCGTCGTCCGGCTGATCGACAGCTCCTCGGGCGGCGTCAGCCTCGGCACGACACTCGACGTCAATCCGAACGGTGGCGCGACGCCCTATTCGGCCGGCACCGTCGTTCTCACCCAGACGGTGACGAGCGCGAACGACGCCCCCAGCGTCGCGCCGAACAGCCTGGTCACCATCGCGGAGGACAATGCCTCGGCCGCGACGGCGATCGGCGCCAGCGACCCGGATGGCGATACCCTCTCCTATGCGGTGAAGCCGGGTACCGGCCCCGCGCACGGCAGTATCGCCTTCGACCAGGCCGGCGGCACCTTCATCTACTCCCCGGCGGCCAATTATCACGGCACCGACGCCTTCACGATCCTGGTCTCGGACGGCCAGGGCGGCACCACCGAGCAGCTGGTCTCGGTGAGCGTTACGTCGGTGAACGACGCGCCGACGGCATCGGCGAGCAGAGCGATCACCACCGCCGAGGACAGTTCCTCCGCGGCCACGGCGGTCGGGGCGACGGACATCGACGGCGACACCTTGTCCTACTCGGTGAAGCCGGGCGCGGCCCCCGCGCACGGCAGCGTCAGCTTCGACCAGCCGACGGGCACGTTCGTCTACACTCCCGACACCCACTATCATGGTGCGGACGCGTTCACCGTCCTGGTCTCGGATGGGCAGGGCGGCACCGCCGAACAGATTGTCACGGTGACCGTCACGCCGGTCAACGACGCGCCCAGCGCCGCGGCGAGCGGGGCGGTCACCCTTGCCGAAGATACGGCGTCCGCAGCCACCCCGATCGGCGCCAGCGACCCGGACGGGGATACCCTCTCCTACGCGGTGAAGCCCGGTGCCGGCCCCGCGCACGGCAGTATCGCCTTCGACCAGGCCGGCGGCACCTTCATCTACTCCCCGGCGGCCAATTATCACGGCACCGACGCCTTCACGATCCTGGTCTCGGACGGCCAGGGCGGCACCACCGAG
>NZ_SPDV01000045.1 GCF_004564275.1 Sphingomonas parva (ex Maeng et al. 2020)
GCCGACACGGACCCGCCACGCCGTCGGGGACGGCCGGCAGACCGGATCGGTGACGCGCCGGCGCCCGCCCTGTCGCTCCCTCGATCGCCACCGGTCGAGGCGGCGACGCGGCGGTCCGAACAGGATCTGCGCGCCGATGCAGCCCGGCCCGTCCCCCCGGCTGCGGTCCCGCCGATCGTCCGCGACGCTGCGCCGCGCCCGACGTCGCCGGCGGCGGTGCCGCAAGCCCCGCCTTTGGTTGTGCCGGTGGCGCCCGCGGCGGCTGCCGCGACGCGCCCGGCTGCGCCAGCCGCAGCCCCGCCGGCCGCCAACCCACCGGTCCTCGCAGCGCCGCAGGTGATACTTCCCGAGCCCGTTGCGGACCGGCCGCCGCTGCCCGACGTGCAGATCAGCATCGGCCGGGTCGAGATCCGCGCCGCCGCCGCGCCGCCGCGGCCGGCGCCGCGCGAGGCGCGCAGCGAAAACGCGCCGCTCAGCCTCGACGCCTATCTCTCCCGGCGGAACGGGCGGGCACGATGAGCAACCATCTCGCCATCGCCACCGTCACCGCGGCGCTCGGCCAGATCGCCCAGGCGGCCGCCGCCAGCGCCGTTTCCGGGGTTCAGCTCCGCTTCGGCCGTCCGCCGGCGACCGATACGGCGACACGCCAGGTCAACGTCTTCCTCTATCACCTGATGCCGCACGCCGGCCTGCGCAACGCCGACCTCGCGATGCGCGGCGCCGACGGCGCTTTGGTCAACCGCCCCCGCGCGGCGCTCAGCCTCCATTATCTGATCAGCTTCTACGGTACCGACAGCGATCTCGAGCCCGATCGCATGGCGGCCGCGGTGGCGCGCGACCTCCACGCCCGCCCCCGTCTCACCGACCAGGTGATCGCCGATGCGATCGCGAGCAACAGCGCGATCCTCGGCGAGTCCGATCTCGCCGACTCCTTCGAGCGCGTCACCTTCACCCCGAGCGCGGACTCGCTCGACGAGATGTCGAGATTGTGGTCGGTGATGGTGCAGACGCCCTATGCGCTGTCGCTGCGCTACGAGGCCTCGGTGGTGCTGATCGACGCGCTGGAGAGCGCCGGGCCGGTGCTGCCGGTGCTCAACCGCGGCCCCGACGATCGCGGCCCGGAGACGCTGGCGGCGGTCGGGCCGACGATCGAAGGCCTGTGGATCGGCCTCGCCGCGACCGACGACGGGCCGCCGCGCTTCCCGAGCCTGCGCGCCGCGCATCCGGGCGCGAAGCTGCGATTCTCGGGCTCCGGCTTCGGCGGCGATTCGGTGCGCCTCGAATTCCGCAACCTGAGGCGGGACATCGGCGAGGATCTGGTGCCGGTGGCGAGCGGCTCTGGCGAGCTTCGGGCGACGCTGCCCGATGGCGCTCCCGATCAGGCGCTGTGGGCACCCGGCATCTACGGCGTGACGGCGGTGGTGACGCGCGCCGGCCGGGAAATCCGCTCGCCGGCCTGGCCGATGCCGCTCGCGGTGCGGGTCACCGCGATCGCGCCGCAGCCGCTGGCGTCGGGCAGCGGCATGGTGACGCTCAATTTCACCTGCCGGCCGCATGTCCTGCCGGAGCAGATCGCGATCCTGCTGCTTTCGGGGCAGGAGATCCCCGCCGAGGATCGTGTGGCGGCGGGGCCCACGCTCGCGTTCCGCGTCGACAGCGACAGCGTCGCCGACGGCGACCTCGCGATCGTCCGGGTCGACGGCGCCGACAGCCAGCCGTTCGTCATCGATTCCGTCACCGGCCGGCTCACCTTCGACGACAGCCAGAGGATCACCGTCGCATGAGCGAAGAGATCGACCTCTGGCTCGACCGCAACAACGCCTATCTCGCGGCGGCGCTGGCGCATTTGCGGGCGCTGCTGCGCGCGGCGATCGGCCCGGATGCCGGGACGCCGCAGGCGCCGACCGGCACCGCTTTGGCCGAGACCGGGCGCGACGACGACGCGGCGGGCAGCTGGCCGGGGTTCAACCTGTTCCGCAGACCCGCGGCAGCCGACGCCGCGGCGCCGGTGCTGCTGCTTCCCGGGCCGGACGGCACCGATCCGGCCGCGGTCGCCGCTGCCGCCGAACGGCTCGCCGAAGCCAGCGCGGGCGATCCGCCGCCCGCCCTGCTGATGCTCGCCGGACGGTTCGAGCTCTCCGACTTCGAGCGCGACATCCTGCTGCTGTGCCTCGCCGCCGAGCTCGATCCGGGGATCCCCGCGTCCTACGCCGCGGTGCAGGGCAGCCCGGGCCGGGCGAGCCCGAGCTTCGCGCTGGCGATGACGCTGTTCGACCATGCCGCCTGGGACGCGCTCTCGCCGGAGCGGCCGTTGCGCTACTGGCGGCTGATCGACATCAACCAGCCGGGGGCGACGCCGCTCACCACCGCCGCGCTGCGCATCGACGAGCGGATCGCGAATTTCGCCAAGGGCCTCAACCATCTCGACGGCCGGATCGCGGCGCTGCTCGAGCCGATGCCGGCGGTGATCCCCGAGGCGCTGGCGCCGTCGCATCGGGTGCGGATCGCCGAAATCGAGCGGCTGGCGCGGGCGACGGCGCCGGCGCGGATCGCGCTGGTCGGCCCCGACCGGGTCAGCAAGCGGCGCCTCGCCGCGGCCGCCGCGGCGGCGCTCGGCCTGCCCTGCTACCGGCTGCCGGCCGAGGCGATCCCGACCGGCGCCGAGCTCGACAGCTTCCTGCGGCTGTGGCTGCGGGAATCGCTGCTGCTGCCGTTCGCGCTGCATCTCGACGGGCACGACCTTCCGGCCACCGCCGAGCAGAATGTGCGGCGGCTGGTGCGCCGCGCCGGCGGCCTTTTGTTCGTCGATCTGCGCGACGGCCTTTCGGGGCTGGAGATCGATTCCCGCGTCGACGTCGCCCGGCCGACCGCCCTCGAGCAGCGTGCCGAATGGGAGAACCAGCTCGGCGAGCGGCCCGACAGCGCGGCGACCGCGGCGCGGCTCTCCAGCCATTTCGACCTCGACTTCGCGGACATCGCCGCCGTGGTGCGGGAAGCCGACGCCGGCGCCGAGGACGTGCCGCCCGAGGAACGGCTGTGGCGCAGCAGCGTGACGCGCGGCCGGCCGTCGCTGGCGCAGCTTGCCCAGCGCATCGAGGTGAAGCCGAGCTGCCGCGACATCGTCCTGCCCGAGGGCGAGATGGCCTTGCTCGACCACATCGCGGCGCAGGTGCGCGAGCGCGCCAAAGTGTATGACGACTGGGGCTTCCGCGAGCGGATGAACCGCGGTCTCGGCGTCAGCGCGCTGTTCGCCGGCGACAGCGGCACCGGCAAGACCATGGCGGCGGAGATGCTCGCCGACCGGCTGAGCCTCGATCTCTACCGCATCGATCTCTCGGCGGTGGTCAGCAAATATATCGGCGAGACCGAGAAGAACCTGCGCGACGTGTTCGACGGCGCGGAGACCGGCGGGGCGATCCTGTTCTTCGACGAGGCCGACGCGCTGTTCGGCAAGCGCAGCGACGTCAAGGACAGCCACGATCGCTACGCCAATATCGAGATCGACTATCTGCTGCAGCGCATGGAGGCCTTTGCCGGCCTGGCGATCCTCGCCACCAACATGAAGAGCGCGCTCGATCCGGCCTTCGTCCGGCGGCTGCGCTTCATCGTCAATTTCCCCTACCCCGGCCCGGGCGAACGGCGGCGCATCTGGCAGCATGCCTTCCCGCCGGGCGTGCCGCTGCGCGGCGTCGATTTCGAGCGGCTGGCGCAGCTCGACCTGACCGGCGGCAACATCCACGGCATCGCGATCAACGCCGCCTTCATGGCGGCGGCGGCCGGCACGCCGGTGACGATGGACCTGCTGCTCGACGCGTGCCGCATCGAGCTGCGCAAGCTCGACCGCCCGGTCAACGAGGCGGACTTCCGGCGCATCCGCGCCGTCGCGGGAGACAGAAGATGACCCTGCGCCTGCACATCGATCGGCTGGTGGTCGATGCCGGGCTCGGCGCCGCCGCGGCCGACGGCCCGCGCCTGCGCGCCGCGCTGGAGGCCGAGCTGGCGCGGCTGCTGGCCGAGGAAGACGCCGGCTGGGCGCCGTCGGAGGCCTGGCGGGTGCAGGCGGCTGCCCGATTTGTCCCGCGCGGCGGCGACGTTGAGGCGATGGGCGCGGAGATCGCGGGCACGCTCCACGCCTGCCTGCACCAGCGACAAGGAGAGATGCCATGACGCGGCTTTCCGTCGAGAGGGCTCCCGCACTCACGCCCGCCCCGGTCGTAGTCAACCGCCGGTGCACCGCCTGCGGTAACGAAAGCACGCAGGCGGAATGCCCCGAATGCGCCGGCGAGGATCGCGACCCCGAACAGCTCGACGAGCAGGAATTCTCCGTTTCCCCTTGTGGCGGGCCGAGCAAGGACGTCGCGCCGGGCATCGTTCACGACGTCATCGAGGGAGCGGGCGCGCCGCTGACGGCGCGGGAGCGAAGCTTCTTCGAGCCGCGCCTCGGGCACGATTTCAGCCGCGTCCGCGTCCATTCCGACATGCGCGCAGCCGAGGCGGCCCGCGCCGTCGATGCCGATGCCTTCACCGTGGGTCGTCACGTCGTGCTGGGCGGCCGCCATCGCGACGGACTCGCCCGACACAATGTGCTCGCGCACGAACTGGCGCATGTCGTCCAGCAGTCCGGCGGCGCGGCCCCGCCGCGGGGCGAGCTGAGGATCGCTGCGCCGGATCACGCGACCGAGCGCGAAGCCGACGCCGTGGCTCATGCGGTCGCGCGCGCTGTCCCGGCCGCGCCCCACGAACGCAGCGACCAGCAGGTCGCGCGCCAGAGCGGCGGAGGACTGGTGCCGTCCAGTTGCCCGTGCTGCATCACCGGCCTGTCGATCGCCAACATCACCCGCATCGATAACGCCACGCACATGGGCCACAGCTTCGACCTGCAGATCGCGATGGACCGCCCGTCGAGCGGCCCCGCCGGCGAATGCGTGCTGGAGTGGTGGGAGAAGACCGACGTCCCCGCGATCCCGGGACATCCGCCAAACACATGGACGGACATGTTCGCGAACTTCCCGACGTCGCCGACATTCGCTCCGTGGCACAACCGCGGAACGACCTGCTCGAGCAGCCAGGGAGTCACCATCAACGACCCGCCGTCGCTCGGCAAACGTGCAGGGCGCACCGTTACCCGCACGCTCGAGTTCCGCCTGGTCGTCAACAGCATGCCCGCCTCGTCCGACAGCGGCTGCGCCGAAGCATCGAAGCAGGTCACCGCCAAGCAGGTCCTGGTGATGACCAGCGGTACGCCCGACTGGACCGCAAGCTCGTTCACCACGCCATGAGGAGGGCATCGTGACCGGTTCCGGCGACCCTCTGCTCGACTGGCTGTTCGCCCGTCCCGGCCAGGACCGGCCGGGCCCCGCCGGCGATTGCTTCACCGACGAGGCGGAGTGGCTCGCCGCGGGCCGTTCGCTGCCCGATACAGGTGGGCGGCTGGCGTCCTTGCTGCGCGAGCATCCCGATCCGGTGACACGGAGCGCCGCCGCACTGGCGCTGGGTCTGCTCGGCGAAACGGATGCCCGCCGGGAATTGATCGAAGCGCTCTCCGACGCACCGCTGGTGGCGATGGAGGCGGCGGCGGCCCTGGCCGCGGTCGGCGACCGCGAAGCGGTCGAGCCGCTCTGCGCGGCGCTGCGCAGCGCCAGCGCCAATGTGCGCGCCAACGCGGTCGCCGCGCTCGGCCGGATCGGCGGCCGCAGGGCCGAAGACTGTATCGAGATGGTGATTGCCGATCCCGATCCGATGGTGCGCGCGGCGGCGGCCGACGCGCGAGGAAGGAGCCCGAACCGATGAAACACCATGCTCCGCGCATGGCCGGTCGCCCGATGGCGGCGCTGTCCGGCGAGAAGAAGAAAAAGGGCTGCGGCTGCGGCACCTGCCCCGCTTGCGCCGCGGCGAAAGCCGCCGAGGCGCAGGGGATGGAGGAGCTTGGCCACGCCGAGACGCACGGCGGCGCGGGGGTCGCCGATCTGGCCGGCGTGCCGGTCCATGGCGGGGGCGCCGTCGGCGGCGCCTTTGCGCTCGGCATGGGCGCGGGGCGCGAGGCGCGCAGCGGCGAGGCGCCGGGCGGCAACGTCGCCCGAGATCTCGCCCGCATCCTCGGTCGCGCCAAGGATGCGGGCGGCGAGGCGGAGGGCCGGGCGCCCGGCACGCTGCCGCTCCACCCGCCATCGCGCGGCCCCCTCGACGTCAGCCATCCTGCCGACGCCGCCGAGCAGGAAGCCGAGCGGATCGTCGAGGCGCTCTACCCCCACGGCGGCTCGAGCGGGACGCGCGAGCGGTCGCCCGAGCCGAAGGCGCGCTCCGCCGGCGCGACCTATCGCCGCGGCGTGTTCGGCGGGCTCGCCGAGGGCGGCATGGCGCTGCCGGAGGAGATACGCAGTGAGATGGAAGGCGCGCTCGGCGCCGATCTCTCCGGGGTGCGCGTCCACACCGATGCCAACGCCGCGGCGCTCAGCGAGAGCCTCGGCGCCACCGCTTTCACCTATGGCAGCGACATCTTCTTCGACAGCGGCCAGTTCGCCCCGGGCACCCACGAGGGCGATCGCCTGCTGGCGCACGAGCTGAGCCACGCCATCCAGCAACAGAACAGCGGGCCGACCATCGCCCGCGAGGGCGAGCAGAAGACGACGCTGCAATGCGTCAACGAGAATCTGTCGAGCGCCGGCGTCGCCGCCTGGGTACTGGCCATCGTCGGCACGACCTGCGGCCTGATCGGCGCGATCGCGGGGAGCCCGACCGGGCCCGGCGCGGCGGGCACGGCGGCGCTGGCGGCGGCGACCTGCATCGCCGGCGTGGTCGGCTTCTCGGTCGGCTTCGTGCTCGGGATCATCACCGGCTGCGCGCAGGATCCCAACTTCCGCAGTGCGGGCGCGAACCCGCGATGAGCCGAGAGCAAGGAGCCGGTCATGAAGCCGCTGTACCTGTGGATCGTCGCGACGCTGCTCCTCGCGGTGCTGCTCGTCGTGCAGCTCTCGCGCAGCGGCAATTCGAGCATCTGGTATTACGCGCTCGGCGCGCTCGTGCTGGCGGTGGTGATCGGCTTCTTCGTCGCCCGGCGGCCGGGATGAGCGTCGGATGACCGGCCTTTCCTCCTCGCCGCGGCTGATCAAGGGCGCGCTGATCGGGGTCGACCTGTTCAACCCGCTCGCGAGCATCGTCGTGTTCCAGTACAATCCGGACACGATGACGCGGCGGCTCGAGCCGCGCGGCGGCGGCGGCGGCGGCGACAAGGGCGAGGCCTTCCGGCTGGCGGGACCGCCGAAGGAGACGATCACCGTCTCGGTCGAGATCGACGCGGCAGACCAGCTCGACCAGAACAACCCGCTCGCGATCGCCACCGGCATCACGCCGACGCTCGCGGCGCTGGAGATGCTGGTCTATCCGAAGACCGCGCTGGTGATCGCCAATGCCGCGCTGGGCGCCGCGGGCATCATCGAGATCCTGCCCACCGACGCGCCGATGACCCTGTTCGTCTGGGGCCCGACGCGCGTGCTGCCCGTGCGGGTGGGCGGGATCACGATCACCGAGGAAGCCTATGACACGCTGCTCAACCCGATCCGCGCCAAGGTCGAGCTGACGCTGAACGTGCTCAGCTACAACGACCTGTCGCTCGGCTCGGCGGGCAACGCGCTCTTCATGGTCCACCAGGTCACCAAGGAAGTGCTGGCGGTGACCAACATCTTCGCGAGCATCCAGAACGTCGGAGCGGGGCTGAAGCTATGAGCGTGACGACCGACAGCTTCCCGGCGAACAGCCGGTACCAGGGCGCGGAGGTGCTCAGATACACCGCCGAGGACGGAAGCGAGGTCTCGTACCTGGCGCCGCGGATCGTGCCCGATCCGACCCGCTTCGTCCGGGTCGGCGAGCATGTCGTCACCGAAGGCGACCGGCTCGACAACATCGCCGCGCAGCGGCTGGGCGACGCCGAGCTCGCCTGGCGGCTGGCCGACGCCAACACGGCGATGCGCCCGAACGCGCTCACCGAGACGGTCGGCACGCGGCTGGCGATCACCCTTCCCGAGGGACTGGGAGGGCCGCCCCTTGCTTGACGCCGGCTACCTCCTGCTGATGATCGGCCCGCTGGCGGCGCCGCTGCCGGCGCCCTTGCCGCTGACCGAGGCGGTGAAATCGGTCTCGGTCAATTCTGGCGGGACGCGCAGCGGCTTCCAGATCAGCTTCCACACCGGCAAGACCTCGCCGCTCAACCTGGCGATGCTGCCGCTCGGCTTCTTCGATCCGATGATCACCCGGGTGGTGATCACCATGGTCTACCGCGGCATTCCCCAGGTGCTGATGGACGGCGTCGTGACCCGGCAGGAGATCGCGCCGAGCAACACGCCCGGCGAGTCGACGCTGACCCTGACCGGCGAGGACCTCAGCGTGCTGATGGACGTGGTGCAGGTGCGCATGCCCTGGCCCGCCGTGCCCGAGGCCGGGCGGGTGGCGACGATCCTCGCCAAATATGCCGCCTTCGGCATCGTCCCGATGGTGATCCCGCCGATGATGCCAAGCGTCGACAGCCCGACCAGCCGCTTCGACACCCAGGACGCCACCGACCGCGCCTATCTCGATCAGCTCGCCCAGGCGAATTCCTATGTCTTCTTCGTCGAGCCCGGGCCGGTGCCGCTCACCAGCATCGCCTATTTCGGACCCGACATCCGCATCCCGGTGCCGCAGCCGGCGCTGAACGTGAACATGGATGCCTTCACCAACGTCGAGAGCCTGAGCTTCAGCCTCGACGGCCTCGCCAAGAAGCAGACCATCCTGCTCACCTACGATCCGGCGACCGGCAAGATCCCGATCCCGGTGCCGGTCCCCAACCTCAGCCTCACCCATCCGCCGCTCGGCCTGCGCCCGACGCCGCCCGCGCAGATCCTGTTCGAGGGCGCCGCGACGCGGCTGACCCCGGACCGGGCCGCCAAGCGGGCGCTCGAGATCATGATGTCGGCGCGCGACGCGATCACCGGCCAGGGCTCGCTCGACGTCGCCGCCTATGGCGGCATATTGCGCGCCCGGATGCTGGTCGGCGTGCGCGGCGCCGGGCTCGCCTATGACGGCCTCTATTACGTCAACACCGTCTCCCACACGATCTCGCCCGGCCGCTACAGGCAGAGCTTCACTTTGTCGCGCGACGGGCTGATCGCGGCCGGACCGGCGGTGCTGCCATGACCGAGGGGCGCTATTTCGGCAAATATCGCGCGACGGTGTCGCTCAACGTCGATCCCGAGCGGCGCGGCCGGATCCAGATGATGGTGCCCGACGTGCTCGGCCCGACGCCCTCGTCCTGGGCGGAGAATTGCGCGCCGCTGTCGGGTCCGACCGGGCCGCCGATGGGCATCCATATCGTGCCCCCGGTCGGCGCCGCGGTCTGGGCCGAGTTCGAGCAGGGCGACCTCAACTACCCAATCTGGAGCGGCTGCCGCTGGAGCAGCGCATCGGACCTGCCGCCCGATGCGAGCCTTGGCCTGCCGGTCGCGCCCAACATCGTCCTGCAGACGCTCAGCCAGCATTGCGTGATCATCGGCGACGCGCCGCCGACCCCGGCGACCGGCGGAATCATCCTGCGCAGCGCCAGCAAGGCGATGATCGTGGTCAACGACAGCGGCATCTACATAACCAACGGCAAGGGCGCCTCGATCACGCTGGTGGGGCCGAGCGTCACGGTCAACAACGGCGCGCTGGTGGTGACATGAGGGAGGTCCGACATGCCCGGCATGCTCGTTGAAGCGACCGCCAGCGTCCTGTGCAGCCATGGCGGCAAGGCGACTCCGACGGCGGTCAACAGCCGCGTCACGCTGGGCGGCGTGCCGAGCATGACGCTGGCGACGACGATGACGGTGGCCGGCTGCAGCTTCCCGCCGCCGACCGCCGGCAACGGCCCCTGCGTTACCGGCCAGTGGCTCACCGGAACGACGCGCGTGCTGTCCAACGGGCAGCCGCTGATCGTCCAGTCGAGCAGCTCGGTCTGCGCACCCACCGGCACGCCGCTGGTGATCACCGTCCCCCAGGCAAGGGTCATGGCGCAATGAACGAGCGGATCGAGATCGACTATCCCTTCGCGATCGATCCTCGTGGCCGCACCGCGACGACCGACGAGGCCGACCATGTCCGCGACATGATCGAGCAATTGCTCTTCACCCGCCCCGGCGAGCGCGTGAACCGGCCCGATTTCGGCGCCGGCGTGATGCATCAGGTCTTCGCCTTCGCCAGCCCGGAAGCGGCGACTGCGCTCGAATTCACCACCCGCGCGGCGCTGCAGCGCTACTTGGGCGACGTGATCGACGTGCAGAAGCTCGAGGTGACGGCGCGCGACGCGGCGATGGAAGTGGAGATCCATTACCTGATCCGGACGACCGGCGAGCGCCCGGTCCAGACCTTCGTCGTGGGAGGCACCGAATGAGCAGCGCTCCGCTTCATTGCGCCAGCGACGACGCGCGGCGCGCCGCGATCCGCGGGGCCGATCTCAACGGCATCGACTCGATCGAGGTTGATTGCGCGCAGACCACGCTGATCGTGACCTTCCTCGGCCGCGCGCCGGAATGGATCGGACCGGAGAACATCCGCATCGAAGGCGGGCGGCGCGAGCGCGACATCAAGGTGCTCGCGGTGGCGGTCGAGCGCGCCGAGGACGAGGGGCTCGACGACCGCATGTTCGTCACCGTCGATCGGCCCGGAGACTTCTCGACCTACCGGCTGGCGATCGTCGCGCGCGACGAGCGGGGACGCGCCCTCCCCGGGGCGCCCGGAGATTTCGACGTGCGCTACGCCTCGGCCGAGTTCAGCTTCAAGGCGGGCTGCGCCCAGGACCAGGACCCCGCCGATTGCCCGCCCTGCCCGCCAGCGGCGGTGCCGCCGGTGACGATCGACTATCTGGCGCGGGACTATCAGGGCTTCCGCCGGCTGATCCTCGACCGGCTCGCGCTCACCATGCCGGACTGGAAGGAGCGCCACCTGCCCGACCTCGGCATCACCCTGGTCGAGCTGCTCGCCTACGCCGCCGACGACCTGAGCTATTACCAGGACGCGGTCGCCACAGAGGGCTTCCTCGACAGCGCGCGGCTGCGCCAGTCGGTGCGACGCCATTGCCGGCTGGTCGATTACCGCCTGCATCAGGGCGCCTCCGCCCGAACCTGGGCCGCGTTCGAGCTGAACGGCGCCGAGACGATCGAGATCGCGCCGGACGATGTGATGCTCACCACCGCGCTTCCGGGCGAGCACGACCCGATGGTCCGCGCCGAGGACATCGCCGAGATCGGCTGGAGCGACTATCTGGTCTTCGAGCCGCTCGCCGACCAGCCGGCCCTCACGTTCCGCCGCGCCCGCAACCGCATCGCCTTCTACGATTGGGACGGCAGCGAATGCTGCCTGGTCAAGGGTGCGACCTCGGCCACCCTCGTCGATCCGACCGAGGCGCCGGGCGCACCGCCGGACGATCGCCCGGAACGGCAGGATCCGGAGACGCCGCGCCCCGACCAGCCCGCCCGGCCCGAGCCGCCGAAGGCCGGCCGCGCAGGCCGTGCCGCGCAGGCGACGCAGGCGCCGGCCGCCGCCGAGCAGCGCGAGCGCGACGAGAACGACGAGACCGCGGGCCTCGGCCTCGCGCCGGGCGACGTCCTGCTCTTCGTGGAGGTGATCGGGCCGCGGACCGGCCAGGCGGGCGACGCCGATCCGACCCGCCGCCACGCCGTGCGCCTCACCGCCGTCGAGCAGGGCACCGATCCGCTCACCGGCCAGCGGATCGTCCACGTGCAATGGTGTCCCGAAGATGCCTTGCCCTTCCCCTTCTGTCTCTCCGCCCGCGGCGAGGCGCCCAATTGCGAGTGGCTGAGCGGGATCAGCATCGCCTTCGGCAACGTCGTGGCGGTCGGCCATGGCCGCAGCGTCGAGCAGGCCCTGCCGCCGGTCGCGGTGACACGGGTGGAGGCCGATTGCGACGACCGCTGCACGCCGTCCGAGACGCGCTACGTCGCCAGGCCCTATCGCCCGAAACTCGAATGGCCGGACCTGACCTTCGTTGCGCCGGCCGCGAGCGACGAGCAGCTCTGCGGGAGCTGCGGAGGCGCCGCGGCCTCGACCGCGGCGCGGCCCGACCCGGTCGCCGCACTCCCGGCGATCCGCCTCGCCAGCGTGCCCCCCGCCGACGAGGAGGCGCCCGGCCTCCAGGCAGAGCTGCGCGCGGTGCGTCATTCCGGCGCGCGCGCCGCGGCCCGGTCCGCCAGCCTGTGGCGGCCGCGGCCCGACCTGCTCGATTCCGGCCCGCGGAGCACGCATTTCGTCGTGGAGATGGCGGAGGACCGCATCGCGACACTGCGCTTCGGCGACGGCGTCTCGGGCCTCGCACCGGCCGCCGGCGAGCGCTTCTTCGCTTATTACCGGATCGGCAACGGCCCGATCGGCAATGTCGGCGCGGACGCGCTCAGGCACATCGTCTTCCGCAACGCCTTTCCCGACGGCGTCACCCTCACCGTCACCAACCCGCTGCCGGCGCAGGGCGGAACCGCGCGCGAGCCGATCGCCGACGGCAAGCTGCGCGCGCCGCAGCTCTTCCGCACCCGGCTCGAGCGCGCCGTCGCGGCCGAGGATTATGCGGCGATCGCGATGCGCGACTTACCGACGCTGGTGCAGCGCGCGGCGGCGACGCTGCGCGCCACCGGCGTGCGCCGGGAGGTGCAGGTGGCGATCGACTCGTTCGGCACCTCCGACCCGCCGCAGTCGCTGCTCGACTGCATCGCCGCACATCTCGAACTCTATCGCCGGATCGGGCACGATTTGCGCGTCGTCCCGGCGCGCAAGGTGCCGATCGACCTCGCGCTGCGCATCTGCGTCGCCCCCGGCCATATCGGCGAGCAGGTGCTGACCGAGCTGCGCGAGGCGCTCGGCCCTCGTCTCGACCGCCGGAGCCGGCCCGCCTTCTTCCATCCGGATTCGCTCAGCTTCGGCGAGGGCGTGACCGTCAGCCGGATCGTCGCCGCCGCCCACGCTGTCCCGGGTGTCGCCCATGTCGAGGTGACCAGGCTCGAGCGGCTGTTCGAGGGACCGGACGGAGAGCTCGAAGCCGGGATCCTGCCCCTCGGACCACTGGAGCTCGCGCGGCTCGATCAGGATCGCGACGCCCCGGAGAACGGGCGGCTGTCGCTCACCATGGAGATCGGGCAATGAGCGAGACCTGCTCCTGCCGGGCATGCGCCTCTGCCGCCGGCGCCTGCGGCTGCTGCGAGGGCGTGGAAAGCATCACGCCGCGCGCGATCGCCAACCGGCCCGGCCTCGCCCGGCTCGCCGCGCGGATCGGAACGCACGCCGATTTCCGCGAGACGATGCAGGCGCGGCTCGGCACCCACGCGCTCGAGGACGGCACGCGCCCCCTCGCCGCCCTGCGCACCCGCGACGAGGCCGATGCCTCGATCGCCCTGCTCGATGCCTGGGCGGTGACCAGCGACGTCCTGACCTTCTACCAGGAGCGGATCGCCAACGAAGGCTATCTCCGCACCGCGACGCGGGAGCGTTCGCTGCGCGAGCTGGCGCGGCTGATCGGCTACGAGCCCTCGCCCGGGGTGTCGGCGAGCACCTATCTCGCCTTCACGCTCGACAGCGATCCCGAGACTCCGGTCACCATCGCCGCCGGGACCGGCGCCAAGTCCCTCCCAGCCCAGGACGAGCTGCCGCAGGTCTTCGAGACCTCGCGCGACCTCGCGGCGCGCGCGCGCTGGAACCTGCTCGGGGTGCGCACCGGCGAGCCCGAGCGCGGCCAGAACAGGGACGAGGACGGCGTCACCCGCGACGTCTATCTCGCCGGCACCGACACCGGCCTCAAGCCGGGCGACGCCCTTCTCTTCCGATATGGCGGCGGCGAGCCCGTCCCGATGCGCGTGACGGCGGTCGAGGCCGACACGGCCGCGGCGCGCACCTATGTCGCCGTGCAGCGCTGGGACGGCGCGGCGCTCCCCGAGGAGGCTGGGCCGGTCGCAACGGCCGGCACCGCGGCGGGGCTCGCCCAGCTCCGCGAAGAGGCGCCCGGCGGCGAGATCGCAAGCGGCATCGTCGCGGGCCTCGATCGCCTCGAGGCGGCCTCGCCGGCCGAGCGCGAGGCCGCGCAGCGCGCCCTCGACGAGGATATCGCCGCGGCGCGTGCCCGGATCGGCAGCCTGCCGCAGGTCAAGCTGCGCGAGTGGCTCGACAGGGTCGAGGCGCAGACCTCGCCGACCATCGGCGAGGCCGGCACGATCGACGCCGGCGCCGCCCTGGCCGCGACCACCGGCGACGACGCGCCGGCGCGCGCCTCGTGGATCGACAAGCTCGCGCTCGCCGAATCGGTGCCGCCGCGCAGCCCGGAGCAGCTCGCGCTCGCCACCTCGACCAGCTTCGCCAAGGGCTCGGAGGCGGCCTACCGGGCGCTGGCGGTCGCGGTGCCGCGGATCGGCGCCCAGATCGGCGCGGCGCTGACCGGCACCCGCGTGCTCGAAGGCGAGCTCAGGGTCTTCGCCATGCGCGTCCGCGCCGGGGTCTTCGGCCGCACCTTCCCCAAGCGCACCCGGGTCGAGCGCTCGGACACCGGCGGCGGGGGGACGCAGGTGGTCGAGATCGGCGAATGGCCGATCGCCAGCGAAGGCGGCAATTTCGACAATATCCGATACCTGATCGTGCGCGAGCAGCCGGACGTCGTGACCCTCGACGCGGTCTATGACGGGATCGTCCCCGGCAGCTGGGTGATGGTCGACATGCGGGCGGTGCCGGCGGCGCCGGACAATGACGATTGGGTCGTCGCCCGAAAGCAGGGCCTGCTTCTCGCCCGCGTCCGCGAAGTCGATCCGAAGCTCGCCCGCGCCGATTATGGCGGCGCCGGCGACAGCACCGCGATCACGCTGGGCGGCAAGAGCGAATGGCTGCAGGTCAATGACGACTGGCAGAACCGGATCGGCAACCAGGCGATCATCGACCGCGACTTCCAGCTGATCCGCAGGACGACCGTCTACGCCCGGCCCGAGGAGCTGCCGCTGGCGACGCGGCCGCTGGAGCAGGATTTCTGCGTCGAGCCGGAGCCGGGCAAGCCACTGCCCTGGATTGAGCTCGACGGCACCTATTCGGGGCTCGAGGCCGGCCGCTATGTCGCGGTGAGCGGCGAGCGCAGCGACATCGACGGCGTTGCCGGCGTGACCGCGAGCGAGATCGGGATGATCGCCGAGGTGGTCCATGGCGTCCGCGGCCCCGACGGCGGCCCGATCACGCCGGGCGATCGCGAGGCGGCGCCGGGCGATGCCGTCCACACCTTCCTGCGCTTCGCCAATCCCTTGTCCTATTGCTACGCGCGCGGCACCGTCAGCCTCCAGGCCAATGTCGTCGAGGCGACCCATGGCGAGACCGTCGCCGAGACTCTCGGCAACGGCGATGCCGCCGCGGCCCGCCAGCGCTTCGCCCTGAAGCGGGCGCCGCTGACCTACACGCCGGCGCCAACCGCGACCGGGCTCGCGACCAGCCTCGAGGTCTATGTCGACGACATCCGCTGGCGCCCCGAGGCGAACCTGATCGCCACCGGACCGACCGAGCGCGTCTACACGGTGAGGAACGATGCCGGGGGCAAGGCGACGGTGATCTTCCCGGACGGCCGCGACGGCGCCCGCCCGCCGACCGGCACCCAGAACATCCGCGCCGTCTATCGCGCCGGGATCGGGCGGCCCGGCAATCTCGGCGCCGGCCGCATCGACCAGCTGGTCGTCCGCCCGCTCGGCGTCAAGGCGGTGATCAACCCGGTCGCGGCGACCGGCGGCGCCGATGCCGAGCCCATGGAGCGCATCCGCCGGAACGCACCGGTCTCGACGATGGCGCTCGACCGCCTGGTCTCGATCCGCGACCATGAGGATTTCGCCCGCAACTTCGGCGGCATCGCCCGCGCGACGGCGCAGGCGATGAGCTCCGGCAGCCGCCGCATCGTCCATGTCACCGTGGCGGCCGAGGACGACGCGCCGCTCGACGAGGCCGGCGCGCTGCTGGAGAACCTTCGCGCCGCCTTCCGCCGGCTCGGCGATCCCGACCTGCCGGTCGTCGTCGCACCGCGCGAGCTGAAGCTGATGATCGTCTCGGCCAAGGTCCGCATCGACCCCGACCGGCTGTGGGAGCCGGTCGCGCAGGCGATCCGGGCCAGGTTGCTCGACGCTTACGGCTTCGAATCCCGCGAGCTCGCCCAGGGCGCGGCGCCGAGCGGCCTGGTCGCGGCGATGCACGCGGTGCCGGGCGTCGCCTGGGTCGATCTCGACGTGTTCGGCAGCGTCGCCACGATGCGCGGCGACGGCCTTGGAGGACGCCAGCCGCGGACCCCGGACGAGATCGCGCAGCTCGTCGCCAAGGCTGCCGAGCAGGGCGTTCGGCGCTGGCTGCCGGCCTATGCGGCGCGGCCGGACCAGGGCGCCTTCCCGCAGGCGATCCTCCCCGCCGAGCTGCTGCTGCTCAGCGCCGAGATCCCGGCCACGCTCGTGCTCAACCAGATCCGATAGGAGGACGCGATGCCGAGCCTCACCGCCGAACGCGATGCCCGCCTCGATCGGCTATGGGCGCTGCTGCCGACCATTCACCGCCGCCGCGATGCGGAGACCAACGGCGGCCTGCGCGCGCTGCTCGAGGTCATCGCCGAGCAGCTGGCGCTGATCGAGGACGACATCGGCCAGCGCTACGACGACTGGTTCATCGAGACCTGCGCCGACTGGGTGGTCCCCTATATCGGCGAGCTGGTCGGCGTCACCGTCGCGCCCGGCGGCGATCCGCCGTCGCGGCGCACCGTCGCCAATGCGATCGCCAACCGCCGGCGCAAGGGCACGCTGCCGCTGCTCGAGCGGCTGGCGAGCGAGATCGCCGGCTCGCCGGCGCGGGCGATCGAGTTCGGCGCGGTGGCGGCACAGAGCCAGTCGCTGCGCCTGCCGCGCCATCTTCGCGGCCGCACGGTCGACCTGCGCGCGCCGCCGTCGCTGCTGGCCGACAGCGGCAGCTTCGATCTGCGCGCCCACAGCCTCGCGCTCGGCGGCGTCGCCGGCCAGCGGCGCTCGGCCGATGTCGAGCTCTCGGTCTGGCGCCTGCGCGCCTATCCGGTCACCCGTGCGCCGGCCGCCAGCCTCGAGGACGTCGGCCCGCATGTCTTCGGCTTCAGCCTGCTCGGCAACGACGCGCCTCTGTTCGTCAATCCCGACGGCGGCGGGACCGGCGCGGCCGCCCTGCCGGTGCGGATCGACCGCGAGATCTTCGCCGCACCGGAGCGCGCCCCGGCCGGCTTCGCAACCGCCGCGCCGGAGCTGTGGGGAACGCGCATGGTCGACGGCCGCGAGATGGTGCGCTCGGTCGCGATCTGGGCGCCCGGCTGGCCGACCGCCAAGAGCCCGGGCACCGCGCCGATCCCGGCCGAGAGAGTGATCGTCGCCGATCTCGAAGACTGGAGCTATCTGCCCCCGCGCGACCATGTCGCGGTCGACCCGCTCCGCGGCCGCATCGTCTTCCCGCCGCGCCAATTCCCCCGCAAGCGCGTCACCGTCAGCTATTTCTACGGCTTCAGCGCCGACATCGGCGGCGGCGAATATTACCGGCCGCTCTCCGAGCAGGTCGGCGGCACCCGGTTCAAGAGCTACAGCTGGGTCGCATCCGAAGCGCCCGACGGCGAGACGTCGGGCCTGCTCACGCGCCTGCGCGCCGCCGTCGACCGGGCGCTGCAGCGCCGCTTCCGCCCCGGCGAGCCCGGCGACTTCGCGGTCGATCTGGCGCTGGTCGACGACAGGCTGGAAGTGAGCTTCGTCGATGCGGAGACCCGCCGGCCCGTGGCGCGCGGCACCGCCACCGACCGGCTCCACCCGGGCACGAGCGATCAGGCGCGGATCAACGCCGCCGCCGACCAGGCCGTCGCCCGCTTCCCGCCGCCGCCGGACGTCAAGCGCGTGACCGGGGCCGCCGAGCTGCGCAAGGCGCTCGAGCCCTGGGGACCGACGCTCGACGACGAAGGCGATTTCGCCGCCGCGGCCGACCAGCCGGAGAGCGAGGTGATCGAGATCACCGACAGCGACGTCTACCAGCTGCCGATCCGGCTGATGATCGGCGAGGGGCGGACGCTGCAGATCCGCGCCGCCCAGGGCGCGCGGCCGGTGATCCGCCTCGCCGACTGGCAGGCCGAATCCACCGATTCGATGCAGGTCGCGGGCGCGGAGGGGGCGCGTCTGATCCTCGACGGGCTGCTGATCGCCGGGCGGGGCCTGCAGATCGAGGGCGCGGTGACCTCGGTGACCATCCGCCACTGCACCCTGGTGCCCGGCTGGTCGCTCGGCCCGGACTGCGACCCCAAGAGGCCTTCCGAGCCGAGCATCATGGTGATCGACAGCCGCGTTTGCATCACCATCGCGCACAGCATCGTCGGATCGATCCAGGTCAACAATGACGAGGTCGCCACCGATCCGATCCGGATCTGCGTGGCCGACAGCATCGTCGACGCGACCGGTGTCGATTGCGACGCGCCCGAATGCGAGGCGCTGGGTGCGGCCGGCGCGCGGATCGCCTTCGCCGAATCCTGCTTCGTGCGCTCGACGGTGATCGGCCGGGTGATGACCCACAGCCTCACCGCCGACGACAGCATCTTCCTCGGCCGGATCACCGTGGCGCGGCGCCAGCTCGGCTGGATGCGCTTCTGCCATGTCGCGCCGGCGTCGCGAACGCCGCGCCGCTTCCATTGCCAGCCCGACAAGGCCGAAGCGGAGGCCAAGGCCGAAGCCGTCGCCGACCCGCTCCCCCCCGAGGAGATCGAGGCGCGGCTCGCCTGGACCCGGTCCGCGGTCCGCCCGCGCTTCGACAGCCTGCGCTACGGCCGGCCGGAATATTGCCGGCTGGCCGCCGATTGCCCGCCCGAAATCTCCGCCGGCGCCGAGGACGGCGCGGAGATGGGCGTCTTCCACCATTTGCGCAGCGGCCGGCGCCTGGCCAGCCTGCGCACCGCCGTCGACGACAACATGCCGGCCGGCCTCACCGCCGCCATCCTCCTTGCCGACTGAAAGGGACTGACATGAAGGGCGATTTCTCGCGCGTCAGCTTCAACGCCGAGCACGGGTTCACGCGCGTCAACGCGCAACAGGGCCGGATGCAGCTCGATGCCGATGCCAACGAGCAGCAGGCGATCAACCTCCAGCTCGTCCGAACGCTCGCGGCCGATCTGATCGGGCCGCACGGCGGCTTGCCCGGCAGCTTCCAGATCGAGGCGGACGCCGGCCTCTATCGCGGCTTCCGGATCCGCCCGGGCCGCTATTATGTCGACGGCTGGCCAGCGTGGAACCGGGCCGTCGTCGGCTATTCCGGCGGCAAGGATTTGCGGGCGCAGCCCTGGTACCCCGCGCCGCCCGAGATCGAGGAAGGCCAGGCTTATCTCGTCTATCTCGAGGTCTGGGAGCGCCACGTCTCCGCCGCCGAGTTCGACCGGGCGCGCGATCCGCACGCCTCCGATGCGATGCGCGAGGTCGCGCTCGACGGGCCCGATACCGCCTCGCGCGCCCAGCTCGTCTGGCAGGTGAAGGCGCGGTCGCTCGACACGTTCGAGCCGTCGCCCGACGGCGCCGACGATCCCTGGGCGACCGCGCTCGAGCAGATCGCGCCGGGGATGCGCGGCACGCTCAAGGCCAAGGCCGCCGAGCCGCCGGCGGCCGGCGGTCCGCCCTGCGAGGTTTCGCCGCGGGCACGCTTCCGCGGCGACAGCGACCAGCTCTATCGCGTCGAGATCCGCCGCGGCGGCCCGGCCTCCGCCAAGGAAGGCGGCGCCACCTTCGTCTGGTCGCGCGACAATGGCGCGGTGACCTTCCCGGTCGACAAGATCGCCGGCCCCAAGGTCCAGCTCGCCGCCGGCTGGCGCGACGCCCGCTTCGCGATCGCGCCGGGCGACATCGTCGAGGTTGCCGGGCCGGCCGAGGCGCTGCAGGAGACGAGCGCCCGGCTGCTGCGGGTGATGGACTACGATCCCGACAGCGCGACGGTGACGCTCGAGGCGACGCCGGAGGTCGACACCGACGATCCGCGGCGGCCGGTGCTGCTGCGCCGCTGGGACCATGGCGCGCTGCGCGGCCCCACCCAGGACCGGCCGAAGCTCGCCGACGACAATGCCCTGCAGCTCGTCGAAGGCCGCTGGCTGACCCTCGAGGAGGGCATACAGGTGATGTTCGGCGACGGCGGCCTGCAGGACGGCGACAATCTTCCCCCTCGCGCCGAGATGGAGATGGTCCGCAAGGACGCGATCGAGGAGACCGGGGACCGGCTGCCGACCAAGGCCCGCGAGGAGCTCGGCCGCGCCGACCGTCTGGAGAAAGGCGACCGGCTCGGCAGAGGACGCCAGATCTACCGCCAGGGCGATTATTGGCAGATCCCGTCACGCATCGCATTGTCCGACGTGCTCGGCCCGCGCGACGCGGCCGGCGCGCCGCTCCCCCGCCCGCCCGACGGGGTCGAGCGGCACTACGCCCCGCTCGCGCTGATCCGCGTCGCCGGCGACGGCTCGGTCACGGTGGAGCGGGACCTGCGCCGCGAGTTCCGCCCGCTGACCGAGACCGCACGGTGATAGGTGGAGAAATGATCGGCTAGTACCGGTTGGCCGGGCGTCTTTCCACGCGCTGGACCGGGCGACGCCGGGCGTCGGCAACGCCACGCATCATCGCAATCGCTGAAGGCGAATGAGCAGCGAGGCTTGGATTCCTCGCCGGTTCAGCCGCGGCCACATCCCTCCAGTCGCTTGTCGTAGTCGAGCAGATCGAAATAATATCGCCCTTCCCGAAGCTCTACGATCTGGTTCCCCGAGAAAGCGGCCAACCAATAGTCAGTCTCGACCTGGTAGCCGGCAGGCTCGATTTGCATGGGGTCGAGACTGCCTTCGCGCTCCGGATACCATCTGTGTCGCTGCAGCCCAACGATGTACAATGCCTTTGCATCGCCCGCCTTGTGTTTGCCCACCGGCCAAACCATGGTGACGATGATCGGACTCTCGTCCGGCTTCCCCTCAGCGCTTGTCATGCTGCGGATGAAGGCGGAGCGCTCCTTGTATTCCACGAACCCGAACTCGTCGGTGTAAAAGAGCGGCAGAACGTCTGACTGCGGCTTCTTGCCTGTCATTTCTGCGACAGCTGCTTCGATCGCCCCGCACGCCAGTGACGGCTCGTGCGGAGGCGTCCTCCCCCAGCTGGTCGCGTTTGCTCCCGTCGTCAGGAGCACGACGGAGACGAGACCGAGAATCGGGCGAACACGCCCTGCCCGGCGCACCTCCCGAACAGAAGTTCGGTCTCGCGCAGCATCGTGATGTGCTTGGCGATGTGACCCCCGATCATAGGAAGTCTGCGGCTCCGAGTGGCGTGAGCGGCTGGGCGGACCTGGCATCGGGATTTGCGTCATGCCGAACTCTCTTCCTCGACCGAGTAGTTCATGATCGAACATCGTGTCGCGCCGCGTTCGGGATGTCCACGACGGCTCGACGGCTGACCAACGCAGCCGACGGGCGCAAACCTCGGCACTCCTGCCGCTCGATCCGCCATTTCGGCTGGCCGACTTCTCTGACCGCGTGCCTAGCGAGCAAGCGTCGGTAGCCGATAGCGCGCGAGGACGTTGTTCGGCTGCGTCTGCACCGTGCCGCGCCCGCCGGCGCGCGCGACCGCTTCCACGTCCTCGCGCTGGGCGCTCTCCAGCCGCTGCATGCGCGGCGCGTCGGGGGCGAAGGCATAGGGCGGGACCAGCCCCATCAGCAGCATGTAATTGGCGCAGGCATGCTGGGCGCCGGCTTCCTGGAACCATTCCAGGCCGAAGATCGGGTGCTCGAGCTTGATGAACTTGCCGGGCAGCGGCGCGATGGCGCTGGGCACCGCCACATAAGGATAATCGAGGGCGTCCAGCGCCAGGCACGTCGTTGCCGCCCAGCTCGCGACCACTGGGTCGAGATACCAGAGGCCGTAGACGTCGGGGATCGCGCCGACCTCCCACCACGCCATCGGAACGACGTCCATCGGGTTGACGTAGATCTGGCGCAGCGGACAGGCGGCGGCGAGATCGTCGACGAAGCCCTGGTTGCCCGCGGTCGGTCCGGCAAAGGTGATCGGGGTCAGCCAGGCGGCCTTGGCGGGCGGCAGGTTCGCGACCAGCCAGGGCGCCAGCATCGATGCGATGCACCCGCCGAGGCTGTGGCCGGTGACGAGGATGATCGGCTCGTGGCCGTCGACCTGCGGCAGTGCACAGAGATAGTCGAGGACCGTCTGCCCTCCCCATGTCAGCCCGGTCACGGTCCGGAAGGCGGAGCGGCTGCCGTTCGCCACCCAGGCGTCGGGATCGTCCTGCCACTGGTCCTGCGGGATCGGCGTGGCGTCCTCGTACAGATCCTCGAGCAGGCCCTTCACGTCCGGATCGGCGGTCCCGCGGTTGACCAGGGCGACGGCGAACGGCGAGGTTCCAGCCGGCGCGTCGGGGCTGCCGGCGAACAGGCCGGCGACGTAGAGCAGATTGCCGTCGTCGCCGTCCACCACCGGTCCCCAGACGCAGCGCCAGTAGCTGTCGTTGACCGGCGGGAAGACCTTGTCCGGATCGGCGACGTCGCCGGGAATATCGGTGATCGGCTCGTCATATGCGAAATAGGACAGTTGAACCATGGCGGTGGCGACCGCGCTCGTCGCCGTCGCAGCGGGCGCGTCGGGGGACCGAACCGCCTCCAGGCCGCCGACCAATTCGTCGATGCGCTGCGTCATCGTCATCCTGCCCTCCACCGATAGCCGACCCGCCGGGCGCCGATCGCGTCCGCGCCGGTCGCTCGAGTCCGCAGGCACGAGTGTCGATGTCCGGGGCCGGGCGGCGCAAGCGGAACCCGCACCGATCTGAACGATGCCGGGTCGGCGCGGCACGTCCCCTCCGTTCACCGGTGGTGGAGAGCAGGAGAAGGTCCAAGATCAGGGCGCCCAGCCCTTGGCCCGGCCCGCGCGTCCGCCGCCGTGCTCCGACACAGGAACTTCGCGCCGGCGGGACGCGTCTCCCCGCGATGCGTGCCCTGCTTCTGATCCTTGCCATGGGCCTTGCCGGCTGCGACGGCGCGGCAGCGCCGGATGCTGGAACCGATCCGCCCGCCGCCGCGTCCGCTTCGCCCGCCTCGCCCGGTGCCGAGCCGCCGACGCCGCCACCGCCGGCACCGGCCCTGCCGGGGCTGCGGCCGCTCGGCGCAGCGCGCGTCGCCGCGGAGATCGGCGCCGGCCCGCGCTGCGCGCTGAGCGACGGCGGCAGGGTGCTGATGGCCGTGAGTGCGCGGGGCGCGGTGATCGACGACCAGGGCAGGATCGTCCGCCTGGCGCGGGATGCGGGGGACGGCATCGCGGCCGGCGGCCGCTTCGCCGCGGACGATCTGGCGGTGGAGGTGCGCCCGGGCGGCGAGATCGGCCGCGCCGGGGACGGGGTGGTGCGCGACGCCGGCGCGGCGATCGTGCGCGACCGGCACGGCTTCTCGGTCTCGCACGGCCTGCGCTGGACCTGCGCCCCCGGCGCCTGACGCGCCTATTTCAGCGGCAGGTACAGCTCGGTCACCGCCTCGTGCTCGGGCACGTCGGGGAAGAAGGCGATGCGCCGGCAGTAGAGCGGGAAATCGCGCGGCTCCTCGCCGCTGGCCGGGAGCCAGTCGCGGTAGAGGAAGAGCGCCGCCGGCTCGAGATCATCGCTGCTGCCGGTGACTGGGAGGACGGCGCAGCGGCCGCCGGGGATCAGGCCCGGCGCCACGCCGGCCTCGTTCGGCGCGACCGGGCGATCGGTGCCGGCGCAGAGGCTCAGGCGATAATCCTCCGGCGCCGCGGTCCGCGGATCGGAATGGAAGATGTTCCAGGTCGTGCTCACTCTCGGCCCCAGCCCTTGCGCCTTTCGCCAGGCGATGAAGCGCTGGATCGTGGCGCCGATCGTGCGCGGATCGCCGCGATGCTCCATCACCGCCACCGGCACCGGCGGCGTGTCGCGGATCGTGACCTGGTCGGCGGAAAAGCTCGTCTGCATGCGCTTGCTCCTTGCTTCGGTGAGAGGCCCGAGGGCCGCATGCCAAGTCTCCCAGTCGGGCGACCGCCGGAACGCCGAGGGCAATTGCCCGATCCTTTTGCGAAAGGCGCGGGCGAAGGCGTCCGGCGCGTCATAGCCGGCCTCCATCGCGATCGCGGTGACGCTGTCGCGATCCCGGAAGGCCAGCCGGTACGAGGCCCGCTTCATGCGCGCGAGCTGGACGTAGCGATGGACCGAGACCTCGAACACGGCCGAGAACTGGCGATGGAAGTGACAGGGCGAGAAAGCGGCGACGCCGGCGAGCGTCGCGAGATCGAGATCGCCGTCGAGGTGGCGATCGACATGATCGAGCACCCGCTCCATCCGGTCCTGGTATCTCTGGCGTGCCGTCTTCATCCGCTCCTCCGTGGCGCCGCCAGCTAGCCCGGCGCGGCGGACGGGCGCTCGACCGATCTTGCGATTGTGCGCGCCAAGGCCTCAGCGGCCGGTGAGCGCCGCCTCGCACCAGCAGACCGAGGTCGGGATCGGCGCATCGCCGCCGTCCTCACGCGCGACCAATTCGACGATGCGGACCCCGGTCACATCGGCGGTGAGCGCCGCCGGGGCCGCGCCGAAAGCGAGCTCCGGCGACTGGGCGAGCAGCCTGCCGTCGCCGTAGACGGTGAAGCGCACCCGGGCGGCGGGATCGCGGGTCGCGTCGTCGATCCCGACCAGGGCCGAGAAGCGCGTGTCGCCCTTGTCGTTGCGCACCTCGAGCCGGGAGCCGCCGAGCAAGCCGAGACCGGTCGAGAACTTGCGGCCCGCCACCTGCAGCGCGGTGCCGTAGGGCGCGGCATCGGCCTGGGCGCCGCCCCAACCGGGATAGCCCGCCCGCTCGCCCGACGAGCGCGTGCCGCCCCAGGGGCTGACCATCTGGTGGATCGTCGGATCGGCCTCGGGACGCAGCACCCCGTCGTGCGCGACGTTCACCGAGCCGGGGATCTCGGACAGATAGACGCCGTCGGGAAGCGCACGGGTGCCGCTCGCCATGAACATCCGCGTCTCGCGCGGCGCCAGCGCGAAGCTTTGCTCGCCGGCAGACGCGTCGAAGCGGGCCTTGCTCCACAGGTCGGTGAGCGTGAACGGCTGGCCGGCGGCGAACTTGAGATGCTCGGCGGTGAGCGTCGCATTCAGCGTCCGCTGGCCGCGGTTGAACAGGACCACCGCCTTACGCCCCGTATCCTGCATCGTCTTGACGATGATCTGCACGTCGTCCGACTGATAGGCGATGACGCCCTGGTTGCCGGCTGGATCCTGGTTGACCGCAACGACGTCGGCGTTGCCCCAGATGTCGAGCAACGCCCTGGGCGCGTTGCGCAGATCGTAGCCGATCAGCAGCGGCGCGTTCGCGATCGCCCAGAGCGAGAAATGCGACCGTGCCTCGACGAGATGGTTCTCGTCGAAATCGCCGGCGCCTATGAACAGCATGTCCGGATCGTTCCAGCTGTGCGGCTGGGCGTAAAGAGCCCGCGTCGCGGCGCTGTCGAACGTGTGCAGCATCCGCGTCCATTCGGGCGTGATGTCGTTGCTCGTCCGCCAGAGATTGCCGACGTCCTTGCCCCAGGACCGCACGTTGGCCTCACCCCAGGGGACGATCGAGAAGACATAGTCGCCGTCGGGATTGTGCCGCGCCAACGCGTCGGCCACGTCCTGGTAGAGCGCGCGCACCTGCGCATGGTCGGTGCGGTTCGGCATGCCGCGCTCGATCCGCGGCGGCATCGGCCGATAGCCGTTCTTCGCGACCAGATCGGTGCCGGGGCGGAAATCGGCGAGGCCGCACGCATCGGCCTTCACATAATCGAAGCCCCATTCGGCGAAGAACAGGCGGATGTCCTGGTCGACATGGCCGTAGAGACCGATCTCCCGCTCGGCGGTCGTTCCCTCCGGCAGGTTGGGCGAATGGAGATCGAAAGCCTGGGAGCAGGCGTTGCGGCCGACGTCGGTGTAGATGCCGGCCTTGAGGCCCATGGCGTGGATGCGGTCGACGAACGGGCGGAAGCTGGAGTCCTGCTTCCCGCCGGTGCGCGCGCTCGGAAAGATCGCGGTCCGGATCAGAATGCGGCCGTCGCTCTGCCGGCGCTTCAGCCACCAGCCGTCGTCGATGTTGACGTAGCGATAGCCGAGCTTCGCGAGCCCGGTGTCGACCAGTGCCCGGGCGGCGCCGAGCACCTTCTCCTCGTTGACCTCGGTGCGGAAGGCGTTCCAGGAGTTCCAGCCCATCGGCGGGGTGGCGGCGGCGCCGCGCGCGTTCGCGCTCCATCGTCCGGTCGGCGCGAGCGGATCGACGGCCTGCGCGACGGCGGGTGCGCCGAGCGAGACGGAGACGGCAAGCGCGGCCGCCGAACAGATGAAACGCAAAATCCGGTTCAATTTTTTGCTCCTGATCGCGGCGCGGCCGGACGCCCGGGCCGGCGCGCAGCGCCGCCGACCTCGATCGCGATGCCGAGCGCATTGTAGCCGGTGGCCGCCTCCCACATGTCGCGATTGGCGAGACGGATCGAATAGTCCGGACGGCGGCGAAGCCGCGGCGCCGGATCGGGCAGGTTGAGGAACAGATCGTAGCGGCCCGGCGCGACCGAGGCGGGAAGGTTCGCCGCGATGCGCAGCGTCTGCGCCGCGCCGCCGGTCCATCGCCGCGGATCGTCGGGCAGCGTCAGCACATGCTCGCGCCGGGTCAGGCGATGGCGCAGCACCAGCTCGAGCGGTCTCGGAGTGTAGGGGCTGGCGAAGCCGTCGTTGGCGAGGTCGATCGTACCGGAGAGGATTCCGCCCGCCGCCGGATAGCGGACGAACGATGCGCGGGTCAGTCGAAAGCGGTAGCCGAGCCGCTTCGCGATCTCGTCGAAGCAACCCTGCTTCTTCCAGAGAGCGAGGACCTCGGGATGATAATCGCGGTTGAGCTGGCTCCAGCGCAGCAATGCGAGCTGGTCGAGGGCAGTGTCGCACTGAATGTAGGGCTGGGCGTCGGCGGCGACATTGCAGGTCTCGCCGCCCTGAGGAACGAAGAGATTCTCCTGCGCTAAATACGCCTTCTGCGCGGCGAGGGCGGCAGGGTCGTCGGGCTCGTAGGTGTTCCAGTCGTCGGCCGAGGCGAGGAAGCAATCATTGTGGTGGCCGACGCGGGCGATCGGGCTGGCGCCGAACGCCTCCTGTGCGGTGAGCGGCGCGCTGCGCCCGAACAGGGCCACCTTGTCGCGCTGGTAGCGCAAGGCGACGCTGCGCGAGGGCGGCAAAGCGGCGAGCAGCCGATCGAGGATCGCCTTCTTCGCCGCGGGCGTCTCGAGCCCGCTGGTCGAATCGTGCCACTCGCCCCAGGCGCCGATGAACCCCGCCTCGAGGAAGGCGATGACGTCGCCGCCCTCGGCGAGCAGCGGCGCCAGCGTGTCGATATGGCCCAGCACCCGCGGCAGGTCGGTATCAGTGAGCCGATAATCCTCACCCTTGGGGAAACTGTAGGTGAAGCGCGGCACGACCTTCACGCCCTGGCGGCGGGCGGTGTCGAAGACGGACTGCACCGAGGCGAGCAATTTCCTGGGGAGCGGCCCCTCTCGATAATCGTCCAGCCTGAAATAGACGTGGAGGAGCGACATGTTCTCGCCGCGGACGCCGGCCATGTCGCCCTTGTAGCTGCGCGAGAAGCCGCGCTCCGGGTTGGGGAAGTCGCTCTCGTCCGGCAGATAGGTGCGCGTCGCCCTCGGCGGCACGAGGGCGGAGGCTGGCGGCGCCCCAGCGGCCGTTGCGGCGAGGAGCAGGACGCAGGCGGCGAGCCACCGGGCGCGCGTGTTCCTCATCCCCTCTCCCCCCGCCGACCCGGGGCCGCCTTGGCGGCGGTCTCCCGATATGCTGTCGAGGCGGACGCTACAGAGGATGCGCGAGCCGCACAATCGGCCATCGGTCACCCTCGGCCGCCGCGCTGGGAACGTTCTCCCAAGAACACGCGCCGGGCGTTCAACCTGTAGATCTTGTCGATCACGCCCCGCGGCAGGGCGAGGCCGCGCGGGCTCGCATCGATATTGTCGATCCGCTGCGCCTCGCCCGTGGCGAGGTAGCGCCAGTCGGACAGCCAGACACGGTGCGCATTCTCGCGGAAGGCGGCGGGATCGTCGCCCGGGCCGTGGGTGAGATCGGTGCCGTAGAGGATCCGGTCCTGGTAGCGGATGAAGAACTCCCGCACCTTCGCGTGATCGCGCACCGACTGGTGCTGGACCTGGGCCATGCGTGCGGCGAGATCGATCGTCGCCTGCGGATTGGCGTCGAGGAAGGCGGCGAGACGGTCCACGCTCCACTCCAGGCTCGCCATGTGCGCGCCGACGAAGCGCAACCCCGGATTGCGCCGAAGCAGCCGGTCGCGCGCCGCCATCTGCGCCTCGTAGCCCGGCAGCTCGGGGTGGAGATACATGTGATATTGCGGGTGGGCGGCGAAATAGGCGCGGTCGTTGGCGGTGGTCATCCGGTCCAGCGGCAGCCAGCAATTGCGCGGCTCGCCCTGGTGGCCGATCAGCGGAATGCCGAGCCGCTCGATCGCCTGCCAGACCGGGCGGAAACCCTCGTCATCGACCATCACCAGCCGCCCCGAGCGGTCGCGGAATTCCATGCCGACGTTCTTCCAGACCTTCACCGCGACGGCGCCTTCCGACACCGCCCCGGCGATCGCGGCAGAGGTGCGTTCGGGCCATTGCGGATCGCCCCAGCCCTGCATCGGAAAGGTGGTCGCGAAATGGATGCGGCCGGGCGCGGCGGCGGCGAAGCGCCGGGCGAGCCGCGCCTGCTCGGCGAGCGGCGGGAAGTCGGGATAGTCGACGTTGATGGTCAGCAAAGCGAAGCCGTCCGCTTTCGCCTGATCGATCAGGGCCGGGTCGGCGGAGTTGGCGTGGACATGCGCGTCGAACTTGGGAACGCTCGCAAAGTCCGCCATCGTGTAGCCGCGATCGGCGGCGCCGCGATCGCCCATCGCGCAGCCCAAAAGCGCGAGTGCCGCGAGCGCCGGCGCGGCAGCCCGCCGGCAGGCGATGATCGACATGACGCGCATTGCAGCACCCCCCTTCCCCGCACCCTAGCGAAAGCCGTTCGCGGCGAAAGAGGTGACCGTTCCAGATCGCGCTTGTGTCGCGGGGGCAGTGCTGGGAATGAGGAGCGCACGACCGGCGCAGGCCCTCGCGGCGCCGAAGAGAGGACGACCAGGATGCAATTCTTCATCTTCATCCGCTGCAAGCCGGGCAAGACGACCGAGGTCGGCCAGGCGATGGTCCGCAAGCGCCTGAAGGAGGTGCAGGAGATCCACTCGATCAGCGGCGAATGGGATCTGATGGTGCGCGCCATGCTCACGCCGCGCGGCGCCGACTCGGATTTCGAAAGCAATGTGATGGAGACCCTGCTCGCCGACCAATGGGACAATGTCGACCGGACGCAGACGATCATCGGCTATCGGGTGTTCAACCCGGAGGACAGCTTCGTCGAATAGTGCCCGTCCCGGCGGGACGGAACGGGCGCGGGGCGCGCGCTTTGATCCCTTGGGCGCAGCGCAAGGAGGGCCCGTCATCGTGCCGGCGTGGAGGATAATGGCGGGTCTCGCGGGGCTGGCGCTCGCCGCCTGCAGCGCGCCCGAGCGCCCCGACGGCGCCGCACCGTCGCGCGAGACCCCCGTCCCCGCCGAGGCGCCCGCACCACCGGCCGCGCCGTCCCTGTTCGGACGCTGGACGATCGAGGCGGTGAACGGCGCACCGGCACGGCCGCTGCAGGGCGCCGAACGCCCCTATGTCACCTTCTCGCCGCGATCCTATGGCGGCAGCAGCGGCTGCAACCATTTCGGCGGCAACGGCCTGTGGGTCGGCGACCGCTGGTTCGCCGAGGCGCCGATGGCGACGGCGATGGGTTGCGGCGCACTCACCGCGCAGGAGGATGCTGTCTTCAAGGTTCTCTCCGGCGGCCCGGTCGTGACCTGGGAGGGCGAAGACGTGGCGCTCCTCACGGCCGCCACCGGCACGATGCGGCTGCGCCGCGACGCCGCTCCCGCGCCGCCGAGCGAGGCCGAGGCCTCGCCGATGCGCCTGGCCGGCACGCGCTGGGATCTCCACGCGGTCGACGGCAAGGGAATCGACCTGCCCGGGCAGACGCGGCCGGCGCGCCTCACCTTCGAGGCCGACCAGTGGACCCTCGCGACGCCCTGCGCCTCCGTCTCCGGCCGATGGCGGCAGGAGGCCGGCGCGGTCGCGCTCGAGCCCGGCAGCCGGGCCGACCGCGCTTGCGGCAGCGCGCTGACGGCACCGAGCGAGGCGCTGATCGGGGCGGTGGCCGGCCGGCTCGCCTATACCGTCGGCTTGAACGGCGAGCTGGTGCTGGCCGGCGGCGACCACTGGATCGTCGGGCGGCGGGACGTCACGCTCGGCTGGGAGCAGCCGAACCTGCTCTCCGGGCGATGGCGGATCGTCTCGGTCGACGGAACCCCACCGCCGCCCGCCGAGCGGCCGGCGGAGCTCGCTTTCGGTCCCGGTGCGTTCGCCTTGTGGGACGGCTGCCGTCACAGCGAGGGCGTGGCGATCGCCCACGAGCGCAGGCTGTTCGTGCTCGGATCGGGCGTGGTGACGCTAGCCAATTGCCCGGCCGATCCGGTGCGGGCGGAGATCGCCGCCGCCCTCGGCGGCGGACCGCGCATCGCGTTGACCGGCGCCGGCGGAGTCGCACTGGTGTCGGACGCCGGCACGCTGCGGCTCGAACGCGTCTCGACGCAGCCGTTCGGCACCGGCGTCGAGACGAGGCTGCGCGCCGGCTCGGCCTTCGACCTGCTGACGGGCGAGGGCGCACCGGCGCGGCTGACGCTGGCCGCCGGCGGGCGCTTCACGCTCGCTCTGCCCTGCGGCACGATCGCCGGACGCTGGCGCACCGACAGCGCGCCCGCCGGCCCCTACGCCCGCTTCTCGCCGGACGCGGGGTGCAGCCGCACGGGGCCGCCCGACCCGATCGCCGAGTTCTTCACCGGCGACGTGCTGGCGGCGATCGGCCCCAATCGCGACATAGCCCTGTTCGTCAGCCGCGACCGGAGCCTTGCAGCGCGACCGGTGCGCTGACGTCCCTTCGCCGCCCGCGCCACGCTTTCCGTTGCGGAGCGGCCGGAACAACGGCAAAAACGACGGCGAGACGCGGGAGCGGCAGGGGTTGCGGGCAGCTTGCCGGCGGCCGCGCCCGCGGCAACACAGGAGGGGGCTTTCATGTTCGAATATTTCACCGACGCGCTGCCGCATTTTCTCGCCTATTTCGCGGCGGCGGTGGCGCTCGCAATCGCCTTCCTGCTGCTCTACGTGATGATCACGCCGCACAAGGAGATCGCGCTGATCCGCGACGGCAACAGCGCCGCCGCGGCCCAGCTGACCGGCACCTTTCTCGGCTTCTCGGTGCCGGTGGCGATGGTGATCGGCCATTCGGTGAGCATTCCCGACATGCTGCTCTGGGGCGCGGTCGCCGCGATCGTCCAGCTCGCCGTCTTCTTCCTGGTCTCGCGGCTGCTGTTCAGGAGCATCTCGCAGCGGATCACCGACCGCTGCGTCGCCTCGGGGATCTTCGTCGGCGGGATCGGCCTCGGCATCGGCATCCTCCAGGCCGCGTGCATGGTGCCCTGAGCGGCCGTGCGGAAAGGAGAGACGCGATGAAGAAGCAGCTCAGCATGACGACGGCGATGGCGACGGCGCTGCTCGCCCTTCCCGCCTGCTCGTCCAACGACGACTGGAACGGCGACGTCCTCGCCGATCGCGACACCGCGGTGTGCGTCGACCAGCAGGGCAAGAGGGTCGACGACGACCTTTGTGACGACGATCGGGATCGCGGCGGCAGCGGCGTGGGGAACGCCTTCCTGTGGTATTATATCGGCCGCAACTCGGCGCTGCCTTATTACGGGGACTCGATCTACGACCGGCGGTTCGCGGGCAAGGGATCGTTCAGCCGCAATCCCTCGGTCGCCTACGGCCGGGCGCCGAAATCGACGGCGATGACCCGCTCGCAGGCGGTGTCGCGCGGCGGCCTCGGCTCGAGCGCGCGGAGCTTCGGCGGCAGCAGGTCGTAAGGCATGGAGCGGCACGCGATCGCGCCCCGCACCGACTGGCAGGCGACCGTCGAGGCGCAGGGGCTGATCTGGCACAGCGACGGCGACCAGCCTTATTGGGACGAGAGCGCTTATTATTCGTTCACCCTGGCCGAGATCGAGACGATCGAGGCGGCGAGCGAGACGGTCTACGATCTCTTCCTCCAGGCCGGCGACAAGATCGTCGGCGATGCCGAGATGATGGAGCTGTTCGGCATCCCCGCCTTCTGTCACCGCGCGATCCGCCAGGCGTGGAAGGACGAGCCGCCATCGCTCAACTACGGCCGCTTCGACTTCGGCTATGACGGCGAGGGCGAGCCGAAGCTGTTCGAGTTCAACTGCGACACGCCGACCTCGATGCTCGAGGCGAGCGTGATCCAGTGGGAGTGGAAGGAGAGCCTGTTCCCCGCGCTCGACCAGTTCAACAGCCTGCACGAGAAACTGGTCGGGCGCTGGGCGGAGCTGCGCCCGCGCCTGTTCGGCCAGCGCGTCTGGTTCACCCATAGCGCCGATCCCGCGCACGAGGACACGATCACCACCACCTACATGCGCGACCTCGCCTCGCAGGCGGGGCTCGATACGCACGCCGTGCTGATCGACGATATCGGCGTCGACGCCGGCGGGCGCATCCTCGACCGCGAGGACCAGGTGATCACCTCGATCTTCAAGCTCTACCCATGGGAGTGGATCGTCGCCGAGCCGTTCGGCCAGGACGTGGTCCGCAACCTGCCGGAGACGGCCTGGATCGAGCCGATCTGGAAGATGGTGTGGAGCAACAAGGCGATCCTGCAACTGCTCTGGACGATGTTCCCCAACCATCCGAACCTGCTCGCCGCCTCGGTGCGGCAGGAGCGGATCGGCGGCAGCTATGTCGCCAAGCCGTTCCTGGCGCGCGAGGGCGCCAACATCGAGATCGTCGACCGCGGCGAGACGATCGCGCGCAGCCAGGGCGAGTATCGCGAAGGCCTGACCCTCTACCAGGAGCTGTATCGGCTGCGCGACTTCGGCAGCGGCTATCCGGTGCTCGGCGCCTGGATCGTCGACGGCGAGGCGGCCGGCCTGGGCATCCGCGAGGACGGGCTGATCACCGGCAACCGCGCCCGCTTCATCCCGCACGTCATCAGAGGCTAGGGCCATGAACAAATTCCAGGCGGCGACCGACACGCTGAAGGAGGTCGCCTTCTTCTACGCACTGTTGCTGGTGACCAGCGCCGGGCTGTTCATGCTGCTCGAGGACCGTGCGTTCGGCGAGAGCCTCTATTGGGCGGGGACGACCGCGACCTCGACCGGCTATGGCGACATCAGCCCGAAGACGCTCGGCGGCCAGGTCCTGGCCCTCGTGCTGATGCACATCTCGATCTTCGGCATCGCGCCGCTGATCGTGGTGCGGCTGGTCGACCGGCTGAACCAGAATCGCGACGCCTTCACCCATGAGGAGCAGGTCCGGATCCTCGAGGGGATCGAGCGGATCGAGAAAGCGCTCGGCTGCACCGCCGACGCGGGCGTCCCGGCGGGCGGGGGCAAGAGCGAATGAAGACGGCCATCCTCGCCGCGGCGTCGCTGGCCCTCGCCCTCTCCGCCTGCGCCGGCGGGTCGGCGGGAGAGGCTGTATCGGCAGGCGCCGAAGCGTCGCGCCTCGGCCTGTTCGATCGCGCCGCCGACATCGGCGCGCCGAGCCTGACCGGATCGACGCGCGTCGACGACGGCCGCTACACGGTCACCGGCGGCGGCGCGAACATCTGGGGCCATGCCGACGCCTTCCATTTCGTCTCGACGCAGCGCTCGGGCGACCTCCACCTCGCCGCCGACGTGACCTGGATCGGTACCGGCAAGGACCCGCACCGCAAGGCCGGCGTGATGATCCGGCAGAATCTGACCGCCGGCTCCCCGTATGCCGACGTCGTCGTGCACGGCGACGGCCTCGTCTCGCTGCAATATCGTGACGTGCAGGACGGCCCGACGCACGAGATCCGCTCGAACGTCTCCGCCGCGCGGCGGGTGCGGCTGGAGCGCGAGGGCGACTATGTCTTCTTCTCGGTCGCCCGCGACGACGGCGTGCTGCGCCACGCCGGCGGCAGTTACCGGATCGCAATGCCGGGCCCCTATCACGCCGGCCTCGCCGTCTCCGCGCATGACGACCGCGTCACCGAGACGGCGCTGTTCTCCAACGTGACGCTCACCGTCCCGACGCTCGCTCATGTCCCCGACACCGGCTACCCGGCGGCGGTCGAGAGCACGCTCGAGATCATGGACCTGGCCGGCGCAGAGAGCCGGCGGGTGGTCCGCCATTTCGCCTCGAAGATCGAGGCGCCGAACTGGTCGCGCGACGGCCGCTGGCTGATCTTCAACGAGAAGGGCCTGATCCGGCGGATCGCCGCGACCGGCGGCGAGCCGGAGACGGTGAACACCGGTGCGCTGCGCAAGAACAACAACGATCACGGCCTCTCGCCCGACGGGCGGATGCTGGCGATCTCCGACCAGTCGCAGCCCGACGATCACAGCCGGATCTACGTCCTTCCGGTGGAGGGATCGGACTCGCCCCGGCTCGTCGCCGGCCATCCGTCCGCCCCCTCCTATTGGCACGGCTGGTCACCCGACGGGCGGACGATCGCCTATACGGCGAGCCGGCCGGAAACGAACGACTTCGACATCTACGCCCGCGACCTCGACGGCGGGCCAGAACGGCGTCTTACCGTTGCCAAGGGGCTGGACGACGGCCCCGAATATTCGCCGGATGGCCGCACCATCTACTTCAACTCGGCGCGCTCGGGCGCGATGCAGATCTGGCGGATGCGCGCCGCCGACGGCGCCGAGCCGGAGCAGGTGACGAAGGATCCCGCCCGGCGCGACTGGTTTCCGCACCTCTCACCCGACGGCAAGTGGATCGTCTTCATCTCGTTCGGCCTCGACGTCGCTTTGGGCGACCATCCGCCGAACCGGGACGTCGAGCTCCGGATCATGCCCGCCGACGGCAGCGCGCCGCCGCGGACGCTGACCCGATTGTTCGGCGGCCAGGGCACGATCAACGTCCCCTCGTTTGCGCCGGACGGCAAGGCGATCGCCTTCGTCAGCTACCGGCTGGTGCGCTAGCCCCTCCCCAAGGACGCAACAGGAGCCCGCCTTGTTCTCGAGACGCGACCTTCTTCGCCTGTCCGCCGCCTCCGCGGCGCTCGCTCCCGCCGGCGTCAAGGCCGCGGCGCCGATCGCCGCAGACTGGCAGGCGCTCGCCGACGCCTATCGCGTGCCCGACTGGTTCCGCGACGCCAAGTTCGGGATCTGGGCGCATTGGGGGCCGCAATGCGTCCCCGAATTCGGCGACTGGTACGGCCGCCAGATGTACATCCAGGGCAACCCCTTTTACGAGCATCACGTCCGCACCTACGGCCACCCGTCGAAGACCGGCTTCATCGACCTGATCGGCCGCTGGAGAGCCGAGAAGTGGCAGCCCGCCGATCTGATGGCGCTCTATCGCAAGGCCGGCGCCCGCTACTTCATGGCGATGGCCAACCACCACGACAATCTCGACATGTTCGACAGCGCCCACCATTCCTGGAACACGACCCGGGTCGGGCCGAAGCGCGACATCGTCGGCACCTGGGCGAAGATCGCGCGCGAGGCGGGCATGCGCTTCGCGGTCAGCAATCATTCGAGCCACGCCTGGCATTGGTGGCAGACCGCTTATGGCTATGACGCGGAAGGCCCGCTGAAGGGCGTCCGCTACGACGCCTTTCGCCTGCGCAAGGCGGACGGCAAGGGCAAATTCTGGGATGGGCTCGACCCGCAGGAGCTCTACACCGGCCCGGCCTTCGTGCCGCCCGCCGGCCTCGACAGCATCGCCGCGATGAACGAATGGCACAATGCGCGCGACGGCCAGTGGATGGAGCATGCGCCGCCGCAGAATCCCGCCTTCGTCGCCCGCTGGGCGCTGCGCCAGCGCGACCTGATCGACAAATACCGGCCCGACATGGTCTATTTCGACGACCACCGGATACCGTTCGGGCAGACCGGTCTCGACGCCGTCGCCGAATATTACAACCGTAGCCTCGAATGGCACGGCGAGATCGACGTGGTGCTGACCGCCAAGCAGCTGTCGCCGTTCCAGCGCCATGCGATCGTCGAGGACGTCGAGCGGGGCTATCTCGCCGACATCCGGCCGCAGCCGTGGCAGACCGACACCTGCCTCGGCAGCTGGCATTACGACCGGCCGCTCTACGAGCGGAAGGGCTACAAGAGCGCGAAGAGCGTGATCCAGCGGCTGTGCGACGTCGTCTCGAAGAACGGCAATCTGATGCTCAGCGTACCGGTCCGGGGCGACGGCAGCCTCGACGAGCTCGAGATCGGCATCCTCGACGAACTCGCCGCCTGGTTCTCCCTGAACGGCGACGCAATCTACGGCACGCGGCCGTGGCGCCGCTTCGGCGAGGGGCCGACGCCGCCGCCGCTCGGCTGGATGGCCGAGCGCGAGGCCAAGCCGTTCGTCGGCGAGGACATACGCTTCACCGCGGGACGCGGCGTGCTCAACGCCTTCTTTCTCGAATGGCCCGAGCGGGAGAGCGCGATCACCTCGCTCGGAACCAGGGCGCTGCCGGACGCCGCGATCGAGCGCGTCGAGACGATGGGCGGCCGGCCGGTCCCCTTCTTCCGCGACGGGGAAGCCCTGCACCTGATGCTGCCGCCCGGCGCCGGCGGGGCGTTCGTCCCCGGCGTGCGCGTGTACGGGCGGGGACTGGTTTAGATCCTCCCCGCTTGCGGGGAGGGGGACCAGCCGAAGGCTGGTGGAGGGGGTTCTCCACCTGCCGCGGCCTGCAACGAACCCCCTCCACCATGCTTCGCATGGTCCCCCTCCCCACCCGTGGGGAGGATCAATTCACTTCTTCAGCGTCACGACCTGCTGGGCGCCGGTGTAGGTGATCGTCGCATCGCCCGCGCCGTCGAGCTCGAGCGGGCGCGCCTTTCCGGGGCGCATCCAGCGGATCCTGAAGGTGCGGCTCTGCTGCATGCCGGGGAAGCTGCCCTCGCGCGCGCCGATGGTCAGCGTGCCGGTCCGCTCGTTGTAGCGGATCGGGATGCGGGCGAAGGCGCCGTTCAGATACTGACGGCTGACGCCATCGTCCTCGTAGAGCGAGAAGCTGCCGTCGGCGCCGGTGTAGACGTTGAGGGTGACCGGGCCGGTCGGCTTCTCGGCCGTGCTCTGCATCTCCGGGCCGATCGGCACGATCGCGCCGGCACGGACGTAGAGCGGCATCCGCTCGTAGGGCGCGTCGGCGCGGATGGTGCGCCCCCCCGTCTCCGACCTGCCCGAGTAGAAATCGTACCAGGAGGTGCCGGCCGGCAGATAGACCTGCCGCTCGCGCGCCTTGAACGCCGTGACCGGTGCGACCAGGAAGGACGGACCGAACAGATATTGGTCGTTGACGTTCCAGCCGGCGCGATCGCTCGGGAAGTCCATCGCCAGGCCGCGCATGATCGTGCCGTCCTTGTGGAAGGTGTCGGCGGCGACGGTGTAGATGTAGGGCATCAGCCGGTAGCGCAGCTTGTCATACCATTCCATCGACCGGTACATCGCCGAGCCCGCCGGCGCGATCTCGTAGATCTCGCGCTTCGGCGCTTCGCCGTGGCTGCGGAACAGAGGCGAGAAGGCGCCGAACTGGAACCAGCGCAGGTTGAGCTCGCGCCATTCGTCGAGATGCGCCGGATCCTGCTTCGTGTAGCGGTCCTCGAGCGCGAAGCCGCCGATGTCGTGGGTCCAGTTGGGGACGCCGGCCATCGACAGGTTCACGCCGGCCGAGATCTGGTCCTTGAGGTCGTCCCAGCGGCTGGCGACGTCCCCCGACCACAGAGCGGAGCCGGTCCGCTGCGTGCCGGCGAAGCCCGAGCGGGTGAGGATGAACGGCCGGACGTCCGGTCTGTACTCGATCAGCCCCTTGTAGACGCCCTCGCCATGGACCAGCGGGAAGCTGTTGAACAAGGCGCCGCCTGGCCCGATCGCGGTCGGGCCCATGCGATAGGCGCGCTCCTCTATCGACAGGTTCGAGTGGATGTCGGGCTCGGTCGCGTCCATCCACCAGGCGTCGACGCCGAGGACGGCGAGCCGCTCCTTCATCTGCCGCCAGTAGATGGCGCGGCCCTTCGGGTTGTAGGGGTCGTAATCGGTGTTGAGATAGCCGGGTCCGACCCAGTCCTTCTCCTTCGCCTCGAGGTTGCGCGTGTAGACCGCGCCCGCCTTGGCGAGCTCCTTGTAATTGTCGGTGGTCGGGTAGAATTTCGGCCAGACCGAGATCATGAAGCGCGCGTTCAGCGCGTGGATCCGGTCGATCATGCCCTTGGGATCGGGGAAACGGGTCGGATCGAACTCGTGGCTGCCCCAATCGTCCTCGCGCCAGTAGAACCAGTCCTGGACGATGTTGTCGAGCGGCAGGCCGCGCTTGCGATATTCCTCGACGACGCCGACGACCTCGGCCTGGGTGTTGTAGCGCTGGCGGCTCTGCCAGAAGCCATAGGCCCATTTCGGCATCATCACCGCCTTGCCGGTGAGCTGGCGATAGCCGGCGATGACGCCGTCCATGTCCTGGCCGCCGACATAATAATAATCGATCGCATGACCCGCCTCGGAGGCGAAGGAAATCGAGCGGCGATCGGCCTCGGGCAGAGGATCGTTGTGCAGCAAGGCGATATAGCCGGCGTTCGGCTCCCACTCGATGCGGACGTCCGCCGGGCGGCCGGCGGCGAGCTCGAGGTCGAAATTGTGGTACCAGGGGTTCCAGTTCTGGCGCCAGCGCTCGAGCACCTGCTTGCCGTCGACGAAGACCTTCACATAGCTCGACGAATAGAGGCGGAAGCGGTGCAGGCCCGATTTGTCGGGCGTGATGCGGCCGGTCCAGATCACCCGCTGGGTCTGGACGGCGTTGCCGGCGGTGTTCTGGCCGGAGGTGGCGGCGACGGTCTGCGCCTTGGCGGCGGCCGGCCATTTCGCCTGATCCTTGATGTATTGATAGTTGATCGTCGCCTCGGTCTGGCTGACCGCCAGCCGGTCGCCGAGGAAATATTGGGCGGTCCAGCCGGGGCGGCCCTGGGCGTCGGTGACCTTGAGGCCGGTCTTGCCCTCGCCGACCAGGCTGTAGGGCTTGGGATTGCCGAAGCGGGTGATCGAATTGTTGTCCCAGAGGATGCCGTAATTCCGGGTCGAGACCAGGAACGGCACGGCGATGTCCATATTGTGCTGGGCGAGCTCGACGTCCTCGCCATTGTAGTTCATCTGGCCGTTCTGGTGCTGCCCGAGGCCGAACAGCCCCTCGTCGGTGTTGCGGTTGAACTGCTGCCGGGTCGCCAGATACTTGCTGCCCTCCACCGTTACCGGGGCGAAGCTGCCCGGCGCGGTCTCGGCGAGATCGACCTGGCCGCCGGCGTCGATGAAGGTGACGTTGCCGTCGGCGAGGCTGACGCTGGCCCGCACCTTCTCGGTGGTGAGGGTGACCACGCCGTCCTGCTCGCTGACCGCGAAGCCGCGGGTCTGCGGCGTCGCGGTGACCATCAGGCTGGCCGGCAGGTCGAGATCGCCGGACGGCACCGCCGTCACCCGCACGATGCTGTCGCCATAGACCTGGAGGCGCACCGCTTTCTCACCGCCGCGCTCCGGCGTGACGACGATGCCGGTGTCGGTCTTGCGCCAGCTGCCGGCGGCAAGGGCCTGGGCGCTGGTCGCGGCGAGGGCGGCGGCGAGCGCCAGGCGAAGAGCGGGGCGGATCTGCACGATGGTCATCCTCTTTGGTCTAGTTGCGCACGGCGGCGAGCGTGACGCGGAGCATCACGGGCCGGCCGGTGAAGTTGATCCCGTAATCGGTCTGATCGCCGTTCCAGACGCGGGTCATGACCCACCTGCCGTCGGGTCCGAAGCTGCCCTCCTCGACCCGAAGCACCGAGCCGGTCTCGCCCGCCGCGGGCGTATCGAGGGCAAAGCGGACGCGGACATCGCTGCCGGCGATGACGAACTCGTTCGGGCCGGTCTGCGCGGCGACCATGCCGCCGAGCGGCCTACCCTTCGTCGGATGCGGATCGGTCTTGATCCAGGTCCACTCGCGCTCGCCGAACTCCCAGAGCTCGTATTGCGCGCTGATCCGCCAGCGGCCCATCACCGTCGACTGATCGGCCGCGTCGGCGCCCTTGGCGACGCCCCAGGTCGGGCTGCTGCCCGCGATCCGCGCCCAGCTGCGCACGATCGGCGCGAACAGCTGGTATTTGGAGGCGAAGGCCTCCAGCGTCTCCTCGTCGAGCGTCTTGGCGCCGAGCGGATAGTTGGAGAAGCCGCTGGCATCCATGCCGAACGGCGCGAAGCCGATCGCGCCCCGGCCAAGCGCCGGCCAGAGGAAGCGCGCGTAATCGGCCGCGTTGCCGATCTCAGGGATCATCAGCGCATTGTCGGGTCGGGCGTAGTGATCGAGATGGGCGACCACTTCCTTCTGGTCGCGCGTGTAGATGTCCGGCGCGACCAGATCGATGCTCGGCGCCGCCGCCTTCCAGACGTCGATCATGTTCCACTGCGGCCCGCCGGTCGCCGAATAGGCCGCCGCCTTGGCGTCGAACGGGTTGCCGAGCGAGGCATTGGTGTACATCGGCAGCGCCTTCACCGCCTTGCCGGCGGCGGCGATCTCGTCGACGTAGCGGGCCATGTGCCAGGTGGTGAAGGCCTGCTCTCCGATCACCTCGCCGAAGACCTGCGTCCACGTGCCCGGTTTCCGACCGAGCTTGCGCACCAGCTCGGCCGGAACCTGCCCTTCGAACAGCCGCCGCGCCTCGGGGGCATGATCGCGGAGCAGGCCGTAGCTGCCGAGCTCGTTCTCCGGCTGGACCATGATCACCGTATTCTGCGGGTCATTGTCGTGCAGGTAGCGCATCAGGCGCACGAAGGCCTTCTTGTCCGCCTCGAGGTTGCTGCGCGAATGCGGGGTGAGCACGTAATGCGCGGTGCCGTCCGGCTTGGTCATGCGCGGGAAGCGACGCGGGTTGGTCTTCACCCATTCCGGCGCATAGTTCGGGCCGGTGTTCTTCCAGGTTGCGAACCAGAGGAGGACGAGCCGGACGTCATTCTCCCGCGCCTCGCGGAGCAGGGTATCGAGCCAGGAGAAATCGAACGCGCCTTCGCGCGGCTCGATCTGCTCCCAGGCGACCGGGATCTCCAGCGTATTGGCGTGGATGCGGCGGATCACCGGCCAGACCTTGGGCAGCATCGCCGGATAGTTGCTGCTGTTGTGCGCCTGGGCGCCGAGCATCAGCCAGGGCGCGCCGTCCACCTGCAGGACGTGCTTGCCGTTGCGGCTCTCAATGCGGGGAAGCGCGGTGGGATCGCCGGAGGCGGCGGCCGGGCCGGCGAGCAACAGCGCGCCCGCGACGCCGACGGCGGCGCTGCGCCACAGAGAAGCCAAACAACCCGCCATCGATCCTCCCTCGGCGCCGGAGCGATTCGTGCCGCCCTCTTGCCGCCTTCCCAGCCTTCGAAGCTGTTGTTAGCGGTATCACCGCCTCCGGAGAGGGGCTAGCATTTTGTCGGATTTAATGACGCGGGAGGAACGATGATCGCCAGGATCGGCACGCGCGCGGGGCTCATCGCCGCAGCCGCGGCCCTCGCCTGGGCCGCCGCCGCGCCGGCGCGCGAAGCCGCCGCCGAGCCCGCCGCTTACGCCTGGCGCAACGTGCGGGTCGGCGCCGGAGGGTTCGCGCCGAACATCGTGTTCAGCCCGGCCGAGCGCGGCCTCGCCTATCTGCGCACCGACATGGGCGGCGCCTATCGCTGGGACAGAGCCGTGGGGCGCTGGATCCCGCTCCAGGACGGCAATGCGGTGAGCAGCTATATGGGCGTCGAGAGCGTGGCCCCAGACCCCACCGACCCGAACAAAGTCTATCTCGCCGCCGGCATGGGCCATTGGGGCGAGGCGGCGATCTGGCGCTCGGCCGACCGCGGCGCGACCTGGGACGTGGTGCCGGTGCCGTTCAGGATGGGCGGCAACGAGGACGGCCGCGGCCTCGGCGAGCGGCTGGCGGTCGATCCGCACCGCCCCTCGACCCTGCTGTTCGGGTCGCGTCACGACGGCCTGTGGCGGAGCGAGGATTCGGGCCGCAGCTGGGCGCGCGTGACGCGCTTCCCGCACCAGGGGCTCGGCCTCCCCGCCGGCCGGCGCGAGACCCATGGCGGGGTGAGCTTCGTCGTCTTCGATCCCGCCTCGCGCAGCGTCTTCGCAGGGGTCGCCGATCCCGGCGCCGCCGCCGTCTACCGGTCGGACGACGGCGGGGGCAGCTGGCGCCGCCTGCCCGGCGGCCCGCCGCCCGCCATGCTGCCGGTCAAGGCCGACGTCGCGCACGGCCGGCTCTATCTCGCCTGCTCGACCGGCATCGGCCCGAACGGCATCGCCGCCGGATCGGTCTGGCGGCTCGACTTGGCCGGCGAGCGCTGGACCGACATCACACCGGACCGCAGTCCGACGGCGGAAGGCGGCTATATGGGCGTCAGCGCCGACCGCAACCGCCCCGGCCGCGTCGCCGTCTCGAGCGTGGACCGCTGGCATCCCGGGGACACCGTCTGGCTCAGCGACGACGACGGCGCGAAATGGGCGAACCTGCGGGAGCGCAGCCGCCGCGACGTCTCGGCCGCGCCCTGGCTGCGCTGGGGGCATGAGGAGGCGGAGTTCGGCCATTGGACGGCGGGCCTCGCGATCGATCCGTTCGACGGCGGCACGATCGCCTACACGACCGGCGCGACCGTCTATCGGACCGACGAGGGCGAACGCAGGTCGGGAACCATGCTGTGGCGTCCCTGGGTGAGCGGCATCGAGCAGACCGCGGTGATCACCCTGATCAGCCCGACCGGCGGGGCGCCGCTCGTCTCCGGCTTCGGCGATCTCGCCGGCTTCGTCCACGACGATCTCGACGTCGCCCCGGCGACCATGCATCTCGTGCCGCGGCTGACCAACACCAACAATCTCGATTACGCCGGCCGCAAGCCGAACGTGATCGTGCGCAGCGGCACGCTGCACGCGGAGCAGCCGCAGAGCGGCGCCTCTCTCGGCTATTCGGAGGACGGCGGGCGCAGCTGGCACGCCGTGCGGGTGCCGCCGATCGCCGTCCGGGGCCAGGCGCCGCAGCGCTACGACCTGCGCGGGGAGGCGCCGATCAACGTCTCGGCCGACGGCGCGACCTTCATCGTCGGGACGCCGATCGTCATGGTCACCCATGACCGAGGCCAGAGCTGGGCCGCCGCGGCCGGCCTCCCGCTCGGCGCCCGCGCCATCGCCGACAAGGTCGATCCGCGCCTGTTCTACGCGATCGATGTCGACGGCGGCCGGATCTTCGTCAGCCGCGACGGCGGGCGCAGCTTCGCGCCGGCGACCGCCCGCGGCCTGCCGCGCGACCTTACGCCCGCACGGATGCGCGGGCGGGAGGATCAATGGCCGATGGTCGCCGAGTTCGGCCGCGCCGGCGCTCTGTGGTTCAACCTCGGCGGGCGCCTCTGGCGCAGCGACGATGCGGGCGAGAGCTTCAGGGCCTTCGCCGACGCGGATCTCGTCGTCGACGAGTTCGGACTGGGCAAGGCGGAGTCCGGCAGCGCGCATCCCGCGCTTTATGCGATCGGCACCAAAGCAGGCGTGCGCGGCATCTGGCGCTCGCTCGACGGCGGCGGCCACTGGACGCGGATCAACGACGACGCCCATCAATGGGGCCTGCGCTTCCGCGCCGTCTCAGGAGACCCGCGCCACTTCGGCCGGGTCTACGTCGCGACCGACGGCCGCGGCATCGTCTGGGGCGAGCCGTCGGCGGACTAGAGTATCCGTTTTGGTCAAGCGATAGTCGGGGTCCATTTTCGTTCATCGCGCAACAGAGCATTGGCGAGGATGATCAGCTTTCGCATGATGGCCGTGATCGCAATTTTGGCGGGCTTTCCTGCCTTGGTAAGCGCCTGGTATTTGGCTTTCAGGGGTGGGTTGAAGCGCAAGGCGACGAGGGCTGGCATGTAGAGCGCCTGGCGGAGGTGGGCGCGCCCTCCGCGGATTGAGCTTCTGCCGCGCCAGGCGCCGGACTGGCGGGTGACGGGCGCGAGGCCGGCGAGGCTGGCGGCCTGTTTCGGCTCGAGCTGTCCGAGCTCTGGCATGTCCGCGAGGATGGCTATGGCGGTCGTTTCGCCGATACCGGGAATACTGCTCAGGATTGCGAGCCGATGGGCGAGGCCGGTCTCGCGTGCGATCAGCTGCCTGCATTGCCGGTCGATGGCTGCGACCTGACGCTCGAGTTGGTTGAGCCGCTGCGCGGCCTGGTGTTTGAGGAGCGCGATCTGTTGGCTTTTGGCGCGATTGAGAGAGGCGGTACGGTCGCGCATCAGTCCTCTGCGGGCGGCGACCAGTTCCGTCAGCTCGTCGAGAATGGCGCCTTTGGGTACATGCGCGGCAGGCCTG
>NZ_SPDV01000046.1 GCF_004564275.1 Sphingomonas parva (ex Maeng et al. 2020)
CTGCTCCTCGCCGCCGCGCTCATCGCCTTCCTGCCTGCGGCGACCGCCGCGGCGGCCCCGGCGCCGGCGGCGCTTGCGGCCGCGTTCGCCGCCTTCGTCGGACTCCTCGCGGGGCTGGCGGCGCGGCTCGCGCGGCGCGCGCTCGGCTTCCTCTTCCTCCGCTTCTTCTTCTTCCTCCTCGTCGAGCTCCTCCTCCTCGACCAGATCGTCTTCCTCTACGATCGGCGTCTGGATCGGCTCGATGCGCGGACGCACGATCGGCGGCGGCCCGAAGGATTCGACGCTCATCCGCGCCCCTTCGAAGCTCTCGTCGATCAGCACCTCCACCTGGACGCCGTAGCGGTCCTCGACCTCGGCGATCTCGCCGCGCTTGCGGTTGAGCACGTAGATCGCCGCCTCGCGACCGGCACGCAGGCAGATGCGCGAGCCGCGGCCGCGGGCGGCCTCGTCCTCGATCATGCGCAGCGCCGAGAGGCCGGCGGACGACGCGGTCCGCATCAGGCCGGTGCCTTCGCAATGCGGGCACGGCTTGGTCGAGGCCTCGAGCACGCCGGTGCGGAGCCGCTGGCGGCTCATCTCCATCAGCCCGAAGGACGAGATCCGGCCGACCTGGATGCGGGCGCGATCGTTCTTCAGCGCCTCCTTCATGGTCTTCTCGACCTTCCGGATGTGGCCGTTCGATTCCATGTCGATGAAGTCGATCACCACCAGGCCGGCCATGTCGCGCAGGCGCAGCTGGCGGGCGATCTCGTGCGCCGCCTCGATGTTGGTCGCGTAGGCGGTCTGCTCGATATTGTGCTCGCGGGTCGAGCGGCCCGAGTTGATGTCGATGGAGACCAGGGCCTCGGTCGGGTTGATGACCAAATAGCCGCCGGACTTCAGCTGGACGACCGGCTGGTACATCGCGGCGAGTTGGTCCTCGACGCCGAAACGCTGGAACAGCGGCACCGGATCGGCATAGGCCTTCACCCGGCGCACGTGGCTCGGCATCAGCAGCTTCATGAACGAGCGGGCGGCGCGATAGCCTTCCTCGCCCTCCACGATCACCTCGTCGATGTCGCGGTTGTAGATGTCGCGGATGGCGCGCTTCACCAGATCGCTGTCGCCGTAGATCAGCGCCGGCGCCGAGCTCTGCAGCGTGCGCTCGCGGATCTCGTCCCAGAGGCGGGCGAGATAGTCGAAGTCGCGCTTGATCTCGGTCTTGGTGCGCGAAAGGCCGGCGGTGCGGACGATCAGGCCCATCGAGGTCGGCAGGTTGAGATCGGCCATGATCTGCTTCAGGCGCTTGCGGTCGGCGCCGTTGGAGATCTTGCGGCTGATGCCGCCGCCGTGGCTGGTGTTCGGCATCAGCACGCAATAGCGGCCGGCCAGCGAGAGATAGGTGGTGAGGGCGGCGCCCTTGTTGCCGCGCTCTTCCTTCACGACCTGGACGAGCAGCACCTGGCGGCGCCGGATGACGTCCTGGATCTTGTAGCGGCGGCGCAGCGCCTGGCGCTTCTTGCGCAGCTCGTCGGCGGCGCTCTCCTCGGAGCCGCTGGCGTTCTCGGGCCGCGCCGGCGGCGCGTCGTCATGCGCTTCCCCGTCGTCGCTCTCGGCGCCCTCGTCACCTGCCTCGGCATCGGCCTCGAAGCCGTCGCCTTCGTCCTCGGCTTCGTAGCGGCTGTCCTCGGCCGCCCGCAGCCTCTCCTCCTCGGCCGCATGCTCGGCTTCCTCGCGGAGCAGCGCCTCGCGGTCCTCGCGGGGGATCTGGTAGTAATCGGGATGGATCTCGCTGAAGGCGAGGAAGCCGTGGCGGTTTCCGCCGTAATCGACGAAGGCCGCCTGCAGCGACGGCTCCACCCGGGTTACCTTGGCGAGATAGATGTTCCCCTTGAGCTGCTTGTGCTCGGAGGATTCGAAGTCAAATTCCTCGATCCGGTTTCCCTTGACGACCGCCACCCGGGTTTCCTCCTGGTGGCGCGCGTCGATCAACATGCGCATGGTCATTGATGTCACTCCACGCGCGCACCGCAGCCTCGAAGGCCGTGCGGCACGCGCGCTCGAATATGGACGAAGGCGCCGCCGATCGGGCGCGCGCCTTCCGTGTCCGGGTTGAAAGAAGTTTATGCGTGTCTGCTGCGCGCGCGTGGAGCATCGTCATCGCCGGCTCCGCAGCCCTCGACGCAACGCCCGTAACCCAGAGGGGGCGTGGCCAGTCGAGGGAGGAAAAGCGCATGCAGCATCAACCTTGGTGTCCGGCGCGAGCGGCGCCGGCGCGAGAACTCACGGCGAAGATGAGAAGAGCAGGATCGCACTTCAACTCTGTGCCGAGAGCAAGTGCTAGCACCTCGACTGTTCAGCTTCAACCGGGCACGCCTCATTTTCGCTGGACCAGGCGCGGGTGCGGGCGGCAGATACGCGCATGGCCGCTTTCCTCGCCTTCCTCACTCTCCTCGCCGGCGTGCTCCTCGGCACGGCGCCGCAGGAGGCGGAAAGGGGCGTCACCATCGCGATCGACGGCCCCGCCGCGCCGCTCGCCAGCGGCCCGCTGCCCCGCATCTACGGCAGCCGCGATCCCCGGCGGCCGCTGGTCGTGCTCGATCCCGGCCATGGCGGGCGCGATCCCGGCGCGACCTCGCCGTTCGGAGACCGCCACGAGAAGGACGTGACGCTGGCGATCGCCGAGGCGATCCGCGACGCGCTCGTCGCTTCGGGAAAGGTGCGCGTCGCCCTCACCCGCGAGGGAGACGATTTCGTCGGCCTCACCGACCGCTACGAGATCGCCCGCCGGATGGGCGCGGGGCTGTTCATCTCCATCCACGCCGATGCGGCGCCGAGCAACGACGGCGCCCGCGGCGCGACCATCTACACTCTGTCCGAGGTCGCCTCGGACCGGCAGGCAGCCTTGCTGGCCGAGCAGCAGAACGAGGCGGGCCGCATCGGCGGCGCCGAGATGGTCGAGGAAGCCGGCGTGAACCGCATCCTGATCGATCTCGCCCAGCGCGAGAGCATGGACGTCTCGACCGAGTTCGCGACCCTGCTCCAGCGGGAAGCCTCGCCATATTTCCCGTTCCGCCCGGATTATCACCGCTTCGCCTCGCTCGTCGTGCTGAAGGCCCCCGACGTGCCGTCGATCCTGTTCGAGACCGGCTATCTCACCAACGCGCAGGACGCCGCCTACATTCATTCGCCCGAGGGGCAGCGGCAGATCGCCCTCGGCATGCGCAGCGCGATCGAGACCCACTTCGCGCGGCGAACGGTGAACCTCGCCAGCCGCTGAGCCGCGCACGCCGGGGCGCCGGCGTTACGCGTCAGCCCGTATCCGGCGGAAGCTTCACCCGTCCCGAAGGATCGGCTAGAGCCTGACCGACATGACCGCCGAAACCGCCTCCCCCGCCCGCTTCACCCTTCACCGCGACGCCGGCAGCCGCGCGCTTGCGGCATTCCGCCGGGCCTGGAGCCGGCGCTGGGTGCGGATCCTCGCCTATCTCGCGGCGATCCCGGTGTTCTTCTACTGCCTGCTCTGGCTGCTCTTCGCCCGCGATCTGCCTTCGGCCGAATCGCTGCTCACCTACCAGCCGCCGCTTCCCACCAACGTGCGCGGCATCGACGGCGAGCCGGTGCAGACCTTCGCCCGCGAGCGCCGCGTGGAGCTCAGCTACGACGAATTCCCGCAGCAGCTCGTCGACGCCTTCACCTCGGCGGAGGACAAGACTTTCTTCTCGCACGGCGGCATCGACTATCCGGGCCTGGTCGGCGCGGTCGGCGACTATGTCCGCAAGGTGGGCAGCGGCGAGCGCGCCCGCGGCGGCTCGACGATCACCCAGCAGGTGGCGAAGAACCTGCTGCTCGGCGACGAATATTCGGTCACCCGCAAGATCAAGGAAGCCTTCCTCGCCCGCCGGATCGAGCGCGTGCTGACCAAGCAGCAGATCCTCGAGCTCTATCTCAACCAGATCTTCCTCGGCCGGAACGCTTATGGCGTGCAGGCGGCGGCGCGGGCCTATTTCGACAAGGACGTGAAGGATCTCGCCCTGCACGAAGTCGCCTATCTCGCCATCCTGCCCAAGGCGCCGAGCAATTACGATCCCCTGCGCCAGACCGGGCGCGCCACCGAGCGGCGCAACTGGGTGCTCGGCGAGATGGAGAAAAACGGCAAGATCAGCGCGGCCGAGCGCGCCGCCGCGCAGGCGCTGCCGCTCGGCACCGTCCAGGTTCGCACCAACACGGTGCGCAACATCGGCGGCTATTTCGTCGAGGAGGTTCGCCGGCAGCTGATCGAGCGTTACGGCAGCGAGACCGAGAAGGGCGCCAACGGCGTTTATACCGGCGGCCTCTGGGTGCGGACGTCGCTCGACGTGACCAAGCAGAAGGCGGCCGAGAACGCGCTTCGCGACGGCCTTGTCCGCTACGATCGCGGCAAGGGCTGGCGTGACCCGGGCCTCTCGATCGACATCGAGGGCAATTGGGCACCGCGGCTGGCGGCGGCGCCGATCGGCGTCGGCTATGACGATTGGCGGGCCGCCGTGGTGCTCGACAAGAGCGGCAATGCGGCGACGATCGGCTTCTCCGACGGCACCACCGCCAGCCTTCCCGCGTCGGCCGCATCGATGCCGAAGCGCGGCACGGCGACCGCTGCGTTCAGCTTCTTCCGCCCCGGCATGATCATCGTCGTCAAGCGCGAGGGTGCCGGCTACACCCTTCGCTCGATCCCCGAGATCAAGGGCGGCATGGTCGCGGAGGAGGTCGCCACCGGGCGGATTCTCGCGATGCACGGCGGCTTCGATGCGCGCGGCGACGATTTCAACCGGGCCGTCCAGGCGCAGCGCCAGCCCGGCTCGACGTTCAAGCCGGTGGTCTATTCGGCGGCGCTCGACAACGGCATGACTCCGGCCTCGATCGTCGTCGACGGCCCGTTCTGCGTCTGGCAGGGCGCCGGGCTCGGCCAGAAATGCTTCCGCAACTTCTCGGGCGGCAACGCCGGCCCGCAGACGATGCGCTGGGGCGTCGAGCAGTCGCGCAACCTGATGACGGTGCGCACCGCCAACCAGATCGGGATGGACAAGGTCACCCGTCTCGCCCGCATCCTCGGCGTCGGCGATTTCCCCAATTACCTGTCGATCGCGCTCGGCGCGGGCGACACGACGGTGATGAAGATGACCAACGCCTTCGCCATCCTCGCCAACAACGGCAAGGAGGTGAAGCCGAGCCTGATCGACTACATCCAGGATCGCAACGGCAAGGTCATCTACCGGACCGACACCCGTCCCTGCGAGGGCTGCAATGCGGCCGATTGGGACGGCAAGCCGATGCCCCGCCCGCCGCTTCGCACCAAGCAGCTGATGGACGCGATGACCGCCTATCAGATGGTCCACATCCTCGAGGGCGTCGTCCAGCGCGGCACGGCGCAGGTGCTGCGCGATCTCGGCCGTCCGCTGTTCGGCAAGACCGGCACGACCAGCGGCCCGACGAACGTCTGGTTCATCGGCGGATCGCCCGACATCGTCGCCGGCGTCTACATGGGCTTCGATCAGCCGCGGCCGATGGGCGGCTATGCCCAGGGCGGCACGCTCGCCGCGCCGATCTTCAAGCAATTCGCCCAGGTCGCGTTCAAGGACGTGCCGCCGACGCCGTTCCGCGCGCCGGCCGGCATTCGCATGGTCCGCATCGATCGCCGCTCGGGCCGGAAGGTCTTCGGCGAATGGCCGACGACCGAGCCCAAGGCGGCAGTGATCTGGGAAGCGTTCAAGCCCGAGAGCGAGCCGCGGCGGACGCTGCAGCGCTACGGCACCGGCGCCGCTCTGGCCGCGGCGGCGGCTTCGGGACGGCCCGCGCCCAAGGTGGCGACGCAGCGCCCCCGGCCGCGCCCCAAGGCGACGCCAACCAGCGACTTCTTGCAAGAGCAGGGCGGGATTTACTAGGGCCGCGCGGAAGCGCGCCGTCCGCCCGGGCCGGCGCCGCCCTTCGCACCGGCTGCGGGGGCAATGAACGATTGGAGACGTCTCGATGCGCGCCGAAGCGCAAGCCCATGTCGACCAGATCAGGTCGGCCCTCGCCCTCCTCCGCCGGTTCCTGGACTGGGACCGCGCGCTGGCGCGCCTCGACGAGCTCAACGCGCGCGTCGAGGACCAGAGTCTGTGGAACGATCCCAAGCTCGCCCAGGACGTGATGCGCGAACGCCGGCGCCTGGACGAGGCGATCGGCGCCACCCGCGGCATCGAGCGCGAGCTCGACGACACGATCGAGCTGATCGAGATGGCCGAGAGCGAGGGCGACGAGGGCCTGGTCGACGATGCGGTCGCCTCGCTGGCGACGCTCGCCGAGCGCGCCGAGCAGGACAAGGTCAAGGCCCTGCTCGCCGGCGAGGCCGACGCCAACGACACTTATGTCGAGATCAACTCGGGCGCCGGCGGCACCGAGAGCAATGACTGGGCGGGGATGCTCCAGCGCATGTACACGCGCTGGGCCGAGCGCCACGGCATGAAGGTCGAGCTGATCGACCATCACGCCGGCGAGCAGGCGGGGATCAAGTCGGCGACTCTGCTGCTCAAGGGCGAGAATGCCTATGGCTATGCCAAGACGGAGAGCGGCGTGCATCGCCTCGTCCGGATCAGCCCCTACGACAGCTCGGCGCGGCGCCACACCAGCTTCGCCTCGGTCTGGGTCTATCCGGTCGTCGACGACAATATCGAGATCGAGATCAACGAGAGCGAGCTCCGCATCGACACCTATCGCGCCTCGGGCGCGGGCGGCCAGCACATCAACACGACCGATTCCGCGGTTCGCATCACCCACCTTCCGTCCGGCATCGTCGTGCAGAGCCAGTCGCAGCGCTCGCAGCACAAGAACCGGGCCGAGGCCTACAGCCAGCTGCGCGCAAAGCTCTACGAAGCCGAGCTCCAGCGGCGCGAGGCGGAGGCGAACGCGACCAACGCCACCAAGACCGACATCGGCTGGGGCCATCAGATCCGCTCCTACGTGCTCCAGCCCTATCAGCTGGTGAAGGACCTCAGGACCGGCGTCACCTCGACCGCGCCTTCGGACGTGCTCGACGGCGATCTCGACCGCTTCATGGCGGCGGCCCTGTCCCAGCGCGTCACCGGCGAGAAGGTCGACGTGGAAGATGTCGATTAGGGCGCGCCTGGTCTCAGTGGCCGAAGAGGCCTCCCTCCCCCTTGATGGGATGGCGTGGGAGTGGACTCGATGAAGTCCGCTCACCATCCGGAGAGGCCACCCCTCCCCTGCTCCTCCCCATCAAGGGGCGGGGGAACTTGTGGCCGGGCCATGTTCCTCGGCGCGCTCCTCGCGGTGTCCCTCGGCGGCTGCAAGGAGGCGGCGCCGAGCTCGCCTTTCCCCAAGCCGGAGCGGCCGGTCTCGCCGATCGTCTCGCCGCGCTACTCGAACGAGGACGCGCGCGACAGCGTCGGCGAGGCGGAGACGGTGATGAAGCTCGCCGACATCCGCGAAGGCATGTACGTGGCCGACATCGGTGCCGGCGAAGGCTATTACACCGTCCGGCTCGCGCCTTTGGTCGGCAAGACCGGCCGCGTGCTCGCCGAGGACATCGTTCCCGAGACCCGCAACGCCCTCGCCCAGCGCGTGCAGCGCGAGAATCTCGACAACGTTGCGGTCAAGCTCGGCAAGCCCAACGATCCGCTGCTTCCCGACCGCTCGTTCGACCGGATCCTGATGATCCACATGTACCACGAGATCGACATGCCGAGCGAGTTTCTCTGGCATCTGCACGCCGATCTGAAGCGCGGCGGCCGGATCGTCGTGGTCGACGCGGACCGGCCAACCGATCGCCACGGCACGCCGCCGCGCCTGCTGATCTGCGAGTTCGCGGCGATCGGGTTCGAGCTCACCCGCTTCGAGCGGCTGGCGGATTCGGAGAGCTATTTCGCCCAGTTCGAGTCGAAGGGCCCACGTCCCGAGCCTAAAGACATCCCGGTCTGCCCGGCGGGTTGAGCGGCTAGAGCAGCCCGAGGGCGCGGAAGCTCGAGCATCCGTCGCCGCCGAAAATCAGGTGGTCGACCAAGCGAATGTCGAGGCGCCGCGCCGTCTCGGCGAGGATCCGGGTGGCCTCGACGTCCTCGCTGCTCGGCGTCGGGTCTCCGCTCGGATGGTTGTGCGCGACGATCATGCCCGAGGCGTCCAGCCGCAGCGCCTCCGCGATGATCGCGCGCAACGGAAGGTCGACGGCGTCGGCATCGCCGGGATGCTCGGATCGGCCGAGCATCCGCCCCTCCGAGTCGAGGTGAAGGACGGCGATCGTCTCGGCGGCGCCGTCCGGCCATGTTGCGGCCAGCAGCTGCGCCGCATCCTCGGCCGTGGCGATCACCTTCATGTCCATCGCCTTAGCCTAACGGTTCCTCGCCGGCAGCGGGAGGGGCACCAGGCGCCATCCCCACGCAGCATCGATTCGGCCGCTTCCCAAGCTTTCCGCCCCCGGCCATAGAGGCAGCATGCAGCCCTATCTTCAGCTTCTTTCCCGCATCCTCGACGAAGGCGTGCCGCAGCAGGATCGCACCGGCACCGGCACCCTTTCGGTGTTCGGCCACCAGATGCGCTTCGACCTCGCCGAGGGCTTTCCCCTGGTCACGACCAAGAAGCTGCACCTGCGCTCGATCATCGTCGAGCTGCTCTGGTTCCTGCGCGGCGAGACCAACATCGCCTGGCTGAAGGAGAACAGGGTCAGCATCTGGGACGAATGGGCCGACGAGAATGGCGATCTCGGCCCGGTCTACGGCAAGCAATGGCGCGACTGGGAAGGCCCCAATGGCGAGCATGTCGATCAGATCGCCGAGCTGGTCGCGCTGATCCGCCGCGATCCGGCCTCCCGCCGCCAGATCGTCTCGGCCTGGAACCCGGTGGAGCTCCCGCAGATGGCTCTCGCCCCCTGCCACTGCCTGTTCCAGACCCAGGTGGCCAACGGGCGCCTCAACCTGCAGCTCTACCAGCGCAGCGCGGACGTCTTTCTGGGCGTGCCGTTCAACATCGCCAGCTACGCCCTCCTCACCCACATGCTCGCCCAGCAATGCGGGCTGGAGCCGGGCGTGTTCGTCTGGACCGGCGGCGATTGCCACCTTTACTCGAACCATCTCGATCAGGCGCGGCTGCAGCTCGAGCGCGAGCCCAAACCGCTGCCGAAGCTGGTCATCAACCGCACGCCCGATGCGATCGACGGCTATCGCTTCGAGGATTTCGAGATCGTCGGCTACGAGGCTCACCCGCACATCAAGGCGCCGGTGGCGGTGTGAGCCGCCCGGTCGTCATCGTCGTCGCCCGCGCGTCCAACGGCGTGATCGGCAAGGACGGCACCCTGCCCTGGCACATTCCGGCGGACCTCAAGCGCTTCAAGCAGGTCACCGGCGGCACCGCGATGATCATGGGCCGCAGGACGTTCGACAGCCTGCCGGGGCTGCTCCCCGGCCGCCGTCACATCGTTCTCACCCGCGACCGTGACTGGTGCGCCACGGGGGCGGAAGTCGTCCACTCTCCGGACGAGGCACTTGCCGCGGCCGGTGACGCTCCGGTCTCGATCATCGGCGGCGCGGAAATCATCGCCTTGCTCGAGCCTCGCGCCAATGCCGTCGAGCTGACCGAGGTCCATCTGGATGCGGACGGCGACACGCGCATGCCGGCGTTCGATCCGGCAGTCTGGCGCGAGGTCTCGCGCGAGACCCACGCCGCCGCCGACGGACGCCCCGCGTTCAGCTTCGTCCGGCTGGAGCGGACCGCCGCGGCCTGACCGCGCGTCACGGTCTCGCGTCCGGGCGAGGCAGGAGATTGGCAGGCGGGAGCCGCTCTCCTATAGAGCGGCTATGGAGCGGCTGGACGGCGGCTCGGCGGTTCCGCAGGCGCTTCGCGGGGGCATCGTCGCGCTCGGCAATTTCGATGGATTTCACGAGGGGCACCAGGCGGTGGTCGGCCGCGCGGTGGCGCGCGCCCGCGCCGAAGGACGGCCGGCGCTGGTCGCGACCTTCGATCCCCATCCCGTGCGGCACTTCGCGCCCGAAGTGCCGCCCTTCCGGCTGACCACGCTCGACCAGCGCCAGCGCCTGTTCGCCGCGGCCGGCGCGGACGCGATGATCGTCTTTCATTTCGACGCTTCGCTCGCCGGCACCAGCGCGGAGGCCTTCGTCCGCGAGCGGCTGCTCGGCCTGATCGGCGCCGCCGGCGTGGTCACCGGAGAGGATTTCACCTTCGGCCGCGGCCGCGGCGGCAACGTCGAGGTGCTGCAGCGCTTCGGCGCCGAGCTCGGCTTCTCGGTCGATGCGGTCGGTCCCGTGGTCGAGGATGGCGAGCCGGTCTCGTCGAGCCGCATCCGCGAGGCGCTGCAGGGGGGCGATTGCGAAACGGCGACCCGGCTGCTCACCCGTCCGTTCGCCATCGAGGGCGTGGTCGAGCATGGCGACAAGCGTGGCCGGGAGCTCGGCTATCCGACCGCGAACATCGCAATCGGGCCCTATCTGCGGCCCCGCTTCGGCATCTATGCTGTCCGCGGCCGGCTCGACGACGGCAGGGTGCTGGACGGCGCCGCCAACATCGGCGTGCGGCCGACCTTCGATCCGCCGAAGGAGCTGCTCGAGCCCTATTTCTTCGATTTCGCCGGCGATCTCTACGGCCGCCACCTGGAGGTCGAGTTCATCTCCTTCCTCCGGCCGGAGGCGCGGTTCGAAAGCCTCGACGCGCTGAAGGCGCAGATGGACTGTGATTGCGCGGAGGCCCGCCGGCGGCTCGCCGCCTGATTGCCGCGGCTGCGGAGCGCGCTCGGACGCTGGACGGTCGCCCGTGCGGCGGCTAAGCCCGCCGCCGACATGTCCGAGAAACCAGACACCCCCGATTGGCGCGACACGGTCTTCCTGCCGAAGACCGATTTTCCGATGAAGGCCGGCCTTGCGCAGAAGGAGCCGGCGATCCTCGCCCGCTGGGCCGAGGAAGGCCTCTACCGCCGCCTGCGAGAGACCCGCGCCGGGCGCGAGCGCTTCATCCTGCACGACGGCCCGCCTTACGCGAACGGCGACATCCACATGGGCCATGCGATGAACAAGGTCCTGAAGGACATCATCGTCCGCTCGCAGTCGCTGCTCGGCAAGGACGCACCCTACGTCCCGGGCTGGGACTGCCACGGCCTGCCGATCGAGTGGAAGATCGAGGAGCAGTACCGCAAGAAGAAGCTCGACAAGGACGCGGTGCCGCCGCGCGAGTTCCGCGCCGAATGCCGCGCCTATGCGGCGAAATGGGTGGGCATCCAGGCCGAGCAGTTCCAGCGCCTCGGCGTGATGGGCGAGTGGGACGATCCCTATCTCACCATGAAGTTCGAGGCCGAGGCCAAGATCGTTGAGGAGCTGCTCAAGTTCGCCGAGAGCGGCCAGCTCTATCGCGGCGCCAAGCCGGTGATGTGGTCCCCGGTCGAGAAGACCGCGCTGGCCGAGGCCGAGGTCGAGTATGAGGAGATCGTCTCGACCCAAATCGACGTCGGCTTCGAGATCGTCGAGAGCCCGATCCCGGAGCTGGTCGGCGCGTACGCCGTGATCTGGACGACGACGCCCTGGACGATCCCCGTCAACCAGGCGCTGGCCTATGGGAACGACATAGAATACGTCCTCGTCGAGGCTTCGGGCCGCAAACTGCTGATCGCCGAGGCGCTGCTCGGCGCGGTCTCGGCCCGGTTGGGCGAGGATCTGCAGCCGAATGGCATTCGGCTCAAGGGCTCCGCGCTCGCCGGCACGATCGTCCGCCACCCGATGCACGCGCTCGGCGGCTTCTTCGCGAAGCCGCGGCCGATGCTGGCCGGCGATTTCGTCACCACCGATGCCGGCACCGGCCTCGTCCACATGTCGCCCGATCACGGCGAGGACGATTTCCTGCTCTGCAAGGCGCACGGCATCGATCCGGTCTTCGCGGTCACCGATGACGGCAAGTACCGCGAGGATTGGGCTTGGCTCGGCGGACAGGGCAGCGTCATCAACCCGAAGTTCAACGCGCCCGATGGCCCGATCTGCTCGGACCTGCGCGACGCCGGCGCCCTGCTCGCCGCCTCCGCCGACTTCCGCCATTCCTACCCGCACAGCTGGCGCTCGAAGGCCAAGATCATCTTCCGCTGCACGCCCCAGTGGTTCATCCCGATGGACGGCACGGCGAAGAGCGGCGCCACCGGCGCGAACGCGCCCGATGCGCCCGCCGCGGCCTCGGCGTCGAACGGCCGCCTTCGCCAGATCGCGCTCGACGCGATCGAGGAGACGCGCTGGGTTCCGGAAAAGGCCAAGAACCGGATCGGCGCGATGGTCGAGGGACGGCCGGACTGGGTGATCAGCCGGCAGCGCGCCTGGGGCGTGCCGATCGCGCTCTACGTCAACCGCAGGACCGGCGAGTATCTTCGCGACGCGGCGGTCAACTCGCGGATCATCCGCGCCTTCCACGAGGGCGGCGCCGATGCCTGGTTCGGGGCCGACCACCAGGCTTTGCTCGGCAGCGGCTATGCGCTTGACGAGTATGAGCCGGTCACCGACATCCTCGACGTCTGGTTCGATTCCGGATCGACCCACAGCTACGTGGTCGAGGCGCGCTACGGCGAAGGCACCCGCGCCGATCTCTACGTCGAAGGCTCCGACCAGCATCGTGGCTGGTTCCAGTCCTCGCTGCTCGAGAGTTGCGGCACCCGCGGCCGCGCGCCCTACGAGGCCGTCCTCACCCACGGCTTCGCGCTCGACCAGAACGGGCGCAAGATGTCGAAGAGCCTCGGCAACGTCGTCGATCCGCTGCTCATCATCCGCGAGAGCGGCGCCGACATCCTGCGCCTCTGGGTCGCCTCGACCGATTATTTCGAGGACGTCCGGATCGGCAAGGAAGTGCTCGCCGGCACCTCCGACGCCTATCGCAAGCTCAGGAACACCTTCCGCTACCTGCTCGGCGCGCTCGCCGATTTCGACGAGGCGGAGCGGGTGTCGGCGGCCGAGATGCCCGAGCTGGAGCGCTGGGTTCTGCACCGCCTCGCAGAGCTCGACGCGGAGCTGCGGGAGGCGGCGAACGGCTTCGAGTTCAACCGCTACACGCGCCTGCTCGCCGGCTTCGCCAATGACGATCTCTCCGCCTTCTTCTTCGATATCCGCAAGGACAGCCTCTATTGCGACGTCGGGCCGAAGCTGCCGGAAGGCAGTGCGAAGCGCCGCGCCTACCGAACCGTGCTGGACAATGTCTTCCACGCGCTCGTCCGCTGGCTCGCGCCGGTGCTGTGCTTCACCACCGAGGAAGTCTGGGGCACCCGCTATCCCGAGCGCGGCTCGGTGCATCTGCTCGAGTGGCCGGAGATCGATCCGGCCTGGCGCGACGATGCGCTGGGCACGAAATGGCAGGGGATCGCTGCCGCCCGGCAGAAGGTGACCGAGGCGATCGAGCCTTATCGCCGCGCCAAGGAGATCGGCTCGAGCCTCGCCGCCGAGGTCACTACGCGCGTCAGCAACGAGGGCGTGCGCGCCGCGCTGGCCTCGATCGACTTCGCCGAGATCTGCATCACCGCCTCGGCTACGGTCGAGCCGGGTGACGACGCTGTCGAGGTCGCAAAGACCGAGAAGGAAAAATGCGGCCGTTGCTGGCGGCACCTGCCCGAGGTTACCGAGGAGGGCGCGCTCTGCGCCCGCTGCGATGAGGTGGTGAATGGCTGAGCTGAGTGGGGCGGACCGGGCGCGCGTGCGGCGCAACCGGGTGCTCGGGCTGTCGATCGCGCTGGCGATCTTCCTGCTCGACCAGGCGTCCAAATGGGTGATCACCTATGTCTTCCAGCTCCAGCAGCAGAGGCTGATCACGATCGCGCCGATCTTCGATCTGCGCTGGGTCGAAAATCGCGGCGTCTCGATGGGCTTCCTCACCGCCGGCAGCGAGGCCGAGCGCTGGCTGCTGGTCGCGCTGACCGCCGCCATCTCGATCTTCGTGACCGTCTGGCTGTGGCGCGAGAAAAGACGCGAGGATGCGATCGCTCTGTCGTTCGTGCTCGGCGGCGCGCTGGGCAACATCCTCGATCGGATCCGCCTGGGCTATGTCGTCGATTTCGCCGATCTGCATTTCGGCGACATCCACCCCTTTTTGGTCTTCAATGTCGGCGATGCAGCCATTACCATCGGGGTTCTGCTACTTCTGATCCGCGCCTTGCTGACGCGCGACCGTGACCCCGGCCGGGAGAAAGAGTGAACATGCGTAAGATGAAGATCGCCTTTGCGGTTGCGGCGGCCAGTTCCGTCCTCGCCGCCTGCGGCACCGGCGGCGTGCTCGGCCGCGACCGGCCCGACGAATTCGCCGTCGCGCGCAATGCGCCGCTCGTCATCCCTCCCGATTTCGCTCTGGTGCCGCCGCGTCCGGGCGAGCCGGTGCCGCAGGGCACCGACGCGCGCACCCAGGCGCTCGAGGCCCTGTTCGGCGGTCCGGCGCCGCGCAGCGACGCCGAGCGGCAGATGCTCAACCAGGCCGGCGCGAGCACGGCCGCGCTCGGCGCCCGCTCGGTCGCGGGCGATCCGGGCACCACGGTGGTCGACAAGGGCGCGGTCACCCGCGACATCGTCGCCGCCCCGGCCGGCGCCGGCCGCGAAGCGAACGTCACCACGCCGCAATAATCCGGAATCCTCCCGATCCTCCCCGCTTGCGGGCAGGGGAACCAAAAGGAAGGGCGTGGCGCGAGAGCGCTGCGCCCTTCCTTTTGGTGGAGGGGGTCCCGAGACCCACGAAGACGCAATCTCCCTCCTTCTGCTCCCCTCCAGGGGATGAAGGCACCGCGATAGCCCCCCAGGCTCTCCCGGTGCCTTCATTGACTCTTCCTTAGGCATCCGTGGCTTAGCCTCAGCCGCAGATGGCCCAAGAGAATGTTCCTTTCCTGATCGGGACGGCCGATGCCGGCGCCGAGATCGCGCAGCTCCGCCAGGTGCTGGTGCTGGTCGAGGAGATTGCCGGCCGGACGCCGGCCCGGCTCGACGACGGCGCGCTCGACGAGGCTGCGCGCGTCAGCGCCGCTTATGGCGTCGCGCTGCCGATCGTCCAGAAGAGGTTCGACGCCCTCGCCGCGGAGACTGCCACCTGGGCTGCGGCCGGGGTCGAGGCGCTGATGAAGATCAGCGCCGACGGCCGCCCCACCGGCCCGGCCGCCGGCCGACTCGCCGACGAGCTGCGCAAGGCACTCGCCCGGCTGCGCGACATCGTCTCGGCCTGAACCGCGCTCAGGGCTCGCGCGGCGCTGCCGGCGCGGGCACCGCCGCCGGCCACTCCTTCACGCGGATGTCGCGCTGCGGATAGGGCAATTCGATCCGGTTCTCCTGGAACAGCACCCACAGTCGATTGAGGATCTCCGAGCGGACGCTGCCGATCCCGGCCTCCGGATCCTCGATCCAGACCAGGATCTCGTGATCGACGCTGCTCTCGCCGAACGCCCGCAGCCAGACCTTCGGTGCCGGCGTCTTCAGCACGCGGTTGGCCGACGCTGCCGCCTCGATCATCAGCCGCTGCGCCAGCGCGAGGTCGCAGCTGTAGCCGACGCCGACCGGGATGTGCACGCGCACGTCGCGTGTCGAATAGGACCAGTTCTCGACCTCCTGGGTCATCAGATTTTCGTTCGGGATCAGATGCTCCTTGCCGTCGCGCGTGACGATCGAGACCGCGCGCACACCGATCTTGTTGACGTGGCCGACGCTCTCGCCGATCACGATCACGTCCCCGGGCTTGATCGAGCGGTCCATCAGCAGAATGATCCCGGCGATCAGATTGCCGAACGTCTTCTGAAGACCGAAGCCGACGGCGAGACCGAAGGCCCCCGAGAAGACGGTGAGCGCGGTGAGATCGATCCCGACGACGTCGATGCCGATCAGGAAGGCTGCGACGACGACTGCGATCGCCGCCAGCTTCTGGACGAGCAATTGCTGGGTCGGATCGAGGCTCGAGGCCCGCGCGATCGAGCTGGCGACGAGCCGGTTGAGCAGCTTCACGATCGCATAAAGGGCCGCGATGGTGACCGCGATCTGGAGCAGGCTGAGCAGCGAGAAGCGCATGCTCCCGGCGCTGAAGCCGACCCGGTTCAGCGTGTTGGTGATCGGCTGCAGTCCGCCGACCGAACGGGCGAGCAAGGCGACGAAGGTCACGCCGGCGAGCAGCCAGGCGACGATCCGCGGCATCGCCAGTCCGCGCACCACGCCACGGATGAAGAGCGCGGCGCTGCCGGCGATCGCGAGGCCGAGAACGATCGCACCGAGCGGCCGCCACGCATCGGCGTTGATCACGATCGCCAGCAGCGTCGCCAGGATCAGATAACGCGCGAGGTCGCACATTCGCGCGCCCAGCGTCTCACCGCGCGCGCCGCCGCGATGCTCGAACAGCCTGGCGAGGCGCGGGCCTACCCAGCGGGCGCCGAACAGGGCGATGGCCCAGGCAGCGGCGACGGCCGCAAGGGCCGCCGCGGCGACGATCCAGTCGGGGCCGGTCGGCCAGGTGACTCCCAGCCCTTCCAGCCAGCTCCTCACGAAACCGCCCTCATGCCCAGACGCTCATCTCCGCCCGTCAGTCGGCCTCATAGGCTGCCAGCCCGCGGGCCAGGTCCTCGATAAGATCCTCAACGTCCTCGAGGCCGATATGGAGCCGCACCAGCGGCCCTTCCGCCTGCCAACGCGTCGCACTGCGAATCCGCTCCGGATCGGACGGAATGGCGAGGCTCTCGAACCCGCCCCAGCTGTAGCCGATGCCGAAATGGGAAAGGCCGTCGACCAGCCGGTCGCGCGCCGCCTTGCTGCCACCGGCGAGCACGAAGGCGAACAGGCCGGACGCGCCCTGGAAGTCGCGGGCCCAGAATTCGTGGCCGGGATGATCGGCGAAGGCGGGATGGAGCACCCGCGCCACCTGGGGCTGATCCGCCAGCCAGCGCGCTACTGTGAGCGCGCTTTCCTCGTGCCGCTTCAGCCTTATCCCGAGCGTACGCAGGCCGCGCGAAGCAAGGAAGGCGTCGTCCGGGCCGACATGCTGGCCGAAGGCGCGGCTCATTCGCTCCAGCTTCGGCCAATAGTCCGCCGTCGCGGTGACCGTGCCGAGCATCGCATCGGCGTGACCGACGATATATTTGGTCGCCGCCAGGATGGTGATGTCGACGCCGGCGGCGATCGCCGGGAACAGGAGCGGCGTCGCCCAGGTATTGTCGAGCAGCGTGACGAGGCCCCGCGCCCGCGCCACGGCGCAGATGCCCGGCACGTCCTGCACCTCGAACGTGTGCGAGCCGGGGCTCTCCAGGAAGATCGCCCGCGTCCTCTCGCCGATCAGCGCCTCGATGCCCTTGCCGATCAGCGGATCGTAATAACGGGTCGTGATGCCGATGCCGGCGAGGACGCTGTCGCAGAAATGGCGTGTCGGCCCGTAGACGCTGTCCACCATCAGCAGCTCGTCGCCGGGCGCGAGCACGCTCATCAGCGCGATCGAGATGGCCGCGACACCCGAAGGGAAGAGCTGGGTCCCGGCCGCGCCCGGCTCGAGCGCCGTCAGCGCCTCGGCCAGCGACCATTGGGTCGGCGTGCCGTTGCGGCCGTACTGGAGGCGCCCCTGCCGCGGCGGGTTCGACGCCTCCATCTCGGCGACATTCTCGAACAGGATGGTCGAGGCGCGCCACACCGGCGGACTGACGATGCCCTGCGTCCAATCCTTGCGGCGGCCGCCTTCGATCAGGGCGGTGGCGGGCTTCTTGCCTTCGGTCATTGCGTTCCAATCTGCTTGGGCGTCGCCGGATCGGCGCCCCATTCGGACCAGCTTCCGTCGTAGAGCCGTACGTCGTCCTTGCCGAGCAGGTGCGCGCCGAACAGGAGCACGGCCGCGGTCACGCCCGAGCCGCAGGTCGTCACCAGCGGCTTGTCGAGATCGACTCCGGCTGCCTCGAACGCGGCGCGCAGCGCATCGCCCCGCTTCCAGCGATTGTCCGGGTCGAACAACTGCCCCTGCGGCAGGTTCTTCGATCCGGGGATGTGTCCGGACGCCATGCCCGGCCGCGGCTCCGAATCCTCGCCGCTGAACCGCGCGGCAGGACGCGCATCGACGATCTCGTGATCCGCCTTGCCGATCAGGCCGAGCATCGTCGCCTTGTCGGCGACGGCGCCGGGGTCGAGGCGCGGCGAGAAATGGCCGCGCACCGGGCCTCGCGTTCCGCTCTCCAGCGGCCGCCCCTCGGCGCGCCACTTCGCCATGCCGCCGTCGAGGATGGCGATGCGGCGCGCGCCGAACGCGCGCAGCATCCACCAGGCGCGCGCGGCGCTGTGCAGCGGGCTGTTGTCGTAGACGACGATCCTTTGCCCGTCGCGCACCCCCAGCGCCTGCATCCGGCTCGCCATCTTCGCCTCGCCGGGCAGCATGTGCGGCACGGGATTGGCGCTGTCCGAGATCTCCTCCAGATCGAGGAACGCCGCGCCCGGGATGTGACCGGCCTCATATTCGCCTCGCGGGTCGCGCGGATCGCCGGGCAGCAGCAAGGTCGCGTCGAGGATCGCCAGGTCGCTCGCGCCGAGCTCTCCCTCCAGCCATTGGGTCGAAACCAGCGAGTCCATGTCTGCCTCCTCGGCGCCGCGCCGCCTGCCTAAAGCGTGATCGCCGCCCCCTCAATCCTTGGCGAACCTGCGGAAGAAGCTCTGGTCGTTCCAGCGCGGACGCTCGGACGCATTGGCGACCTTGAGGCCGATCGCGGCGACGAAGTCGTTGAGCCGCACGGCGTCGATTTTCTCCACCGGCTGCGACAGGTCGTCGGACGGCGCGTGGTAGCGGGTCGAGCGCCAGACCCGCTCGATCTCGGCTTCGGGCGTGCCGCGCGCGAAGCCGAACTTGAAGGCCAGCGCTGGGATGCCCTCGCGGATGAAGCTGTACTGGTCGGAGCGCACGAAGCTGTTCCGGTCCGGCCAGGGATCGGGAACGAGCGGCAGCCCCATCCCCGCCCCGACCTCGGCCGCCACCGTCCCGAGGCTGCTTTCCTCGGCGCCGAGCGCGATCACGCTCCTCAGCGGAAAGATCGGCAGCGCCATGTCGAAATTGAGGTCGGCGACGATCGAGCGGCGCGGCACCGACGGCCGAAGCGAGAAATAGCGCGAGCCGAGCAGCCCCTTCTCCTCGGCGGTGACGAAGACGAAGAGCAGCGAGCGCTTCGGCCGCGCCCGCCGCTCGACGATACTCTGGGCGATGTCGAGCAGCGAGGCGATGCCCGCGCCATTGTCCATCGCGCCGTTGTAGAGACCGTCGCCGTTGATCGGCGCGCCGACGCCGAGATGATCGAGATGGCCGGAGAAGACGACGTGCTCGTCGCGCAGCGCGGGATCGCTGCCCGGCAGCCGCGCGACGACGTTGGACGCGCGCACCGCCTTGTGCCGCGTGACGACCTGCGCTCGCAGCGTCCGCGCCAGCGCCACCCTGGGCAGCGGCCCCGAGGCGTCGGCGAGCGCCGCGACCTCGGCGAAGCTGTGGCCGGAGCCGGCGAACAGCGTCTCCGACGCCTCGGTCGCGACACTGGCGTTGAAGAATTCGCTCTTCACGTCGCGGAGCGCCGGATCGGCGAAATACATGCCGGACTGGCCCGCCTGCGCGACCGATCGGGACCAGGGCGTTTCCACCGCCTTTGGCGCGGTGAGCGTGATCATTCCCAGGGCGCCGCGCTCGGCGAGCAGGCGCGCACGGTCGCGCCGGGCATGCGCCTTGAGCGCGGCCGAGATATGGGCGGGGCCGCCGCTGATCACGACGGCGATCCTGCCGGCGAGATCGAGGCCCGCGAAATCGTCGTGGCCGGCTTCCGGAATGTGCAGGCCGTAGCCGACGAAGACCAGGGGCGCTTCGATCCGCGCCGGCCGGCGTCCGTCGCCGCGGCCGACGATCATGTCCTGCGGCAGGGACAGCACCGTCGTCCCGCCGGGGCCGATGAGCGCCGCGCGCGAGGCGGCGTGGTCGACGACCTGCTCCTCGAACGCGATCGGCTGAAAGAAGCCGTCCGTGCCGGCCGGCTCGAGGCCCATCGCCTGCAACCGCGACACCACGTAATCGGCGGCACGCTGGTAGCCGGGCGTGCCGGTCAGCCGACCCTCCATGCCGTCATCGGCCAGAGCGGAGACATCGCCCCACCAGCGCTGCGCCCTCTCCTCCGGGCTCGGTGCCCGCGGAACGGTGGCGCAGCCGGCAAGGAGGAACGGCACGGCGAGGAAGAGACGCATCGGGGACTCCGCGAGGGCAGAAGGAAACTCCGTTTAGGAGGCGCCCTCCCCTGCGCCAAGCCCACCGCCGGGTGCAATTTCCGCGCATGTCCCATCGTGGTAGGATCGCCGACCGGGGCCGGTGCGGCCCGGAGGAGGCGCCCGTGGAGCAGCCGCAACCCGTCGCCCTGGAGGATCCGCATTCGGCGGCCGCCGGGCTCCTGCACGATATGCTGGGCGAGAGCGGCGCCGTCGCCAGCGCGGAGCTCATTGGGCTGTTCGGCCAGGCGGTGCGCGATCTCTGGACCGCGTCGGAGCGCCCGGGGCCGGTCACCTCCGTCGGCCTGCTGCTCGCGATGGTGTCGCGCGGCGCCGCCCTCTCCGGCGGCGATGCCGAGCAGCAGGCGCTGATCGCGGTCAGCGTCGCCCTCCGCCGCAATCCGGCGGCGCACGAGCAGCTGCGCGCCGCTCTGGGCGCGAGCGAGGAAGCGGCGATCAAGGCGGAGCCGCCGCCGGGCCTGCTCCGCCTCAGCCGTCCGCTGGCCCGCAGCCTCTACGCGGCGCTCGATCGTGCCGGCACGGAGGCGACCGGAACGGCGACCGAGGTCCGGGTGACCCATCTGCTCGCCGGCTTTCCGCCGGAGGGGAGTCTGGCCGCCCGGATCCTCGAGGAGCACGGCCTCGCGCCCGAAGCGCTCGCGCCTGCTGCCGCGGGGCCGCCGACGGGCGGCGAGGAAGAGCCGGCGTCCGATCCGCACAACGAGCGGGTTTCCACCCATGCCGACGAGCCGGCCGACGTCGACGAGCTCGGCCGCCGCGCCTTTGCCGACATCCTGGCGGACCGGATCCGCGAGGCACGGGAGAGCAGTCTCGGCCCCGACCCGTCCGCCTTCATCGTCCACCTCCACGGCCCCTGGGGCTCGGGCAAGACCTCGGTGCTCAACTTCGTCGAGCGCAACCTCTGCGCCGGGCCGGAGCCGTGGATCGTCGTCAAGTTCAACGCCTGGCGGGACCAGCGCCTGCAGCCGCCGTGGTGGACGCTGATCACCACCATCTATGCGGGCGCCGCCGCCAAGCTGACGCCGTGGCCGCGGCTGCTGCTGCGGCTGCGCTGGCTGCGCTGGCGCCTCCGCGCCGATTATCTGCCGGTGATCGCCGTCGCCTTCGGCGCCGCTCTGATGCTGCTCCTCTGGCTGCGCCTCGCCGTCCATACCGGCGGCTCCGGCACCGGCACCGCGCCAGGCGGGACGAGCGGGGCGAGCGTGATCGACATGCTGCTCAAATACGCGACGCCGATCCTCACCCTGCTGGGCGGGCTCTGGATGGGCAGCCGCACGCTCGCGCTCGGCTCGCGGCGCGCCGCCCAGACCTATGCCGAGCTGAAGGACGATCCGTACAAGCCGATCACCCGGCTGTTCAACCGGCTGGTCAGGCGGATCGGCCGTCCGGTGGTCGTCTTCATCGACGATCTCGATCGCTGCGACAGCAAATATGTCGTCGAATTGCTCGAGGGCATCCAGACGCTGATGCGCAGCGCGCCGGTCACCTACGTGGTCGCCGCCGACCGCAAGTGGATCTGCTCCAGCTTCGAGCAGCGCTACGCCGGCTTCTCCCCGCCGATCGGCGAATGCGGCCGGCCGCTCGGCTATCTGTTCCTCGACAAGGTGTTTCAGATCTCGGCCGCGAGTCCGCAGATCCCGGCCGATGTCCAGTCGAGCTATTGGGCGCGGCTGCTCAGTCCCGCCCGGGTCGATCTCGAGGCGCGGGCGGAGGACCGACGCCGCAAGGAGGCGGAAGCAGAGCGCGCGGTCGCCGGCCTGACCCGCTCCGAAGACCTGCAGGCACGGGTCCGCGCGGCCGAGGAAAGCGGCGACGAGGTGATGATCCAGGCCATGCGCGCGGCGACGGCCAAGCGCATCGCCAGCCCCGATGCCGCGCTCCACACCCAGCATCGTCTCCAGGCCTTCGCCGCGTTGCTCGAGCCCAACCCGCGGTCGATGAAGCGGCTGGTCAACGCTTATGCGATGCACCAAGCGACTCTCCTTCTCGCCGGCCAGGCGATCGGCGCCGGCCCCCTCGCGCGCTGGACGATCCTCGAGATGCGCTGGCCGCTGCTCGCCGATTTCCTCGCCCAGCGCCCCGACTGCCTCGACGATCTCGCGCGGCCGCTGCACGAGGGCGATCTGCCCCAGGTCCCGCCGGGCCTGCGCCCGCTGTTCGGCGACGAGCTCCTCGCCGAGGTGATCGGCGACGCCGACGACGAGGACCGGCTGACCGGCGCGGCGCTCCGCACGATCCTCGGCGCGGTGCAGGGGGACCGCTGAACCGGGGTACCGCCTATCGGTCCCAGTCCGGCTTGGCGGGGATGCCGTCGCGTTCTGCCGCGGGCGCATGGTCAGCGCCGAACCAGAGGACGAGGCGCTCAGGGGTCAGCTCGGCGTCGATCCGCGCGTCGCTCTCCGATCTCGCCTCGTAGCGCAAAACCAGCTCCGAGCCGGATGCCACTCGATAGGGGTGGCACCAGGGCTCCACCCAGGCCTCGAGCGTGTCGGACTGTTGGTTCCTGATCACGTGGGTGAGGCGCATGGCCTCCGTCTCGCATTTTGGGACAGCCCTCGCAACGCGCGTGCGGCGCGCGGCGGCTTGCCTCAGGCCGCGGCTTCGAGCGCCGGCGGCAGGGTGAAGCAGATCGCCGCGCCGCCCTCGCGCGACTTGCTGATCCAGATACGGCCGCGGAAGGACTGGATGATCGCGCGCGAGATCGAGAGGCCGAGGCCCATGCCGCGGCTCTTCGAGGTGGCGAAGGGCGAGAAGATGTCGGCAAGCTCGCTGGTCACGCCGGGGCCGTTGTCCTCGACGGAGACCATGATCGAGCCGTCGCGCACGGTCTCGGCGCGCACCACCACCCGCGGCTGGTCGGCCGCCGAGGCGGCCTCGCAGGCATTGCGCAGCAGGTTCATCAGCACCTGCTGGATCTGCACCTTGTCGGCGGCGACGTGCAGGCGCTCGCCCGCAATCTCCTGGACGATCTCGAAATCGGGGCTCTCGCTGGCGATCTTCACCAGCGCCACGGCGTCGTCGACGATCTCCGGCAGGAAGGCGCTCTTCGCCGCGCAGGGCCGCTTGACCAGCATGTCGCGCGCCCGCCGCATGATCTCGCGGGTGAGGCCGATCTGCCGGTCGACCTGGACGAGCGCCTCGCCGACCATGTCCATGTCCCCCGGCGCGCTGCGCCGCGCGTAGATCTTGGCTCCCGACAGGTAATTGGCGGCGGCGGTGAGCGGCTGGGCCAGCTCGTGGGCGATCGTCACCGCCATGATGTTCATCGCCTCGATCCGCGAGAGGTGCGCGACCTCCTCGCGCAGCTGCTCGCTGACCTTCTCGTCCGAAATGTCCTGGTCGGTGCCGATCACCTTGCGGACCGCGCCGTCGGCGGACGGCTCGGGGGCGAGCACGAGGCGGCGCGAGGCGGCATGGCCTTCGCCGACCAAGGCGACGATCTCGCATTGCTGCGGCTGCCCGGAGCGCACCGCCGCGTCCACGGCCGAAAGAAACCGCTCCCGGCTGGTCGGATCGAGATAGGAGAGGAAATCCTCGCGCGACAGCACGTCGTCTGCAGGGTCGCGCCCGTACATCGCGCAGAGCTGGTCCGACCAGATCAGCCGGCCCGCCTCGAGATCATATTCCCAGTCGCCGATCCGGCCGAGCCTTTGCGCCTCGCGCAGCCGGCGGTTGGTCTCGGCGAGCGCGCGCGCCGCCCGCTCCCGCCTTGCCAGCCCCGCGATCGCAAAGGCGGCGATCAGCAGGAAGGCCGCGGTCAGCGCCGCCCCGGCGATGCGATAGGACCAGGCGCGGTCGGTCACCGTCTTCAGGACGTCCCGCTCGCCGATGCCGACCGTGACGAAGATCGGATAGTCGCGCAGCCGGCGGTGGCTGAAATAGCGGACGATCCCGTCGATCGCGCTCGGGCCCAGATAGGTGCCGTTCGGGTCCTTCGCCTGCTGCGCCATCACCAATTTGCCGCGCAGATCCTCGCCGAAGCTGATCCTGCCGCCGCTGCGCCGCGCCAGCGTGATCCCGTCCAGCCCGATCACCGAGATGAGGTCGAGCGGCCGCAGCGTCGCGCCCTGGCTGAAGTCTGTCAGCCGCGCGATCGGCATCTCCACCGAGACGGTGCCGACCAGGCTGCCGTCCGCACCCTCGATCGCGCGGGTGAGCGCGAGCACCGGTTCGCCCAGCGTCGGGGAAAGGGCGGGGGGCGAGACCATTAGCCGGTCGCGCGCGCCGGCCCGGATTGCCCGAACGCCCGGCTCGGCGGCGACGTTGCGCGGCCGGGCGCCGCGAACCGTGCTCCACCTGACGTCACCGCGCGCATCGGCGATCTCCACCGCCGCGAACAGCGGGTTCGCCGCGACCGGATCGGAGATCAGCGCCGGCCCGGCGCCGTGGTGCGTCAGTGGCGCGGCCGAGTGGGTGGCGATGTGGAGGGCCGCGAAATTGGCCGCGTCGAAGGTGCGGGTGACATATTGCTCATAGGCGATCACGCGGTTGCGGTTCTCGCGGATCGCCGCCTCGATCGCACCGTCGCGATCGAACCGGCTCTGCGCCAGGATCGCCGACCAGAGCAGGGCGATGAGCAGCGCCGTGCCCAGGCACACCAGGAGGATCACGCCTCCGATCGGCAGAGGCCTGGGGGAGCGGAACATCGTCGCCAATCTACTCGCTTGCGGGGCCGGCTCGTCGCGCACGGCCAGGGACGAAACCCTGCCGCCGGCGAGGTTAACGGATGCTTGCACGGAGGAGGGGAAAATCCGCCCGATCCTTTTATCGCCGACGCTGGCTCCACTCTATCGCGCGATGGCGGCCCGCAAGCAAATCCAGCGTTCGCAAGGTCATAACCATCGGCTTGGTCTGGTGCACAGGATGTGCACCACGCCCGCGCGCGCCGCCGGGATCGTGCTAGAGGCGCGGGCGAGCGGCGTCCCCCCGTCGTTCGCGGCCGCCTCCCCCACGTTCGGCGGCCTTTGTCATGCGCGATCCCCCTTGCGCGGGCCGGAGCGGCGTATCGGCTCCGGCCCAAAGGCGCAGCCGCGCACCACCCTTCACCGCAGCCGCAGGATCCCGTCGCGGATAAGCTCGTTCGCGCCGCGCGCCATGCCGTCGAGCTGGGTGCGGACGAGCTCCAGCGTGCTCGGGGCCTGGAGCAGCCCCGGCGCGAACTCCACTCCGCCGTCGGCGGTGCGGACCAGATAGCCGGCCGCCGCCAGCGCGTTCACCTTCCGGCGCGTCGTCTCGCGGTTGAGCCCGGTGCCGGCCGCGATCGAGCTGATGTTGCAGCGCGTCAGCCGCTCGGGCGGGAAAGCGGCGTCGAGCGTCTGCAGCTCCGATTCCACGTCCTGCCGAGTCAGCTTCTCGGCGGTGATCGCGATTACCGCGATCAGGATCATCGCCGAATCGTAATCGCCGACGTTCTGGCGCCAATTGTTCATGCAGCGCAGCGTCCACAAGGCGAGCCGGATCGCCGCGATCCGGCTCTTGGCACTCGCCTGGTCCTCGTCGACGGCGATCGGCACGGCCCGCTCCCTGGCTCCCGTGCCGGCAGGATAGAGGATCGGCGGCCTTTCTCCAATCGCCGCCGCTGCTGCGGCGATGACAATCGACGCCGTCGCCGCTAAGGCGCCGCGCATGGATCTCACCCATCTCGGCCGCTCGACCCCGCTCCCCGCCTCGCCCGAGGAAGCCCGGCTCGATTACGTGCCCAATCCCCGCCCGGGGCGCGCCTATCTCGTGCGCTTCACCGCGCCCGAATTCACCTCGCTCTGCCCGGTCACCGGCCAGCCCGATTTCGCCCATCTCGTGCTCGACTACGCGCCGGGCGAGGCGATCGTCGAATCGAAGTCGCTGAAGCTGTTCCTGCACAGCTTCCGCAACCATTGCGGTTTCCATGAGGACGTCACCGTCGGCATCGCCGAGCGGCTGGCGCAGGAGATGAAGCCGCTGTGGCTGCGCATCGGCGGCTATTGGTATCCGCGCGGCGGCATGCCGATCGACGTCTTCTGGCAGACCGGCGCGCCGCCCGAGAGCCTCTGGGTCCCGCCCCAGGACGTCGCCGGCTACCGCGGCCGCGGCTGAGGCGCGGAGCGATCGTCCGGATCACCGCCGGCCGCAGCGATTCCGGACTATCCGCTGTCACGCCCCTCCGCGACTTCGTGGAGAGGCTGGGGTGGTTCCTTCCCACCGTCTTCTGAGCTGACGTCTCCCCTCGACGCTGCACCCCCCCTCGATCCCGTCCCTTGCAAGGGGGGAGCAGAGTCCGAAAGGGGGCGAAAGCAGGCTCCCCGCTTTGGCTCGGGAGGCGGCCGGAGAGGCCATGATCCGGCCGCCGCGTGCCTCCCCGGGAAAGGCACCCTCCTGTCGAGTGCCTCATGTTATTGACTTTTTCGGTGTCTGCGGCAGCTTTGCACAGTGCCGGGGTTAGGGACGGGGGATCTGACTATGAAGTTCAAAACGCGCGCAAGCGGGCTCGTCCTGCTGGCCTTCGCATCCGTCGCGCTTGCTCAAAGCCCCGGAAGCGTCGAGTCCGAGCTCAAGTACGCGCAGGAATATATGGACGCGCAGAAGTGGGACTATGCGATGTGGCGATACGAGGGCATCCTCCGCAGGGACCCCGATAATGCCGAGGCGCGCGCGGGTTACGAGAAAGCCAGGGCCGCCCACGAGGCGAAGAAGGCCAGGCAGGAAGCGCAAGCCCGCGAGTTTGACAGGCCGCGCCCTGTTCCCGCCCCCCGCGTGACGCCAAGGAGCAAAGGCGGCGGCCAATCCAAACCAGTCAGCAACGCCCAGGCGATGTGCGATGCGCAATTCGGCACCTGCAACGCGATCCACAAGAGCGTCGCCACCTGCGCGCCCCGCAGGGCCATGTGCTACACGCAGAACGGCGTGAAATAGCGTCCGGAACCTGGGGCCTCCGCAGGAGATGAAGCCGCTGTGGCTGCGCATCGGCGGCTATTGGCATCCGCGCGGCGGCATGCCGATCGACGTCTTCTGGCAGACCGGCGCGCCGCCCGAG
>NZ_SPDV01000047.1 GCF_004564275.1 Sphingomonas parva (ex Maeng et al. 2020)
GCGGCCGAGGTCCAGGGCGGCGACGGCATCGATCAGGGCCAGTTCGTCTTCCAGGGCGCGGCGGTGACCTTCAGCATCGCCGACAACCTCGCCGGCGTCGTGACGGTGAACGGCACCAAGATCAGCGGCATCGAGCAGCTGGTGAACTTCACCGCCGGCCGCTTCGACGACCACATCACCGGCGGCGCCTATGCCGACATGGTCGACGGCCTCGACGGCAACGACCTGCTGTCCGGCGAGGCCGGCGACGACGTTCTGCTCGGCGGCGCCGGCAACGATCTGCTGGTCGGCGGCGCCGGAACCGACACGCTGATCGGCGGCGTCGGGGACGACGTGCTCTGGGCCGATGCGATCGGCGTCACGCCCGGCCTCGCTCGCGGCGCTGCGGCATCGGCCGGCGACCTCCTCGACGGCGGCGACGGCGCCGACGTGCTTCACGCCGCGGCGGGTGCGACGATCACCGGCGGCAGCGGCCGCGACACGATCGTGCTCGACGCGGCCGACGGCGACGTCCGGATCCTGGATTTCGCCGCCGGTGCGGGCGGCGACGTGATCGAAATCTCCGCGTTCGCCGCGGGCGGCGATCCGTTCGCCTCGGGGCGCCTGCGCCTCGAGCAGGGCGAGAACGGCACGACGCTCGTCTTTGACGCCGACGGTGTAGGGGGCGCTGCCGGCACGGCCCTCGCCTTCCTCGGCAATGTCGCGCCGGAGAGCCTCTCGGCGGCGAACTTCGCCGCGAAGAGTGCCGACGGGGCCCCGATCCCGGTCGATCCGACCCGCCGCGTGATCACCGGCACCGATCGGTCCGACATCCTGACCGGCACCGACAAGGCGGACATCATCCGCGGCCTCGACGGCGCCGATCTGATCAGCGGCAAGGCCGGCGACGACCAGATCGACGGCGGCGACGGATGGGACCTGCTGTTCGGCGACGCCGGCGACGACCTGATCCTGGGCGGCGAGGGCTGGGACGCGCTCACCGGCGGCGCCGGTCGCGACCGGCTCGAGGGCGGCGCGGGCAACGACGTGCTGTCGGGCGGCGAGGGTGACGACTGGCTCTCCGGCGGCGCCGGCAGCGATCTGATCGACGGCGGCTCCGGGTTCGACATCGTCAGCTATGCCGATGCCCGCCAGGGCGTCTCCGCCTCGCTCGGCAACGGCCAGGGCTCGGGCGGCGACGCTGCCGGTGACCGCTACCTGTTCGTCGAAGCGCTGGAAGGCAGCGGCTTCGCCGACCGTCTGTCCGGCGGCAATGGCGACGACACGCTGCTCGGCCTCGGCGGCGACGATCAGCTGGACGGCGGCAACGGCGACGATCGGCTGGACGGCGGCGCGGGCAACGACCGCCTCGACGGCGGCAACCACGCCGACGTGCTGAACGGCGGGGCAGGCCGTGACGTGCTGAACGGCGGCAACCACCGCGACGTGCTGAACGGCGGCACCGGCGACGACGTGCTGACCGGCGGCAACCAGGAGGACGTGTTCGCTTTCTCCGACGGCAGCGGCCACGATACGATCACCGACTTCCGCCGCGGCCAGGACAAGATCGATCTCAGCGGCATGGATGCCAACCTGCTCGGCGAAGGGCACCAGGGCTTCGCGTGGATCGGATCGTCGGCCTTCACCGGCGCTGCGGGCGAGCTGCGGGCGTTCAGCGCCGGCGGCAGCGCCTTCCTCGCCGGGGACGTGAACGGCGATGCCGTCGCCGATTTCACGATCATGACCGGATCGACCCAGATCCTGACCAGCGACATCATCTTCGCCTAGCGTCGAACGTGTCTCGGGGGAGGCGCGTGGTGCCTTCCCCGGAGAAGCACCTAATGCGCTGGCGGAGGAGCGGCAGGGACGCGGGCAAGGGCGTCCCTGCCGCTCGCTTCGTTCAGCTCCTTACCAGCGGACTCGCCTGCGGCTGCGGCCCGGCCTTCATCGCCTCCAGGGCTTCGAACGGCATCGGACGGCCGGTGAAATAGCCCTGGATGAAGTCGCAGCCGAGCAGCTGGATCAGGCTGGCCTGGCGCGCGGTCTCCACGCCTTCCGCGATCACCGTCATGTTGAGGCTGTGGCCGAGATCGATGATCGCGCGCAGGAGCTCGGCCGATTGCCTGCCGTTCTCGAGATCGGTGACGAACGAGCGGTCGATCTTCAGCGAATCGAACTGGAAATCCTTGAGGTAGCTGAGGCTCGAGAAGCCGGTGCCGAAATCGTCGAGGGCGATGCGGATGCCGGCCTCGCGCAGCTCGTTCACGGCGCGGCTCGCGGCGCGGGTGTGGGTGACGAGCACCCCTTCGGTGATCTCCAGCTTCAGGAGATGCGGCGGCAGGCCGTGCGCCGACAGGCGATCGACGATCTTGCGGGCGAAGCCGGGGTGGCGGAACTGGACCGGCGAGATGTTGACCGCGATCGGGACATCGCCGAGCGCCGCGGCATAGACCAGGGCCTGCTCGAGCACCCAATCGTCGATCGCGATGATCTGGCCGCTCTCCTCGGCGAGCGGGATGAGCTTGGCCGGCGAGACGGCGCCGAGCACCGGGTGGGTCCAGCGCAGCAGCGCCTCGGCACTGGCGAGCTCGCCGGTGCGCGCGCCGACCACCGGCTGGAGCAGCAGGTGCAGCTGGTCTTCGGCAATGGCGACCGCGAGATCCTTGCGCATCGTCCGGCGGAAGCTCAGCGCCTCGTCCATGTGCAGCTCGAAGGCCTGGATCGGCTGCCTCTTGTCGGACTTGGCGCGGTACATTGCCACGTCGCTGCGGCGGAGCAGTTCGCGGCTGGTGATCGCGCCGGTCCGGCCGGTGGCGATGCCGACGCTGAGCCCGACGGTGAGATGGTCCTCGTCGGTCGCGATCGGATCGGTCACCGCATCGAGCATCGCCTCGGCGAGGCGGTGGATGCGCTCGGCGGCGTCCTCGCCGAAAGCAGCGGCGCCGAACTCGTCGCCGCCGAGGCGGGCGAGCAGGACGTCACTCGGCGTCTCGGCCAGGAAGCGCTGCGCGACCTGCCGCAGCAACTGATCGCCCGCATCGTGGCCGAGACTGTCGTTCACTTCCTTGAAGCCGTCGAGATCCGCGAACAGGACGGCGACCGTCTCGCCGCTGCGGCGGCGGATGCCGCGGTCGAGCATGCTCTGGAAAGAGGCGCGGTTGCGCAGTCCGGTCAGCTCGTCGCGCGTCGGCTCGGCGCGAGTCCCGCCGCGCGCCGTCCCCAGCAGTCGCGCGCCGAGCAGCCCGGCGCCGAGACCCGCCAGCGCCGCCGCCAGAGCGGCGGGCGCGGAGCCTTGGGCCGCGAACCAGAGGCACAGGACCAGGAGCCCCGCGACGAGACCGGCGCAGATCGGCCTGCGCAGGCGCGAGCGCAGGATCGTACTGGGAAGCCGGGCAACGACCCCGGCCGGCGACGCGCGCCGCGCAGGCTGCGCGTCGGGCTGGGCATCGGCGGCGATCGCGATCGGATCCTCGCCGCCGGCGTCGTCCGCCTCGGCAAGATCGACGACCTCGTCGACGACGGCGAGCAAGGCGCGACTCGCCTCGACGATCTGGGCGAGCTGGCGGCTGGAGTCCTCGCGCTCCTCGATCTCGGCATCCTCGATCAGCAGCTCGCTATAGCCGATCACGACGTTGAGCGGCGTGCGCAGCTGGTGGCTGGCATTGGCCAGGAAGGCGGTGGTGCCGGCATTCGCCGCTTCCGCGTCCCTGATCTCCGCCGCCACCCGTCGCCCGGTCTGCTGATGCTGGCGCAGCGCGGCGGAGAGCTGCGAGCTTTCCGTCTTCAGCCAGGCGTAGAAGCCGGCGATCAGCGAGATGTAGAGCGTCGCCGCGACCGCCGAGGCGGCGAACACCGCGTTCCAGGCGGCGGCTTCATGCTCCGGAGAAGCGGTCGAGACGCCGAGCAGCGCGAAGAACAGCGCCGTCTGACAGGCGGCCGCACCGAGGCACCAGGCGATGATCCGTCCCGCGAACAGGAAGCTCAGCAGCACCGCGACCAGCAGCCAGACGGTGAACGGCGAATGGAAGCCGCCGTAATGATAACCGCCCGCGAGGCTTGCCAGGACCAGCAACTGGACGGAGAGAAAGGCGGGCAGTTCGATCCGCGCCGTGGCGCGCAGCAGCAGCGGCAGGGCTGCGAACAGGCTGATTCCGGCTGCCGCCGAGGCGACGATCCAGTGGCGCTGATCGTCGACCGCAAACAGGAATGCCGCCACGGCGAGGCCGCACGGGGCACCGACGAGATGAAGGAGCGCGAAGCTGCGAAACAGCCGCCGCCGGGCCCGGTCCTCGGCGCCGGCGCCGCCGATCATCCAGTCCACGGCTCGAACGAAGCCGGCGACCAGCGTCGCGGCCCTTTCCTTGAGTGACGATGCGGCGCCTTCGCCACTCGTCGCCAGCGACTTCGCCCCCTCGGCCATAACCCGCCGTTAACTCTGCCCCGTTAATGGGCCGTTACCCGCCGATCCGGCGATCCACGACTGCAGGTCCCTTGTTGTTGACGGCCACCTATCCGCGTTCGGGCATGAAGACCGCAGCCGATGGTGCGGCGCGGCGGGCCCGCGAGCGGCTGGAGGGAGCGCTCCCGGACGTGCAAGGCGCCGATCGCCAGCATGTCCGCATGTTCGTACTGAGCCATTTGGCCGGGCCGTTGCTGGGCCTCAGCCTCTGCGTCTTCCTGCTCGCCGCCGGCTTTCCGCACGATTACCGCCTGAGCGGCTTCGCCGCTTTGGTCGCGCTTTTCTGGGTCTATCCGGCCGCGCTTCGTGCCACCGGGCGCTATCGCCTGCTCAGCCTCTGCTCGCTCGAGCACCTCCAGCTGACCATACTCTGGGCCACGCACGCTTACGGCGGCCTGATGTCGCCGTTCCTGCTCTGGCTCGCGGTGGTGCCGCTTCTCGCCTTTCTTTATCTTTCGCCGAGCCCGCGCCTGTGGCTTGCGCTGGTCGCCGCGATGGCGGCGAACGTCGCCTTGTACCTGCTGGTCTCCACCTGGCTGGCATCGCCGCCCGCGGTCGGCGCGGCCGATCTCTCCTGGCTGTCCGTCCTCTCCTTAGCATGCGCGGCCGTCTACGTCGGCGTCATGGCGACCAATTTCGGCCGGGTGCTCTCATCGCGCGATGCGGTCGAGCGCCAGGCGGCGGCCCACCAGACGGCGGTGGCGGCCCTGGAGGCCCGGCTGCTGCGGCTTCGAGAGGCGGGCGCAGCCAAGAGCGAGCGGCTCGCCCGCCTCGGCGAGGACGCGACGCCGCCGCTCGCCGCCCTGCAACGCTGCTGCCAGTCGCTCCTCGCCGAGGAGGCGGAACGCCAGGGCAGTGCCGATTTCACCGAGCTGCGCAGCATCGGCGAGGCGAGCCACTATCTCGCCGAGGTGGTGAGGGACATCGCCCTCTATTCGGACGTCGCCTGCGGGCCCCAGCAGCTCGGACGGGTCGATATCGCAGCGATCCTCGATGTCGCCGCGGCCGAGATCCGGCCGATGATCGCCGATCGTGCCGAGCTGATCGTCCTCGACCCCGATCGCGTCTCGATCAGCACCGACGGCCGGCTGCTCGCCTCGGCGCTGGTCGCGCTCGGCCGCCATGTCGCCCAGATGGCGCTGGGCCCGCGGATCGAGTGCCGGGTGGCCCGCGTCGTCGAGGGCGGCGAACAATTGGTCATCGAGATCACGGATGCCGGCAGCCCGACTTCCGGAGCGGGGGAGGAGCGAATGGCGGGCGCCGCCGGCGGCGTCTCCGGTCGCGCGGGCGCCTACGGCCTGTCGCTGGCGCTTGCCCGGCGAATTTGCGAACGGCTCGGCGGCAGCCTGACCTCCGATCCCGACGCCCGCCGGCGCGTCCATTTCCGCCTTCAGGTGCCGGCTTTGGCCTGAGCGGCCTGCGCGACCGGCGGCGGCACGCCGCCCGCGTCCTCAGAGCCGCTCGATCTTTTGCGCCGCTTCGTCGAGGATGGCGGCGATATCGTGCAGGCGTTTCTCGTCGACCCGCTGCTTGCCCACCCGGTTCCACAAGGCGGCGAGAAGGTTCGCCACGGCGCGCCCGACCGGACCGCCGCCGGTTCTGCGGCGATCGTCGCCGATCTCGGTCAGCCGCGCCATCAGCCGCTCGACCTCGTCGGCTCGTTCCGCGAGATGGGCGAGACCGTCCGCCGTCGCCGCGAATGCCTTGCGGGCGCCGCCGGATCCGGCTTCCTCGATCAGCCCCATGTCCTGCAGCATGGTCAGCGTCGGATAGACCACGCCCGGGCTCGGCGCATAGGTGCCGTGCGTCATCTCCTCGATCGCGCGGATCAGATCGTAGCCGTGCCGCGGCTGGTCGGCGATCAGCTTGAGGAGGACGAGGCGCAGCTCGCCGGAATCGAACATCCGGCGCCGCCGGCCCTCGCGGCCCCAGCCGCCGCCCCACTCGCCGCTCCACTCTCCGCCCCAGCCGCGCCCCGCCATGGTCATGGCGACGATCGCCGCCGGAATGCCGAAGGCCGCGCCTTTGCCGCAATGTCCGTGGTGTCGCATCCAAAGCCTCCTCGAGAGAATCTTAGATATATCTTAGATACTCTCGTTCAGCTTGCATCGCAAGCGGTGTCTTGCATGCGTAAGTCACTGGCTGCGGTCGGCTGCGGGCGCGCCGCTTCAGCGTGCCTTGCGTCCGCCGCCCCAGGTGTAGGTGAGGGCGAGGCCGCCGGAGAATTGATCGCGCGAGCCGAGCTGGCGGACGACCGGGGAGCGGCCGGCGTCGCTGACCAGGCGATCGTATTTGGCGTAGCTGTAGACGCCCCAGGACGGGCTGAGCTGGAAGAGCAGGCCGGCGGTGCCGCCAATGGCTTGTACTCCCCCATTGGGATCGAAGGCGGCAAGGCCGGTCACTGCCGCATCGGCGGGCGTGACGCCGAAATAGGCGCGGTTGAACGTGCGGTCGGAGAGGGTGACGCGCGGCCCGATAGAGAACAGCCAGGCATCGCCGTTGCGGGCGACGTAATCGGCCCCGACATTGCCGACCCATCCGTCATGGCCGCCCAGGCCCTTGCGGCCTTCGGCGCGCAGCCGGAAGGATTCGCCGAGCTGCCACGACACGAAGGCGCCCGCCTCGAACGTGGTCGAGACCTTGGGCAGGGCGGCGCCGAGCTTCCCGGGCTTGCGGCTGCCCTCGATGTTGAGCGCCGGCCCGACCTCGAAGCCGCCGCCCCGGACGATCGGGAAGCCGAAGCTCTCGTCCGGCGCCTCGAACTCGAACGGCTCGTCGCCCCGCGCACGCGCGACGTCGACCAGCGGTCGAAGGCTGACCGAGTCCGAGCCCGGAAAGCTGGGGACCGCCTGCACGCCCAGCCCGACGCGCCAGCGCCGCGGCGGCTTGGCCTCGCCTTGATCGTCGCGATCGGCGGCGGCCGTTGACGAGGATTGTTGCTGCGCCGGCGCGGGGGATGCCAGCGCAACGAGGGGGAGCAAGGCTCCCGCAAGCCATGGATATCTGCTCATCGAGCCGTAACGCTTGAGAAACGGCTTGTTCCCTGCGCGTCCCTAAAGTCCTGGGCTTAAGGCGGTGAACCGCGCCGTCAGCCGGCACGAACCTCGGTCAGCCGGCAGGACACCGAGAAGCCGTCGCCGAACCGTGCTTCGACGGTCTGGCCCGGTCTGGCGTCGTGAACGCCGGTGACCGCGCCCGAGGAAATCCACTGGCCGGGCTGAAGGGCAATGCCGCGGCGCGCCATCAGCTCGAACAGGAACCGCGCGGCGCCGATCGCGCCGTCGGGGAAGCTGGCGGCGGTGCCGGTGCCGACCGACACATCGTCGATCAACGTCTCGACCTGCCACGCCTCGAAGCCGCTGGCGCGCCAGTCCGGGATCTCGGCGCCGATGACGAGGCCGTTGTTGTTGCCGAAATCGGAGATCACCGCCGCCGGACCGATGCGGTTGATCGGCTCGAGCGGCGAGCTGGCGATCTCGATCCCGACGTGAACGGCGTCGATCAGCTCGGCCGTCTCCTCGAGGGTGAAGCGGGTCTGGCCGGCCGCCGGGGCACGGCCGATGCGGAGCAGGAATTCGGCCTCGCCGGCCGCGAAGCCCTGCGCGAACACCGGCATCGGCACGGCCGTCTCCGCCGCCGGAGTGCTGTCGAAGATCGGACCGGCGAGCCGGTCGGCGCCGTAGCGGTCGGACAGCGGCGGCAGGATGCGGCCGACCTTCCAGCCGACCACAGGCCTGCTCCAGCCCGCGATCGCCGCGTCCTGGACGGCATAGGCCGCGTCGAGCGTCTCCGGAAGCGTGCCGGGGTAATCGGAAAGCCCGGCAGCGGACCGGCGGGCAGCAAGGAACCTGCCGGCGATCTCGCGCGGCGCGTCGGTCAGAATCGTCACGGGCAAAACTCTCTTCGTGTTTCGCGCAATCGTATTGGAAACCGGTGTCATAGGCAACTACCGGAAGGACGGTCTGCCGTTCGGCTGGATTTTTCAGTGTCGCAGGGCAGCGGCGCGCCGGGCGCGCTCGGTGATCTGGGCCGGATCGATCTCCCCCGCCGGCACCAGCCAGCTGCCGCCGACGCACGCCACCGCGTCGAGCGCGAGCCACTCGGGCGCGGTCTCGAGCGTGATGCCGCCGGTGGGGCAGAAGCGCACGCCGCCGAACACGGCCGCGAAGCCCTTGAGCGCCGGAAGGCCGCCGGACGACATGGCCGGGAAGAACTTGAGGCGATCATAGCCGAGATCGAGCGCGCGCATGATGTCGCCCGCGCTGGCGACGCCGGGCAGCAGCGGCACCGGCGCATCCTGCGCGGCCTTGCCGAGCGTCTCGGTGAGGCCCGGGCTGACGACGAACTCGGAGCCGGCCTCGACCGCCTGATCGAACTGGCCCGGGTTCAGCACCGTGCCGGCGCCGACGATCGCCCCTTCGACCTCCTTCATCGCCCGGATCGCGTCGAGCGCCGCCGGCGTGCGCAGAGTCACCTCGAGCACCGGCAGCCCGCCTGCGACGAGCGCGCGGGCGATCGGCAGCGCGTCCTCGACGCGGTTGACGACGAGCACCGGGATGACCGGGGCGGCGGCAAGAATGCGATCGATGTCGGCCAAGTTCACAAGCTCCTGATGTCAGGCGGCGAGGAGGGCCCTGGGCCCTTCCTGCCGCATCGCGTCGGCCGCCCCTAGCACGGCTGCGCGGAAGGTCGAATTCTCCGCCAGCGCCGCAGGGAAGACCTGGCGCATGCCGAGCAGCGCCTCGGCGGCGTCGTCTCCCACGCCGTGGCGAGCGAGCTCGGCCGCCAGCGGATCGACGATCTGCGCGCCGGCGCGGGCCTGGCGCTGGATGAAGAGCATCCAGGCGGCGACCGGAACGGCGAGCCGCGCGACGTCGCGGCCGCCGGCGAGCGCGTCGCCCACGCTGTCGAGCAGGCGGTACGGCAGCTTCTGCGACCCGTCCCAGGCGATCTGCGACAATCTGTGGCCGATCGCCGGATTGCGGAACCGGTCGAGGATCTCGCTCGCATAGGATTGAAGATCGAGCGGCGACGGCTCGAGGCCGGGCACGATGTCGCGCCGGATCAGGCGCTCGACGAAGCCGGCCAGCTCTCCATCGGCCATCGCGTCGGCGACGGTCTCGTGGCCGATGAGCAGGCCGAGGTAGGCGAGGCTGGAATGGGCGCCGTTCAGGATGCGCAGCTTGGCCTTCTCCCACGCGCCGACGTCCGGGGCGAGCACGACGCCGACGGAGGCGAAGTCGGGCGACCCGGGCGGCAGCACGTCCTCGATCACCCAGGCGGCATAGGCTTCGCGGCTGACCGGCAGCGCATCGTTCCAGCCGGTCTCGTCGCGGACCAGCGCGCGGAGGCGATCGTCGGTCGCGGGCGTGATCGAATCGACCATCGTGTCGGGGAATATTGCCTCGCGCGCGATCCAGGCGGCCAGGGCCGGGTCGCGCCGCTCGGCATAAGCGACGACCGCCGCTTTCAGCTTCTTGCCGTTCGACACCATGTTGTCGCAGCACAAGGGCGTGAAGGCGGGGAGGCCGGCCTCGCGGCGATCGGCGAGGCCGAGCGTCAGCCAGCCGACGATGCTGACCGGATCCTCCGGGTTCGCCAGATCGTGAACGATGTCGGGATGATCGAAGTCGAGGCTGCCGTCGCCGGAGAGGCAATAGCCCTTTTCGGTGACGGTGCTGGAGACGATGCGGATCGCCGGGTCGCGAAGCAGCGCGCGGACGCCGGCGCTCTCACCCGGGCCGAAGAAGCGATTGTGCGCGGCGAGGGTGCGGAACCGGGTCTCGGCGTCGAGGATGGCGAGCGTGTAGCGGCCCTCCTGCGCCTCGAGCGCCGCGACCGTGCCGGGGGAGCGCAGCGAGACGGCGGCGATCCCCCATTGCGGATCGTCCGCCAGGAGGCGATCGATGTAATCGGCCTGGTGGGCGCGGTGAAAGGCGCCTGGGCCGAAGTGGACGATTCCGGTCTGCATGGCGCCGCCATAAGGCGTGGCCGTCACAGCGTCACGCCTCGTTTCCAGATCGCGATCTCGCGCTCGCCGTTGCGCTCGGCTGCGGTCTCGGCGCCCGAGGCGATCTCGAGGATGCGGTCGAGCAGAGCGTCGCCGGCCTTGTCGAGACCGGCGTTCAGCACCTGGCCGGCGTCGAAATCGATCCAGCCGCGCTTGCGTCCGGCAAGATCGGAGTTGGACGCGATCTTCACCGTCGGGACGGGGAAGCCGAGTGGCGTGCCCCGGCCGGTGGTGAACAGGATCACGGTCGCGCCGGCGGCGGCGAGGGCGGTGGAGGACACCGCATCGTTGCCGGGCGCCTCGAGCAGGCTGAGACCGCGGCGGCGGACCCGGTCCCCGTATCGCAGCACGTCGTCGAGCGGACTGCGGCCCGCCTTCTGCACCGCGCCGAGCGACTTCTCCTCGAGCGTGGTGATGCCCCCGGCGAGATTGCCCGGCGACGGGTTTTCCGAGACCGGCTCGCCATGGGCGAGGAAATAGCGCTTGAAGTCGTTGACCACGCCGACGACGGCATCGAACACGCGCTCGTCGCGGGCACGGGCCATCAGCAGCCGCTCCGCGCCGAAGATCTCCGGAATCTCGCTGAGCACGGCGCTGCCGCCGGCGCCGACCACGCGATCGGCCATGCGCCCGACGAGCGGGTTGGCGGTCAGGCCGGAAAAGCCGTCGGAGCCGCCGCACTTCAGCCCGAGCACGAGCTCGGACAGCGGCACCGGCTGGCGTGTCGCCAGCGTCGCGGTCGCGACCAGGGCGTCGACCAGCGCGAGACCCTCCTCGATCTCGTCCTCGGCGCTCTGCGCCCGCAGCGTCCGTACCCGCCCGCGCAGGCTTTCCGGGATCTCGGCGAGCATTCGGTCGAGCTGGTTCGATTCGCAGCCGAGACCGACGAGCAGCACCCCGCCCGCATTGGGGTGGCAGGCGAGAGCGGCCAGCACGCCGCGGGTGCCGTCGAGATCGTCGCCGAGCTGCGAGCAGCCGAACGGATGGGCGAAAGCATGGACGCCGTCGACCGCGCCGGCGTGACGCGCGTGGGCGATCGTCGCGATCTTCTGCGCGGTGCGGCCGACGCAGCCGACCGTTGGCAGGATCCAGATCTCGTTGCGCGTGCCGACCCGCCCGTCGGCGCGCCGGTAGCCGAGGAAATTGTGCGCCTCGGCCGGGACGGTCGGCTGCTCGGCGAGCGGCGCATAGGCATAGCCTTCGACGCCCGAGAGCAGGGTCGCGAGATTGTGGGTGTGGACGTGCTCGCCGACCGCAACCGGCGCCTTCAGGGCGCCGATCGGCCAGCCGAACTTGCGCACCTGCGTCCCGGTGGGGAGATCGCGCAGCGCGATCTTGTGGCCGAACGGAATCGGCTCGCGTACCTCGATCACCATGCCCTCGATCTCGACGCGGTCGCCGGCGGCGAGCGGCCGAAGCGCGGTGGCGACGTCGTCGAGCGAGTCGAGGCGGAGCAGGGCGCGGCTTTCCGCGGGGGTGGCGAGACTGGTCTGCGACATCATCCCATTGTCACCTGGAAACCGGTGTCATACAAGTGGAAATACTCCGCTCCGTCGACGGGCACAAGGGCGCGGCGGAGTTTGGACTTTGAAAACGGGGTCGGTACGCTACGGTGGGCGCAAGAGAGGGACATGTGAGCAGCAGGGCCGAAGACACGCCAAGCCCCCGTTGGGGGACGGGGAAGCCGACGATCAACGACGTCGCGCGCCTGTCGGGCGTGTCGAAGAAGACGGTCAGCCGGGTCATCAACCGCTCTCCCTTGCTCAACGAGGATACGCGCAAACGCGTGCTCGAGGTGATCAGCGAGCTCGGCTACGTGCCGAACCCGCAGGCGCGCGCTTTGGCCCTGCGGACGAACTTCCTGATCGGCCTGATCCACGACAATCCCAACGCGCAGATGGTGCTGAACGTTCAGCAGGGAATCCTCGAGGCGCTGCAGGGGACGGACTTCGAGATGATCGTCCGTCCGGTGGACCGCGGGTCGGCGGCGATGCTCGACGACGTGCGTCACTTCCTCCAGCGCCAGCGCCTCTACGGCGTGATCCTGCTGCCGCCGATCTCGGAGAACGACGCACTGGCGCGGCTGTGCGACGAGGCCGGCTGCCGCTACGTGCGCATGGGCTCGGCCGAGCTCGACGATGCCGATCACATGGTCGCCTCGAACGACCGCGAGGCGGTGCGCGCCGCCACCGCCTATCTGATCGAGCAGGGGCATCGGTCGATCGGGCTGATCGCCGGCCCGCACGGCTTCCGCTCGGCGACCGAGCGCCGCCAGGGTTTCGAGGATGCCCTGGCCGAGGCGCGGATCAAGCTGCCGCGGAGCCTGATCGCGGAAGGCAATTACACCTTCGCCTCCGGCCTCGCAGCGGCCGAGAAATTGCTCGATCTCTCGCCCCGCCCGACCGCGATCTTCGCCTCCAACGACGAGATGGCGGCGGCCGTCGTCCACGCCGCGCGTCAGCGGGGCGTCGACGTGCCCGGCCAGCTTTCGGTGATCGGGTTCGACGACACGCCGATCTCCGCCCACATCTGGCCGCCGCTGACGACGGTGCGCTGGCCGATCGTCTCGATGGCGCGCTCGGCGGCGCTCAAATTGCTCTCCGGCATCGGCGAATCAGATTCCGAGGTCGCCGAGCCGTCCATGTTCCTGTCGACTCTGGTGCGCAGGGCCTCGGTGGCGCCCGCGCCCAATCCGTGACAACCGCGTCTTGGCCCTTGCTTCGGGTTCTGACACCGGTTACCAAAAAAGAAACGCGGGAATGGCGGCGACCAGTCCCGGCAGCGATGCGTTAGGAAAGCGATGACCAGGCCTCTCACGCTCCACCCCGACCGGCTGTTTCCTGCCGAGCCGGCGACCCGCGACATCGCGCGGGCCCTTTACGCGGACATCGCGGGGCTGCCGATCGTCAGTCCGCACGGCCACACCGATCCTGCCTGGTTCGCGACCAACGCGAACTGGACGAACCCGACCGAGCTGCTGCTCGCGCCCGATCATTATCTCTACCGGATGCTGTTCAGCCAGGGCGTGCCGCTCGACCGGCTGGGCGTCGCCAGCCGCTCCGGCCCGTCCGGCGCCGATCCGCGCGAGGCGTGGCGGCTGTTCGCCTCGCATTTCTATCTGTTCCGCGGAACGCCGTCGCGGATGTGGCTCGATCATGTCTTCGCCGAGGTGTTCGGCCTCGAGGTCGCGCTCGAGCCGGCGATCGCCGATCTCTATTACGATCGCATCGACGAGGCGCTGGCCAGCGACGCGTTCAGGCCGCGCGCGCTGTTCGATCGCTTCAACATCGAGCTGCTCGCCACCACCGAGGGACCGCACGAGGACCTCGTCCACCATGCCGCGATTCGTCAGTCGGGCTGGGCGGGCAGGGTGGTGACCACCTATCGCCCCGACGCCGTGATCGATCCCGAGCACGAGGAGTTCGAGACGGCGCTGAAGCGCTTCGGCGAGCTTTCCGGCGAGGACGTCTTCACCTGGAACGGCTACATGGCCGCCCACCGCAAGCGCCGCGCCGATTTCCGCGCCGCCGGCGCCACCGCCACCGATCACGGCCACCCGACGGCGCTGACCTGCGATCTGCCGCAGAGCGAGAAGGAAGCGCTGTTCGGCCGGATCGTCGGCGGCAGCTGGAGCGCCCACGACGCCGAGCTGTTCCGCGCCCAGATGCTGACCGAGATGGCGGGGATGAGCGTCGAGGACGGCATGGTGATGCAGATCCACCCGGGCTCGCTGCGCAACCACAATCGCTGGCTCCATCAGAATTACGGCCGCGACAAGGGCGCCGACATTCCGACGCGGACCGACTACGTCCATGCCCTGAAGCCCCTGCTCGACCGCTTCGGCAACGAGCCCGAGCTGTCGATCATCCTCTTCACGCTCGACGAGAGCGTCTATGCGCGCGAGCTCGCGCCGCTCGCCGGCCATTATCCGTGCCTGAAGCTCGGCCCGTCCTGGTGGTTCCACGACAGCCCGGAAGGGATGCGCCGCTTCCGCGAGATGACCACCGAGACGGCCGGATTCTACAACACGGTCGGCTTCAACGACGACACCCGCGCCTTCCTCTCGATCCCCGCGCGCCACGACGTCGCCCGGCGGGTCGATTGCGCCTTCCTCGCCAGGCTCGTCGCCGAGCACCGCTTGCAGGACTGGGAAGCGGCCGAGCTGGCCCATGAGCTCACCTACGGCCTCGTCCGCCGCGCCTACCGGCTTGACCAGCCGCAGGCGCAGGCGGCCTGACGCCCCTTTTTCCGACGGAGATCCCGATGTTCGAACGCACCTATTACGCCACCCACCCGGAGATGATGGACTGCGTCTCCAACGACGAGCTGCGCGATCGCTACCTGATCGAGGGCCTGTTCCGCGAGGGCGAGTGCGTGCTCAACTACACCCATGCCGATCGCTTCGTGATCGGCGGGGTCGCCGTCGGCGCGGGCGAGGTCCGCCTGCCGGAGCAGACCGAGCCGGCGTCCGCGGCCGGCAAGCCGTTCCTCGAGCGGCGCGAGCTCGCCATCGTCAACGTCGGCAGCACGTCCGGCACGGTGAGCGTCGACGGCGAGACGTTCGAGCTCGGCAACAAGGATTGCCTCTACGTCACGATGGGCGCGAAGGACGTCGTCTTCTCCGGCCAGGGCGCGCGCTTCTATCTCGCCTCCTGCCCGGCGCATAAGGCGTTCCAGACCCGCAAGCTCGGCATCGCCGACGCCAATGCGCTCGAGCGCGGCAGCCTCGAGGAATCGAACCAGCGCACCATCTACCAATTGGTCATCCCGGGCGTGTGCGATAGCGCGCAGCTGGTGATGGGCCTCACCGTGCTGAAGCCGGGCTCGGTCTGGAACACGATGCCGCCGCACATCCACGAGCGGCGCAGCGAGATCTATTTCTATTTCGAGCTCGACGGCGACAACGACCGCGTCATGCACTTCATGGGCGAGGGCGAGGCGATGCGCCACATCGTCGTCGCCAACGAGGAAGCGGTGATCAGCCCGGTGTGGTCGATCCACATGGGCGCGGGCACCAAGTCCTACGCCTTCATCTGGGCGATGGCGGGCGAGAACCAGGATTATACCGACATGAACGTCCTCGACATCTGCCAGCTGGCTTGAGGGATCGTTCGTCATCCCCGTGCGAGCGGGGATCCAGTTGCTTTCTTCGGGCCGCGCGGGAGCTGGATTCCCGCTTTCGCGGGAATGACGTTCAAGGGGGCTGAAATGACCCATCCTTTCGATCTCAGCGGCAAGGTGGCGGTCGTCACCGGCGCGAACACCGGCATCGGCCAGGGAATCGCGGTCGCGCTGGCGCAAGCGGGGGCGGACGTCGCCCTGGTCGGCCGGTCCAGCGCCGACGAGACCGCCGAGCTGGTCCGCGGCGCCGGCCGCCGAGCGGCGCTGGTCAAGGCGGATCTCTCGACCATCGCGCCGGTCCAGGACGTCGTCGATCAGGTGATCGCCGATCTCGGCGGCCTCGACATCCTGGTCAACAATGCCGGCATCATCCGTCGCAACGATGCGGTCGATTTCACCGAGGAAGACTGGGATGCGGTGATCGACACCAACCTCAAGTCGGTGTTCTTCCTCTGCCAGGCGGCCGGCCGTCACATGATCGCCCGGGGCCGCGGCAAGATCATCAACATCGCCTCGATGCTGAGCTTTCAGGGCGGCATCCGCGTGCCGAGCTACACCGCCTCCAAGTCCGGCGTCGCCGGCCTCACCAAGCTGCTCGCCAACGAATGGGCGGCCAAAGGCATTAACGTCAACGCGATCGCGCCCGGCTATATCGCGACCAACAACACGGCGGCGCTGCAGGCCGACGAGACCCGCAACCGCCAGATCCTCGAGCGCATCCCGGCGAGCCGCTGGGGGAGCCCCTCCGACCTCGGCGGCGCCGCGGTCTTTCTCGCCTCGTCCGCCTCTGATTACGTCCAGGGCCACGTCCTCGCCGTCGACGGCGGCTGGCTGGCGCGATGACCGCCGCGGGGCGGAGGATCGTCTGCTTCGGCGAGCTGCTGCTGCGGCTCACCGCCCCGGGCCGCGAGCTGCTGCTCCAGTCCCCCCGGCTCGACGTGGTGATCGGCGGGGCCGAAGCCAATGTCGCGGTCGGCCTCGCGTCGCTCGGCCACGCCACCGCCATGGTCAGCCGCGTGCCGGCCAACGCGCTCGGCGAGGCGGCGATCGGCTACCTCCGGCGCTACGGCGTGGACGCCTCGGCTGTGACCACCGGACCGGGCCGGATGGGGCTCTACTTCCTCTCGCCCGGCGCCGGCCTGCGGGCCTCGGAGATCGTCTACGATCGCGAGGCGAGCAGCTTCGCCCAGTCGACCGCCGGCGATTTCGACTGGGACCGGCTGCTCGAAGGCGCCGCCCTGTTCCACATCTCGGGAATCACGCCGGCGCTGGGGCCGCAATCCGCCGAGATGGCGATCGCCGCGGCCGAGGCCGCCGCGGCGCGCGGCGTGCCGATCTCGTTCGACGGCAATTACCGTGCCCAGCTGTGGCAGCGCTGGCCGAGCGATCCGCGCACGATCCTGACGCAGCTGGTCGGCAAGGCCGATATCCTGTTCGGCAACCACCGCGACATCTCGCTGCTGCTCGGCGCCGAGTTCAGCGGCGATGGCGAAGGGCGCCGCCGCGAGGCGTCCGAGGCCGCCTTCGCCGCCTTCCCCAGGCTGCGGCTGATCGCCTCCACCGCCCGCCACGTCGTCGATGCCGACACGCACCGCATCGCCGCCCGGATCGACAGCCGCGAGGGCGCGGCGCAGACCGAGGAGGTCGCCGTCTCCGGGATCGTCGATCGCATCGGCGGCGGAGATGCCTTCGCCGCCGGTATCCTCCACGGCGTGCAGAGCGGGCGCGATCTCGACTGGACGGTCCGCGCCGGTCTCGCCGTGACCGCGCTCAAGCACAGCCTCCCCGGCGACGCGAGCCTGTTCGCGCCGCGCGACATCGACGCCTTCCTGGCCGGGGAGCTCGACGTAAGGCGCTGAACCGGCGCCGCAAGCCAAAAGGGGGTGAAGATGATCGATCGCCGCACACTGCTCGGCGCCGGCGCGGTGCTCGGCGCCGCCACCGCGCTGCCGACCGCGCTGGGAGCCGCGCCCAGGGCTCCGATCGTCACCACCACGCTCGGCCGGGTTCGCGGCCGAACCGAGGCCGGCCTGTCGGTCTTCCGCGGCGTTCGCTACGGTACGGCCGAGCGCTTCCGGGCTCCGACGGCGCCCGCCCGCAGCCGCGAGATCGTCGATGCGGCCGCGTTCGGCCCTTCCGCCCCGCAGCGCGGCGACCGCTACCAGCCGGCCAGCGAGGACTGCCTGTTCCTCAACGTCTGGACTCCGGAGGCGAAGGCCGGCGGGCGTCGTCCGGTGCTCGTCTATTTTCACGGCGGCGCATATTCGGGCGGCAGCGTCGCCGATCCGCTCAACGACGGCCGCCATCTCGCCGCCCGCGGCGACGCGGTGGTGGTGACCGTCAACCACCGGCTCAACGCGCTGGGCTATCTCTATCTCGCCCGGCTCGACCCGCGCTTCCCCGACAGCGGCAACCTTGGCCAGCTCGACCTCATCCTCGCCCTGCAATGGATCCGCGACAACATCGCGGCGTTCGGCGGCGATCCGTCGCGGGTGCTCGTCTTCGGCCAGTCGGGCGGCGGCGCGAAGATCGCGACGCTGATGGGCATGCCCGCGGCCGAGGGGCTGTTCCATCGCGCGATCACGATGAGCGGTCAGCAGGTCACCGCCTCCGGGCCGCTGAACGCGACGGCGCGCGCCCGCGCCTATCTCGACGGGCTGAAGGCGACGCCCGGCGATCTCCTCGACATGTCGGTGGAGCGGCTGGTGGAGGGGCTCTCCGCGACGGATCCGATCCTCGGCGGCGGAGTCTATTTCGGCCCGGTGCTCGACATGAAATGGCTGACCCGCCACCCGTTCTGGCCCGACGCCAACCCGCAGTCGAACCGCATCCCGATGATCCTCGGCAACACGCGCGACGAAACTCGCGCCTTCATCGATCCCAGGGGCCCGAAGCTCGCCGGCCTCGACTGGTCGAACCTCGCCGAACGCATCGCCCCCGAGCTGAAGATGGACATCCACCCGGAATGGGTGGTGGGCCAGTATCGCCAGCATTATCCGTCCTGGTCGGCCGAGCGGATCTTCTACGCGGCGACGACCGCCGGGCGCAGCTGGCCGGGCCAGGTGCTCGAGGCCGATGCCCGCGCCGCCGCGGAGACGCCGACCTGGGTCTATCAGGTTGATTTCCAGTCGCCGGTCGAGCCGTGGCGCGGCGCGCCGCACACGATCGACATCCCGCTCTCCTTTGGAACGCTCGACGCCCAGGGCTCCATCACCGGCACGGGCGTCGCCGCCCGCACGCTCAGCGGGCAGGTGATGGACGCCTTCCTCGCCTTCGCGCGGAGCGGCGATCCGAGCCACGCCGGCCTGCCGTCCTGGCCGCGCTACCGCCTGCCGGATCGTGCCACGATGGTTTTCGACGTCGAGAGTCGCGCGATCGACGATCCTCGCCGCTGGGAGCGCGCGCTGTTCGCCCGCGTGCCGTACATCCAGCCCGGGACCTGACGACGCCCGCGTCGGCCGCTTGACGCCGCGCGTCCGGCGGCGGATGCTACCGGTGTCAGGCTAGAAGGGGCGCAAGCGGAAGCCTATCCGCGGCCCTGCGGGAGAGGGTGGATGAGCGACGACAGGCAGGCGGGCTGCGACCGGCGCGCCCTGATCAAGGCCGCAGGCGCGGGCGGCGCCGCATTGGCATCGTCATCGCTCGCAGCGAAGGCGGCGGGGGCCAGGCACCGCCACGCGATCGTCGGCACCGGCCACCGCGCGCGCATCTACCAGGACGCGATCTGGGGTGCGCACAAGGACCGCAACGAACTGGTCGCGATCTGCGACACCAACCCGGGCCGTCTCGCCTTCACGGCGCGCCGCGCGGCACGGGCCGGCGCGGCGGCGCCCCGCGTGTTCCTCGCCGGTGCGTTCGACGACATGATCGGGCAGACCCGGCCGGAGACGATCATCGTCACCACGTCCGATTCCTTTCACGACGATTATATCGTCCGCGCGCTCGACGCCGGCTGCAACGTGATCACCGAAAAGCCGATGACCACGACCGCGGCCAAGGCGCAGCGGATCCTCGACGCGGTGAAACGGAACGGCCGTCACGTGCGGGTGGCCTTCAACTATCGCTACACGCCGCCGCGCACCCAGGTGAAGGAGCTGCTGATGGAGGGGGCGATCGGCGACGTGCTCTCGGTCGACTTCCACTGGCTGCTCGATACCACCCACGGCGCGGACTATTTCCGGCGCTGGCACAGCCGCAAGGAGATCTCCGGCGGCCTGATGGTCCACAAGGCGACCCACCATTTCGACCTGGTGAACTGGTGGCTGAGCGCCGTGCCGGAGACGGTGACCGCGGTCGGGAAGCGCGAGTTCTACACGCCGCAGATGGCGCGGCGGCTGGGCCTGCAGTCGCATCACGAACGCTGTCGCACCTGCCCGGAGAAGGAGAAGTGCAGCTTCTTCCTCGACATCGCGGCCGATCCGAGCCTCAAGGCGCTGTACCTCGATAACGAGGTCTACGACGGCTATTTCCGCGATCGCTGCGTGTGGCGGCCGGAGATCTCGATCGAGGACACGATGAACGTGATCGTCGGCTACGACACCGGCGCGACGCTCTCCTACAGCCTCAACGCCTGCAATGCCTGGGAGGGCTATCAGATCGCCTTCAACGGGACCAGGGGCCGGCTCGAGCATTCGATCGTCGAGAAGACCTATGTCGCGGGCGGCGACATGGAGCAGGGCGGAACCGACGCCGAGCGGATCAGGACCCGCCTCTATCCGCTGCGCGGCGCGGCCCGCGACATCGTGCCGCGCACCGGCACCGGCGGCCACGGCGGCGGCGACGACGTCATGCTCGCCGATCTGTTCGGCCCGCCCAGCCCCGACGCCGCCGGCCGCGTCGCCGACGAAAGGAGCGGCTGCAATTCTATGCTGATCGGCGCCGCCGCCAATCGATGCTTCGAGACCGGCGGACCCGTCCGCATCGCCGACATGGTCGCCGGCCTGGCGCGGCCCGAGCTGCCGCCGATGCCGACGCGCCGCCAGCCGGTGCCGATGCCGCCGCGTGCCACCCGCGTCTGAGGAGGCCGGGATGATCGTCACGCCGTCCCGCCGCGACATGCTCCGGTTCGCCGGCGCCGGCGCTGCCGCGGGACTGCTGCCGCTGCGCGCCGCGCTCGCCGCCGAGAGCGATCCTTGGTCGCGGGCCCGGGCGATCGCCGCCGCGGTGCGGCCGCCGGTCTTCGCCGCCCGCACCTTCGACATCGTCCGCTACGGCGCGAGAGGCGACGGCCGCAGCCTGGCCACGGCCGCGATCGCCGCGGCGATCGACGCCTGCGCGAAAGCCGGCGGCGGACGCGTGCTGGTGCCGGCGGGGCGGTTCCTCACCGGCGCGGTGCACCTCAGGTCGAACGTCGAGCTCCATCTCGCCGAAGGCGCGACGCTCGCCTTCAGCACCGATCCCGCCGATTATCCGATGGTCTTCACCCGCTGGGAGGGGATCGAACTGATCAACTACTCGCCCTTCGTCTATGCCTTCGGGCAGAAGAACATCGCGATCACCGGCCGCGGCACGCTCGACGGGCAGGCGGACGCCCGGCATTGGTGGGCGTGGAAGGGCCCGTGGGGCGGCACGATCGATCACGGCTGGCGCGAGGGCATGCCCGACCAGCGCAAGGCGCGGGCGATCCTGTTCCAGATGGCCGAGGACGGCGTGCCGGTGGAGAGAAGGCGCTTCGGCGACGGCCACTTCCTGCGCCCGAGCTTCGTCCAGCCCTATCGCTGCGAGAACGTGCTGATCGAGGGCGTCCGCCTGATCCGCTCGCCCTTCTGGAACATCCACCCGGTGCTGTGCCGCAACGTCATGCTGAGGAACGTCCATGTCGAGGGCCATGGCCCCAACAACGACGGCTGCGATCCGGAATCGGTCGATCACATGCTGATCGAGGGCTGCACGTTCGACACGGGCGACGATTGCATCGCGGTCAATTCCGGGCGCAACGCCGACGGTCGCCGCCTGGCGGTGCCGTCCCAGAACATCCTCGTGCGCGGCTGCCACATGAAGGAAGGGCATGGCGGAGTCGTCGTCGGCAGCCAGATCTCGGGCGGCGCGCGCTGGGTCTTCGCCGAGAATTGCCGCATGGACAGTCCCGATCTCTGGTACGCGATCCGCTTCAAGAACAACGCGCTTCGCGGCGGCCTGCTCGAGAATTTCTATTATCGCGACCTCCAGGTCGGCCGCGTCGGCCGCGCCGCGATCACCTGCGACTTCAATTACGAGGAGGGGGGCAGGGGGGCCTTCAAGCCGATCCTGCGCAACGTCGTCGTCGAACGGCTCCGCGCCGACTCGGCGGTCCGGGTGCTCGACTCGCAAGGGCTCCCCGGTGCGCCGGTCGAGGGCATCACGCTTCGCGACTGCGATTTTGGCGGGGTGACCCAGCCGAGCATCGTCCGGTACACAGAAGGGCTCCGGCTCGACAACGTCCGCGTGAACGGCCGCCGGGTCGAGCGGCTGGAGACGGTCTGAGGTCGCGCATCAGGCGCTGCGGCGGCCGCCCACTTGACAGCGCAGCCCTCCTTATGACACCGGTTACTTAGTAAAGGCGACCGAGGCGAGGACAAGCCCGGCGCCGGGCGAGAGGATGTAGAGGCTGCAACGCGGCGGTCTCGCTTCTTCCTCAGCATCGGCGAACAGCGACGCGCGCGATCTCGCGCCCTCTGGACACCGGTGTCATGGTTCATTGCGCCACGTCTGGCGCCGAACAGGAGGCGGACATGTCCATGGCTCTCGAAATCACCCGCACCGTCACGATCACGCGGCTGCTCGGCGCGGCCTCGCTGCTCGCCCTCGCGGGCGTCGCGGCGCCTGCCTGGGCACAGGAGTCGGCGCAGGAGGCGTCCGATCCTGCCGCGCAGACGCAACCGACCGGGAGCGAGGACGTCGGGGAGCAGGCGGCCGACGCGGCCCAGGAGGACTCCGGGATCGTCGTCACCGGCTTCCGGCGGTCGCTCGCCGAAGCGCTGGAGGTGAAGCGCGACAGCGTCGCCGCGGTCGACGCGATCGTCGCCGAGGACATCGCCAAGTTCCCCGACCAGAATCTCGCCGAGTCGCTGCAGCGCATCCCCGGCATCTCGATTCAGCGCGAGGGCGGCGAGGGGCGGACGATCACCGTCCGTGGCCTCGGCGCCCAGTTCACCCGGGTCCGGGTCAACGGCCTCGAGACCGTCGCCACGTCGACCGAGGGCGCCGCGGCGAACCGCGACCGGGCGTTCGATTTCAACGTCTTCGCCTCGGAGCTGTTCAACTCGATCGTCGTCCACAAGACGGCGGAAGCCTCGCTCGACGAAGGCTCGCTCGGCGCCGTGGTCGATCTCAACACCGGCAATCCGCTGGGCGGGAAGCGCGGGCTCACCCTGGTCGCCTCGGCGCAGGCCTCGTACAACGATCTCAGCGACGACGTCGGTCCCCGGCTCGCCGGCCTCGTTTCCTGGAAGAACCAGGCGGGCACGTTCGGCGTCGCGGTCTCGGCGGCGTACCAGGAGAACAAGACGCTCGAGCTCGGCAACAACACGGTGCGCTGGCAGCAGTCGCGCTTCGACTCGGTGGCCGGCGTGCCGTGCTTCTTCACCAGCGCGACCAGCACCACGCCGGCGCCGAACGCCGGCGGCGTGTACCGGCAGAGCGCCGGCTGCAACGCGGTGGCGCTCGCCTTCCATCCGCGCATTCCGCGTTACAGCGAGGTCGGCCACGATCGCGAACGGCTCGGCCTCACCGGCAGCGTGCAATGGGCGCCGAGCGACGCGACCAAGGTCTCGGTCGACGGCCTGTTCTCGCGCTTCAAGGAGGATCGCGAGGAGAAGCACGGAGAAATTCTGTTCCGCAACAACGAGCGCTTCATCGACGTCGCCGCGTTCGAGATCGATCCCGCGACCAACAATCTGGTCAGCGGCACGTTCAACGACGTCTATGTGCGCACCGAACATTATCTGCGCCGCTCGAAGACCGATTTCTATCAGCTCGGCGCGACCTGGGACCAGGACCTCAGCGACAGCCTGCGCTTCACCCTGCTCGGCGGCTTCTCCAAGTCCGACGCCGACATTCCGATCGAGACGTCGCTGATGTTCGACGATCGCGACGCCACCGGCTACAGCTACGATTACAGCGACAGCCGCCACCCGCTGCTGACCTTCGGCACCAGCGTCACCGATCCGGCCGTCTTCCAGCTCGCCGAGATCCGCGACCGTCCCTCGAACGTCACCAACAGGTTCAGGACCCTGTCGCTGCGCGGCGAATGGGACGTGGCCGACGGCCTGCAGTTCGCCGGCGGCGGCGTCTACCGCCGCTTCCAGTTCGACACCACGGCCTTCCTGCGCGATACCCTGGTCTGCCCCAGCCGCCCGGCCGCCGCGCCCGACGTGGTGCTCGGGACGATCACCTGCACCCCGTCGAACGTCTTCGGCGCGAATGCGGTCTACGGTTTCCCCGCCGGCAATCTCGGCGAGATCTGGGACCTCGGCGCCTCCGGCCAGCCGGGCGGCAACACCAACAGCTTCCTGATCCCGAATCTCGAGGCGGCCACCGCGTTCACCAAGCTCTACGAGCGGCCGCTGCTGTCCGACGTCGGCAACAACCGCGCGGTCGTCGAGAAGGTGACCGGCGGCTATTTCGAGGCGCGGGCCAAGGGCGAGATCGCCGGAGTGCGCTACGCGGCCAACGCCGGCATCCGCTACGTCAAGACCGACCAGAGCTCGACCGGCATCATCAACGGCACGACCGAGGTCACCGTCGAGCGCTCGTACGAGGATTTCCTGCCGGCGCTGAACCTGGCGATCTTCCCGACCGAGAATCTGATCCTGCGCGCCGCCGTCGCCGACGTGATCACCCGGCCGACGCTCGGCCAGCTGACCCCCGGCGGCTCGGTCGACGCGTTCAACTTCCGGGTCAATTTCGGCAATCCGTTCCTCGAGCCCTATCGGGCGACCGCTTACGATCTCGCGCTGGAATGGTATTTCGCGCCGCAGGCGATCGCCTCGGTGGCGGTGTTCAAGAAGGACATCGCCAGCTTCCCGATCTCGGTGACGCGCAACGGCACCTTCGCCGAGACGGGCCTGCCGCTGTCGATCCTTCCGTCCGGCTCCCCGGCCGCGGCCAGCCCCAATGCGCCGTTCCAGATCTCGACGATCGAGAACGGCACCGGCGCCTCGCTGAAGGGGATCGAGTTCCAGCTGCAGGCGCCGTTCCGCTTCCTGCCCGGCTTCCTGAAGAACATGGGCGGCATCGCCAACGTCACCCTGGTCGATTCCGACGCCACCTATACGGTCAGCACGGCCGCGACCAATCCGGCGACCCTCGCGCTCGGCTCGGCGGCGCGAGCCGCGACTCTGTTCGGCCTCTCGAAGCGGGCGTTCAACGGCACCCTCTATTACGAGGACGATCGCTTCAGCGCCCGCGTCTCGGCCAGCTACCGCAGCAAGTTCCTCGAGAACGCCTCGGCGACCGGCAACCAGTTCGAGGGCTTCAATTCGACGATCAACGTCGATGCCTCGCTCCGCTACCGGATCACCGATCGCATCGAGCTGTCGCTCGAGGGCATCAACCTGACCGACGATTTCCGCGATCGGTTCACCGACGTGGATGCCAACCGTAACTACGAATACAACCACTTCGGCCGCACGATCCAGGTCGGCGCCCGATTCAAGATGTGAGGCGTAAGGATTTGATGATGCTCAAGGCGCGCTTTCTCGCTTTCGCGGCGTTCGCCACCCTCTGTGCCGCCCCCGCAGCGGCGCAGACCCGTCCCGAGATCGAGCGAACGATGAAGCGCGCCACCAGCTTCATGGTGGAGAAGGCGTCGAGCCACGGCGGCTACGTCTGGTCCTATTTGCCCGACATGTCGCGCCGCTGGGGCGAGATCGAGGCGACTCCGAGCATGATCTGGGTGCAGCCGCCGGGCACGGCGACCATGGGGCATCTGTTCCTCGACGCCTATCACGCCACCGGCGACGAATATTATTACCAGGCGGCGGAGAAGGTCGCCGGGGCGCTGATCCGCGGCCAGCACCGCTCCGGCGGCTGGCATTATTTCATCGATTTCGCCGGCCCCGCCGCGACCCGGCGCTGGTATCAGACGATCGGCAAGAACGCGTGGCGCATGGAGGAATTCCAGCATTATGCGGACAACGCCACGTTCGACGACATGGGTACGTCGGAGGCGGCCCAGTTCCTGCTGCGCATCTATCTGGAGAAGCAGGACCCGCGTTATCGCCCGGCGCTCGAGCGGGCGGTGAGCTTCGTCCTCGACAGCCAATATCCGAACGGCGGCTGGCCGCAGCGCTGGCCCTACGATCCCGAATATCCCGATTACCAGAGCTACATCACGTTCAACGACGACGTCGCCGCGGAGAATGTGAAGTTCCTGCTGATGGCCTATCAGCATCTCGGCGAGACCCGGGCGCTCGACGCGATCAACCGCGGCATGAACGTCTATCTCGCCGCCCAGCAGGGCGCGCCGCAGGCGGGCTGGGCGCTCCAGCACACGCTCGATCTCGAGCCGGCGGCGGCGCGCACCTACGAGCCCAAGGCGCTCGCCACCCACACCACGGCCTCGAACGTCGAGCAGCTGATGGACTTCTACCGGATGACCGGGGACAGCCGCTTCCTGGCGCGCATTCCCGAGGCGCTCGACTGGCTGGAGAGCGTGCGGCTGCCGGACGGCGTCGGCCCGGCCAACCGCCGTTTCCCGACCTTCGTCGAGATCGGCAGCAACCGTCCGATCTACGTCCACCGCCGCGGCTCGAACGTGGTCAACGGCGAATATTATTGGGATTACAGCCCCGAGGCGACGCTCGGCCATTATTCGGCGTTCCGCAACATCGACGTCCCCAGGCTCCGCCGGGACTATGCGGCGCTGAAGGCGATGCCGGTCGCCGAGGCGACGAAGAACTCGCCCTTGCTCGCGGCGGCGCAGGGCGCGCCGCTGCCGCGCTATTTCGTCAGCGGCGGCATGGTCGGCTCGGACCTCAATGCCGGGGCGGACGCCGGGTCCCCGCGCGAGCTGATCCGCTCCCTCAACGCCCAGGGCTGGTGGCCGACACCGCTCAAGGCGACCAGCCACACCTACAAGGGCGACGGGCCGGCGACGCCGGTGCCGGGCGACTATCGCTCGACCCAGGTCGGCGACGAGACCGACACCTCGCCCTACAATACCGACACGCCCGTCACCGGCATCTCGACCGCCACCTACATGGCCAACATGGCCGCCCTCATCCGGAGCCTCGACCAGCGCCCGTAGCGGTCGGCCATGATCGCGCTTGACCGCTTGTAACGCGCGGGTTACATGTCACCCGCAAGTTACAGATGGATGAGGCGCATGGCGGAAGTGCTCGGCAACAGGCTCTACGAGTTTCGGTTCGAGCGCGAGCTGACCCAGGCGGCGCTCGCCCAGCTGGTCGGGGTGAGCCGCAAGACGATCAACACCGTCGAGAACGGGGTGTTCGTTCCGTCGACTCTCCTCGCCCTCAAGCTGGCGCGCGCGCTCGACTGCCGCGTCGAGGACATCTTTTCGCTCGAGGAGGAAGACGATGACCACGACCTGTGAGGTGACGATCGAGACGGCCGAGCGCACCGCCCGGGCCCGCGCGATCCTGATGACCCTGGCCGCCGTCGTGCTGCTGGTCAGTGCCGCGCTCGAATATGGCGAGCCGGCCTATGGCGCGCCCGGCGCGCGCGGCGCCGGCTGGGTGGTCGTGCTGTTGCTCTGGCTGTTCCTGTTGTGGAACGGCGGCGGGCTGCGGCTGCGCGCGGCGATGCGCGGCCTGATCAATGACGAGCTCTCGTTGCAGAACCGCAGTCGGGCCCTCGCATTCGGCTTCTTCGCCGGCGTGCTCGCGGGCGTCGCGGTCTATTTCGCCGGCTGGCGGACGGAGATCGCGGCGGCCGACGCGATCCGCCTGCCCAGCTCGATTGCGGTCGCCGCCGCGCTGCTCCGCTACGCCTGGCTGGAGAGCCGCTGAGCCGCCGGGGTCAGCGCCTGGCGGGGACCCGCTCGGCGAGCGGATAGGCGATGATCAGCGACAGCGGCTTGCGCCCGCGCTGCCAGATGCCGACGACCGCGCCGTCGTAGAGATAGGCGGTCATCCCCGCGGTCAGCCGCGTGCGGACGCCGTCGGATTCCACCTCGCCTTCGCCCGAAAGCACGTAATAGACCTCGTCGTGGGCGATCGGATGAAGGCCGATCGCCGCGCCCTTGTGGAGCACGCGCCGGCGGAACTCCATCGCCCGGCCCGGCGCGGAATCGCTGATCCGATAGGCGGTGCTCATCCCGATCGCGCCGTGCGGCGGCGGCTCGTCGCGGACGACGTCGCGCTCGTCGATCACCACCATCGGCGGCGCGGCGCCGAGCATCGCCGCCGCGATCAGCAACGGGTTCATCGCGCCGCTCCCAGATGGCCTCGGCGCCGCGCCCAGCTCAGGAACATGGCGGGCCATTCGGCCGCGGGCTTGCCGGCGGCGAGGCGGATGCCAAAGCCGTGGCCGCCTTCCTCGAACAGATGGCTCTCCACCGGCACCTTCGCGGCGCGCAGGGCCTCGGCGTAGATCAGGCTGTTCTCCACCGGCACCGCATTGTCGTCATAGGCATGGACCAGGAAGGCCGGCGGCGTCTCGGCGCGTACCTGCCGCTCCGGCGAGTAAGCGGCGATCTGCTCCGCCGACGGCGATGTCCCGAGCAATTCGGTGCGCGAGCCGGCGTGGACGTTCGGCTCCGCCATGCTGATCACCGGATAGAGCAGCACGGTGAAGTCGGGGCGGGCGGAGACCTGGTCCGCTCTGTCGGCCGGCGTGTAGACCTTGCGGGCGAAATCGGTCGCCAGCGAGGCGGCGAGATGCCCGCCCGCGGAGGCGCCGAGCACCCCGATCCGCTTCGCATCGACGCCATAGTCCGCCGCCCGGGCGCGGATCAGCCGCAGGGCGCGCTGCGCGTCCTGGAGCGGCGCGTCGGGCCCCGCGGCCCATCCGTCGGCCGGAAGGCGGTAGCGCAGCACGAAGCAGGTGATGCCGGCGCGGCTGAGGGGCAGGGCGATCTCCGTGCCTTCCTTGTCGATCACCGCCCATTTGTAGCCGCCGCCCGGGATCAGCAGCATCGCCGCGCCGTTCGGCCGCTCCGGCCGGTAGACCATCATCAGCGGGTCGCGCGTATGGGCGGCGAAGCGGTCGTGGAAATCGGGCGAGGTGCTGCGCTCGGTGACCACCGGCGTCACGGTCACGCGCTCGCCGCCGGGCGCACCGTTCGGCCACAGGCGAACGGTCTCGGACGGATCGGGCGGCCGGCCGCCGGCCCTGGTTTCGGCCGCTGCCGTGCCCGCCGCCGCGAGCCCCGCCACTCCCAGCGCCATCGCGCCGCGCCTGTCGATCCTCATCGGGGGAGACTACCGGAAACCGGTGTCAATTTCAAACCTGTTGAGCCTGCCACGCGCCCCGTCTAGCACGTCGCGATGGCGGCGGGCGCGATCAGGGTCGGGATCGGCGGCTGGGACTATGAGCCCTGGCGCGAGACCTTCTATCCGCCCGGGCTCCCCAAGGCGAAGCAGCTCGAGCACGCGGCGCGCCACGTCACCGCGATCGAGATCAACGCGACCTATTATAAGCTGCAGAGCCCGGATCTGTTCGCGCGCTGGGCGAAGGCGGTGCCGGACGGGTTCAAATTCGCGCTGAAGGGCTCGCGTTACTGCAGCAACCGCCGCCTGCTGGCCGAAGGCGGGGAGGCGGTCGCCCGCTTCTGCGGCCAGGGCTTCACCGAGCTCGGCGACCGGCTCGGGCCGATCGTCTGGCAGCTGATGGCGACCAAGAGGTTCGATCCGGACGACATGCGCGGCTTCCTCGCCCTGCTGCCGCGCGAAGTCGCCGGCGTCCGGCTCAGCCATGCGATCGAGGTGCGGCACGAGAGCTTCCGCGATCCCGCCTTCGTCGCGATGGCGCGCGCGGCCGGAGTCGCGATCGTCTTCGGCGACGGCGCCGAATTCCCCTGCTTCGCGGATTTGAGCGGCGACATCGCTTATGCGCGGCTGATGGGCGCCCGCAGCGAGGAGCCGGCCGGCTATTCGCCCGCCGAGCTCGACCGCTGGGCGGCGATCGCCAGCGCCTGGGCGGCGGGCGAGAGCCCCGCCGATCTTCCCTACGCCGCCGAAGCCGCCCCGGTCCGCCCCCGCGACACCTATGTGTTCATGATCAACGGCGCCAAGGAGCGCGCGCCCGCGGCGGCGATGGCGCTGCTGGAGCGGCTGTGAGCGGCCGATGAATCCCCTGTTCGCGACCATGCCGACGTCGATCTTCGCCGTCATGTCCTCGCTCGCCACCGAGCACGAGGCGGTCAACCTCGGCCAGGGCTTCCCCGATTTCGGCTGGCCGGACGACGTCGTCGCCCGCGCCGCCTCGGCGCTGGCCGAGTCCAACCAATATGCGCCGATGCTCGGCCTGGCGTCGCTGCGCGAGTCGGTCGCCGCTCATTACCGCAGGCATCAGGGGCTCGCGGTCGAGCCAGGTCACGTCACGATCACCTCCGGCGCGACCGAGGCGCTCGCCGCCGCGATCCTGGCCCTGGTCTCGCCCGGCGACGAGGTGCTGCTCTTCCAGCCGCTCTACGATGCCTATGTCCCCTTGGTGCTGCGGGCCGGCGGCGTGCCGCGCTTCGTCCGGCTGGCGCCGCCCGACTGGCGGATCACCGCGGAAGCGCTCGACCGGGCTTTCACGCCGCGGACGAAGCTCGTGATCTTCAACAACCCGCACAATCCGACGGCGCGGGTGTTCTCGGCGGACGAGCTCGACCTGCTCGCCGCCGCCTGCGTCCGCCACGATGCGATCGCCCTCAGCGACGAGGTGTGGGAACATGTCGTGTTCGACGGCCGCGCCCATCTCCCGCTCGCCGGACGGCCCGGCATGGCGGAGCGGACGGTGAAGGTCGGCTCGGCCGGCAAGATCTTCTCGCTGACCGGCTGGAAGGTCGGCTGGATCGTCGCCCCGCCGGCGCTGGGCGGGCCGATCGCCAAGGCGCACCAATATCTCGCTTATGCGACGCCGCCGAACCTGCAGACCGCCGTCGCCTACGGCCTCGGCCTCGAGGAGGGCTATTTCGCCGGCATGCGCAGCCGGTTCGCCGTCGCCCGCGACCGGCTCGCGGCCGGTCTCGGCGCGGCGGGCTATCGGGTGCTGCCCGCCGAAGGCACCTATTTCCTGTGCGTCGATCTCGCCGCCTCCGGCCTCGGCGTCGACGACATGACCTTCTGCGACCGGATCGTGCGCGAGGCCGGAGTCGCGGCGATCCCGCTCTCGCCTTTCTACGCCGAGGCCCCGGCCACCAATATCGTCCGGCTCTGCTTCGCCAAGAAGCCGGAGACGCTCGACGCCGGCGTCCACGCCCTCGCCCGTGCCTGCGGCCTGTTCGGCTGAGCGGGGCTTGGAACGGAAGCGTATTGAGAGAGGTTGAGATGGCGAGACTTCAGGAGACACGTCATGAATCGGACGATCGGAATCAGCGTCGGCGGCCTCATCCTTCTGCTCGTCATCGTCGCCATCATCTTCTGAGGCGAAGAGCCTAGCGCCCCGCGGTCGTCCTGAACCGGGCGGGACGATGGACCCAAGTCATCACCCGCTCGCGCCATGACCGGCGGCTGCGCACGGCCGGCGCCCAGCCGCTCGCCGGGCGCGGCGCCGGCGCGCTCGCGTAGAGCTGGAGCTGCGGCGGCAGGCTCGGGCGCAGGACCAGCCGCTCGCGACCGCGCAATATGTCCTCCGCCTCGGCCAGCGCGCGGACCAGATCGTCCTCGCGGAACGGCTTGGCCAGGCAGCCGATCGCCAGGTCCGGGAGCGGGAAGCTCGGCGCGCTGCCGGTGATGAACAGGCAGAGCACGCCGCGGTCGTGGAGCCTGGCGGCGACGTTGAAGCCGCTGCTCGCATTGGCCAATTGGAGATCGATCAGCGCGATGTCGGGCAGGACGCGGTCGCAGGCGGCGAGGCTGGTCGCCAGATCGTCGGCGAGGCCGGTCACCGCATAGCGGGGGTTGAGCTCGATCATCTGCTTGAGGATCGCGGCGAGGCCGGGTTCGTCTTCGACGATGAGCAGCTTGAGCACCTTGGCCTCCCCGGCGGATCCCTGGCCCAGGCTTAGCCTGTCCTGCCGCGGAAGCGACGGGGGCGGCGCGCTTTTGCGACGGGCGATTCGAAATGCGCGCCGGATCGTTGCGCGCGCGTCCCGATCCCGCGTCGCTCAGTCGCGGTCGGGCGCGCCGAGCGGGAAATAGGCGCGATAGGGGCGTGCCTCGTTCACCGCCCGTGCGAACGACGCACGCGCGAGCAGCCGCCCGCGATAGGCCCTCAGATCGGTGAGCGCCTCCGGCAGCGGCTGCACCCAGTCGGCGTAGAAGAGCGCGGGCGCCGCGGCGCAGTCGGCCAGGCTGAAGTCGGCGCCGGCCGCCCATTCGCGCCCGGCAAGCGCCGCGTTCAGCCACGGATAGATCGTGTCGAGCATCGCGCGCGCGTCGGCGACGCCCTTCGGGTCGCGTTCCTCCGGCGCCCGCAGCGCGTCGCCGACCACCTTCTGCATCGGCGTCATCACATAATTGTCGAAGATCCGGTCGAGCATCCGCACCTCGACGCCCGCCTCGAGATCGTCTGGCAGCAGGCGGACCGGCCCGGGATGATGGACGTGGAGGTGCTCGATGATCGAGGTCGCCTCGACGACCAGGCGGCCGCCGTCGGTGAGGATCGGGAAGCGGCCGATCGGCCAGAGCGCGGCGAAATCCCGCAGCACCTCCGGCTGGTCGGGCTCGATCAGCCGGAATTCGAAGCGAATGTCGTTCTCGTAGAGCGCGATCAGCGCCTTCTGGCAGTAAGAGGAGAAAGGGTGGGCGTAGAGCGCGAGCGTCACCTTCGTTCCTTTCGGCATCGACGCCACCTTCTAGGATGCCGGGATGCCGCCGGCCAAGCCCGGATCGTTGCGGCGGCGGAACCGAGCCGGGGCCTGGCGCTTTCGTGCGGATGCACAGCGGGGAAGGTCGAGCATGCGTGGCGTTCCGAGACTGCAGACCCTGGCGCGCATCGGCTTCGGCGCGCGCGGCATGATGTACGTGCTGGTCGGCGGGCTGGCGCTGTCCGCGGGCCGGACGGCGGACGGGAGCGACGTTCTCGAACGGCTGAACGGCGGCGCCGGGCGGCTGCTGCTCGCGGCGATGAGCCTCGGCTTCCTGGGCTACGCCGTCTGGCGGCTTTCGGAAGCGATCGTCGATGCCGACGGGAACGGCCGCGCCCTCTCCGGCCTGGCCGTGCGCTGCGGCGGCGCGATCAGCGCCATCGTCCATTTCGGCCTCTTCGTGACGGCGGCCTCGCTCCTGCTCGGCGGTCACGGCGGCAGCGGCAGCGGCGAGACGGCGCGCGAGGGCGCGGCGACCGCGCTCCACCTTCCCGCCGGCGGCCTGCTCCTCGGCCTCGCATCGGCCGGTCTGCTGCTCACCGCCGCCCTTCAGTTCCGCAAGGCGGCCAAGGCCGATTTCCTGGGCGATCTTCATTCCGACGCGGCCCGGCGGCGCTGGGTCGAGGTGCTCGGCCGTGCCGGCTATGCGGCGCGGGGAATCGTGTTCCTGGCGGTCGGCTGGTTCCTGCTTCGGGCGGCGGCCGAGCACGATGCCGGCCAGGCCGCAGGCATGGCCGACGTGCTGGCGTCTTTCTCTCCCGGCCTGCGCGCCGGCGTCGCGGCGGGCCTGCTGCTCTTCGGCCTGTTCAGCCTGGTCGAGGCGCGCTTCCGCCGGATCGCGGATCCGCAGGTGCTGCAGCGGCTGCGGGCGCAGGGCGCGCGTCTGGGCGCCTGACCGGCGTTCAGGCCGCCGGTCTCGCTCCCAGCGCGGCGAGCGCGACCAGGCTGATCGCGGCCGCCGCGGTGATGTAGAGGCCGACGAAGAACAGGCCGCCATGGACGGCGAGCCACTGCGCCGCCGCCGGCGCCGCGCCGCCGCCGATGATGCCGCCGACGTTGAACGTCAAAGACGCGCCGGTGTAGCGCACGCGGGCCGGGAACAGCTCGGGCAGGAAGGCGCCGAGCGGGCCGTAGACGAAGCCCATCACGAACAAGGCGAGCGCCAGGAACAGCCCGACCAGGAACAATGTGCCACCGCCGAACAAGGGCCCCATCAGCAGGCCGGCCGCGAGCGCGGCGACGCCGCCGGCGATCAGCACGGCGCGCGGGCTCCAGCGGTCGGAGAAGATGCCCGAGAGAAGGATGCCGAGCGCCATGAACAGGATCGCCGTCAGCTGGACGGCGAGAAAGGCCTGGCGGTCGTGGCCGAGCGTCGTCGTGCCGTAGCCGAGCGCGAAGGTGGTGGTCAGATAGAAGAGCGCGAAGCAGGCGACCACCGAGAAGGTGCCGGCGATCGTCGCGCGCAGATGGTCGCGCAGCAGCTCGCCCATCGGGACGCGCGGCGGCGGCGCCTCGGCGAGCGCCGCGGCGAAGGCCGGGGTCTCGGTCAGCTTCAGCCGCACCCACAGGCCGAGCCCGACGAGCACGGCGCTGATCAGGAACGGGATCCGCCAGCCCCAGGCGACGAAATCCCGGTCGTCGAGCAGCGCGCCGAGGATCAGGAACAGGCCGTTGGCGGCGATGAAGCCGACCGGCGCGCCGAGCTGCGGGACCATGCCGAAACGGCCGCGCCAGCCGGGCGGCGCGTTCTCGACCGCGAGCAGCGCGGCGCCGCCCCATTCGCCGCCGAGGCCGAGCCCCTGGCCGAAGCGCAGCAGGCAGAGCAGCACGGGCGCCAGCCAGCCCGCGCTCTGGTAGGTCGGCAGGAAGGCGATCAGCAGGGTCGATCCGCCCATCAGCAGCAGCGAGGCGACGAGGGTCGACTTGCGGCCGACGCGGTCGCCGAAATGGCCGAACAGGCTGGCGCCGACCGGCCGCGCGATGAAGGCGACGCCGAGGCTGGCGTAGGAGGCGAGCTGCTGCGCCGCCTCGGAGCTCGCCGGGAAGAACAGCGGCCCGAACACCAGCGCCGCCGCCGTCGCGTAGATGTAGAAATCGTAGAATTCGACCGCGGTGCCGACCAGGCTGGCGAGCAGGACCCGACGGTGCGCCGCCGACCCGGTCACCATTCCTCGAGGCCGACCAGCCGCGCCGCCTCGGCCCTGCGCTCCGCACCGACCATGAAGCGGAATTCGGAGAGGAAGTTGGCGCGCACCTGCGGATCGGCCGTGGCCGGCAGGTCGACCGAGGCGAGATAGGCGGCGTCGCGGCCGCTGAGGCCGAGCGCTTTCAGCCGCTCGACCAAAGCCAGCACGTCCGGGCTCTCCCGGCTGGCAACGAACACTTCCATCAGTCTATCCCCCTCATCCGATCAGCCCCGCGGCCGCCATCGCCGCCTCGATCTCCCGCGCCGCGCCGGGCGACGCCGCGACCAGCGGCGGACGGACGCCGCCGCCGATCCTGCCCAGAAGCTCCAGCGCCCGTTTCGCGCCGGCCGGGTTCGGATCCAGGAACAGGGCGCGGTGGAGCGGCATCAGCCGGTCCTGCAGGCCGAGCGCGGCGGCGAAATCGCCGGCCAGGCACGCTGCCTGGAATTCGGCGCAGAGGCGCGGCGCGACGTTGGCGGTGACCGAGATGCAGCCGTGGCCGCCGTGCGCCATGTAGCCGAGCGCGGTCGCATCCTCGCCCGAGAGCAGGTTGAAGTCCTTGCCGCAGGCCATCCGCTCGAGCGAGGGGCGGGCGAGGTTCATCGTCGCGTCCTTGACGCCGATCACGTTGCGGCAGTCGGCGTGGATGCGCTGCAGCGTCTCGACCGAGATGTCGACCGCGCTGCGCGGCGGGATGTTGTAGACGATGATCGGGATGCCGACCGCGTCGTCGATCGCGCGGAAATGGCGGTAGAGGCCTTCCTGGCTGGGCCGGTTGTAATAAGGCGCGACCACCAGCAGGCCGTCGGCGCCGGCCTGCTCGGCGTGGCGGGAGAGCTGGATCGCCTCGTCGGTGCTGTTGGAGCCCGTGCCGGCGATCACCGGCACGCGGCCCGCGGCCGCCTCGACGACCAGCTCGATCACGCGGTGATGCTCGTCATGGCTGAGGGTGGGGGATTCGCCGGTCGTCCCGCACGGCACCAGCCCGTGCGAGCCTTCGGCGATCTGCCATTCGACCAGCCGCTGCAGGCCGTCCGCGTCGATCTGCTCGCCGCGGAACGGCGTCACCAATGCCGTGATCGACCCCTTGAACAAGCAATCGCTCCTTTCGGCCGGCGTGCCGCGGCCCGAAGATCATTATCCTGCGGTTTTGGGATCCCGTCGATGCGCCCTCGGGCGCGGCACCCTTTCCCGAAAGGGCGCGATAACCTATCGCGCAGGAGAGATGTAGGGTAAATCTTCGGGGGAGGGGGATGACCTCTGTCCGGGATTAGGGATCCCGTGCGGGAAGAGGATCGGCACGAGGGCGTCCGCCGGCCGGCGACGTCGTCGAGCCCAGACCACCGCTGCGGACTCCCGACCCGGCTAACCGCACCCGCGTGTAGCGATATCGTCAGGGTCCTGGTCGGGCGAGGGGGTTCTTTTGCTCACTCTGATCGACAGGGCAGCGAAGCTGTCGATTATCGCCCTTCTCCAGGAGAGGGGCTTCAGGGCGAAACCGACACTTCTGAACCGGCATCGAGGACTTCGCGCACTTTGGCCGCCAGGCCTTCGAAGCTGAAAGGCTTGCTGATCAGGTTCACGCCGGGATCGAGGCGCCCGTTGTGCACGATGGCATTGCGGGTGTACCCGGTCGTGAAAAGCACCTTGATCGCGGGACGCCGGCGCTTCGCCTCGTCAGCCAGGCGACGACCGTCCATGCCTTCCGGCAGAACCACGTCGGTGAACAGCAGATCTACGTCATGCGCAGCCTGCAGAACCTCGAGGGCGCTTCGGCCATTCGCCGCTTCGAGTACGCGATAGCCGAGCTCGCGAAGGATGCCGGTGCTGAAGGCGCGCAGGTCATCGTGATCCTCTACGACGAGGATGGTCTCCAGGCCTCCGTGCGTGAGTGGCTGCGGGCGCGCGCGTTCGGACTCCGGGGGCGCAACCTCGGCCATCAGCCGCGGAAGGTAGATCTTGACCGTCGTACCCTCGTCGACTTCGCTGTAGATCCGGAGATGTCCGCCCGATTGCCGAACGAACCCGTAGACCTGGCTGAGACCGAGACCGGTCCCTTTGCCGACCTCCTTCGTCGTGAAGAATGGCTCGAAGACATGCGCAAGGGTCTCGGGCGCCATGCCGGTTCCGGTGTCGCTCACTGCGATGAGAACGTACTGACCCGGCGGCACCGGCTCGGGTACCTGCGCGACGTAACTCTCATCCAGATAGGCATTGCTGGTCTCGATCGTCAGCCGTCCTCCAGCCGGCATCGCGTCCTTGGCGTTCACCGCCAGATTGACCAGGGCGTTCTCCAGCTCGTTCGCGTCAGCCTGGGTGCGCCACAGCCCGCCCCCGCTGACCGTCTCCAGCGATATGGTCTCGCCCAGGGTCCTTTGCAGCAGATCGGCAAGGTTGGTGATCAGGCGACCGGCGTCGAGCGGCTTCGGGTCCAATGGCTGGCGGCGCGCGAAAGCCAGCAGCCGCGCGGTCAGCGTCGCGGCGCGCTCGCCGGCGTGCAGCGCCATGCGGGCCGATCGCTCGATCCGCTCCGTCTGCGCCGAACGGGGCAGGGAGGGCATCTGTCGAATCATGGTGTCGAGGCCGCCGAGGATCACGGTGAGGAGGTTGTTGAAATCGTGCGCGACGCCGCCGGTCAGCTGGCCGATCGCCTCCATCTTTTGAGACTGGCGAAGCGCCTCCTCGGCCCTCATGCGCTCCTCGACCGCCTCGGCGACGCGGGCTTCCAGCGTCGCGTTCAGCTCCCGCAGCTCCGCGCTGGCCTGCTCGGCGGACCTGCGGGCGTGCAGCAGTTCCTGCTCGTAGCGTCGCCGGTCGGTGGCGTTGAAGACGGTAATCCGCGTGAAGCGAACCTGCCCCGCCTCGTCCCGGCGTTCGACGGCGTTCACCAGGACCGGCAGCATTGTCCCGTCGGATCGCACCATCTCCAGCGCGACCTCGTCGAAGGAGCCCTGCATCCTGAGCAGGGGCGCGAAGTGCGTCTCGTAGAAGATCTTGCCGGCGATATTCAGCAGATCGGGAAAACGGCGGCCGACAAGCTCGTGAGGGGCGCTGCCCAGCCACTTCGCCAAGGTGCTGTTGACCCGGAGGATGCGGCAGTCCGCCTGCGCGGACACGTAACCACAGGGCGCATGCTCGAACAGGTCGTCGACATCGTCCGCGCCCAAAGGCTCGAACGTCGTATCTGGATCAGGCCCGGACAAAGGACTGGATCGCGGCGATCGTCTCTTCAGGGGCGCTCAGGTTCGGGCAGTGACCGGTGGCCGCCATCAGCACGAGCTCGCTGCGCGGGAGGCTGCGATGCACGAACTCGCCCACGCTGCGTGGCGCGATCACGTCCTCCGAACATTGCAGCACCAGCACACGCGCCGACACACCCGCCAGGTCGGCCCGGTTGTCGGAGAGGAAGGTGACGCGCGCAAAGGCCTTCGCGATCTCCGGATCGGTGCGGCAGAAGCTGTTGGTGAGCTCTTCGCCCAGCTCCGGCCGATCGGCATTGCCCATGATCACCGGTGCCATGGCCTGCGACCAGCCCATGTGATTGCTGTCGAGGAAGTCCAGCAACTCGTGGATCTGCGCTTCGCTGAAGCCGCCGACATAGTCGCCGTCGTCGATGTAGCGCGGCGACGGCCCGACGAGCACCAGTTCGGAGAACAGCTCGGGTGCCTGCTTCGCGGCGAGGATGCCGATCATCGCGCTCACCGAATGGCCGACGAAGACGCCGCCGCGCACGCCCAATGCGCGGCAGAGCTCGACGACGTCGTCGGCGTAGCCGTCGAGCGAGGCGTATCTGACAGGGTCGTAGGCCTCGAGATCCGATCCGCCCGCGCCGACATGATCGAACAGCACGGTCTGGAATTCGTCCTCGAAAGCGGGCGCGACGTAGCGCCACATGTTCTGATCGCAGCCGAAGCCATGGGCGAAGACCATCGCCCGGGAACCCTGGCCGCGAAGGTGAACATTATGTCGCGTCAACGGGGACAAGCCTACTCTCCCGGAAGGTTTGCGGTGCCACTAGCACCGGCAAACCTCGCTTGCCAATCGCGACGCCGCCCGGCACGTCGATGCCGTCGGGGGGCGTCCACCCCATCACCGTAAGGTCACCGCAACGACCACCGTAACGGCAGCATCAATTACGGTGACACTCGACTTAATTGGCGCAATCTGGAATTACGGTGACACTCCACTAGGGAATTACGCGAATTACGGTGACACTCCACTTAATGGACGCAATCTGGGGGTTGTGAGAGCCTGAATTACGGTGACACTCCACGTAATTGACACAGTCTGGGGGCCGTGAGAGCCTCGTTCCATGGCCCGTCTCGCCCGAGCTGTCTTTCCCGGCATCCCGCACCACGTGACGCAGCGTGGCAACGGGCGCCAGCAGACGTTCTTCGAGGATGCCGATTATGCGGCCTATCGCGATCTCCTGGCGGCTCGGGCGCGTTCCGCGGGCGTCGAGGTGTGGGCGTGGGTTCTGATGCCCAATCATGTTCACATGATCCTGGTACCGAGCGACCCCGGCGGGATTGGCCGGGCAATGTCGGCCGTGCACGGCCGCTATGCGGGGCGTATCCACGCGCGCCTGAAACGGACGGGTCACTTCTGGCAAGGGCGTTTCGGTTGCGTGGCGATGGATGAGGATCACCTCGCCGCGGCATTGCGGTACATTGCGCTGAACCCGGTGCGCGCCGGCCTTGTCGACCGTGCGGAGGCCTGGCGCTGGTCCAGCGTCCATGCTCACCTGGACCCCGAGACCGAAGATGGTGTGACGACGGTCGCGCCGGTCCGGGAGCGGTTCCCCGATTTCGCGGCGATCCTTGCTGCGGGTGAAGATGCGGAAATGACGATGCGCCTGCGAAAGGCGGAGTCGATCGGGCGGCCGGTGGGGAGCGAGGCGTTCGTCACCCGCCTCGAGAGCGCCACGGGGCGCACGCTCCTGCCGCGAAAGCGCGGGCCGAAGCCGAAGCAATTGAGTGGAGTGTCACCGTAACCCAATAATTCCGGCCAAGAGCACGATTGCAACCAAGATAAGCACTATATTGCGCCACCAGGACATGATCCGCACAGAACCAAGAAATACTGATCGCCTGCCCCCGTCGTTCGCCTCGGAGTGCGGCCGTTCCGGTCCGCGCACTACGGACCGCATTATCAAGCCGCCGACGAGTAAGAACAGGCCAGCTCCAGCAGAAATTATTAGGAGGTAGGCTGCTCTGTCCTCCTCAGGAACCGAGGTCATGGCATCGGCGGTGATCGGAACGCCTCCTGCGAAGTGAGCGATGCACATAGCTACAGTTGCGAAGAGTATGCAGCCGCCAACGAAGATCAACTTTCGACTTGTTGCGCGGAAATACTCACGCTCGCTTCTAGGCGCACTTATGAATGACTTTAGGTTTCTCATTGTGAATCCATTTTATTTGGCTTTGCATCGAAAGTACCTAGGGGATAGAATTACGGTGACACTCCACTTAATTGACGCAATCTGGGGGTTGCGAGAGCCTCGTTCCATGGCCCGTCTCGCCCGAGCTGTCTTTCCCGGCATCCCGCACCACGTGACGCAGCGTGGCAACGGGCGCCAGCAGACGTTCTTCGAGGATGCCGATTATGCGGCCTATCGCGATCTCCTGGCGGCTCGGGCGCGTTCCGCGGGCGTCGAGGTGTGGGCGTGGGTTCTGATGCCCAATCATGTTCACATGATCCTGGTACCGAGCGACCCCGGCGGGATTGGCCGGGCAATGTCGGCCGTGCACGGCCGCTATGCGGGGCGTATCCACGCGCGCCTGAAACGGACGGGTCACTTCTGGCAAGGGCGTTTCGGTTGCGTGGCGATGGATGAGGATCACCTCGCCGCGGCATTGCGGTACATTGCGCTGAACCCGGTGCGCGCCGGCCTTGTCGACCGTGCGGAGGCCTGGCGCTGGTCCAGCGTCCATGCTCACCTGGACCCCGAGACCGAAGATGGTGTGACGACGGTCGCGCCGGTCCGGGAGCGGTTCCCCGATTTCGCGGCGATCCTTGCTGCGGGTGAAGATGCGGAAATGACGATGCGCCTGCGAAAGGCGGAGTCGATCGGGCGGCCGGTGGGGAGCGAGGCGTTCGTCACCCGCCTCGAGAGCGCCACGGGGCGCACGCTCCTGCCGCGAAAGCGCGGGCCGAAGCCGAAGCAATTGAGTGGAGTGTCACCGTAACCCAATAATTCCGGCCAAGAGCACGATTGCAACCAAGATAAGCACTATATTGCGCCACCAGGACATGATCCGCACAGAACCAAGAAATACTGATCGCCTGCCCCCGTCGTTCGCCTCGGAGTGCGGCCGTTCCGGTCCGCGCACTACGGACCGCATTATCAAGCCGCCGACGAGTAAGAACAGGCCAGCTCCAGCAGAAATTATTAGGAGGTAGGCTGCTCTGTCCTCCTCAGGAACCGAGGTCATGGCATCGGCGGTGATCGGAACGCCTCCTGCGAAGTGAGCGATGCACATAGCTACAGTTGCGAAGAGTATGCAGCCGCCAACGAAGATCAACTTTCGACTTGTTGCGCGGAAATACTCACGCTCGCTTCTAGGCGCACTTATGAATGACTTTAGGTTTCTCATTGTGAATCCATTTTATTTGGCTTTGCATCGAAAGTACCTAGGGGATAGAATTACGGTGACACTCCACTTAATTGACGCAATCTGGGGGTTGCGAGAGCCTCGTTCCATGGCCCGTCTCGCCCGA